>JAPLUW010000002.1 GCA_026397405.1 Candidatus Adlerbacteria bacterium | reverse complement strand
GCTTTTTCTTATCCCTAAAAACCTCCGGCTTTAGCCGGAGTGTACGTTTGAAGGCGATGCCATACTAAAAGCCGCTGCGGGAGCAGCGGCTTTAGCAATTAAGACATACCACTAATATGTCCACGAAGCACAGACGTAGTATACGTTCTCTTTCGCATTGTTTCTATGAGCTAAAATATCACTTGGTCTGGACACCAAAGTATCGAGGCAAGGTGTTGGGAGACCAGAAGGTAAAGCAGGAACTGACTCGTATATTCGAAACCATCGCCAAGTGGAAACACTGGGAAATCATGGAGCTGAATGTGCAGGAAGATCATGTGCACTTAGTTCTGCTTGGAACACCCAGAGACTCTGTTTCCTACATCATGCAAATCCTGAAGGGCAAGTCTTCAGCTTGGCTCAAGAAAAAGATTAAACGCACCAAGGGCATCTACGAAACAAACTCATTGTGGGCACGAGGCTACTTTGCCTCGAGCATCGGTATCGACGAGCACATCATCCGTCGCTACGTCAAACATCAAGAGCATCACAATCAGGTAGAACAACAGAGTTTGTTCAACCTTATTACCTAATTGCCCGCTTGCGGGCGCTTACAAAACCACCGGCCCTAAGGCCGGTGGTCGTTTATTTTTTAAATAAAAAAACCGCCGTATTGCTGCGACGGGACGTTGATTCAGCGGACGGCAAGTGTGTCTGCGGCGTACTCGAGACCCAGAGGTCTGATAGAGACCTTTTTCTCTAAACTTTCGCGGATAATTCCGGCATCCCAGGTCTTGAAATGGTGTCTGCCCGCAACTGCCATGAAGCGCTGCATGTGGCCGTAGGGAATATAGAGTGCGAAACCTGCTCCCATGTTGAAGTTGCCGTACATTTCCTCCTTCGACACAGGACCGTGTTTCTGGATGAAATCGAAAATAGGAAGTTTGTCCGGCAGGTGTTGAACAACGTATTCGAACGGCTGAGGTGCGCGCATTAACTTACGCCAACCATGGCCCGTAATGTTGACCGCGTAATGGATGTCCACGCCGGCATCCAAACATGCTTCAACAAACCTGACATAGATATGCGTTGGATCAAGCAATGTCTCGCCATACGTGCGGCCGTCGGGAAGTTTCGTAAGATACCCTCGCGGCAGCTTTTCGGCAATTTTCCGCGCCATCGTGAGCCCGTTGGCATGAATGCCGGAACTCTCGATAAGAATGATACGGTCTCCATGTCGAATATTCTCGGCACGGATGAGTCGCCCTTTTGGCTTTACCAAACCCACCGCGGAACCAGCGAGCAGGGCAACGCCTGGCAACAGCATGTCTTTGAGCGTTGGTGTTTCGCCGCCGCCCCAGACACATCCAGCCATATCGCACGCATTCTTCCAGCCAGTTATCAAGTCACTGCTGCGCCGCGTGTCGTCGAACCAACTGGATTCGCCGACGGCCAAGTGCATCGCCACCGAAAGCGGCAAAGCACCCGTCGTGATCATATCGTTAACGATCATAGCCACAGTGTCCTGGGCGATATAATCGTAAAACGACTTACCGGTGAGCTTGTACATTGCATCGGCCACGAGATTCTTCGTGCCCAAGCCTTCTTCAACATGGGCAAAGTAGCTCTTCGCCGCTTCGATGATGTAGGCACTCTCGCCACGGCTCGGTTTGAACTCCTTGAATTCTCCACCGTTGAGCCTATCAATGTTTCCGGCGGTCTCGCGGGCAGCCGTTTGGGCAGCTCGCTTGAAGAAATCCAGAATTTCGTATTGGACACCAGTACCTGCATACGTCATCTGTTCGCTGGCCATGTGAGCCTCCTTAGGTTACAAGTGAAGTGGAACTAAATACCGAAGCAACTGTATTAAAGAAACATATAAAACACAAACAGAAAATAAGCTTGCATACTGCTGTGCGTCTTCTATACTTACTCCATATGGATACTACAAAAGTGCGAGGATGGTTTACGTGGCCAGTTATCGTCGGCATTATTATTGTTTTGGTAGTTTTGTTTGGATTGTCAAAATACAACACCTTAATAAAAGGAAATGTTGCAGTCGACACGCAGTGGGCGCAAGTCGAGTCGCAGTACCAGCGCCGTTTTGACCTTATTCCAAACTTGGTGAACTCGGTTAAAGGTGCGATGAAGCAGGAAACTGCTGTCTTTGGTGCTATAGCAGAGGCTCGCACTCAGTATGCGGGCGCACAAACTCCCGAAACACGGGCCGCTGCCGCTAACCAGGTTGAAGGCTCGTTGGCACGTTTGCTTGTCGTTATGGAAAACTATCCGCAGCTCAAGTCTATAGACACGGTACAGAGTTTGATAGCCGAACTTTCAGGTACAGAAAACCGCGTTGCAGTTGAACGTATGCGTTACAACGACACAGTTGCTGCATACAATATAAATGTACAAACGTTCCCAGGCTCGATGGTAGCAAAACTATTTGGCTTCGCTCCACGCACATTGTTCAAAGCTGACGCTGCAGCAGCAACTCCTCCGACAGTAAACTTCTAATATGGTGAGAGCCTGCGCGAAACTTTTTGATCGGATTCTGACGAACCGCAAAAAGTTTCACTTCGGCATCATTGGAGTTTTGTTATGCTCCTTTGCGACGCCTGCATTTGCGTACACATCGCCGGGGAACCCAAGCGGGTATGTAAACGACTTTGCCCATGTACTCAAGGCAGAGACCGTGCAAGCACTTGATGCCCAATTAAAAAACTTCGAAGCGTCTACGTCGAACCAAATTGCAGTTGTTACCGTACCAAACATGCAGGGCGACTATGTCGAAAATTATGCAGTGCAACTGTACAAAGAGTGGGGTATCGGCACAAAAGAAAAAGACAACGGTGTCTTACTTCTGTTGTCTGTCGAAGAACATAAAATTCGTATCGAAGTCGGTTACGGTTTGGAAGGCGCGCTTCCCGACAGCGTGGCTGCACGGATTATTGCAAACGACCTTACACCAAACTTAAAAGCGGGAAACTATGATGCGGGTGTTGCTACTGCTGTGGGCGACATTATTCTTGCAACACAAAATGAATATACTGGCGCGGGTAGTGCAGGGCCAGGTTTCTCCGTAACTGCACATGGAATTGAGATTGCGTTTGCAGTATTGTTTTTTGCGCTGCAGTGGCTTGCGGCAATTTTTGCACGCAGCAAGTCCTGGTGGGCAGGCGGGGTAGTTGGCGGCGTGCTCGGTGCTGGTGTGTGGGCGGTACTTGGGTTTGCGGTGTTGTGGGGTGCATTACTTACTGCGGTACTTGTTGGCCTAGGACTCTTGTTTGACTACCTTGTTTCCAAGCATTACAACGCTGCAAAAAGCACTGGGGCAATAATCCCTTGGTGGATAGGAGGTGGGGGTAGTGGTGGAGGGGGCGGCTTCGGAGGGTTTGGCGGTGGCCGCTCGGGTGGCGGCGGGGCGTCAGGCGGTTGGTGATGTGCCTGTACGATTCTTCACCCAATGTTCATGAAGAAGTAGGTACGATGTAGGTCTATGATATTTTTTCTAATCGTCGGTATTATCTTGGGCGGTGTTTCGGTCTTGTTTATTTTAGAAAATGCGATGCCTATCACGGTAACGTTTTTTGCGTGGCAGATGTCGGGTTCCCTTTCAACTGTATTGTTTGCAGCAGTGCTGAGTGGCGTCGCTATCGCATTGCTTGTGTTACTCCCGAGTTTTATCAAAGACGACATGTATGTGTCGGTGCTAAAAGCTCAAAAAAAGGAATTAGAAAACGAGCTGGCAGAAAAAACTCGCCAACTTGCCGAAACTCCTGCGGTCATCACGGTTGTATAAAAATACAGATAGACGAGTATTTTTTGGTATACTAGTCGTATGTTGAAAATAGTTGCAGGTCTTGCAGGGGCTATTATTATTTTGGGTGGGGGATATTGGTTTTTGTCGAGTACGCCGCCTACAAGTTCTACTGTAGATACGTATACGCAAGTAGCAACCACTACTCCAGAAGCTTCTCTGCCTACCACGTCTGCAGCTACAGTAAGTACACCACCGGTCACTACTACTAATTCACCAAAGAAAATTATGCACGCAACACTGCACACAAACAAAGGAGATATCACGCTCGAATTTTTCCCACAGAACGCACCAAACACAGTTGCAAACTTTATTAAACTTGCACAGGCTGGGTTTTATGATGGGACAAAATTCCACCGCGTTATTAAAGGTTTTATGGACCAAGGTGGCGACCCGCTTACAAAGGACGACTCTAAACAGGGGCTGTGGGGTACAGGGGGCCCGGGCTACAAATTTAATGACGAAATAAGTTCAAACAACAGCAATGTTGCCGGCTCTATTGCGATGGCAAATTCTGGCCCCAATACCCAGGGCAGCCAGTTTTTTATCAACGCAGTCGACAACCACAACCTCGACTCTGGTTATACCGTCTTTGGTAAAGTCACAAAGGGTATGGATGTAGTAACGGCAATAAACAATGTCGCGACTGATTCGCACGACCGCCCCCTCTCGCCAGTTATGCTCATTAGTGTTACGGTAGCAGAGTAGTGAAACAGAATAAAATCTATATTTACGGCAGGCACGCATTGCGCGAAGCCCTTACAAATGCACCTAGGGCGCTGCGCCGTGTGTATTTTGCGCGCGAGATGCACGACCAAAAGCTCCGCCAGCTTGCCAAACAAACGGGTGTCATAGTTGAAGAGCTAGACTCACGCAAAGCATCGTCGTGGGTTGAAGGCGGTGCGCCACACCAAGGCGCTATCGCGCTTGTTTCGCTGGCAGAGTTAGTTGTGCCGTACGACCAGTGGGTCAACAACCCTTTACACAATGTAGGAAAACAAAAACAGTCGTTAGTATTGTTAAACGAAGTGCAAGACCCACACAATGTTGGTGCGGTAATCCGCTCGGCTGCGGCCTTTGGTGCGTCGGCAGTATTGTTGCCGGGCAGCAAACAGTCGCCGGTTACAGGTGCGGTTATTAAGGCGTCGGCTGGGATGGCGTTTACATTGCCTCTTATTTCAATTGATAACATTCAACAAACAGTTGCAGACTTAAAAAAGCGCGGGTTCCGCGTGTACGGGTTGGCAGGGGAAGGGAAAAATACATTGGACGCAGAAGAATTTACCGCTCCAGCTCTTTTTATATTGGGTAACGAGTCAAAAGGTCTGCCGCAAAAAACCGCACAAATTTGTGACCGCGTACTTTCTATTTCAATTGAGCCAAAAGCCGAATCACTAAATGTTGCAGCGGCTGCTGCTATTACGCTCTACGCATGGCATACGAAGCGTCAATAAAAATCCTTGCAAAGGACAAGCGTTTTGCGCCGCTTATAAAAGCCTACGGTCCCGCCCAACTGGGCAGGGAAGCGCGGCCGTTTGAGGCCCTTATACGTTCCATTGTGTACCAGCAAGTGTCGGGCAAAGCTGCGGCGACTATCTTTAAACGGTTTACCGAACTTTTCCCCGGCAAAAAATTCCCCACACCGGAGGAAGTGTCTGCAATGGGGTTTATAAAACTCCGCGGAGCAGGGCTTTCTGGACAAAAAGCTACGTATATCCAAGACTTGGCACAAAAATTTGCAGACGGCACTATTAAGCACCGTGCATTTAAAAAAATGACGAGCGATGAAGTTATCGCGCACGTAACCCAAGTGAAAGGTATTGGTGTGTGGACGGCGCATATGTTTTTGATATTTACACTTAACCGCCCTGACATTTTGCCGACAGGGGACCTAGGGATTCAGAAAGGGTTCCAGATTGTATACGGGTTAAAAAAACTTCCCACTCCCACACAGATGGAAACATTGGCAAAACCGTGGCGCGCGCATGCTTCGGCCGCGTCGTGGTACTTGTGGCGTGTCGCAGACGATGCAAAACTGATTGTAAAAAAACCTCGCCCGTAGGACGGACGCGGCCGAGGGAAACCATAAACTCCTTTCAATTTCTGCAAAAATACGGTACGTTAGTGAGATGCCGCGCGGAGAAACAATAATTCGTTTTGAAGGGGTCTCGTTTGACTTTGGCCCGAAGAAAAAAATCCTCGATGAGGTAAATTTTAACGTGCGCAAAAGCACCAAGATTACCTTCATGGGTCAAAACGGTGCAGGGAAGAGCACAATTTTTAAATTGATTATGGGTGAGATAAAGCCCGAAAGTGGAGTTATTAATATCACCAAAGGTTTGAGTGTGGGGACGGCCCGCCAGGTTATACCTCGCGAAGATATGGAACTTTCCGTACGCGACTTTTTCCAAAAAGTATTTCCTAAAAAAGTGTATGACATCGACCCGCGCATCGACCGTGTGCTTGAAGCAGTGCATTTGGTCGCCGACCACGACAAGATAATAAAGACCTTTTCGGGTGGCCAGCAGGCTAGACTGTTGCTTGCGTCGGCGTTGATACAAGACCCAGACTTATTGTTGTTGGACG
Source organism: Candidatus Adlerbacteria bacterium (assembly GCA_026397405.1). GTDB lineage: Bacteria > Patescibacteriota > Minisyncoccia > Phycocordibacterales > SBAW01 > GWA1-54-10. Next base: position 135,777 of record JAPLUW010000002.1, on the reverse strand, counting down.
AGCCTACAAACAATCTCGACAAAGCTGGTATTGCGCACCTGACAAAGTTTTTGGTTGACTATAAAAAGACGGTCATCGTTATTTCTCACGATGCAGAATTTTTGAATGCGTTTACCCAGGGCGTGTTGTACCTAGATGTACATACTCACAAGGTGGAGCAATACGTCGGTAACTATTTTGACGTGGTTGCAGACATCAGCGCCAGAATTGAGAAAGAAAATAGAAAAAACGCCCTGCTCGCAAAAGAAATACAAGAAAATAAAGACAAGGCAAACTTTTTTGCAAACAAGGGAGGGCAGATGCGTATGGTTGCAAAGCGCATGCGTGAAAAAGCCGAAGAGTTGGAAGAAGAAAAGGTTGACGTCCGGAAGGAAGACAAAACTATCCGGTCGTTTGTTATCCCCTCGCAGCCCGACCTTATCGGCGACATTTTAAATATTACGTCGTTTGCAGTTATCAAAAACCACAAAGCAACACAGCGCAAGACAGAGATGTCGCTTAAGAAAAACCAACACTTGCAGCTGCAGGGCCCTAACGGTATCGGCAAAACAACACTGCTCGAGTCTATTGCAAACGGCACTGCAAAAGGCGCAGAGATAGCAAAAGGTGTGCGTGTTGGGTACTACCGCCAAGATTTTTCTAACCTCGACTTCGACAAGACTGTTCACCAGGAACTGGGTGCAGTGATGGAGCGTCTGGTTGAAGAAAATCTGCGCAGTGTTGCGGCGGGTTTTTTAATAACCGGCGAACTTGTGCATACAAAAATTGGCAACTTGTCTGAAGGTCAAAAAGGCCTCGTTGCATTTGCACGCCTTGTACTACTGCGCCCAGGACTTTTAATTTTGGACGAACCGACCAACCACATGAACTTCCGTCACTTGCCGGTTATTGCCGAAGCACTGACCAACTACGAAGGTGCGATGATACTTGTCAGCCACGTACCTGAATTTGTCTCGCAGATTCGCATTGACGAAGTGCTCGACCTGGAAAAATAATTATTTTTGTGCCTCGCCCGTAGGGCTATGGCCGAGGGCTGCGTGTGTGCCGGCGACATGGCCGGTTGTCCAACACAACTGCAAACTGTAGCCGCCTGAGGGTCGGTTTATGTTTAGTATGTCGCCTACAAGGTAGAGGTTAGGGAAAAGGCGTGACTGCATGGTTTTAAAATCTACCTCTTCTAGGTCGACGCCGCCCGACGTTATGACAGCTTTTTCTAACCCGAGGAGTTTGTCTACATCCATAGACGCATGTTTAATTGCCTTGAGCAATGCCAGGCGCGTGGTGCGTGTGACACTGTTGCATTCGACATCGCCGTCGATGCCTGCCAGCTCAAGAAGTACTGACACTACTGCGGTGGGGAGTAGTTCGCTTAGTGAGTTTTTTAGTTTTTTCTTATCGTTTTTGGCAAATACTTCTTGCAGTTTTGTATTAAGTGCGTCATAGCCTAAAGCGTGCGCGAAGTCTACTTCAACGTTCACGTCGCCGTAGTTGAGCAACTCGCCAATGTCGCGGCTCATATTTAAAATTGTTGGCCCGCTTACACCTACGTGGGTAAAAAGTATTTTACCCAACTGCACGTTCTGTTTTACATTATTTTGAAATGTAGTTATTTTTACATCTTGTGCACTCACGCCTGCAAGTTTTTTGACCCACATGTCTTTAATTGCCAGGGGTACCAATGCAGCGTTTGTACCAGTTACATTGTGGCCTAGCTCTTTAAGCCACTCGTACCCCTCACCTGTCGAGCCGGTTTCGGGGCGAGATTTGCCGCCGGTTGCCACAATAAATTTCTTTGCCAATATCTCTTTTTTATTTTTAAGAGTTACTGAAACAACTTCGCCGTCTTTGCTTTGTATGCTTGTAACGGGTGAGTTAGAAAGTACTGTAACATCATGTTTTTTTAAATTTTGTACGAGTACGTCCCATACTGACTGTGCGGTGTTGCTTGCGGGGAAGACACGCAGCAGTGCTTCTACTTTTGTGTCCATCCCGCGGGTGTGAAAAAAGTCGAGCGTGTCTTTGGTGGACCACTGGGAAAACGCAGAAAATAAAAACTTGTCACTGCCCTTAAATTTGGAAAGCAGTTTCCGAACATCTTCTTCTCCGTTGCAGACATTGCAACGGCCGCCTCCTGTAATAAGCAACTTTTTGCCAAGTGTGGTGTTTTTCTCAAGTAACACGACACGTGCGCCAAGAGCCGCCGCCTGACCGGCTGCCATCATGCCAGCAGGACCGCCGCCTATAACACATACGTCCCACACTATCTCCCCAGTGTCTTTCATGAGCGCATGCTAGCATGCCGGCGCGCAACTTTATATACTGCTGTATATGCATCTAAAAATTCCACACAAATTTACACAAGAAGAAGCCGTTACAAAAGTAAAAGCTAGTTTGGAAGCTGCACGCCCGCAGATGGCGGGCCAAGTAGAAATGGAACAAGAAGAATGGGCAGGGAACACACTTACCTTCGCATTTACTGCACAAAAAATGCATATCACCGGTACGCTGCTTGTTGAAGAAAAAGAATTTGTTATCGATGCCAAACTCCCGCTCATGCTCCGCATGTTTGAAGGCAAAATAGAGCGCACTATTATGGAACAAGTTAAAACACTCCTATAAAAGCCAAAATGCTATACTAGAGGTATGACGTATATCATCCTTGCGCTGGTTATTATTTTCCTGTTTTTGTCGTTGCGTATCGTCAAAGAGTACGACCGGGGCGTTATATTTTTCCTAGGCAAAGTCACCGGGGTCCGGGGCCCAGGGCTTATCATCCTTATCCCGCTATTTGAAATGATGACCAAGGTGACGCTGCGCACCATTACAATGAACATCCCGTCGCAGAAGATTATCACCAAAGACAACGTTTCCATCGACATCGCTGCGGTAGCCTACTATCACATTACCGACCCGCAAAAAGCAGTTGTTGCTATTGAAGATGTGTACAGCGCGGTCAACCAGATTAGCCAAACAACCGTTCGCAATGTTGTGGGGCAGTTTACGCTGGACCAGTTGCTTTCGCAGACTGCGGACATCAACACACAGATAAAAGAAGTTATTGATACTCATACCGAACCGTGGGGTGCGCAGGTTACGGCGGTAGAAATTAAAGACATTACATTGCCCGACAACATGCAGCGCGCCATGGCAAAAGAGGCCGAGGCAGAACGCGAGCGCCGTGCAAAAATTGTCGCAGCCGAAGGCGAGTTCCAGGCAGCAGTAAAGCTCGGCGAGGCGGCTGACATAATCAGCAAGCACCCCGTAGCGCTCCAGTTGCGTACCTTGCAAACCATGGCTGAAATCAGTGTCGAGAAAAACTCAACTATTATTTTCCCTGCGCAGTTTATGACAACCGTTGGGGAAGCAATAAAGATGATCAAAGGCGACAACGCGTAAGGGGTTATTTGCATAGGGCGATTTTTCCTGGTACTCTATATATACGAGTGCGGGGCAGCCCGCCTTTTTAATTAACTTACTGAACTGAGATGGAGATCAGAAATATTGCAATTATCGCGCACGTGGACCACGGCAAGACTACCTTGACCGACGCTTTGATGCGCCAAACAGGAGTTGCTGAAGAAGGTGTCACCATGGACTCTAACGACCTCGAGCGCGAGCGTGGTATCACCATCTATTCCAAACCAGCAGCAATTTTTTATAAAGACGTCAAAATAAACATCGTCGACACTCCAGGACACGCCGACTTCGGTTCGGAAGTGGAGCGCGTGCTACGTTCTATCGACTCGGTGCTGTTGGTTGTCGACGCACAGGAAGGTCCGATGCCACAGACTCGCTTTGTGTTGAAGAAGTCTCTTGAGCTTGGGCTGAAGCCAATTGTTGTTATAAACAAAATCGACAAACCTGCCGCCGACCCTGCACGTGCTGAAGAGCAAGTGTTGGAGCTCTTTTTGGAGCTTGGTGCATCAGACGAGCAGTCAAACTTTCCTGTTATGTACGCAATTGGCCGCCAGGGCATTGCTAAGCGCAAACTGACCGACGAGTCGACTGACCTCACGCCGCTGTTGGATATGATTTTGGAACATGTGCCAGCTGCAGGCAAAGGTTTGGAAGACAAACCACTCCGCGCGCAGCCATTTAACCTTGGCTACGACAACTTCCTTGGTCGCTTAGCAGTTGCCCGCATCTACGAAGGCAAAATTTCCACTGGACAGACAGTTATTATCAAAAAACCAACCGGCGAAGTACGCAGTGGTAAGGTTATAAAAATGTTTAGCTTTAAGGGTTTGCAGAAAGTGGAGGCAACTGAAGCTGGTGCTGGCGACATTGTACTTATTGCAGGGCTTACCGACATTTTTATTGGTGAAACTATTTGCGACAACGCTGCTGCAGAAACATTGCCTGCAATTGCAATTGACGAGCCAACAATTACGCTTAACTTTTTGGTTAACAACTCTCCATTTGCAGGACGCGAAGGTAAATTTGTTACCACACGCCAGATCCGCGAACGCTTGGTGCGCGAGTTGGAAGTAAACGTTGGTTTGAAGGTGGAATTTGGTAACGAAGCGGGCGGCTCACAGGGCGGAGGAGACGTGTTTAAAGTGTCTGGCCGAGGTGAGTTGCACATCGCTATCCTTTTGGAAAACATGCGTCGCGAGGGGTACGAAATGCAAGTTTCCCAGCCGCAAGTTATCTTCCGCGACGTAGATGGCGAAAAACAAGAACCGTTTGAAGAAGTCGTTATCGACACGCCATCCACCTTCCAGGGCGCAATTATCGAGCGCTTGGGAACTCGCAAATTTATTTTGAAAGATATTGCAACTCACAGCGAAACTGTGCGTCTGATTTTTGAAGGCCCAACACGCGGTCTGCTTGGGTACCGCAGCCAGTTTGTTTTGGACACCAAAGGCGAAGGAATTTTGTCGTCACGCTTTTTGGAGTTCCGCCCGTACGCAGGGGAAATTGTAAAACGTGTTGTTGGCTCGATGATCTCGATGGCGTCAGGCAAGACACTCGGCTTTTCTCTTTGGAGCTTGCAAGACCGTGGAACGCTCTATATTAAACCTGCAACCGAAGTGTACGAGGGTATGGTCATTGGCAACACTTCGAAGGGTGAAGAAATGTCCGTAAACCCAACCAAGGGTAAACAGCTCACTAACATGCGTGCGTCGGGTACCGACGAAGCGATGAACTTGGTTCCACCGTATGTACTTACAATTGAACGCGGACTCGAGGTAATGGTTGAAGACGAATATTTGGAAATAACTCCGCTCTCTGTACGTCTACGTAAGCAGGGCCTCACAGAAATGGAGCGCACAAAAGCAAAGCGCTAGTCTGGCAAGCAGACAGGCCTGCTATACTAAAATTATGAAATGGATATTCTCAGTGGCTTTAAGCCTGCTTTGTTTTACTGTTGCGCACGCGCAAGCGCCTTCTGTTGCACTTGAATTTGGCGGATGGATGCCGTACTGGCATGAAAATGAGAGCATTGCTGACGTTACTCCGCACCTCAAACAACTGACCGAAGTAAGTCCGTTTGTGTACACCATGAAAACAGACGGCACGTTAAACGACGCAGCTGGCATGGACGGCGAGCCGTGGGTGTCGTTTATGGCGGCTGCAAAAAAGAATCATGTGCGTGTTATCCCAACAATTATGTGGGGTAACGGTGACACGGAACATGCAATTTTGAGTAATACCCAAAAACGTATTGCGCTCGAAGATGCAATTGCAAAACTTGTAAAAGAAAAAGGTTACGACGGCATCGACATCGACTTTGAAGCAAAGCATGCCGAAACAAAAGACTATTTCTCTACATTTTTAAAAGGTCTGTACCAGCGTATGGGCAACAAATGGGTCTACTGCTCTATTGAAGCGCGCATGCCGCTTGTGGACCGCTATGGTATTGGCGTGACACCTCCCGCAGATGCAACGGAATATGCCAACGACTATGTCGCGATAAATAAATACTGCGACCGGGTCGAGATTATGGCGTACGACCAGGGCCACATATCTGCAACGCTTAATGCCGCGCGTGCAGCGCCCTATGTGCCAGTTGCTGACCCTTCGTGGGTAGAAAATATCGTTACGCTCGCGGCAAAAACTATATCAAAAAAGAAGATACTCATTGGCGTGCCAACCTATGGGTACGAATATTCTGTAACTCCAAATGGAGCAGGATACACCTACAAACTTTTGTGGGCATTTAACCAAAATTACGCCACACAACTCGCGTCCTTGCTTGGTACAGCACCAACACGAAACAGTGCAGGCGAACTATCGTTTATTTACAAGTCGACTCCTGCCACGGCAGCATTGTCCGACCAAGCAAGCGTGCCGGGCAGTGTTGCTGCAAACGGTAACACGACAGCGCCGCCTTCAGACGTTTATTCTCAAACTGCATTGGCTACATCAGTGCCACCGCCATTTAACATTGTGTGGTGGAGCGACGCGCAAGCAATTGCAGACAAAGTCGCACTTGCTAAAAAACTAGGAGTTCGAGGTGTTGCGGTATTTAAATTTGACGGCAGCGAGGACCAAAATATCTGGAACGTGCTGAAATAGTCAGAGCAACATACGGCGCTGTTGTATACTGAGGTATATGACTCTTGCAGGAGAACTTAAAAAAGTACTACGCGGTGAAGTAGAAGACGCGCCTGCAACATTGGAGGCATATTCGCGCGATGCAAGCTTGTTTGCAGTTACACCGGAAGTAGTGGTGCATCCAAAAGATGCAACAGACATCGGTATTTTAGTGCGATACGCCACAAAAATTAAAGAAAAACCGGGCGGCCACATATCGCTAACCGCACGCTCGGCTGGTACCGACATGTCGGGCGGGCCGTTGAACGACTCGGTCATTGTGGATATGACGCGACATTTTAGTAGGTTGCTGGAACTTAGCTCCGACGCTTCGGTCGGAGCGACCGCATACGCGGTCGTCGAGCCAGGGATGTACTTCCGAGACTTTGACAAAGAAACAAAAAAGAAAAACTTAGAACTACCAAGTTACACCGCGTCGCGCGAGATAAACACGGTGGGCGGTATGGTAGCAAACAACTCGGGCGGGGAGAAAAATTTAAAATATGGCAAAACTGCCCGCTACGTGCAAGAACTTGATGTTGTTCTTGCCGACGGACAAACGTATACACTTAAAAATTTGGAAGGGGACGCCCTGCAGCAAAAATTAAATAAAAAAGATTTTGAAGGTGACATATATCGCGCTGTTTCAAAACTAATTTCTACACACAGGGCAGTTATTGAGGCAGGGAAGCCGAAGGTGGAAAAAAATTCGTCCGGCTACGCGCTCTGGGACATGGGCGACGGGGTCAATTCGCTTAACCTGGGGCGGCTTATGGTCGGCTCGCAAGGGACGCTCGGGCTAATCACCAAAATAAAATTTTCGCTGGTGCACCCACAGCCTTGCTCGGCAATGACCATTTTGTTTTTGGACTCGCTTTCAGAGTTGGGGAAGATTGTACCGCAGGTGCTTGCAAAACAGCCTGATAGCTTTGAGTCATACGACGACAATACGTTTAAACTTGCAGTAAAATATTTCCCTGAATTTGCAACACAAATGAGATCGGGGATTATCTCGCTTGGCATTTCGTTTTTGCCGGAGCTGTGGATGCTACTAACAGGCGGTATCCCAAAACTTGTATTGATGGTCGAGTTCCGTGCCGACACACAAGAAGAGGCGCTTAAAAAAGCGGTAGAGTTAGAAGAAGAGATTAAAAAAACACAACCTAATATTGGCAGCCGTGTTGCAAAGAACGAACACGCAAGTAAAAAATATTGGGCAATACGCCGTGAGAGTTTTAACCTGCTGCGTAAAAAGATCCGTAACAAACGCACTGCACCGTTTATTGACGACTTTGTAGTGCCACCTTGGACACTTTCTGAATTTTTACCAAAACTTGAGGTCATTCTAAAACCGTACGAAAAATCTATGCAGTACACAGTTGCCGGGCATGTAGGAGACGGGAACTTCCACATTATTCCGCTTGTGGACCCTGCTAACCCAGACACTGCAAAAATAATAGACGAACTTTCGCACAAGGTGTACGACCTAGTACTCTCGTACCACGGTTCTATTAGTGGGGAGCATAACGACGGCTTTATCCGCACACCGTATGTCGAGAAAATGTTTGGCCCTGAAATGTTCGCACTGTTTTTGCAAATAAAAAAGATCTTCGACCCACACAATATCTTTAACCCCGGTAAAAAAGTAGGCACCACTTTTAGTGATGCCTTTGCTCATTTGGACTTGCCGAAAGGGAAATAAAAAAGCCGCCACTTCGTCGTGAGACGAAGCTTTGGCTTTTTGTCTCACCGAAGCGGCCGCTACCTATTCCGGCTGCTTGATGGGCTCGTCGTTCTTGTCCATCTCCTCCCACCCCTCGTCCAGGAGCTCTTCACGCGCCTCCGCGAGATTTACCACTCGCAACCTGAACGTACTCTCGCCGGACGTCATGCCAGGCGTGCCAAGCCACATATACAGGGCACCTTTGTCGTGGCTGTAGGTGCAGACGCAAAGGTCATCGCCGAATAAAGGAACGTCGAGCGAAGTCCCCATAGGCGATGGAAAAGGAAGGTCGGAAGGTTTACGAAACCACCCTTCGTAATTTATATCCTCATCGTGCCCCGTTTCGAGCAGGAGTTGGTAGTAGAGCTGCGACATTCAAAGACCTCTCGGTTAAAGCTGAAAATATACTACAGTAAATAGATAAAATGTCAAATATACACAAACCCAGGGAAGAAGTCGATTTTTATTTGTTTGCCCGGCACACCCAGGCTTTTTAGTGTGTGCTCAAATGCAGTTACCATCCCGAGCGGGCCCGAGATATAGAACATCCTTTCTTTATAGTCGGGGACTTCGCGCATAAGTGTTTGTGTGTCGATAAGGCCAAGATAGAAGGGTCGCAGACCAACGTTTCGGCCAGCTTCAAAGACTTCTTTGTAGGCAACCTCGCTCGGTGTTTTTGTAGAATAGAGTAATATCGCATCGCGACTCTCTTTTGTATCGATCATGTACTGGACCATAGAACGGAACGGGGTAATGCCGATACCACCGGCGATAAAGACCAGTTTTTTGTTTGTGTCTTTTGGCAGAGTAAATTCACCAGCAAGCTGCGCAACGGAAAGTGTTGCACCGGGCTGCATAGCCAGTAGAGCTTTTTTAAACGTACTTGAAGGTTCGTACACCTTAATACCTAAATGCAATTCTTTTTCTGTTGGAGAGGAGGCGATAGTAAAGTAACGCCGGTTGCCGCGGTCGTCTGGCTTTGTGTGACCGAGCGTCCATTCTAAATACTGCCCGGGTATAAAACTAAGCGGTGTGTCTGGCATAAACACAAAGTCGTAAATACCTTCGGCGATGCGTGTTGACCGTACAAGTGTAAGTATGCGGCGACTACTCGGGGATACTATGTATGCGTATATGTTGCCCACCAATAGCGCGAGTTCGGGCGATGTGTAGAAGGAAAAGATATGAACGTGGGGGATAAAAAAGAATCCGACTATAGCGCCGTACACCAGGCGATGCACACGCGCCTGCGGGCTAGTTAAGGGCTCGGTGAGCATAATGCAGCCGAGGAATATAAGTGATGAATGTAGTAGAGTTTGCCAGACAGACAGTAGTGGGTTTTGTGGCAAAAACGTAACACTTATACCAACTGCGGCTACTGCGGCAAAAGCGCAGAGCAGGTCAAAGCGCTGTAATTTGCGTACGACAAGTAGCCCGCCTACAAGTACGAACGGCAGTAGTGCCAGGGTGCCGCCAACCCACCAGCTTGCATATTTTCCAAACAGTAGGGCAGTGGCAACAACAGCAAATGCTGCGGGGTTAAAGATATGTTTTTTACCTATAACCAGAATATATTTTGACGCCATCGCAATGACACTTGCAGCAATAAGCAGCGGCCAACTTGCAAAGGCTGTTGGGGAAACAGGGCTGATGATAAGAGCTAAAATAAAAGCCGTGATATAGACCGATTCGATGTTGGGTGTAACCTTCCATGCGCGTGCAAACGCTTCGTTTGTGCCCCAACACACTGCGGTTATAAGTGCTGCCGAAAAAAGTATGGCGAAAGGCGAATACGGAAGTACACCGACGCCCCCGAGTACTGCTGCTGCAGCAAGCAACAGGCAGAGGTAGTACAGTGCCAAACGGTACATGGTGATGCGGTTTAGAAAGTTGTCGATATATTTCATGCTGGTGTTGTGAGCGCTTCAAACCCGCTAGTCATGGTTGCAGTGCCGTTTTTGTCTATTGAGTATGCCTCAAAACCGGGGAGATTTTCAATAAAGGTTACCCCCGTCGTTCCCATAGCAAATGCTGCGGTTGCAAAACGGTCGGCTTCCAAAACATTTGGGCCCACTACTGTAATACTAATAATATCTGCTAATAAGTCGGCAGTGTTGTGAGGGTTGTAGATGTGGCTTCCGCGTTCGTAACTTCCAGATGTTGCAATGCCGCGGCCTTGCGGATATATAATTTTTACAATTTCTTTTTGATTAAATGGGTTGCGTATACCCACGCTCCATTCCTTACCTCCAGAGTTTTTGCCATGTGACTGTATGTCGCCGCCTGCGTCAATAAAAAAATTTGTAACACCGCGGGCGAGTAGCATTTCGGCCGCATTTTGTATTGCCCAACCTTTAACGATGCCCGAAGGGTCTAGCTGGCCATTCGGTTTTGTAATATCAAAATAACCATTAGTTTCTTGTTTTGTTTGTTCTGCTAGTTTAAAAACCTCCTTCAACTCCTCGCTCATAGCTAAATCCGAGTACGCAGGTTCCTTTCTGGGAATCTGTTCAGTCCGGGGGTCCGTGGAACGGACGACGTGCTGTGGAGCCCCTCCATTAGCAATGAGCGCTTCGTTTAGTTGTGAAATTTCGCTTGTATCTTTATACGTACTAAAGCGCTCATCAACTTCTGTAAAGTACAAAAAAACTGCATCCAGTGTCTCTGGTGCAGTTTCCTTGTCGACAATTTCAACTGTAATAGGCATGCCCATTATCAGCCGAGTGTCGCGCATAAATATTAGTTTTTTGCAGTAGCGAGTGCTGCGGCGAGTGACTGAGTGAAGCCTTCGCTGTTTTGTGTTGCGCCCGAAATAATATCAACTTTTGCACTTTGTACGGTGATTGCTTGTTGTACAAGTTTTGGAAATGTTGATGCACTAAGTTCGTCGGTGTACCCTGGGCCATGTGGCACAGCCAACATTTCTATTGCACTAATTTTGCCACCGGAAACCGTAGCTTTTACCTGAACGTTGCCGTACGGTGCAGCACTACCAATACTGCCAGTGTAGGTGCCGTCTTTATATGCGCCTTGTGAAGTAGTGCCTGGATTTGTAGTTTCAGAAGGAATAGACGTTGTGCCGACAGGCGCAGGAGTCTGTGAGCGTGACGCGCTCCAGAGTGCGTACCCGCCTAACAACACTACAACAATGCCTCCTAGTATATATTTTTTCATAGATAAAAATAATTCTAACATATTTTGTATACTGTATGTGTGGAACCGCTTGCGTCAAAAATACGCCCTACGGCATTGGATGAATTCTTTGGCCAGGAACATTTGGTGGGGAGTGGTAAGCCCTTGCGAGAAGCTATTGAGGGCAAACATCTCTTTTCCTTTTTGCTGTGGGGTCCACCGGGCAGCGGCAAAACAACACTTGCACGGATTTACGCAAATGCACTTGATGCAGAATTTTTCGAACTTTCTGCTGTTGATTCGGGGAAAGATGACATAAAAAAAGTATTACAAAAAGGGGCGCTCCAGTTTTCAAATAAACCAAAGGTTTTGTTTATAGACGAGATACATCGGTTTAATAAAGCACAACAAGATTTTTTATTGCCGTTTGTAGAACGTGGCGAGCTGACACTAATAGGTGCAACAACAGAAAACCCGTCGTTTGAAGTTATTCCTGCACTTCTGTCGCGGTGTCGTGTATTTGTGCTGAAAGAACTTGAGGAGAGTGACATGGAGAACATCATTAAGCGTACAAAACTAAAAGTGCCAAAAGATGCACGCGACTGGCTTATACAGCTGGCACAGGGTGACGCCCGCCAAGCTTTGGGTGTGCTTGAAAACGCACATAGTCTGTATGGAAAGATAACGGTCGAAAGTTTGCAGGAAACAGTACAGTCGCGCCACTTGCGCTACGACAAAAAAGGCGAAGAGCACTACAACACCATAAGTGCATTTATAAAAAGTATGCGCGCATCACAGCCCGATGCAGCGCTCTACTACTTGGCACGTATGGTCGACGCAGGCGAAGACCCGCTGTTTATAGCGCGGCGCATGGTGGTGTTTGCCAGCGAAGACATTGGCCTGGCGCAACCAACGGCACTCGTTGTTGCCAACGCAGTGTTTGAGGCCTGTCAAAAAATTGGCTACCCGGAAGCGCAAATTAACTTGGCGCACGGTGTTGCGTATTTGGCCGAAAGTAAAAAGTCTCGCGCGAGCCACGATGCATATTTTGAGGCCTTGGCTGATGTGCAAAAATTAGGCAATTTGCCCGTGCCGCTACAAATTAGGAATGCTCCGACTAAGTTGATGAAAGACTTGGATTACCACAAGGGCTACAAGTTGTATGACAAAGAAAGTTATTTGCCTGAAAAACTCAAAAACAAAAAATATTTGAAATAAAAAAAAGACCGCACCCAAAGGTACGGCCGAAAGAACTCACGCACTGGTGGGAGGGCAACCAAGTCCAGTAGGTCATGCTGGAGCCAGTTTTTGACTAGTGGGCATTTCTCGACGATAGAAATAAGTAATCGGGGATCCCCCGCAGGCTTCTATCACGCTTAGTACCCAACCTCTCCCTAAAGGAACATGGACCAATCGTTTGACTGGCGATTGAAACCAAGGCCTCTATCCGCGCTGTCAGCAGCAGAACCAGTGGTAGATGAAAGATAATAATGCACATGGTGTAGAATGCAAGGTGTGGATAACGAAATGGAAACAATAGTTTTTGGTGGCGGATGCTTTTGGTGCACCGAAGCAGTATTTGCAATGCTCAAAGGAGTGAAGTCAGTCGAGCCTGGCTATGCCGGAGGGACTGTTTTAAACCCAACGTACGAACAAGTGTGCGGTGGAAATACTGGCCACATAGAAGTTATTAAAATTGAATATAATCCCGACGAGATTGCGTTTGAAGAATTGCTACGCGTCTTTTTTGCAACACATGACCCGACAACTCCTAACCAGCAGGGGAATGACGTAGGGCCCCAATACAACTCGGCAATTTTTTACACCACTCCGCGTCAGCAGGAAAAAGCGCAACACTATATTGATGTTCTAAATAAAGGTGGGTTTGTGAAGCCTATCGTCACGCAAGTCCGCCCGCTTGATCCGCCAGCTGGCGGATTCTTCCCCGCAGAGGACTATCATAAAAATTATTATGAAAAAAATAAACAGGCTGGATACTGCCAGTTGGTAATTGCACCAAAAGTTGAAAAAGTAGAAGAAAAGTTTAAACATTTGCTAAAGTAATGTATATGGAGAAAAAAATACTGCTCACACCGTTTTGGCTCATTGCGGCAACATTCTTGGGGCTAGGCGACACGTTGTATCTGTCGTACGAAAAATTTCAGGGTGTTATCCCTGGATGCGCTATTTTAAACGGCTGCGAACGTGTACTGACAAGCGTTTACTCCAACGTGTTTGGTGTCCCGCTTGCGTACATTGGCCTTGTTTTTTATGTGTATATGTTGGCTCTGGCGGTGTTGCTTGTTATTGACCCGGCTTCAAAAGGCCTTCGTTTTGGTTTAGTAACCTACACAACTATTGGTTTGCTGCTTTCAATAGGGTTTGAATTGTTTCAGTACTTTGTTATCGGTGCGTTGTGTCTGTACTGCGCAATTTCTGCAGCAACCACACTCGTGTTATTTGGACTCGCACTGTGGCACTGGCGCATTTCAAAAAACTCTTAGTAGCTTGGGCGGCGGTAGCGCTTAAAGAGTCTCCATAGTATGTAGAAAAATAGCAAAGCAAAGATAGGATAAAAAACTCCTGCATTGCCAACTACGTAGAGAAGTACAGAAAGTACGTAGAGCGAAATCGTTGCAAAAATCGTCCATGCAGTATTTGTGGCTTTTGTTTGCATGGTGCCAGTGTCTTGGTCCGCTGCACCGCTCGTAGTTTTTGTTTTTTGTTTTTGAGCTTGTTCTACAAGTTCTTTTTTAGACCAGTCGATGCCGTCGTTAATAGTACTTGCGCCAAGGACGCGCCCTGCATCAATTGCTTCAAACACAGGGGCTGCATATGTTTGTGCTGTGGGCGAAACGCTCCCGATACTTTCTTGAATCTGGGTAGACGGCTCAACAGTAGCCGAGGTGTTAGAAGAGTTATTTTTTGAAGCAGGTGTTGCAACAGCTTTCGCTGCGATGGTAAATGTTTGTGAGCTTTCTTCAACCACCGTGCCGGCGCTGTCCTCTAAGTTAGCAAGAACGGTATGTGTGCCTGCAAGCGGCTTCCACGACACCGACACGGCACCTGCTTCACCCGAGCCTAGTGTTACTGGTACCGACCCAATAGTTCCGTCTTCGTCATGGAGTTTTAATGTACCGATAAATTTTGTAGCAGTGTCGTTGGAGACAGTGGCGTGGATAAGGACTGTGTCGCCTTCAGTAACTGAGCTCTTCGACAAAAAAAGTGACTGCTTTGCAAACCCCGCCGCCCCTGCAACTGTTGGTAGTAACACGAGTACTGCTGCAATAAAAAATTTCTTCATTACGCTCTAGTATATCGTAGGTTTGGATGTGCTAACATAAAGTGTATGAGTTCTCTGGGGAAATTTTTGCATAGACATTTCCTGCCGTCTAAACACAATGCATACCGGCCGCATATGTTGCATCGCACATCTCTACTGTTTTTTATAGCTATTATTTTTGTCAGCGAAGGATTATTTGTTTCAAGTTTTTTTGTAGGGGAGGGAACAAATATTTCGGTTGCAGCTGTGGGCGCTGCCACTGTTGCACAGCCGCACTCGTCACTCCAAACGCTGGAACGTGAGCTGATAAAATTTATAGACAATTCTAAGCCTGCAGTGCCGTGGATACTTGGAACTATTGCGCTGTTGTTAAGTATTGCCGTACTTTTTGCATTTTTTGTCCATATACAAATACAACAACCCCAGATGCTATTTAGTGCGGCGCTCGTTGCATTATTTGCACTGTCACTTATTGCCACAAACGTGCAGGTCGCGACGATGCTGTAGATAAAAAACTTGCCGAGCAAGGGGAGGCCTTGTATTGTTTGCATATGAACCAAAAAAAGCTCATAACAGGTATTGCGGTAGCTGTCTCTTTATTTGTGGTTGCGTTTTTCTTTATTTTTGTAAATCCTTCTTCTATGAACGAGTCTTCAGCCGTTACAGGGCAGCCGGGCAATGCAGGGCTTATTGTGCAAGACCAAGCTATAGGAACGGGTGTTATTGCTACCGCAGGTGACGTTGTAAGCGTCCACTATACGGGCAAGCTCCAAGACGGCACTGTGTTTGACTCGTCTGTCGGTAAAAGCCCAATACAATTTACGCTCGGTGTCGGCCAGGTTATCCCCGGGTGGGACCAGGGTTTGCAGGGGATGAAGGTTGGTGGCAAGCGTTTGCTTATCATCCCGCCGTCATTGGCATACGGTACACAGGGTGTTGGCCCAATACCTCCAAATGCAACTTTGATTTTCGAAGTTGACCTTGTTGGTGTGCAAGCTGCAAGCTCAACTCCAGTTGGGGCAGGTTCAAACTAGTGCGACCAATATATCTCACAGTTGAAAAACAAAACCCCGGCTCTCGCGCGAGAGCGGGGGTTTTGCATACACCACACGGCAACATTTTGACTCCTGCCTTTGTGCCGGTTGCAACAAAAGCTGACGTAAAAGGAATAGAGTCGGCCAAGTTTGAGTCGCTTGGCATGCAGACATTTATTTCCAACACGTACCACTTGTATTTGTCGGGACTGGATGCCGTCGAGCAGGGTGGGGGGTTGGGTAAGTTTATGAATTGGAATGGTCCGACAATAACCGACTCAGGCGGGTTCCAAGTTTTTTCTTTAGGGAGTGGGTTTGGAAAAAAATTATCTAAATTTTCTGGTGAAGTTGCAGTTGAGGAAGGTGTTTCTATTTTTGATGAAGACCTCGCTTCTTCTCATGGGAAGTTGGCAATAATAGACGACGAAGGAGTTTCATTTACGTCGCACTTAGACGGCTCGCTGCATAGGTTTACGCCAGAACGTTCAGTAGAGATCCAGCACAGGCTTGGTGCTGATATTTTTTTTGCGTTTGACCAATGCACAGCGCCTACCGACCCGTACGAATTCCAAAAAGATGCAATGGAACGCACACATGCATGGGCTAAACGTTCTCTTCGGGCGCACCGGCAAAATTTAGATGCTGACAAAAAACAGGGAATCTACGGTATTGGCCAAGGTGGGCAGTTTGACGACCTCCGCCGCGAAAGTGCCCGCACTATTGGCGACATGGGTTTTGACGGGTTTGGACTTGGCGGTTCCTTCAGCAAAAAATATGGTGACCATTCCCTAGAGTCGGCGCTTGCGATGCTTACAGAGCTCCCGAGCGACATGCCGGTACACGGACTTGGCGTTGGCGAGCCGGAAGATATCTTGCTTGGCATTGAGCACGGCGTCGACACGTTCGACTGCGTCACGCCTACACGCAACGGCCGCAATGGTGGTCTTTATACGTCGCGTGGGAAAATCCAAATCCCAAATGCACAGTATCAGTATGACTACACCCCGCTCGACGAAGGCTGCGAGTGTCCAGCCTGCACAAACCATACCCGCGCATACATTCACCACTTGTTCCGCACGCGCGAAATTTTGGGCCCAATTCTTGCGAGCATGCACAATATTTATTTCCTTACGAGTCTTTGTAAAAAGGCTCGCGAAGCAATTTTAAATGGACAGTTTGAGCAGTTTAAAGATTCGTTTTTAGAGAAGTACAGAAATTAGCATTAATTTGCTATAGTACCTTGATGTCTGGAGGTTTTAAACTCAAATCACAATACAAGCCTGCAGGCGACCAGCCAAAAGCCATTGAAGGCTTAATGAACGGGCTAAAGGCAGGGAAGCGCGACCAAACACTTTTGGGCGTAACCGGCTCGGGCAAAACTTTTACTATTGCCAATGTTATTGAAAAAACGGGCAAGCCTACCCTTGTTATTGCCCACAACAAAACACTTGCCGCGCAGTTGGCACAAGAGTATAAGGAATTTTTTCCTGAAAACTCGGTGCAGTACTTTGTTTCCTATTACGACTACTACCAGCCCGAAGCATACGTCCCACATAGCGACACCTATATTGAAAAAGAGGCGCAGATAAATGAAGAAATCGACCGCCTCCGCCACGCATCAACGCAAGCGCTCCTTTCCCGCAGTGACGTAATTATTGTTGCGTCAGTGTCGTGTATCTACGCCCTGGGCAGCCCTGAGGAATATAAAAAAGTCCATTTGGAAATTGCACCAGGTTTAAAAAAGAATCGCTCCGAACTTATCCGCGAGCTTATTTCCGTCTACTTTGAACGTACAACAGCGGACCTTTCTCCTGGCAAGTTCCGTGCGCTCGGCAACAGCGTAGAAATTATGCCGACAGGCGAGCGGGTGCTCTACCGCGTGGAATTTGAGGGAGAAACAATTTCCAAAGTGCGTGTTATTGACGCCATTTCGCGCGCTGAACGCGACTCGCTTAAGTCACTATTTCTTTTCCCTGCAAAACACTATGTGACTCCAGAAGCTGAACGTGGTCGTGCAATTGAAGATATTAAATTTGAACTTAAAGAACGGCTCGCTGTGCTTGAACGTGCAGGCAAAGTACTTGAAGCAGAGCGTTTGAAGCGCCGCACTAACCATGACATTGCGCTTATCCGCGAG
This sequence comes from Candidatus Adlerbacteria bacterium, assembly GCA_026397405.1. Classification (GTDB taxonomy): domain Bacteria; phylum Patescibacteriota; class Minisyncoccia; order Phycocordibacterales; family SBAW01; genus GWA1-54-10. Next base: position 117,928 of record JAPLUW010000002.1, on the reverse strand, counting down.
ATTGGTGTCTGTCCAGGTATTGAAAACTACTCGCGTCACTTCGACGGCCGCAAACCAGGGCAAGCACCATTTACGTTGATGGATTATTTTCCGCACAAAGCCGACGGAAGCCCTGACTTTTTGACTATCATCGACGAGTCGCACGTAACAGTGTCCCAAATTGCAGGAATGTATTCGGGCGACCAAGCACGTAAGAAAAACTTGATAGACTTTGGCTTCCGTCTGCCTAGCGCTATAGACAACCGCCCGCTACAGTTTGATGAATTTGAACAGCGCGTGGGGCAGACTATTTATACCTCTGCAACGCCAGGCGTATATGAAAAAGAAAAATCTGGAAAGAATGTTGTCGAGCAGATTATCCGCCCTACAGGCCTTATTGACCCCGAAATAATAATCCGGCCAGTTACTGGTGCGAAAGGGTCTTCACAGAAACCAACATCGGTTTTAGGGCAAGTGCAGGACTTCTTAGATGAAGCAGAGAAAGTAATTAAGCATGGCGGGCGTGTGCTGGTGACAACGCTCACCAAAAAAATGGCAGAAGACTTGTCGGAATATTTAAAAGACAGAAAGTTTAAGGCTGCGTACATCCATAGCGAAGTTTTGACACTCGACCGTATCACTATTTTGACCGACTTCCGTAAAGGCCTCTACGACGTGCTTGTGGGCGTTAACTTGCTCCGCGAAGGTTTGGACTTGCCGGAAGTAGAGCTGGTCGCAATCTTAGACGCCGACAAAGAAGGCTTTTTGCGTTCGGAAACATCGCTTATACAAACAATTGGTCGCGCGGCACGCAATGTGCACGGTCGCGTTATTCTCTACGCCGACAATATGACCGGTTCGCTCGAAAAGGCGATAGGTGAGACAAATCGCCGCCGTGCCATACAAACTGCCTACAATACAAAGCACGGCATCACCCCGGTGACAATTAAAAAAGCTATTAGTGACATTACCGACCAGTTGCGTACCGAACACGGCAAAGCAGTTGGTGTACTTTTGGACATCGACAAAGAGTTGTATAAAAAGAATCCGCGCAAATTTATTGCCGAAAAGCGCAAACAAATGGCTGCGGCCGTGCAAGAACTCGACTTCGAAACCGCCGCCATTTTACGTGACGAAATCGCAGTACTTTTAGGGAAGACCGTAAAGAAGAAGACTCTCCACTAATTTTGTGGTATAATTGCTCGCTCACTCGCTAGAATATGGAAGATAAAATCACAATAAAAGGAGCAAAGACACACAACCTTAAGAACATTTCGCTGTCTATCCCGCGGAATAAAATGGTGGTGTTTACGGGCTTGTCTGGCAGCGGCAAGTCGTCGTTGGCATTCGACACAATTTTTGCCGAAGGTCAGCGCCGCTACATTGAGTCTCTTTCTGCATATGCGCGGCAATTTTTGCGCCAGATGCAAAAACCTGATGTGGAAGAAATCACTGGCCTCTCGCCGGCCATTTCTATCGACCAAAAGTCGCGTTCGAACAACCCGCGTTCAACGGTTGCAACCATTACAGAAATTTACGACTACATGCGTATTTTGTTTGCGCGCGTAGGCAAGCCACACTGCTTAACCTGCGGGCGCGAAATTAAAAAACTCTCCAACGAAGAAATAATCCACTCAATTGTTGAAGGTGTTACAAAAAACGCACCCAAAAAAGTCCGTAAAGTGATGGGTGTAGATATTAACGAAGATACGGTCAAAATTTTTGCCCCAGTTGTTGTTGGCCGCAAGGGTGAGTACTACCAAATGTTGTACGACATGCTCGGCAAAGGTTACGAACGTGCAAAGGTGGACGGCGAGTTAAAGAGTTTGCGCGAGCAGATTATTTTGGCAAAACATAAAAAGCACGATATCTCTATTTTGGTAGATGAAATTTTAGTATCCGAATTTACCCGGAGTAAAGCTGCTGCGCTGGAGCGCCTTTCGGAAGCCCTTGAACGTGCCCTGGAAGAGGCAAGCGGCTTGGTACAGATAGAAGACGCGCATGGCACACGACTGGTTTCGGCAAAATTTATGTGCCCGTATGACGGATTTTCATTCCCGGAAGTTGAACCTCGCTTGTTTAGCTTTAACTCACCATATGGTGCGTGCCCTGCCTGCAACGGGTTAGGTACAAAGCACTTCTTTAGCGATGAAGCGTGCCCTGTCTGCCATGGCGCACGTTTGCGCCCCGAAGCGCTTAATGTATTTTTGGGAGAGAACCCTTCGACAAGCTCAGGGCGGGCAAATATTGTTGACATCACTAACCTTTCAATTGCGAATGCCTACAATTTTTTTACTGATTTAGAGTTGAACAAAAAAGATCTTGAAATTTCTAAAACAGTTATTAAAGAAATTTCCGCGCGCCTAAAGTTTATGTTGGATGTTGGGCTCGACTACCTAACACTCGACCGCCGTGCCAATACGCTCTCGGGTGGGGAAGCGCAGCGTATCCGCCTTGCGTCGCAGTTGGGCAGCGGTTTGGTGGGTGCGCTCTATGTGTTAGATGAGCCTACCATTGGCCTCCACCAGCGTGACAACGAACGTTTAATAAAAACACTCATCAACCTGCGCGACCTAGGCAACACAATAATTGTTGTTGAACACGACGAAGATACTATCTACGCGGGCGACTACTTGGTAGACATTGGCCCGGGTGCCGGCGTACATGGCGGGCACATTGTCGTTGCAGGCGAGATGGATAAATTGCTTACTGCAAAGAAAAACGACAGCGGCTCTTTAACGCTTGCGTACTTGCGCGGCGAAAAGGAAATCCCGGTGCCCGAGCAGCGCCGCGAAAAAGACAGAGGCACGCTCAAAATAAAAGGCGGTAAAGCATTTAACATCAAAAATCTCTCGGCTGAGGTGCCCTTGGGTAAAATGGTTTCTATTACCGGCGTATCTGGTTCAGGTAAGTCAACATTTTTGTATGAAATTTTGTACGAAAACTTGCGTGCGCGTTTTGACAAACGCTACCGTACCAACAAACTCTACAACGTAGCTTCCTTTGAAGGGACGGAACATCTCTCACGGGCAATTCTTATAGACCAGAGCCCAATTGGCCGTACGCCACGCTCAAACCCGGCAACGTACACCGGTTCGTTTACGTTTATCCGCGACTTGTTTGCATCGACAAACGAAGCGCGTGCACGCGGGTGGAAGGCGAACCGTTTTTCTTTTAACGTTCAAACAGCGAAAGGTGGCGGGCGCTGCGAAGCGTGCGAAGGTAACGGAACTATAGCAGTGGAGATGCACTTTTTGCCGACCGTATATGTTACGTGCGACGTCTGCAACGGAAAGCGGTTTATGAAAGAGACGCTCGAGGTTAAATATAAAAATAAAAACATCTACGATGTGCTGGAGATGACCGTTGAAGAGGCGCTCGCGTTCTTTAACGATATTCCTGCAATCCATGATCGCCTTAAAACCTTAGGCGAAGTGGGCTTGGATTACTTAAAACTTGGACAGTCTGCAACAACCCTTTCAGGCGGCGAAGCACAACGTGTAAAAATTTCTGCCGAGTTGTATCGCCCGCACCTGCAGAAAACAATCTACTTGCTGGACGAGCCAACGGTTGGGTTGCACTACGAAGACGTGCAAAAATTAATTGATATTTTGAACCGTCTGGTGCAAGCGGGGAACAGTGTCGTGCTTATTGAGCACAATATGGACATTATCAAAAGCTCCGACTACTTATTGGACTTTGGTCCGGAGGGCGGCGTTGGTGGCGGTAACCTTGTTGCCAAAGGCACGCCAGAAGATGTCGCAAATAATAAAAACTCTCACACGGGAAGATACTTAAAGCGTGTCTTGAAGGGAAAGTAGTACCATATACACATGATTCTTTCTGATTTTCAAAAGAGAAAGAAGAAAATTCCAGAGGCCCCTGGGGTGTATTTCTTTTTGGGAAAAAATAAAGAAGTGCTCTACATAGGCAAGGCGACGTCGCTGCGGAGCCGGGTACGAAGTTATTTTTCGCCTGACCTGCCAAAAACGCGCGGACCTATTTTGGTCGACATGCTCGCAAAAGCAAAGTCGATAGATTGGCGCGAGACGGACTCTGTGCTGGAAGCTTTACTCTTGGAGGCAAATTTAATTAAAACTCACCGGCCTAAACACAACACCGACCTTAAGGACGATAAGAGTTTTAACTACGTCGTTATTACTAAAGAAGATTTCCCGCGAATACTTTTAGTACGAGGCAAGGAATTGGAGATGAAGCTGCGCAAAAGCAATCCTTCGGGAGTACACGAATTTCCTGCTGAAAATTCGCTCAGTCCTCGGCCCGTCGGCCTGCGGAGCCTCCTTCAGGATTCTTTTGCTGCGCAATACACCTTTGGTCCTTTTCCGCACGGGCTGCAGCTAAAAGAAGCGCTTAAAATAATTAGGAAAATTTTTCCGTACCGTGACACATGCATTCCAAACAGTGGTAAGCCGTGTTTTAACCGCCACATTGGGTTGTGTCCTGGTGTATGTTCGGGCGAAATTTCTAAAATGGACTATCGTAAAATTATCCGCCGAATAGTGTTGCTGTTCCAAGGTAAGAAAAACTTGTTGTTAAAGAGTTTGGAGCGCGACATGAAGCGCGCCGCAAAAGAAGAAAAATTTGAAGAGGCTGCACGTCTGCGCAAGCAAGTATTTGCGTTGAATCATATCCAAGACGTGTCGCTTATTAAAGACGAATATAGGCGACCAACAGCAGCTGCTGACATGAACCGTTCAACTCGAATTGAGGCGTACGACATCGCACACATGGGCGGTAAAGCAACTGTGGGTGTGATGGTTGTTGTCGAAGACGGCGAGCCACAGAAAGACCAGTACAGAAAATTCCGTATCAAAACAGCAAAAGCGGGTGACGACCCAGGTGCATTGACCGAAGTTTTGACCCGTCGCTTTGCGCACGAAGAATGGGCCATGCCGCGTTTGATTGCAGTAGACGGCAGCACGGCGCAAATTAATGTTGCAAAAAAAGTTTTGGAAGAATACGGTATGCAGATACCAGTTGTAGGTGTCGTAAAAGACGAACATCACCGCCCGCGCTCTATTGCAGGCGACAAAGATGTTATCGCTGGCCGCGAGCGTGACATTTTGCTCGCCAATGCCGAAGCACACCGCTTTGCAATTACCTACCATAAGAAACTTCGTAACCCACTTCGAGGTTTAAAATAAATATGAAACAAACAATCGGTTTTATTGGCCATGGGTGGATAGGCAAAAATTACGCCGATGACTTTGAAAATCGCGGGTACGGCGCCGTGCGTTATGCGCTTGAAGAGCCATACCGGGGGAATAAGGAAAAAATAAAAGAGTGCAGTATTGTGTTTGTTGCTGTCCCAACGCCAACCACTGCCAAAGGTTTTGACGACTCTATACTGCGCAGTGCTGTGGGGAACACGGCGCCGGGTACTGTGGTGGTGTTGAAGTCGACCATGGTGCCCGGCACAACACGCTCGGTGCAACAGCAGTACCCCGACCGTACCGTGCTAGTTTCGCCAGAATTTTTAGTTGAGTCCCATGCCGCATACGATGCAGCGCACCCGGCACGTAACATTATTGGCCTGCCAGAAGAGTCGCAGAAGTACCGCGACGCTGCAGAACAGGTGCTTGCCGTGTTACCTAAAGCCCCGTTTGAAAGTATCTGCACGTCGGATGAAGCAGAACTTATTAAATATGCGGGGAATATGTTTTTGTTTACAAAAGTTATTTTTGCCAATGTGATGTATGACATTGCGCAAACGTTGGGGGCTGATTGGGAAAAAGTAAGCATGGTGTTAGGTGTCGACCCGCGTATTGGACCGTCGCATTTAAAAGTAAACGCCGCAAGCAACCACCCGGGTGCGCCGGTTGGTCGTGGTGCCGGGGGCCACTGTTTTATTAAAGACTTTAAAGCCCTGCGCGAGCTGTATGAAAAACTTTCACCGGCTGATGCGAGTGGAGTTGCTGTACTGAAAGCACTTGAGCAAAAAAATATCGAACTGCTAACCAAAAGTGGTAAAGATTTAGATTTGCTGAAAGGAGTATATGGAAAGTAACCGCCCAGAAAATGCAGAAAAGAGTGCGCTCCGGGCCGCTAGGCCAAGTCTAACCCTCTTTTCTGTCACTTTCTGGGCTATAATAAAATCATGAGAACCGTAGTTGGAGTATTGCGTGGTGGGCCGTCGAGCGAATACGAAGTCTCGCTTAAGAGTGGCGCCACTGTGCTTGAAGCGTTGGATAAAGAAAAATACGACGCACGCGATATTTTTATTTCGCGCGACGGTGTGTGGCATGTACACGGCGTCCCACAGCTGCCCGAAAAAGCCCTCCGCGGTATCGACGTTGCCTTTAATGTTATCCACGGCGAATATGGCGAAGACGGCCAGCTCCAGCGCATCCTCGAAGCCACCGCAGTGCCCTACACGGGCTCGGACGCATTTGCGTCGACGCTCGCATTTAACAAACACAGCACCAAAGATATCGTTTCCAAACTCGGTATTAAAGTTGCACACGGTGTACTGCTCGACCAGGCCGACGACATCGAGCAAACGGCACTTTCCTTGTTCCGTAGCTTTCCGCACCCAGCAATTGTAAAACCCGCTATCGGCGGCTCGTCTGTGGGGATAAGTATTGTGCACACATTCCACGACCTGGAGCCCGCGCTTGCAAAAGCATTCCGCGTGTCGCCAAAAGTGTTGGTAGAAGAATTTATCAAAGGCAAAGAGGCAACCGTAGGGGTTATAGACAACTTCCGTGGCGAAAAAACCTACGCACTGTTGCCAGTTGAAATTATCCCGCCTAAAAAACACGGATTTTTTTCCTACGATGCAAAGTATAGCGGCGAAACAACCGAACGTGTCCCGGGCAACTTTACCCCGGCCGAAAAAGAGCAACTGATGCATCATGCAAAAGCTGTCCATGAAGGGGTAGGGGCGTCGCACTACTCCCGCAGCGACTTTATCATCTCCAAGCGCGGCATCTACTTTTTAGAGATCAATAATGCTGCGGGTGTGGGTATGACAAGTGAGTCGATTTTCCCCAAGGCAGTGGCAGCCGTTGGTGCCAAGCTTTCGGACTTTTTGGACCATATTATTACCCTTGCCATGAAAGGCCGAAAAGGGTAATCTGTTTTTCAGGGCACTATGAGTAAACTGTCAGAAAAAAAGTGTATCCCGTGCGAAGGTGGCGTCCCGCCGCTGACGCATGCAGAGGCAGAGGCATATATGCCCGAGCTAGATGAAGAATGGTCATTGGTAGACGGTGCAGGCTTGTTGGCAAAAAGTTTTGTCTTTGCGAACTTCAAAAAAACGATGGAGTTTGTAAACAAAGTTGCCGCTATTGCCGAAGAAGCAGGCCACCACCCGGACATGACTGTGTCATACGGCAGTGTTGGGGTAGAATTGATGACGCACGCAATAGGCGGGTTGTCCGAAAACGACTTCATTGTTGCAGCGAAGATAGATGAAATAAAGTAAGGGCCCTTAGCTCATTTGGTAGAGCGCCTCATTTGCAATGAGGAGGCGACCGGTTCGATCCCGGTAGGGTCCACAAATCTTGATTTTTTATTTTAATATTGTATAGTCTGCTACGAAAGTAACGGCAATTAAGGAGCCGGAAAATGACAGACGCAGTTAGTTTTGTTACAGGGCTTGTTGCCGACATCAGCCGTAAGGGAGGTATTGGCGACTTCGAAGGTGTTGAAAAGGACCTGAACGTCCTTGCTGACACCATCGTCGTGCAAGCCATCGATCGCGATGAGGGGACGGCCGACGCTATTTTCCATGCGGTTGAAACGGCATGGTCCGTGCTTGCAACCAAGAATGGTCCCGACAAGGGCATCCAGAGCTTGGAGCACGTCGAAGCCGAGTTGAGGGCGCTGACCCGGGTGCTGGGGGCGCTTCTCCAACACCCGAACGACAGCATCGAACCTGAAGTGGCCTTGGCCACTAAGGAGAACCGAGATTTGCTCTCGCTTGTGAGCGACTCGCGTGACGGCCTCTCGTCGTACGAGCTGAAGCAGAAGATGCTTGAGCTCGGTCACATGGCCTACATGGACCTCTCTCACTTGCACGAGAAGGTTGGAGAGCTGGAGAAGGCAAAGCTCGTGGATCGGTATCGCGTCGGCAAACTGACCATAATCCATGCGACGGAGAAGGCCGAGAAATACAAACTCACCGACTAGGCTTCAACCAAATCCGGACTTCCGGTGCCCTGCAGGGGAAACTCTGTAGGGCCTTTTCTTTTCCATCAGTTCAATATCTCAAGGTTGACAAATTAGTATTTTTGTGCAAAATATATCTCGAACGCACATTAAGTTTGTGCATGTTTTAACCGAAGGAGAGTCCCTTATGTTCGAGTGGGCTGTTGTTATTTTTGGATGCCTGGTAGGAGCTTTCTTCTTCATCAGGCAACTTCGCGACATGGCTACAATCGACCGCAATGTTGCAAAAATTAAAGCCGACGCCGCAAAAATGTAAGCTGTTGCTGGCTGGCCTGGTAATATCCTCCTAGTAGCTTCGGCTGCCTGGAGGATTTTCTTTTTCTATAGCTCAAACCCCCTGCTATACTACCTACATGTTTAGGGTGGGGAACAGTTTATTGGCTTTTGCACTTGTGTTAGTGCTGTGTGTCGGTGGGCTTGCACACGCAGTTATCCCGCATGACGACGGCGACCACGAGCATTCGTCAACTGAAATCATTTGGGGCAGCCTGCACAGCGCGATGCAGCATGAAGATAAATTTTTAGTTACTGCGGCAGTCGAGCTTTTTATAGTAAGTATTTTTATAGTCGGCATATATTGCCTGCAGCTGTTTGTACCTGTCGGTATAGAGGCCCGTGACGCGCGGCGTATACATGCACGGCGAGGCATTGCCAAATATAGAAAGTTTCGTTGATATACGAACAGTGTTTTTATTCGTGTATCAGAAGTAAACTATCCAATGAAAAAATATCTAGTTATAGCGCCTATGTTGGTGCTGTTAGTACCGTTTATCGCAAGTGCGCACCAACACGCAATGTTCACTATCGGGAAAAGCACATATACGTTTACTGTTGGTTCGCTTAATGAACCACTTGTTGTCGACGACAAGTCGGGAGTGGACCTTACTGTTACAAAAGGTGCCGGAATGGCAACAATGTCTGCCGACGGCGACATGGACGGCCCTGCAGCAACCGCCGCTCCGGTGGCTGGTCTAGATCAGACACTCAAGGTAGAAATATCTGCAGGAAATCAAAAGAAAATATTTGCGCTGAAGCCCCAATATGACATACCAGGTGCCTATGCAGCGGCATTTTACCCAACAGTTGCCACGACACTTTCGTATCGTTTCTTTGGAACGGTAGATGGAAATGCTATCGATGTAACGTTTACCTGTTTGCCTGAAGGTGCAACAAAGGCTGCAGACGACACTACGCACCACGACCTTGGCGGTGGAGTTATGCAGACAATGAAGTCGGGTGGTTTTGGTTGCCCGATGAGTAAAGAAAGTTTAGGATTTCCTGAACCTTCTACATCAATACACTCACTTGCAGGTGATGTCGGTAGCGCACGTACGTACAGCTATGTTGCTATTGCACTTGGTGTACTTGCGCTCGGGCTCGCTGTGTCTCGCCGCAAACACTAGACCGTATGCGCCGGTATGTATTTATTGCGCTGCTCGCGCTTGTACCTATATGTGCAAGTGCTCATGCTACACCGACTCAAACTACGCCGGAGTCTTCTGCGGTGGTTGAAAATGCTCCGGCAGAGGTTGTTGTGCACTTCAGCGAGCATGTAGACCCACACGCAAGCGCTATTGTAGTTACCGGCCCCGCGGGAGAAGTAGTGTCACAGGAAGCTGCGCGCATCGCACGGGATGATGCGCGCGTGCTCTCTGTGCTAGTAAAAAATGACGGGGTAGGAAGGTATCTCGTGTCATGGTCTGCGGTGTCTGCCGATGACGGACATTTTACTAAAGGAGCGTACGCATTTGTCGTAGGAAAAGGCCAGTCTGCCGGTGCGGCAAACTCGTCCACTGTAGAAGTTGTTGATGTTAGTGCGACCCCTGAAGCAGTTTTTTCTACACTTGAACTTATGGGTGATGGGGTTATATGGGCTGCGTTGTTACTTTTTATTTTTTGTATACGGCCACTGTTGCGCACTGCACGCTTTAAAGACGAGCGGCGCACTGTAGAAAAGTACTATAAAAACTTTTTGTATGTTGGGGTTGCATTCGGGCTTATAGGAGGCTTGTTGCAGTTGGTGGTAAAAGCAGGAGAGCTTGCCACGCTCACCTCTGTGCCGTTTGCTATCGCTTTCCCACTGTATATGGGCACTGTTGCAGGTATGGCAACTATATATAGGATGGCGATAGTAGCTGCAGTGTGCGTTCTCTTTGTTTGCTTTAGAAAAAAGATATGGAACTCTCTAGCGTTTACCTGGCAAGAAGGCGCACTACTTGCTTTGATGTGCGTGTTTGCTTACTGGCGTGCGGTCATTAGCCATGTTGCTGCCAACCCGTTCCATACCAGTTTTTCAATTGCGGTAAATTTTTTCCAGGTGATAGAAAAAGACCTGTGGTTCGGCATACTTTTATTTTTGTGCGTGTTTGCAGTATCTGCACGGCTGAGGAGTTTTTTGATGGAGTTGTTGCCGTGTGCTTTTGTATTGCTTGGTATAAATTTTGTTGCACTGTCCCTAACTTCGTCGTATTTGGTGTGGCTGCACCTTAAGAGTTTTGAAAATATTTTTACCATGCAGTGGGGCAGTGTGTTTATGCAGCTTATAACTGCCGCTATGTTAGTTGTTTGTTTCCGTGCATACCATGTCTGCGCTCGCCTGTGGCGAGACGAGTTGTTTGCCAGGTACATGCCTCTGACATTTGCCGCCGAACTTGCGTGCGCGCTTTTAGTTATTTATTTTTCGGCTCTTGCGACTGTCACCCCGCCACCGTTTGCACAGCCACACACGCCGGTATATTCGGCAACTGACCAAGGGCTTACGCTTGCGTTGCAAAAAGACATATATGAAGACGGTATGCTTTTACTTACTGAAAAAGGAGGGCATGCATCGCTCGGGGTGCCAACACTTACAGTGGAAGACACAAACACACCTACTGGGCCGCAAAGTATCGAGCTTGCTAAACGCTGGGAGGGTGGATACGTCTTTCCCGAGTTGCTACTAACAGGAGTTGGACCGTTTGCTGTAGATATTGCTGCGCCACAAACGGGGGCCTATGACGGGCACGTCACTTTTACTATTCCAAAAAATGCGTTTGACTCGCCGCCGGGCTGGGAGAGTGCGCGCACATTCGACTTCTTTACCGCCTGTATTGTATTGATAGCCCTTGCTGCCGGCGCGTTCGGGCTTGTGCTGCTATATTTTTCCACACGTGAAAGTGTGCCTGTATTGCTGGTGGGTCGATATCCATTTGGACAAACAGCAGGAGGGTTCGCTTTAGTTTTTTGTGCAGGCCTTGTTCTTACAGTGGGGATTGCGGCAACGGGTAGTACCAACCCGTTTAAGGCGCAGTGCGAAAGCGATGGCAACCTGTGGCATGTGATGTTACCTACGCGCGCGGGTGCCGCGCTTGCTATGCAGCCGACCGAAGGCTGCATGTGGGGGATGGGCAACTTTATGTATCTGTTTCCCGACCAGCGGGAATATGACTATGTGCGTGGACTCGGGCCTGCAGTCGTGCAGTTGCAAACAACCCCCGCGCGGCTAGTTGCGGGAGTACCTGCAAAATTAAACGTCACGCTAAAAAATGCCGACGGTACGCCAGCGACGCTCTTTGTCGACATGGACAAGTTGCTGCATATGGTAATTGTAAGCAAAGACGAAACAGAATTTGCGCACATACACGCGGACGACCATGTACCTCTTACAGATACAGAAATTAAAAATTCAAGTTTCAACTTTGCCTATACATTTAAAAAAGCCGGAGACTATCTAGTGTCTGTCGACTACGCGCATGGCCTTACGCTCGAGTCAAAACAATTTACAGTGACAGTAGCAGGCACTCCCGCGCAACAGGCGCAGCCTAAAACATATCGGGCAAGCGCGACATTTGGTGGCTATGACGTGTCACTTAAATACGCGCTGCCTATTGCCGGCGAGGTGGTGACGCTGCAGTACACAATTACCAAAGACAGTGTGCCGGTTACAAATTTGGAGCAATATCTTTCGGCCGCGATGCATATTTCGGTTGTTAAAAACGACTTTTCAAACTTTCTGCACCTGCACGGCGAGATCCATCCACCCGGCACCCCACTGCCGCCGATCGTTATAAAAAATGGCCAAGTTACACACAGCATGAAGGCGATGATGAACGTGCCTGCACAGTTTGGCCCTACAGTGGAGGCGCATCTTATTTTCCCTACAGAGGGTACCTACACCGTATGGGGCGAATTTAAAGTAGGTGGGGTAGTAGTGCCAACTGCATTTACCGTAAAAGTAGAATAAAGAAAAAGCCGCCCACAGGAGAAATAGGGGCGGCTGTGTTTGGTCGTAGCTATTCGAGTTTGTGTGGGGCGGTGACCAGAAGGGCTAGTATAAATAAAATGTAGCCACATATGCAGAGGACCCTGATTTCCCCAGAGTGGCGAGCTAAGAAGTTCCAGACGAACATCGCATCCCTCCTCTGTTCAGTTCTACTCTCAAGCATATGCTGCAAATAAATATGTGCAATGGGGAAAACTTTTGCTATAGTTTGGGCGGAGTTCAAAAGCTTTGTCGGGGTGTTGTATAGAGGTATTACATACGATTCGGGTTCGTAAGACCCGAGTTCGATTCTCGGCACCCCGACTAAGTTTTGGAAACTATTTATTTTGTTGTGCCTCCTTCAATAGTGCCGTTTAGCGCAGAGACAGTGTCGAGGGTGCCTTGTACGTGGGCAATAATAGGAGTAAGCAGTGTTTGCATGGCTGCTAAACCTTCTGTGTTAACGCTCGAAAATTCTGCAATGCGTGTCCCGAGCTCTGTTTGAAATTTTTCAGCATTACGTGACGCGTTTAAAAGGTCGCCGGCTGCGTGCAGCTTGCCTACCAGTGTTGCTGCGCGCGCAGCCTCTGTGTCAAATGCACCTATAAGTTTGACCGAGGTCTCCGAAGTGAGTAGGCCCGTTGAAACAAGCAAGCCTATTTCTTGTAACCGTGCGTCTGCAAGGTATACCGCCAAGTCTGCTTGTGCAGAAGGCGAAAAGGCAAGGAGATGTTCTATGCGCTCTGTCACGTCAATTTTAAATGGATACAGAATATCGCCCGGTGCAGTGTCGTGTGCTGCAACTGCCACACACCCGCCAAGTGCTGCTATAAGGAAGAGAGATAGAATAATTTTTGCCATAAATAATATATCTTTCCCGTACGTTTTCCTTATGATATCATGCAAAATATCAGTATGGACCAGGGACTGCACATAGCGCTCGCCGCAGAGCGCCTAGGAACTGTGTTTGGCGTGCCTATTACCAACACGCTCGTTTCCTCTATTGTTGTACTTCTCACCCTGGTAATTGTGGCTGTGTTTGTCGGCCGCAACCCAACCCTTATTCCGGGGCCTGTACAAAACTTTTTCGAATTTTTGTTCGAATTTGTTATTAAATATATGGAAGATATTTTTGGCAGCCGCCAGCGCGCGCTGAAATTCTTCCCGTTTATTGTCACCATTTTTCTTTTTATAGGCACGTCAAACCTGTTCGACTTTATTCCATTTTTTGGGAGCATTACGTTTACCCACGGCGGGGAGGTGGTGCCGCTGCTGCGCCCCGTAAACACGGACCTAAACACCACACTCGCGCTCGCTATCATTGCGGTGCTTACGATAGAGGTGTCCGGTATTGTGGTGGTTGGGTTTTGGCGCTATTTTTCAAAATTCTTTAACTTTTCTTCGCCGCTTAATTTTATTGTAGGGCTTATAGAATTTATCAGCGAAATGTCGCGTTTTATTTCATTTTCGTTCCGTTTGTTTGGTAACATTTTTGCGGGGGAAGTGCTGTTGGCGGTTGTTGCGTACTTTATGCCATACGTGTTGCCAGTGCCGCTGTTGGCGTTTGAAACATTCGTAGGGCTTGTGCAGGCAGCCGTGTTTGCGATGTTGACGCTCTTCTTTATAAAGCTCGCTGTCACCGACCCGCACGGGGCCCACTAAACGTGGCAGGGAGGCGTGTTTTGTGATAGAATGGCGCGACAATAATTAGTTATTAATACAGTTAAAACAAACAGGTATATGGACATTGAATCAGCACGTTTGATAGCTATGGCATTGGCCGCAGGCCTTGGAGTATTGGGCCCGGGTATCGGTATCGGTCTTATTGGTGGCCGTGCCATGGACGCTATTGGCCGCAACCCAGACGCATCGGACAAAATTGTTTCAAACATGATCTTGGCTATTGTCTTTACTGAAGCTCTCGGTATTTTGGCACTCGTCGTTTCATTCATTATCAAGTTCGTCGGCTAAGCAGCACATAGAAGCGCATGAGCGAACTATTTTCGGCTTTCGGTATCGACTGGCGGTTGCTAGTAATAAACTCCGTTAACTTCGGGCTCCTTTTGCTTGCCTTGTGGTATTTCCTGTACGGCCCACTGACAAAAATGATGGAAGCTCGCCGCCAGAAAATTGCCCAGGGTGTGCAGGATGCGGCAGATGCAGAAGCTCGTTTAGCAGAAATCCAAAACTCACGCGGCGCAATACTTTCGGATGCAGGGAAGGAAGCCGACACTATTGTTAGTGCTGCACGCCACTCTGGTGCTGCGCGCGAAAAAGAGCTTATAGCCGCAGGCGAGGCTACTGCAGCCAATATGCTTAAAGAGGCTGAAGCCCAGGCACGCGAAGCAAAAGTGCAAGCATTAAACGAAAGCAAACAGGAAGTTGCAAAACTTATTGTGCTTGGTATGGAAAAGCTCGCTAAAAAGTAATTATGAACACCGCTCTCTATTACGCACGCGCCCTGTTTGCGCTTATAGAAAAAAAGCCAAAAGACGGTGCCACATACTTGCATAATTTAGATGCGACCTTAAAAAAACGCGGTCATCAAAAACTGCTACCAAAGATTTTTAACGAATATCGGAAGCTCGTAGACCACAAAGAACGAGTCGAGTCGCAAAAAGCAGAAACTCCCCAACAGGAACGAACCAGACATTTGCTCGAACTCTACAGGACATTAACGAAAACGGTATGAACAACTTTATCGAACAATTTAAAAAAGAAATAGAACACTTTACGCCAACTGCGCGTGCAGCAAACACAGGCGTTGTCACAAAAGTGGGTGACGGTGTTGCCGAGGTGGAAGGGCTGCCGGGTGCCGTGATGTCTGAAATGGTGCGTTTTAACACGGCGGGAAAGAAGTCTCTCGAGCATGCTATCGCAACCCCAGCCGAAATATTTGGCCTTGTTTTGAACTTGGAAGAAGAGTCCGTTCGCGTGATTATTTTGGGCGATTCAAGTCTTGTGTCTGAAGGTATGAGTGTGGAGTCGACAGGGCAGGTACTTTCTATCCCTGTAGGGGACGCATTGCTCGGCCGTGTTGTCTCGCCCCTTGGCGAACCTATCGACGGCTTGGGTGCTATTGCTGCAACAGGTAAAAACCCCATTGAACGTGAGGCATACGGCGTGATGGACCGCCAAAGTGTTAACCAGCCGCTCCACAGCGGTATTAAAGCTATCGACTCGATGATCCCTGTTGGTCGCGGACAACGCGAACTGATAATTGGTGACCGTGGCACCGGCAAAACAACTGTTGCCGTAGACACAATTTTGAACCAAAAGTCTGAACCAAAAGAGACCCGCCCGATCTGTATCTACGTTTCTATCGGCCAGAAAGAGTCTAAAACTGCACGTTTGGTCGGCATGCTCCGCGACCGCGGCGCACTCGAATACACCATTGTTGTTGACGCAGGTGCCTCGGCCCCAGCAGCACTCCAGTACCTGGCACCATTTGCAGGCGCTGCAATCGGCGAATATTTTATGGACTCTGGCCGCGACGCACTTATCATTTACGACGACCTTTCGAAGCACGCCGTTGCATACCGCCAGCTTTCGCTGTTGCTCCGCCGCCCACCAGGCCGCGAGGCGTACCCGGGTGACGTGTTTTACTTGCACTCCCGCTTGCTTGAACGTGCCGCAAAACTAAGTAAAGAAAAAGGTGGTGGCTCCTTGACTGCACTCCCAATTATCGAAACCCAGGAAGGCGACGTGTCGGGCTACATCCCAACAAACGTAATTTCTATCACCGACGGACAGATCTTTTTGGAAACAGAGTTGTTTAACAAAGGTATCCGCCCGGCTATTAACGCAGGTATTTCCGTGTCTCGCGTAGGTTCAAGTGCACAAACCAAAGCGATGAAAAAAGTGTCTGGCCGCATTAAGCTCGAACTTGCGCAGTTCCGCGAGTTGGAAGCCTTTATGCAGTTTAGCCAAGACTTGGATGCTGACACTAAAAAGCGCATCGACTCCGGCCAGCGTTTGATGCAAGTGTTGCGCCAGAAAAATGCCGCACCTCTACCATTTGAGCGTCAGTCCGTGATTATTTACGCCGCAGTAAACGGCTACTTGGCAAAAGTCCCCGTAGCACGCGTTCCTGAGTTTGAAGAAAAATTGTTCGCGTTCCTCGACGCAAACCGTCCAGAAATTTTGGATAGCATCAAGCGTGCACGCGACATGGCGTCGCAGACAGAAGAGGAGTTGAAGACACAGTTGGAAAAATTCCAGGACACGCACACCGACCTGTTTGTCGCATAAACAACTACTATGGCGGGACTAAAAGCTATAAAATCACAAATTCGTTCCTACGAAAAAACACAGACCGTGACAAAAGCCATGGAGGCTGTTTCGGCTGCAAAAATGCGCAAAGCACAGGTCCAGGCGCTGTCCGGCCGGCCGTACGCCACAGCTGCAATGTCTATACTTGCGCGGGTGTCTGGTTCGCAGGAACTACGCAGTGCACCGCTTGCCGCTGTTCGCACTGTTTCGAACGCCTTGTATATCGTAGTAACGAGCGACAAGGGTTTGGCAGGGGCGCTTAACAGTGCTGTCTTGCGTGCTGTGATGGCCGACATCCAAACATCAGGCCTTTCTGTGGGAGATGTGAAGATAGTAGCAATAGGCAAAAAAGCAAACGACTTTTTTACCGCACGAGGGTTTGTCGTAGAGGCGTATCACCCAAACAATGACAAAATTACTTCTGACATTGTTCGCGAAATTGTTGACGAGGCCGCACACCGCTTTACGCTCGGTGTGGTCGACGTGGTAAAGGTAGGCTACCAAAATTTTGTCTCTACGCTAGAACAGCGCCCGGTATTGCATACGGTCTTTCCACTTTCACTAACAGAACTTTCAAAAGTGGTGGAAGCTATCACCCCGACTCGTGGCGTGTTTGCAGGGCAGGCACATACTACGCAGTCATCGGCAGGGTACACTGTCGAGCCGTCGGAAGAAAAAGTGCTCGAAACCCTCATCCCCAAACTCGCTGCTATTTTTGTCTATCACGCGCTGCTTGAAAGCAAGGCGTCCGAACATTCGGCACGCATGGTGTCGATGAAGTCCGCGTCGGACAAGGCGGGGGAGATGGAGCATGAATTGACACTGGAGTTTAACAAAGCAAGACAAGCAGCGATTACCAGAGAAGTTTCAGAGATTATTGGCGGCATGGAGGCAATGGCACAGTAGAAATTAATTAAAAATTTTATGAACAAAGGAACAGTAAAACAGATCATCGGCCCAGTTGTAGACGTCTACTTTGAAGGCGACGTTCCCGCATTGCGCAATGCGCTCAAAACCAAAGTTGGGGACCGCAGCATCACGCTCGAAGTTGCACAACACGTGGGGCTCGGCCGTGTACGCTGCATTGCACTCCAAGATACTTCTGGCCTCGCCCGCGAGGTAGAGGTGGAAGACACGGGTGCTGCTGTTTCTGTTCCTGTTGGCGAGAAAGTGCTCGGCCGTTTGTTTAACGTCATCGGTGAGCCGCTCGACGGCAAAGGTGCTATTGCGTCGTCTGTGCCGCTTTCATCTATCCACCGTGACGCGCCTCCGTTTAAAGAACAGCGCACCAAAGCAGAAGTATTTGAAACTGGTATTAAATCTATCGACCTCCTTGCGCCATTTCTCCGCGGCGGTAAAGTCGGCCTCTTCGGTGGTGCTGGCGTGGGTAAAACAGTGCTTATTCAAGAACTTATCCACAACATTGCAAAAGAACACAATGGCTACTCGGTGTTTGCCGGCGTGGGTGAGCGTGTGCGTGAAGGTAACGACCTCTACCACGAAATGACAGACTCAGGCGTTATCGACAAACTTGCGCTTGTCTTTGGCCAGATGAACGAAGTCCCTGGCGCCCGCGCACGCGTAGGTTTGACCGGCCTCACCATGGCCGAATATTTCCGCGACGAAATGGGTAAAGACGTGCTCTTCTTTATGGACAACGTGTTCCGCTTTGTGCAGGCAGGTGCTGAAGTGTCGTCGCTCCTTGGCCGCGTGCCGTCAGCAGTGGGTTACCAACCAACCTTGGCAGAAGAAATGGGTCAACTCCAGGAACGCATTACATCGACCAAAAAAGGTTCGATTACATCAGTGCAGGCAGTTTATGTGCCGGCCGACGACCTTACCGACCCAGCGCCCGCAACAACCTTTGCACACTTGGACTCAACCATTGTGTTGACCCGCGGCCTCGCATCACTTGGTATTTTCCCTGCGGTTGACCCGCTTGAGTCGTCGTCGACTGCGCTTGACCCCGACATTGTGGGCCAAGAGCATTACGACATCGCGCTTGAAACAAAGCGTGTGTTGCAGCGCTATAAAGACTTACAGGACATTATTGCAATCTTGGGTATTGAAGAACTTTCCGACGAAGACAAACAGCTTGTGTACCGCGCACGTAAAATCCAGCGCTTCCTTTCCCAACCTGTGCACGTTGCCGAAGTCTTCTCCGGTATCCCAGGTGTGTATGTTCCAGTTGCCGACACTATACGTTCCTTCCGCGAAATTTTGGACGGCAAACACGACGACAAAAACGAAAACGACTTCTACATGAAGGGTGGTATTGATACAGTTGGGAAGTAAATAATAAATCAAATCTAACTTTAAAAGAGGGTTAGACTTGGGCTAGCGCCCCGGAGCGCACTCTTTTAAAGTTAGATTTGAGAAATCACCTATGAAATTAGTAATAGCAACAGTAAACGAAAATCTTTTTGACGGGGAAGCCGTGTCTGTGACGGTACCCGGCACCGCGGGGGAGATGACAGTGCTTACACACCACGAACCCGTCATCACAACCTTAAAAAAAGGAACTATCATTGTTCGTGAATTAAACGATATAGAGCCTCGTGAGTTTCCTATAGAGTCGGGCGTGCTCGAAGTTCGCAGCGACGGCGCGACTATCCTGTTGTAAAAATAAAAATTGCCTTGCACTGCAAAAACGTGTGCTACACTTTTTGTATGTCGTTTGTACTTTCGTTTAGTTTTGTCAGCTTGTTGTTGTACTGCGTGCAGCAGTTTGGTATGGCGCTTGGTGTAGGAGCACAAACAGTGTTGCTTTTGGCATATCTGCATTCTATGCGCGACGGCGCATACGACGATCAAGAAAAAAAGTTTGCCAAAGCGGTGCGCCACGTGATGGACTTTGGGTTTGTGTCTATTTTACTGTCAGGGCTTGGCATTGTTGTGTTAGCGTACCTTGCGGGCCAACAAGAAGCGTTTTTTTCTACAATTTTCTTATTTAAATGGAGTTTGATAAGCATACTTCTTGCCCTCTCCATACTTAACCGAGGCACGTCGCTGGTGGCAGGTTTGTTGCAAGGCCTCACTGCAGGTACCTGGTACGCGCTGTTTGTTGTGCACATTTTGGCACCAGAGGCACCGTGGTTGCAGTTGGGTGAATTTTACGGAGCATGGCTTGTCGGCTTCACTCTTTGTTGGACACTTGTAGTGTTTGCATTGCGCGGTAAACCTACAACCTTTACCAGCAAACCTGATACGCAAACTCAAAGACCTTCTCCTTCTACGGCCCCACTCCCAAATATGGTCAAACCAGCTGTTGTTATAAATGTTGACCGCCAACCAGTCGCACGCATTGTTCAACAAGTCACTAAGCCTGTTTCTGTACCGACTCCAATACCGGTTCCTGTGCCTACTCCTGTTGCTAGTACTCCAAAAGCCGCACTTATACCTGACGTGATTATCAAACCAGACCCTGTTGCCGTTGTGTCGAACCCAGCACCGGTAGTTGCTCCAGTGTTTGCACCTGTGCCTCCACCTCCAACACCAACTCCAACTTCTACCCCCGTTTCAATTTCGATACGAACATCTGCACCAAGCGCAGCACCAGCTCCAGCAAAACCTATAGTGTCATTTGCGCCTCTTGCTACGTCGCCTGTTACAGCATCTGCACAACCTGCATCGCCAGGCGCTACAGCATTATTTACTGGCCTGCACGTCATGCCACGCACTGCCGCAGAATTAGAAAAACGAAACGTCGGGAATGTTTAACAACCGCGCGAAGAAAAAAATAGTCCTGCTTGTTGGGCACCCTGACACGGGGCAGACGCACACGCGCGAACTCGCTGTGTTGTACGAAGCTGCTGCTAAAAAAGCAGGCCACGAGGTGCAAAAATTCCACGTCGGCGAGATGCATTTTGACCCAATTTTGTACAAGGGCTACAAAGTAATACAACCCCTCGAGCCCGATTTACAAAAACTCCAAGACGCTATACGCCAGTGTGACCATTTTGTCGTTCTCTATCCAAACTGGTGGTGTACGATGCCGGCACTACTTAAAGGACTTTTTGACCGTATATGGTTGCCAGGGTTTGCGTTTACTATGCGAAAAAATAAACAGGGCGTCCGCACTGTTGGTTGGGACAAATTACTCAAAGGCAAAACTGCACGGGTTATTGTACTGTCGGGCACACACCCCTTGCTTGTGAGGCTCTTTTTTGGCAATTACACCAACGAACTCGCCCGCGGCGTGTTGTGGTTTGCAGGTTTTAACGTTCGCACTACCTGTTTTGGGCCGTCCGAGCATGCCCCAGAATGGAAGTTAAACTCGTGGCGCCGCCAAGTTATCCGTTTGGGTAGGCTGGGGGAGTAGACAGTAAAACCCTGGTACTATTACTACATGCGTTCATTGAAGAAGTTTTTTTTGCCGCACAAACATAACAAGCGGCACCCGCATGTGTTGCGTGCACAAATGGTGTACACAGTACTTGCGCTTGTTGCGTTTGCAGAGCTTGCCTTCCTCTTTCAGTCCTTCGCACTTTCACATTCAACTACGCAACTGGGTGCGGTGCTGCCGGCGGTTGTTGTGGCACTTACAAACCAAGAGCGCGCGTCTGACCAACTTTCTAGCCTAACAACAAATAACCAACTTACAGAAGCGGCAAAACAAGTAGCGCAGGATATGGCAGCCAAGGGCTATTTTGCGCACGAAAGCCCCGACGGCAAGACACCGTGGTACTGGCTTAAAAAAGCAGGCTATGCGTACCAGTACGCAGGGCAAAACCTGGCAGTAAACTTTGACGATTCGTCGCAATTGCTTGCCGCGTGGATGGACTCGCCCGAACATAAAGAAAATATATTGGGCGCAAACTACACAGAAATTGGGGTAGGGATGGCAACGGGCACGTACAAGGGCAAAGAAGCCGTGTTTGTGGTGCAGTTTTTTGCGGCACCTTTGCATACAGCCGTAGCTCAAAAAACTCCTGCAAAAACAGAACCAAAAGTTGTTGCTCAAACACTTGCCACACCAACTGTTGCCACTAACACAACGCCAAAAGACACCGCTGTATTAGGTGCAGAAGACGAAGCACCGCCAGCCACACCTACCCACATACAGCCGCCACTTTCCCTGTGGGAGAAAGTACTTTCGTCACCGTCTAAATATATGACGCTCTTTTTGGGCGTATTAGCGTTCTTCTTTATACTGATGCTCGCGCTTGGGTTTTTGCCTTTTACTCCGCAACGCTTGCACCATAAAGCCATATTTAATGGGGTAGCACTTGTTGCCGTTATCCTTGGAATCGTTATAGTAAACCAGCGTTTCCTCATTGCCCCCTTGTCTCTCCCTGCCGATAATCAGAATGCCGCGGTTGCAGTTGCGATGCCAAATTAAATTGATGTCATTTTTTAAAGTTTTAAAATATAAAATAGGTAACACACCACTACCGCGACAGGTGCACAAGCTGAAAGCCTAAGCGGACTCAACTTTTCAGGCACGACACATACTGATGCCGGGGATTATTCCTCAGATACATGGACATTTACTGATACGACTGGAAACTATAACAATACAAGTGGTAGCATCCACAATGTTATCGCAACGGCTCCTCTTACAGTGACTGCGGCGGTAAAGACAAAAGTATATGGTGCTACTGATCCTGCACTTACATATACGATCACCTCAGGCGCGCTCCAAGGTTCGGATGCGTTTACAGGTTCGCTTACTCGCGGGGCAGGTGAGGCCGTTGGCACACATGCAATCAACCAGGGAACATTGGCGCTTTCAAGCAACTACACACTGACGTATGTTGGGGCAAACCTTACTGTCACTACAGCGCCGCTCACTGTTACATCAGTAGACGCATCAAAACTCTTTGGTGGCACAGACCCTGCGTTTACCTACACACGCAGCGCGCTTACTAACAGCGACACAGACAGCGTATTTTCTGGCTCGCTTGCACGTACCGCGGGGGAGAGTGTTGGCACAACAACGATAAACATCGGCACACTTTCTGCAGGAAGCAACTACGCGGTAACCTTTGTGCCGGGTGTGTTTACTATTAACGTAAACCCCGCAAGCACCGTCGAAAGTATCGCAACTTCAACAAACCCAGACATGACAGTTTCGGGAACAATTACCAACGCGAGCCAAACATCGGGACACGGTGTTGGGCTTACCGTAGTGGTTGACATCCCTGCAGACATTACAGTCACGGGTACCTCGACATGGGACGGTACGTTTACATTGCCGACAGTAACAACAAATGCGTTTATCGTAGGAACTGCCGGGACTGTCATTACATCTATTGAAGCGATTGAAATAGGTGCGGGCGATACTCCACTGAGCCTCGACAAAGCGGTAAAACTCACTTTTGCAGGTAAGGCAGGTACGTTGGTAGGGTGGTCGCAGGCAGGGAGCTTCCATTCGATTACAAACACGTGCGACAGCGCGACGGCACCGACACTCGGGGCAGATGCGGACTGTAAAATTGATGTAGGGAATGACCTTATTATTTGGACCAAACACTTCTCGATATTTATTTCCTACAAAGAGGTAAGCGACCACATTGGTAGCACTGGCGGTGGTGGAGGTGGCGGGGGCGGCATAGTCTCTGGAGCTGGTTCAGTTGGGTACCAGAATACTCCAAGCGTCTCTACTTCAGGTTCTACAGGCGGCGGGGCGGTGCTTGGTGCAAAGACATACAACTTTACTAAAAATCTCTCACTTGGCATGTCTGGAAATGATGTAACTGAGTTGCAGAAATTGCTCACCGCACAAGGTTTCTACAAAGGCCCAATAACCGGTTACTTTGGCAAACTAACCTTGGTTGCTGTTAAAGCCTTCCAAAAGGCACACAACATTGCCCAGGTAGGTTCTGTCGGCCCTCTGACCCGCGCAGCACTTAACGCAAACTAATACAGCGCATACATAGAAAAGAAAAAGGCCGTCGTCTCACCGAAGTGAGCGACGGCCTTGTGCATTGCGGCAGGAACTTGGCGTTACTTCTCCAAGAGGTTGGCGACTTGCGCCAAAAAGATAGTTGCAGCGTTGTCGGCTTCCGTTTGACGCCTCTTGGCGAAGGGTTCAGTGAGCTCCAGCTTGGCCACAGCTAGTTGCTCGACGCAGTAGCCCTCCTGCTGCCTTCCAAGGTCAGAGATGCCGAGAGTCTTCTTTTTGGGTACGCCGGAGAGCTCTGCAACCTTCTGGCCAGTGGCCCCGGCACTGTTGAGATTGTGGTCCAACAGGACCATGTCGGGCTTGAATGCCACAATGGCGGTCGCAGCCTCTCTGGCATCGGTAGTAAAAAGGTCGATGCCTTTCTTTTCATCTTCTTTCTCGGCGTAAAGAATGGCAAATACCTCGTACCCTTCATCCCGCAGGATCTTGGTAATTCCTGTGAGATAAAGATAGGTGTCGTCCAGGACAACAATCTTAGCTGGTTTCGGCATGAGGCCCCCTTGTGAACTGTTTCAGTTAATACACTGACATTTTATATCTAGAGTGTCAACCACATGTAAGTCGAAACCGAGGTTCATATATAAAAAGAAAGAGCCCCGCGTTGAGTGGAGGAGCGGGGCTCTTCCTACTCGAATGCGGGGCTCGGGGGCTAGTCGCGGTCTTCGCACCAGCCGTTGTTCCACGAGAAGGACGTCACCTGGCCAGGACCACGGTCCTTGTAGAAGGCGAAGGCCGTGGGGCAGCCAAAGCCACCCAAAACGATATACTTGATGACGCCTTCGCGGGTCTCACCGCGAGTATCCTTCAGCAAGCACTCGTAGTGCAGCTCCGGGACCTTCGGGACGAAGGTACTCGAGTTCAGGGTGTTGCCGACCATTTCAGTCTCCGTTGTTGAAAAGAATGTCATCCTATCTAAGCTAGCCTTAAATAGGTTACTTATATACTATACACCCTAATACAAATCTTGTCAAGTAGTACTGCAAGGAGCTATACAAAATAAGGATTTTTTGGCATAGTGTGAGTAATGGCTTTAAGTATAGGAATTGTCGGGCTCCCAAACGTGGGGAAGTCTACGCTGTTTAACGCACTCACCAAAAAGAGCGTCTTGGCGGCAAACTACCCCTTTGCAACTATCGACCCTTCCGTGGGTGTTGTGTCGGTGCCCGACGAGCGTGTCGACAAGCTTGCGGCATTTTCTAACTCTGCAAAAAAAGTTCCTGCAGCGGTGGAATTTGTTGACATCGCCGGTTTGGTAAAGGGAGCGTCCGAAGGCGAAGGCTTGGGCAATACCTTTCTCTCGCACATTCGCGAAGTAGACGCTATCGCACACGTGGTGCGTATTTTTGACAACACCAACATTTTGCATGTCGACGGCGAAGTAAACCCGCTCCGCGACATTGAGACAATAAACCTCGAGCTTATCTTGGCCGATATAGAAACGGTGGGGAAACGCCTCGACTCTTTGGGGCGTGACGTAAAGCAAGGAAAAAAAGAGGCACTTATTGAACACGCGGCAGTTAAAAAAGCCAACGATGCACTGCAGGCGAGTGCAATGGCACGCACTGCCGCCTACACAGACGAAGAGTTGTTTGCGATAAAAGGCCTGCACTTGTTAACGATGAAGCCCATGTTGTATGTATTAAACCGCGAAGCTGGCGGGCACAACATAGACGAAGCTGCCGACGGCCGCTGGGACCGCTTGCAAGAATTTATCGAAAGCTCAAAAGCGTCGTACGTAACAGTCGACGCCAATGTCGAAAGCGAGCTGCGCGAGTTGCATGCAGACGACAAGCAGTCCTTCCGCCAGGAATACGGCGTCTTCGACGACGGTGTGAGCGGCCTTATTAGCGCTGGGTACAAGTTGCTAGGGTTGATGAGCTTCTTTACAACAGGCGCCGACGAGACCCGTGCATGGACAGTGCCGGTTGGAGCAACCGCACCCGAGGCAGGTGCTGCAATCCACACCGACTTTTTTAATAAATTTATCCGCGCCGAAGTTATTTTTTGGAACACACTTATCGAAGCAGGGTCCTACGCAAAAGCCCGCGAGTTGGGGGCACTTAAAACAGAAGGAAAAGAATACATTGTCAAAGATGGCGATGTGGTAGAATTCCTACATGGATAACAAAACAACGCCAAAAGACTTCTTTATGTGGGCAGGGGCAATGGTCGCACTCTACGGAAGTGTTATAGCGTTTATCGGTTTGGTGTTTGACTACATAAACTACGCGCTACCAAACCCTCTTGCATACTATTCAAGCGACCCGTACCAGGGTGGCATTAGCTACGAGATGGCGGTGCTGATAGTACTTTTCCCACTCGCGGTTATGTTGCTGCGCGTTATCCACTCTGACATTACAAAAGACCAGACACGTGCAAACATTTGGGTGCGCCGCTGGGCACTTTTTTTGACTCTATTTATTGCAGGTGCAAGCATTGCGGTTGACCTTATTGTATTGCTAACGTCGTTTTTAAACGGTAGTGACATCACGGCAGCGTTCCTCCTTAAAGTGCTTGTCGTATTCCTTGTTGCGGGTGGCAGCTTCTTGCACTTTATAGCGGACTTCAAAGGCTATTGGGACACGTACCCTGGCCGTTCGCACGCAGTTGGTTACTCTACCGGTGCACTTGTGTTGCTAACCATTGTCGCCGGCTTCTTTATTGTCGGAACTCCTGCGCACGCACGTTTGCTCCGCTTGGACCAGCAAAAAGTTACCGACTTGCAGCAATTGCAGAGCGAGGTAATGAACTTCTACCAGCAAAAGCGCGCACTCCCGACGACACTTGCCGCTCTAAACGATCCGCTGCTCTACAACACTGTGCCTGTAGACCCACAGTCGGGCCTTTCGTACGAATATACTAAAAACGCAGGCTTAGGGTTTGAACTGTGTGCAACATTTAACCTCGCAGGCGAGCAGAGTGGCGGCGCACGCACGATGCCGGTTGTCGTTGGTGGTAAGCAACAACAGGACAACTGGTCGCATGCAGCAGGCCGTGTGTGCTTTGTCCGCTCGATTGACCCAGACCTTTTCCCTCCGTTGAAGTAACACTCCATGGAGCAGTACGACCACAAAAAAATTGAACAAAAATGGCAGCAGCGATGGCACGAGTCGGAAGCGTTTCGTGCTGACAACTCTAGTAGTAAAGAAAAAATTTATATTCTGGACATGTTCCCGTATCCGTCGGGATCCGGGTTGCATGTTGGCCACGTAGAAGGCTATACCGCTACCGACATATACAGTCGCTACAAACGTGCACAAGGATACAATGTGTTGCACCCCATGGGCTGGGATGCATTCGGCCTTCCTGCAGAAAACTACGCTATTAAAACTGGGATTCCGCCTGTCCAAACAACAGCCTCTTCTATAGACACCTTTAGAGGTCAGATTAAACGTCTCGGTCTTTCCTACGACTGGTCGCGAGAAATTGGTACGCACACGCCAGAGTATTACAAATGGACGCAATGGTTTTTTTTGTTTTTGTACAATAACGGTCTTGCAGAAAAACGCGTAGCAAAAGTAAATTGGTGTCCAAAAGACCAAACGGTGCTCGCAAACGAACAGACCGTTTCTGAAAGCGGCGAAAAAGGAGTCTGCGTACGTTGCGGGACAAAAGTTGTTCAAAAAGATTTAGCACAGTGGTTTTTTAAGATTACCGACTTTGCGGACGCACTTGTCGACGACCTCGACCAAGTAGACTGGCCCGAGTCGACCAAAATAAACCAGCGCAATTGGATAGGCAGGAGCGAAGGCGCAGAAGTTAGCTTTAAGGTAGTTTTCGACAAACCAGACACAAAAGAAGGGTTGATTCCTGTTTTTACCACACGCCCCGATACGCTTTTTGGAGTTACCTACATGGTTCTTGCACCAGAACATGCATGGATAACACTGGCGATCGACGACAACCACGACGTGCTAGTTAATAAGGAGGAGGTTAAGGCCTATGTAGTAGCAGCAAAAAATAAAACCGACCTCGACCGACAAATAGACGACGCAAAAGAAAAAACCGGCGTCAAATTGGAAGGTGTATGGGCAATAAACCCAGCCACAAAAGAAAAAATCCCCATGTATGTTGCCGACTATGTGTTGGGCGGCTACGGCACAGGCGCTGTTATGGGTGTGCCTGCGCATGACGAACGCGATTTTGCCTTTGCAAAAAAATTTAACGTACCAGTAAAACAGGTCGTTGCTCCGTACGTTGTTATCACCGGAGTAGATGCGCCACAGAGCGAAGAGAATATTATAAAATTTGATGCGGAATCAGCGATAATTAAGCATTGGGAGAAAGATCTCTACTATGTTGTTGAATTTGCCAACACGGGACACCATGGTTTTGTCGGTGGACACGTGGAAGAAGGGGAGAAGCCCGGAGAAACTGCCGTACGCGAAGCAACGGAGGAGTCCGGGTATAAAAATATTAAAAAGAGCACACAGCTTTTTGAATACGGCTATTCCCGTGGGTACAAGGTACGGAAATCACGCGAAGAACTTTGTCGTGACCGGATATACATTGTCGAGCTGGCAGATAGAGAACGAACAGACATTGTTGATAAAGAGACGAAACAAGGTTCGTGGAAAACAGCCGATGAAATTCTTAAAGACCCTGTATTAATAAACCACCACAAGCTCTACTTCGAGCACTATATCCAAAACGCACAATTTACAGGCGATGGAGTTCTTGTAAATTCAGGAACCTTTGACGGCATGCCAAATGAAGAGGCGAAGAAAAAAATAATTGAATTTGTTGGAGGTAAGGTTACTAAAACATATAAATTGCGTGACTGGCTTATTTCGCGCCAACGATACTGGGGCGCACCAATCCCTGTCGTCTACGACCCGGAAGGGAAGCCGCACGCTGTGCCGGAAGAGCATTTGCCATGGATATTGCCGACAGATGTCGAGTTTAAACCAACAGGAGTGTCTCCTCTGGGTCAGTCAAAAGAATTGCTCGAGCGGACAGAAAAAATATTTGGAAAAGGCTGGACACCCGAAATTGATACGATGGACACGTTTGTTTGTTCGTCCTGGTATTTTTTCCGTTTCGCTGACCCACATAATGAAAACGAGTTTGCCTCACCAGAGGCTATTAAAAAATGGCTGCCGGTTGACCTATACATGGGCGGGGCAGAACATACGGTGCTGCACTTAATGTATGCACGTTTTTTTACCAAAGCGCTGCAAAAGTTTGGGCTCATATCGTTTAGCGAACCGTTTTTAAAGCTCCGCCACCAAGGGACGATACTTGCCGAAGACGGTACCAAAATGTCCAAGTCGGTTGGCAATGTTATAAACCCAGACGAATTTATCGAACTGTATGGCGCAGATACTGTGCGGCTCTATGAAATGTTTATGGGCCCGCTTGAAGCGATGAAGCCGTGGAACACCAAGAGCATTATCGGTGTGCGGCGCTTTTTAGAGCGTGTATGGAAGTTGGGGGAGAAGGTTGCCGACATTGCGCCAGACCTTGCAACAGAAACACTGCGCAACCAAACAATAAAAAAAGTTTCTGAAGACTTGGATGTACTAAAAATGAATACGGCCGTTTCTGCGTTGATGGTATTTTCAAACCACTTAGCTGGACTGGAACAGGTGCCACGCCCAGCGTATGTAACATTACTGCAGCTACTAGCGCCACTTGCGCCCCACATCACCTATGAACTTGCAGAAGTGGTAGGGCTCGAACATTCGGAGTGGAGCGTGTGGCCAACCGCTGACGAAACAAAACTTGTCTCACACACGGTGTCTATTGCTGTGCAAGTAAACGGCAAACTACGCGGGTCTTTGACGGACGTACCTTCGGGCGTCTCAGAAGATGAAGCCCTAACTTTGGCACGCACAAACCCCGCTGTGGCCCTGTGGTTGGCCAAGGGCAAGGAGGTAAAAGCAATCTATGTCCCTAACAAAATCATTAATTTTGTGGTCTTATAGATCCATTTGACCCCTATAATAGAGTGTGATATACTAGACCACATCGAATATATGGCCACAACAAACGATAAAACAGGGGACAAAACTGGCTTTAAGCCAAAGGCCATCGCAAAAAGACTTCTTACAGCGCTCCCGGAGCGCTCACGTATTGTGCTCGAAGCCCGCTTTGGTTTGGGCACAAGTGCTGAACGCGTTACCTTGGAGTCTATCGGAAAACGCTACGGCATTACCCGCGAACGTGTCCGCCAGATAGAAAACCACGCACTCGCAGCGCTCAAAAAATCTCCTGCATTCAGCGAGGCAAATGCCGCGTTCCACGAACTTGAACGCATCATAGACTCGCTCGGCGGTATTGTATGCGAAGACGACTTGCTCAATTTTATTACCAAAGACGCGAGCATGCAGAACCATATTTACTTCCTGCTTGTACTTGGCGACCCATTTAAATTCCGCAAAGAAGACGATGAGGCGCAGCGTTGCTGGTATGTCGACCCTAACCTTGCAAAGCAAGTCGAAGATGCTCTACAGAGCCTTTACAAAGGTCTCTCTGACGAAGATTTGATCCCGGAAGGGGAGATGATCGACCGTTTTTTGAAGGAGCTCCAGCAAATCAACGACAAACACCGCAACAAAGAAGTGTTGAAGCGTTGGCTTTCAATATCTAAAAATATCGGTAAAAACCCGCTTGGCGAATGGGGTCATTCTGCATCTCCAAACGTTAAAACAAAAGGCGTCCGCGACTATGCCTACTTGGCCGTTAAAAAGCATGGCAGCCCGTTGCACTTCCGCGAGGTTGCAACACTTATAGAGAAAATGTTTAACCGTGCTGCACATATTGCAACAACGCACAACGAACTTATCAAAGACAACCGTTTTGTGCTTGTTGGTCGCGGTATGTACGCTCTGAAAGAGTGGGGATATACGTCAGGCGTTGTCCGCGATGTTATCCGCGAAATCCTCCGTGCAAGTGGCCCACTTACCAAAGACGAAATTATCGAAAAGGTTTTGAAAGAACGTCACGTTAAGCCGGGCACTATTGTTGTAAACCTGCAGAATCAAAAATATTTTAAACGCGGCAAAGACGCACGGTTCTCGTTAGTAAAATAATCAAAAGCTAGCTAAGCAGCTGAAGCCTACGCAAACACTCTCTGCGCCCTGTCGCTTTGCTCTGCTCCGCAACCGAGTATTTCCTTCGGCTAAGGCCGACTTCTATTAATGTCCTCCACCACCTCCGCCAGAAAATAGCTTCTTTTTTATAAAAAGGAAGAGCCAGGTTGCGGCTATAGCAATTACAAACCACATGCCAAGTGTGGTGTCGCCCATAGGGCCCCCGAGCCACGACGCAACCATACGCAAAATTTCCCACAGTACAAAAAGGAACGCGAGCAACAGCACACCCCAGACAGAGCGTGTGCGGGCATGCAGCAAATGTTCGTCGTGCCCGTTCATGGTAAAGACGTTACCAATACCGCCAAGGAATCCGCGCAAAAATACCAAAAAAGAAATTGCGGCAAGGCCCGCAAGCAACACTTCTACGTAGTAAAAAGGAACGGCAAGGACATTGTTCCAAAATTGTTCCATGGCAAATGTTTCTGTGCTGTATACTATATCACGTATGTTGTTGCACGATGCTGCGCACAAGGTAGAAAAATTTCTGTCGGGTTGGAGGTTTGACCCCACTCTTGTTATGCCGGGTTTCCTTTTGTTGTTGGTATTCTTTGCGGCTATCACTGACCCTGCAGTTATTTCCGCATCATTTTTTATGATTGTCGCATTTTCGCCGCTGTGGTTACCGTTTTTTTTAGGGACGGCACTGTGGCTGGCGTGGATGCACTACGTCCGTTACCAGTTTTGGTTTTCGCGTAAGCGCACATTGCTACAAATCCAACTCCCTGCAGAGGTAACAAAGTCACCGTCAGCGATGGAGCTGTTTCTCGTGTCTATTTACAGTACCGGCAGCGAAACAACTTTTGTGCACCGGTTTTGGGGAGGCGGGTTCCGCCCTAACTGGTCGCTCGAAATTGCCTCGAACGAAGGACGCATAAATTTTTATATTTACGGGCTTAAAATTTGGCAGACAGCGGTTGAAGCACGCATTTACGGCCAATACCCTGAAGCCAAAATTACGGAGGTAGACGACTACGTTACTAAAGTTCCTTTTAACTTAACAGACTACGACATTTGGGGTGCCGAATATAAAAAAGGCAGTATAGGAGCACTTCCTATTAAAACGTATGTGGACTTTGAGCTCGACAAAAATACTGACACACCCGAAGTTACTGCCGACCCCCTCACTAACATGCTGGAAATAATGAACGACATGGGTCCGGACCAGTACATGTGGGTGCAATACATTATCAAAGCGCGCAATAAGGAAGAGTGGTACGGCATCTACAACTCTGCTGACAGCTACAAAGATCCAGCGAATGCAAAGATCCGCGAAATTATGGCCGGTGCTGCTAAGCGTGCACAGTTGGTGTTGAAGGAGTTAGACGTTGTTGAAGGCAAAATGAACGCTTTGTTGACCGACGGCGAAAAAAAGATAATAGAAGCGATAGAACACTCACAGACAAAAAATCTGTATGAGTGTGGCATTCGTGCGCTGTATATTTCTAAACGTGAAAAATTTGAAGGAATTAACGGTGCATTTATGTACCGCTTGTTCGAATTTATTAAAAAACAAAATTTTAATAGTTTAAACGGCACCCGCGGCATGGTTGCGTTTGACTTCCCGTGGGAAGACTTTAGAAATATACGCGAAAACTTTATTAAAAAGCTCCTTTTCTTTCACTACCGGCACCGTGCATTTTTCTATGTGCCGTACGACCAGGTTCCTGTTTTTTTAAACGTGGAAGAGTTGGCAACCCTGTGGCACTTCCCGAACTCGTCTGTCAAAACACCAGGGCTCGACCGTGTGCCGTCTAAGAGTGCTGGAGCTCCTTCAAACTTGCCGGTATTGCCACAGTAATATGAACAGACGTGTTGCCCTAGGTATAGCCGGGACAGGAGTAGTGTGTGCGGGGTTACTATTTTTCATATGCTCTGGCCCCTTTACGTCTACTACGGCAACACTGGTACATGTAGGGGCGGGGGAGACGCTCGGCGACGTTGCGCAGAATTTACAAACAGCAAGGATTATTAATTCAAAAACTCTGTTTGAAGTGCTTGTGCGGCTGCGGGGTAAAGACACGGGAGTTGTTGCCGGGGAGTATTTTTTTGCAGAACGGCAAAGCGTCTTTACCGTAGCAACGCGTATTGTACGAGGAGACTTTAATTTAAAACCGGTACGTGTCGTTGTGCCTGAAGGCACAACCGCAAAAGAAATAGCAGCATTACTGGCTCGTGTACCAGGAGTAAACCCTGCCGCATTTCTTGAGCGTGCATTAGAAAAAGAAGGGTATTTATTTCCCGACACCTACTTTGTCTACCCTGGCGAAGATACCGACACACTGTTAAAAAGGTTTGAAACAAATTTTAACCAGCACATACAAGAAGCGTCTCTACAAAATGAAGTGGCTTCGTTTGGGAAACCTCTTGCAAGTATTGTTACTATGGCCTCCCTGCTTGAAAAAGAGGCGCCTGATGCCGCAAACCGCCGGATCATTGCGGGGATCTTGTGGAAGCGTTTGCGCATAGGTATGCCGTTGCAGGTAGACGCGGTGTTTTCCTATATCACCGGCAAAGCACCGGGTGACATCAGCCGCGCCGACCTTGCCAACAAGTCACCTTATAACACGTATCTCTATAAAGGCTTGCCACCAGGCCCTATTGGAAACCCTGGGGTCGACTCTCTTTTGGCTGCAGTAACACCGACAGATACAAAATTTTTATACTACTTGTCTGACAAAAACGGTGTTTTCCATTATAGTGCAACCTATGCTGGACAGTTGGCGAACCAAACTAAATATCTTCGGTAAGAAAAAACAAAAAGTCTTTGTAGGGCTCTCTGGTGGGGTCGACTCTGCCGTGTCTGCGGCGCTTTTGGTGCGTGCAGGATACGACGTAACAGGCGTGTTTATACGTATTGCGCTGCCAGGGTATGCCTGCTCTGCGGGGGAAGACAAGATACAGGCCATGCGTGTTGCTGCGCATCTGCGCATTCCGTTTATAGAAATCGACTTGTCGGCAGAATATGGCGCGCAGGTATTTGCGCACTCACTTGGTGAATTTAAAAAAGGTAACACACCAAACCCGGACACTCTCTGCAACCGCGAGATAAAATTTGGTGCATTTTATACGTTTGCCCGTGCGCGCGGTGCCGACTATGTTGCAACCGGCCACTACGCACAAACAAAGGAAGGGAAGTTGTACGCCAGCGCCGACCAAAACAAAGACCAGAGCTATTTTTTATGGATGGTTAAAGAAGATATTTTAAAACATACACTGTTTCCAGTAGGTGGCATGCAAAAACCAGACGTGCGTGCGCTTGCCCAGAAGTTTGGCTTGCCAAATGCTGCGCGACGTGACAGCCAAGGACTTTGTTTTTTAGGTGACATTGCGATGGAAGACATGTTGGCGCGCGAACTAACTCCTACACAAGGAGACGTACTTTCTGCAAGCGGCGAGGTTGTGGGCACACATGATGGCGCAGTGTTATACACGCTTGGTGAGAGACACGGGTTTACACTATTTCCCCATACAAAAGAAACACTGCCTCATTTTGTTATTGCAAAAAATATTGCAAAAAATACTATTACGGTTTCTACCGACCGCTTTCCACAGCACGCAACAAAAACAGTAGTTGAACTTACAGAAACAAATTGGATAGGAGGCGCGCAGCCTTCTGTCGCGCAGGCTCGGTTTCGCTATCGACAAAAACGTATGCCTGCAGAAATAGCTGCCAACAAAAACAACATCACTCTTTTGGAGCCACACTACGTGCCGGCAGGGCAGTCGCTGGTGTTATATACAGAAGAGGCGGGTATGCTGCGCTGTTTGGGTGGAGGCATTGTTAACAAGTCGGAACTACTTTCTTAATTGGGGCGTATACTAGCCGTATGGGAAAACAGAGGGCGGCGCTCGTGTTAGTTGTCATGCTCCTAATGCTTTTTGCTGGATGGTGGGGAGTTGCAGCACT
This sequence comes from Candidatus Adlerbacteria bacterium, assembly GCA_026397405.1. Classification (GTDB taxonomy): domain Bacteria; phylum Patescibacteriota; class Minisyncoccia; order Phycocordibacterales; family SBAW01; genus GWA1-54-10. The sequence goes on along the minus strand of JAPLUW010000002.1, from coordinate 83,333 downwards.
GCAAAAAACATCTTCTACATCCGGGGCTACTGCCGCGATACCTACACACACAACAACTAAACTTCCTGCATATATTGCTGCCACACTCCCGCTTACAATAGTGCATTCTAAAACAAAAGGTGTGGATACCTACGGCGGCGCACTAACAGTACAGGCAGGCTGCAGCGTACTTTCCAGCGGTATTTCTGCAACAGGGCAGCACCCGGCACACATCACGGCGGTGTTAGCGCTAAAGGAGACTGCTACTCCTTGTTCGGGTACGGCAACAACTTCTTCGAGTACATTTGCAGTGTCGTTTGAACACACAGACACGGTGGTGCCTGTGTTTGACGGTGTGACACTCAACGGAGCGTCGGCTACCTACACGCTCGTGGAGAAAAAATAATTTTATAATGTCACTACATGTTGCAAAAGCCGACGGCACGCTAGAGCCTTTTGACCCACTCAAATTGCGAATGTCACTGCATAAGGCAGGAGCAAGCGAAGAGGCGACCGTTACTATTGTCGATGAAATTACAAAAGAACTGTACGACGGTATCCCTACGGAAGAAATCTATCGTCGTGCGTTTGCACATTTGCGAGAACATAAACACGAAGCTGCCGCGCATTACTCTCTAAAGCGTGCCCTGCTTGAATTTGGTCCGTCAGGCTTCCCGTTTGAAGCGTACTTGGCAGAACTATTTCGCACAGAAGGGTATGAAGCGTCGATAGACCAAATTGTTCAAGGTGCTTGTGTCGAACACGAAGTAGACGTTGTGATTAAAAAAGGAAACATAACGACCTACGTTGAAGCAAAGTTCCACAACACTGCAGCATTTAAAACAGATCTAAAAACTACGCTGTATGTAAAAGCACGCATCGACGACCTACGAGCCGCACTCCCAAAACAAGATATCCGCGGGCTTATCGTCACCAACACAAAATTTACTTCCAAAGCAGTGCAGTATGCCAGCTGCGAAGGGTTGGACCTGCTTGCGTGGGAATATCCACATAAACAAAACTTGCATGACCGTATTGAAGCAGCGCGGCTGTACCCTATAACCGCACTAACAACCCTGACAAAACACGAAAAAACCTTACTGTTGGCTGAAAAAATCGTCCTTTGCAAAGCCTTGGCAAACGACACCAATGCTCTTGAAAGGGTGGGGGTGCGTGGTAAACAAGTAGACGCCGTGCTGCACGAAGCCGCCCTATTGTGCGCCCCAGGGAAAGATATATTATAGAGGAGGGCCTATTTACTTATTTTAACTGAAACGCGTATGGACGGAAACAACAGTGGACAGAATGTACAGAAAAACGGACAGCAGAAAACACAACTGTCATGGTCGCAACCTTTACAGAACAACACACAGAAGCCACCGATGCCTCAAAATCAAAATAACAAACCACCGGTTGTTACTAACCACAAACCAACACCTACCCAAAACAACACAGGAAGAAACATTGCCATAGCAGTTGTATTGCTCGCAATTGTTGGGATTATTTGGCTCGTTGCATCGCGCAATAGCGGAGACACTACAAAAACACCCGTATCTACTACTGCCACAACCACTCCAGGAACTACAAATACAAACACAGGTACTGTCCCGACTACGCCTGCGAGTTTGAATGACGGTAGCCTTTCTATCATGACACCGCAAGATGCAGGGCTGCAGGTTGTTGTCGCGCACGCAGCAGTGGCCGTACCAACCTGGGTTGTTGTGTACGAAAGCTCAAATGGACAACCGGGAAATATTTTGGGCGCAGCACTCTTTGTCCCCGGCCGCACAAGCGGTACGGTAGAATTACTCCGTGCAACACTGCCAGGCCAGATGTATTTTGCAGGCGAGGCACGTGACGACGGTGACCATATGTATTCAGCAACAAACGACCCTGCATTGCGTGATGCAGACGGCAACCCATTGTTGATGCAGTTCAAAACTAAATAACACTCATGAACTTTTTCTCCCATTTGAGCAACTCTATAGGCGGTCTAGAAATACTATTTAGCTGGCGGCTTATCGTTGCGGCTCTTTTGGGAATGTGTATGGGTCTTGAGCGTTCAATGGCAGGTAAACATGCGGGCATGCGGACGTATGCGATGGTCTCTGTTGGTGCAGCGCTGTTTGTGACAATGGGAACTCTTTCAGCCTATGCGCTTTCCGTATTCCCGGGGATTAACCCGCTGCAACTTGCAGGTTCAGTTATTATCGGAATAGGCTTTATAGGAAGTGGTTTAGCCATGGCGCACAAAGAACAGCCCATCGAGTTGACTACAGCGTCGGGTATTTGGGTTGTTGCGGGCGTAGGTATGGCCTGCGGGTTTGGCTTTTATGTCTTGGCTATAACTGCAACAGTTGTGTCTGTTGTTGTCTTTACCTTTTTCTCTCGTGTTGAACGAAAGCTGCGCGCCCGCTACGGAATAAAAGTGAAATAACTTGAAAGTGCGGTAGAATAGTGAAATCCGAAAGGACATACTCTATCCTATGAGCTCATTCTATAAACCAAACAGGCGCCCTGACTACAATTACGGCGGCCCAAAGTGGACGCTGTCACGTTCTAAAATCGACCTCTTTATGGAGTGTGCGCGGTGTTTCTATATCGACAACAAACTGGGTACCGCACGCCCACCAGGCTTCCCATTTAACCTCAACTCCGCTGTTGACGCATTACTTAAAAAAGAACTAGACGCACATCGCGAACAGGGGAGCCAACATCCGCTCGCAAAAGAATTTGGGCTTGATGCAATACCGCTCAAACACGAAAAGATGGACGAGTGGCGTAACGCACTTAGCCAGGGCGTTAAATATGTACATCCGGCAACAGGTTTAACTGTGCGTGGAGGTGTTGACGACATTTGGATTAACCCACAAGGTGAACTTATTGTTATCGACTACAAAGCAACCAGCAAAGACGCTCGGATTGAAAGCCTGGACGAAGACTGGCACCGCGGGTACAAACGACAGTTGGAAATTTACCAATGGCTGCTGCGCATGAACGGTTTTAAAGTGTCAGACATGGGGTATTGGTTTTATGCAAATGCAACCAAAAACCGTGACTCGTTTGATGCACGGCTCGACTTCGAAATGACATTGGTGCCCTACAAAGGTTCGACCGACTGGGTTGAAGAGGTGTTACTAAAGTTAAAAGCATGTTTGGATAGCGACGTACTGCCAAGTCCTGGCGAAAACTGTGACTACTGTACCTACCGCGAAACTGTTGGAAGGGCGCTACAAAAATTTGCATCAGCCAATACTGGTCCTCAACCTATTACAAGTAAACCTGACGCTTTAGAAGAAGCTCGGGTCCCGACCAAAGCGTCGGGGAAAGTAGCAACCTCGTATGAGAACCCTACAACAAATACCCTCTTCTAAATTTGCTATTGCAGTCCGTGCAGTTGTTTCCAAAATTCCAAAAGGCAAGACCATGACCTACGGAGAGGTTGCAAAGAAAGCCGGCAAGTCGGGCGCCGCACGTGCAGTGGGCTATATTATGTCTAAAAATTTTGATGAAAAAGTGCCCTGCCACCGGGTGATACGTGCGGACGGAAAAGTGGGCGACTACAACCGCGGCGGCGCTTTCCGCAAACAAAAACTACTAGAGGAAGAAGGAGCTCTTAAAGTTTCAAAACCGAAAAAGAAATAATCTATTTCCAGTCAATTTCTCCACGTCCGTGTTGTTTTAAATACTCGTTTGCAAGTTTGAAGTGGTTGCAGCCCAAGAAGCCGCGATGGGCAGAAAGCGGGGACGGATGTGGGGCTTTTAATATATTGTGCCGAGTAGAGTCTATTTCAATTTCTTTTTTGGCGGCAAATGCGCCCCAGAGCATAAAGACAATATGTTCGTGTTTTTCAGAAAGTGCTTTGATAACCGCGTCGGTAAACAAGTGCCAGCCGTAGTCAGCATGCGAATTTGCAAGACCTGCTTTTACCGTAAGTGACGCGTTTAGCAGTAACACGCCCTGCTTGGCCCAGCGTGTTAAGTCAGGGTTTTTTCCGCCAGAGGCGGATCCGCCTCTGGCGGAATTTATGCCATACTCTAGTTCAATTTCTTTAAAAATATTTTGCAGCGACGGAGGAACTGGGTTTGTGCTTTCGGTCGAAAAAGAAAGACCGTGTGCAACACCAGGCGTATGGTAGGGATCTTGGCCCAAAATAACCACTTTTGTGTCTTTGGGGTCAAAGTAGTCGAATGCACGGAAAATTTTAGATGGGTGAGGAAATACGCTACTCGACAAATATTCTTTTTTTACTTTTGCAGTTAATTCTTTAAAATACGGTTTTTCAAATTCAGCCGACACAAGTTCCTTCCAACTGGCTGGAATTTTTATATTCTGTGTCACCTCTGTCATGCGGCTACTTTACCAAATCTTGGCGCGTTTAGCGGGCTCGCGATAGAGTTTGTCACCCTGCGTAACCCCATAGACTTCATAGAACGGTTCGAAGTTTGAAAGCGGCCCATTGATACGGAACGGGGCGTCGCCGTGCGGGTCTGTGAGTGCACGCATTTTACGAATTTCTGGACGTGCGATAGTCCTCTCCATTTGGGCAAATGCCAAAAAGAAGCGCATCTCTGGTGACAAACCTCCCACAATCTTTCTCCCTGTTTTATCTAGATGTTTTTGATACGCGTCCCAACCGATAACAAGTCCTCCAAGGTCGGCAATATTTTCACCAAGCGTAAGCTGCCCGCTCATGTTTACGCCAGGCTGTACTTCATGTGCATTTGCTTGGCCCACAACAAGCTTTGCTTTTGCTTCAAATTTTTTCTTATCAGCGGGGGTCCACCAGTTTTTCATATTCCCATTGATATCGAACTTTGCGCCGTTGTCGTCAAAGGCGTGTGTCATCTCGTGGCCAATAACAGTACCTATACCTGCATAGTTCAGCGCGTCGTCTGCAGAGAGGTCAAAGAATGGCCATTGCAAAATGGCAGCAGGGAAGGCGATATCGTTCAATGTTTGACTGCAATACGCGTTAACTGTTTGTGGTGACATAAACCACTCGTCGCGGTCTACACTTTTCTTTAGTTTTGCGAGAGTTTTTTTATAGCTATGAGCATGCACTCGTTCAATGTTGCCGAAATAGTCATCAGGCATAATTACAACGCCCTTATACATATCCCACTTGTTTGGATATCCAATTTTGCGGCTAATAGCGCGGAGTTTTTTAGTCGCTTTTTTCTTCGTAGCAGGACTCATCCAATCAAGCTCTTGCATCCGCTCCTCGTACACATCAAACAAGTCGCTCACCAGAGCGTCCATCTTTTTCTTAGCCTCGGCAGGAAAATATTCAGCAACATAAAGCTTGCCAAAGGGTTCACCCAATGCGCCATTAGTTGAACCGAGCGCGCGACGCCACAGCGGTTTCATCTTTTTGGTGCCGTACATAACCTGCGAGTAGAAACGGAAGTTCTCTTTTACAAAAGCTTCCGACAAACTGCCAGCAAAGTCGTTGATAAGATGCCATTCGAGGTACACCTTCCAATCGGCAAGTGACACTTCTTTAAGCATCCCTAAAGCTTCTGTAAAAAATTCAGGCTGACCGACAATCACATTCTGAACGTCTTTTGCACCTATGCGAGCAAAATACTCTTTCCAAAATGGAGTAAGACGTACTTTGTGATAGAGCTTTTCTGGGTCACGGGCGTCTTCTTTTTTCATAGAGGCCTTCGCGAGCCGTGTTTCAATGCGCATCACAACCTCTTGTGAGCGGTCAATACTATTCTTTGAGAAACCTGCGAGCTTCAACAACTTTTCTATATGCACAACATAGGCATCTCGTACACGCTTTTGCTCTGGCTCATCTTTTAAGTAGTAGTCGCGTTCAGGCAACCCCAAACCACCTTGCCATAAGTGCAAAATATATTTCGCACTGTTTTTAGAATCCTGATCAACAAAGGAATTCCATACACCCGACACCCCCTCTTTGTGCAGGTATGCAAGCGTTTGAAGCAACGTGTCTTGTGAAGTAATTTGTGCAATCTTTGCACGCATCGGCGCAAGGGGAGTAATTCCTAACTTGTTACGGGCCGGCATATCAATTGCCGCCCGATAATAATCAGAGACCATCTGTTCAGCGCTTCCTTTTGGGTAGGATTTCTTTTTAAGCAAAGCGTCCATAAGGTTTTTAAGCTTATGTTCGGTATCAAATCGAAGCATGTTAAAACTGCCCCACCACGCCTCTTCTGGAGGGATCTTTGTCTTCTTGATCCAACCACCGTTCGCGTATTGATAAAAATCGTCCTGTGGGCGAACGCTGATATCTATGTTTTTTCCATCAAATCCCCAGTTTTTCATATGTGTTTGATGATACCCAAAATGCTTATAAATTGATAGGATACTGAAATGACCTTACACGAGGTTCGGCAGAAATATTTGGAGTTTTTTAAAGCCCACGGACACGTGGTTATTCCGTCGTCTAGTCTCGTACCCCAAAACGACCCGACGACCTTGTTTACCGGCTCCGGCATGCAGCCTTTGGTGCCGTACCTTTTGGGTAAAAATCACCCTGCGGGAGCACGTCTTGTCGACTCACAAAAATGCTTCCGTTCTATGGACATTGAAGAGGTGGGGGACAACCGGCACACCACCTTTTTCGAAATGCTCGGCAACTGGTCGCTTGGTGACTACTTTAAGCAAGAACAGATTCCGTGGATGTTTGAGTTTCTTGTAAACGAACTTGGACTCGATGCAAACCATCTCTACATAACCTGCTTTATCGGCGCACCGGAGTACGGTATTTCAAAAGACACCGAAGCTGCTGAGCTGTGGCAAAAACTTTTTACTCAAAAAGGCATTGAGGCTCAGATAGCGGATATCGATACCGAAGAGAACGGTTACAAGCGTGGTATGAAGCCGGGCGAGCGCATTTTTTACTACGAAGGCAAAAAAAATTGGTGGAACCGCGGCAAAACAGGCCCGGAAACTACTCCCGTTGGCGACCCTTGTGGCCCAGACTCGGAAATGTTCTACGAATTTACCGATGTCGAGCATGACACCAAGTTTGGCGAACACTGCCACCCAAACTGCGACTGCGGCCGCTTTATGGAAATAGGGAACAACGTGTTTATGGCGTATCGCAAGGAAGACGCGAGTACGTTTACCCCCCTTGAACACCCAAACATTGACCATGGCTCGGGGTTAGAGCGTATTGCAGCCGCAGTTATGAATAGTTCGGATGTATTTCCTGTAGCGCATGCGACGATACTTTCGTATTTGGAAGAAATTTCAAAAAAAACATACGCGAGCGACAAACGGAGCTTCCGTATTATTGCAGACCATATGAAAGCTGCTGTCTTTCTTATTGCCGACGGTGTGCTGCCAAGCAATGCCGACCAAGGCTACTTTGTGCGCCGTCTTATCCGCCGGAGTGTCCGACAAGCCGACAAGCTTGGTATTAACGTCGCAAGTTTTGCAAAAATAGTGCGCCCCGTTGTCGACATGTATAAAGATGCCTACCCAGACATTGGCACAAAGGCTGAAGAGATTGAAAAAGTAATCGGTGACGAAGAGGAACGCTTCCGTACCACTTTGAGCCGCGGAATGAAAGAGTTCGAACGTTTTATCGGGCAAGGAAATTTGTCTGCACAAGATGCATACCAACTTGTCACAACGTACGGCTTCCCACTGGAGCTTATTATCGAAGAGGCAGGCGAGAAAGGGATTAAACAAATAGATATTGAAGGGTTTAAAGAACTGCTTAAACAGCATCAGGACCTTTCGCGTTCAGGTTCCGAGCAAAAATTTAAGGGCGGGCTTGCCGACACTGCAGAAAAGACCGTTCGTTTGCATACTGCACACCATATTTTGCTTAAAGCACTGCAGTTGGTGCTTGGGCCAGAAGTGCACCAGCGTGGCAGCAACATTACGCAGGAGCGTTTGCGTATCGACTTTAATTACGTAGGAAAGATGACCGATGAGCAAAAGCGGGAAGTGGAACGCATCGTAAACGAAAAAATCCAGGAAGATATTCCTGTTGTCCGCACTGAAATGTCGCTCGAAGAAGCTGACAAGCTCGGAGCAGAACACGAATTTGGTGCAAAATATCCCGAACGTGTCTCTGTCTATTCTGTCGGGCCGCTCGACAGTGCGTTTTCAATCGAATTTTGTGGCGGCCCACACGTGGAACATACTGGCGAGCTGTTGAAGTCCGGCTCTGTATTTAAAATCCAAAAAGAAGAGGCTGTCGCACAAGGTGTCCGCCGCATAAAAGCAGTACTTGAATAAAAACTGCGGTGTATACTAAAGGGCATGGCGGGGCTCTTTGGTACAAAAAAATTGGAAGAAAAAACGATACTCGTCGTTGATATTGAAAATGCGTCCGTTGGGTGTGCGCTTGTGCGGGTGTCTCCCGGGCAACAACCAAAACTTTTTGCAGAAGTCCGTACGGCGCTCCCTATTTTTACAACACTGCAAACTGACGCTCTTCTGCGCGAAATAAACAAAAACCTCCGCGCAGCACTGTTGCATGCAAGCACCACTGCCGCACGCATGCGCGGGCACACGCAGCTAGGAACTATGGGTGTGGTTACCGAAGCGGTCGTGTTTTTAGCACCACCGTGGGCCGACAGCGTTGCACACACCAAAGGCCTGCGCTGGAATTTTGAACCAGACGTAACCGACATGGTTCAAACTGCTGTAGAGGATGTTTTTGGGCTGTTGCGTGTCACATTCCATGCCTTGGGCTCTGCCGCAACACACACAACAAACAAATTATTTGAAGACGGCAGCGGCTTGTTGTTGTGCACCGTCACCGGGGAAATTACTGAACTCGCCTTTTTACAAGACGGTCGCATACAAGGCCGCGCAACAATCCCCACAGGGAAGCAGTTTTTAATACGCACATTGCAGTCGCATGGAGGCTTAAGCACAGCCGAAGCACATTCGGCACTTTCTCTCAGTCGAAACGCGGGGCAGGGCTCGCACCACGCCGCAAAAGAACCCTTGTCCGCAGCAGCAACCCAGTTTGCGCGCCATTTTAAAGATGTCACCCTTGCCATGAACCAGCATAAAGATGTGCGCGGTATTTTAGTTATAGCAGCCGAACCTGTGGGGGAATGGGCAGCCCAGGCACTTGCAGGGCACGAGCCACTTACCGACCTCTTTGCCGAAGGTACAACTGTCCGTGCATTGCACACTCACCACTTAATGCCGTACTTGGCCGCGCACGCGTCAAAACCCGACCTTATTTTTATGTTAGAGGCACTTTTTATCGACGAAAGGAACTAGTATATAATTAACAACATGCAAGATATGACCCCACCAAACGAACGCTCTATACGCAATGTTTCTGTCTCGGCCGGGCATCATCGCAGAACAGCTCCACCACCGCCAGACGAGCGGTTTGAAGAAGATATACCGCTCCCAAAACGTCACAAGTCAAAACGTTCGCGCACACTTTTGTGGTGGGGGTTGGCAGTTGTTACTATATGCGTACTAGCCGGGCTACTACTTTCAACTTTTTTCCAAGGCGCCTCTGTTGTTATTTATCCAAAAACTCAAGTTATAAACCCTCCTGCAAGTTTCTTGGCATTACCAAATGCACCGGCAGGCACGCTGGGGTACCAAACAGTCTCCTTTTCGCAGACGGCAACAACCACTGCAGTAGCCTCTGGCACACAGCACGTGTCTAAGCAGGCAAGTGGTGTCGTAACTATCTACAACGCATACAGTACGGCTGACCAAGCGCTCGTAACAAACACTCGCTTCCAAGCACCTGATGGCAAAATATACAAAATACACAGCCCTATAAAAGTGCCCGGGGCTACTAAAGTGGCTGGCGGAGCTCTTACGCCAGGTTCTGTTACTACTACTGTATACGCGGACGTTGCTGGGCCAGAATATAACCGCACCGACGCTACAACGTTTACCATACCCGGGTTTAAGGGCGACCCTCGGTACACCAAGTTTTCGGCACAGTCGAATGGAGCTATAAGTGGAGGATTTGTTGGCGAACAGCCAGCAGTGTCCGCAGCCGACATGCAAAAAGCTGGGGATTTGTTAAAACAGCAGCTCGACACGTCGCTTACCGGCGCGCTTGCAGCTGCCGTCCCAAGTGGTTTTGAAGGCGTACAAAATTCCCTTACAACAACCTTCAGCGAAATCACTGCAGTTGCGGGCGAAGGTCGGAACGTCTCACTTTCACAAACTGCTAACGTCGTTGCCGTTATGGTTAGCCGCAGCGACTTGGCAACAACTCTAGCTAAGTTGCTTGTAGAAGGGTACGCAGGCGAAGCAGTACAATTTGATCCAGAAAAGACTATCACGTTAGCAGTGGCAAGTAGCAGCCCAAAAACAAACACAGGCGCACTTACCGTGGTGCTTGAAGGCTCCCCAGTACTTGTCTGGCAGTTTGACCAGAACGCACTTATACAAACCTTGCTGGGCAAGAACAAAAAAGACTTCGAGGGTATTGTTGAAACCTTTGCACCTGCTATTGTAAAAGCCGAAGCCAGCATCCGTCCGTTCTGGAAATCGACCTTCCCGACAGACGAAAAAGAGCTGTCTGTTAGCATAAAAAAGTAGCTATGCACAAGGAAATATTGACTACAAAAGGAGGTTCTGCTATTATGACCCGCGTCGCTTAGGTAATGGAGAATGCTATACCAGAAGTCCAGGGTGTCGTAGAAGAAGCCCTACCTAATACCTTATTTCGGGTATCTCTCGAAAGTGGAGAAGTGATATTAACGTACCTCGCCGGCAAGATGCGCTTACATCGCATTAAAGTGCTGGTAGGGGACAAAGTTCTGGTAAAGTTAGACCCGTACGGAGGCAAAGGCCGCATCACACGCAGACTGTAAAAGCAGAAACCAAATGAAAGTAAAAGCATCCCTTAAAGTACGTTGTGCAAATTGCAAGATGCTCCGCCGGAAAGGGCGGGTCTATGTTATTTGCAGCAACCCGCGCCACAAGCAGCGCCAAGGCTAAATTTATATATGCGTATCTCAGGTATTACACTTCCAAACAAACACGTTGTATTTGCATTAACTGCGCTCTATGGCATTGGTAATGCACGCGCTATCTACATTTGCGAACAAACCAAGATCGACCCGATGAAAAAAGCGGACGACTTGACCGCCGAAGAAGAAAACGAAATCCGCCGCATTGTTGAAACATACAAACTTGAAGGTGACTTGAAGCGCGAAGTCGCGGGAAACATCAAACGCTTGAAAGACATCGGTGCGTACCGTGGCACACGCCACAGCAAGCGCCTCCCAGCACGGGGCCAGCGCACCAAGACCAACTCACGCACTATCCGCGGCAACGTTCGCAAGACCATGGGTAGCGGTCGTCGCAAGGTTGAAAAAACGTAAAATATATTGTATAACCACTAAGACATTCCTATGGGTAAGAAACGTATAGTCAAAAAAGGAGGCGACGAGGGGGCAGGGGGCCGCGGCTCTTCAGCACGCGCGTCACGCCGCAAACTCGATGCAGGTATGCTGTATGTTGAAGCTACCTACAACAACACTAAGGTGTCTATTACAGATCCTAAGGGTAATGTTGTTGCGTGGTCGTCGTCTGGCTCGCTTGGCTTTGCAGGTGCTAAAAAAGGCACCCCTTTTGCAGCAGCCAAGGTAGGCGAATTGCTTGCCGACAAAGGCGCTGGTATGGGTCTTAAGGAAGTGTCAGTAGTTGTGTCGGGCGTTGGTGCTGGCCGCGAGTCGGCTATACGCGCGTTCGCAAGCAAGGGTATCCACATTAGTGGTATCAAAGACACAACCCCTGTGCCCCACAACGGTCCGAAGCCACCAAAACCTCGCCGCGTATAAACATCACATTTTTTAATTATTCTATATGTTAGTTGGACCAAAATACAAAATCTGCAAACGCTTGGGCGCTTCGGTATTTGAAAAATGCCAAACGCAAAAGTTCCAGCTTGCGGAAGCACGCGCTCCACGTCGTTCTCGCCCAAAGCGTGGCGGCAATAGCGACTTCGGTGCGCAACTTTTGGAAAAACAAAAAGCTCGTTTTACGTACGGCCTTACTGAAAGCCAGTTTTCACGTTACGTGCACGAAGCTATGGAAAAAAAGGGCAAGGAAAGCTCTTCGGCTTTGCTCGTACGTTTGGAAAGCCGCCTGGACAACGTTATCTACCGCGCAGGCTTGGTTAAAACCCGCCGTGCAGCACGCCAGCTTGTAAGCCACGGCCATGTTGTGGTTAACGGCCGCCGTATGACAATCCCTTCCTACTGTGTGTCAGTTGGAGACGTTGTGTCAGTACGCCAAGAGTCCCGCACATCACCATTGTTTTTGGGCCGCGCAGAGCAGCTTGCCGACATTAAGACTCCTCACTGGATGCAGATGGAAGAGGGAGGTCTGTCGCTCAAAATTTCCGCCTTCCCTAGCCTTTCTGAAACGGAACTTCCATTTAACGCCGCGGTTATCATCCAGTTCTACAGCCGTTAATAATGTTGTTAAGAATTAATAAGTAATTTTGTATTTGCGTATGATGGAATATTCAATCACATTGCCAAGCAAGCCCCGCGTCACTGCCGAAGAGGAGCACTCGGGCACCTACGAGATAGACGGCCTCTATCCGGGCTACGGTCATACCTTGGGCAACAGCTTGCGCCGCATCATACTTTCATCCCTCCCAGGCGCCGCAATTACCTCTGTTAAAATCGAAGGTGTTGAGCACGAATTTTCGACCATGGACAGCGTCCGCGAAGACGTTGTTACTATCCTTTTGAACTTGAAGAAGCTCCGTTTCGAAATGCTCACTTCGGAAGCGCAGACTGTCACTATCAAAGCTACTGGCCCAAAGAAAGTCTCTGGTGCCGAATTGACCGTGCCTGGCCAGGTCCGCCTCCTCAACCCAAACTCATACATCTGTGAGTTGACCGACAAAAATGCAAACTTTGAAGCAGAGTTCCGCATTGAGCGCGGCCTTGGCTACGTACCGCGCGAAGCGCTTAAAAAAGACCGTGTTGAAATCGGTGAAATTTCTGTCGATGCAATATTTTCACCTATCCGCCGCGTAAACTACGAAGTAGAAAACATGCGTGTTGGTGACCGCACCGACTATAACCGCCTCCGCATCTCTATTGAGACCGACGGCACCATTACCCCACGTGCCTCGCTTGAACAGGCAATTGAGGTTATGATAACCCAGCTTAAGGCTATTGTTGGCTTCCGTGAGGAAGAACTCCCAGGCTCACAAGCGGCTGTTCCTGCAAGCACCACTGATGCGTCTGCTGCAAATGCAGACAGCTCTGCAGAAGCCTTGAAGACCCGTATTGAAGACTTGGACTTTTCAGCACGCACCATTTCTGCCCTCGAAAAAGCAAACATCCGCACCGTTGGAGGTCTTGCTCGCAAGAAAGAAAGCGACCTGCTCGAAGTTGAAGGCTTGGGACCCAAGTCAATTCAGGAAGTTAAACGCGCACTTGCAAACTTCGGCATCATCCTTAAGTAGTTCGCTACAGATACACCTACATTTATGAGACACGGAAATCACAACAGAAAATTTGGCCGAGAAACAAACCAGCGCGCAGCGCTTTTGAAGTCTCTTGCACGTTCCTTGGTTATCAAAAGCAAGATAACTACAACCGAGGCAAAGGCAAAAGAAATCCGCCCGCTTGTTGAAAAGCTCGTCACCCGTGCAAAGACAGTGACGCTTAACAACCGCCGCTTGCTTATCGCACAGTTGGGCGATGCGCGCGTTACAAGTAAATTGATCAAAACTGCAGCTACCTACACCGAACGCAAGGGTGGCTACCTACGCATCACTAAGATGGGCCCGCGCAAAGGCGACGGCGCTGCGATGGCAGTAATCGAGTTCGTATAATAAAACTTTTATGATAACTATTGATGCAAAAGACAAAATGTTGGGACGCGTAGCTTCTGCTGCGGCAAAAGCGCTGCTCGGCAAGCACTCTGCGTCATTTGCAAAAAACCTTGTCGACCAGGAAGGTGTCACCATCATAAACGCATCGAAAATAAAACTTTCAGGCGTTAAAGCAAAAGACAAGACCTATGTACGCTACTCTGGCTACCCAGGCGGGCAAAAGACCGAAACCTATGGTATGCTCACCGCGCGCCTAGGCGAGAAAGATGCTATCCGCCGCGCAGTGCTTGGCATGTTGCCAAAGAACCGCCTCCAGGCAAAACGCATCAAAATGCTGACAATCGAAAAGTAAACATATGGTAACTACTAAAGAAAAAACAGAAGAGCGCTATATCGAGGCAGTTGGCCGCCGCAAAACGGCTATTGCGCGTGCTCGTATCACTCCGTCGACAAAAACTGCCGTCATCATTAACGGCAAAGACGTTAACGACTACTTTGTTACAGAGCCGCTTCGTGTCACTGCACTTGAAGCATTTTTGAAGGTGTCTCTTACAACCCAGTTTGCAGTTAAGGTAGTAGTGTCGGGCGGCGGTATCGCAGGCCAGGCTACAGCTGTGCGCCATGCAATTTCTCGCGCACTTATCGAATACGATATAAACCTCCGCGGCGTACTTAAGAAAGAAGGATTCCTCAAGCGCGACCCTCGCGCAAAAGAACGCCGCAAATTCGGCTTCGTCAAAGCCCGCAAGCGCAAACAGTGGTCTAAGCGCTAACGCTCAAAAAATCTCCTTCGGGAGATTTTTTGTTTGCTTTCGTCCACCATTGACTTATATGTCTTTAATGTTAATTTAATAATGCAGTACAAATTGGCTGGGCAGAGGAGATTCCATGGCAGCTAAAAAAGTCATCGTTGTCGACGACGACGAAATGGTCGTCGCGGGCATGTGCATCTTGCTCAAAGAGCAGGGCTACGACACGCTCGGACTGGCGATCGGTAAGTCCGGCGAGAAGCAGGGGGTGGTGTACTCGAGCAATCTCGAGCATGCGGCAGGCCTTGTCAGGGGGTTTAAGCCGAACCTGGTTCTGTTGGACCACACCCTAATCAGCGCCTTCAACGGCACCGACCTAGCGAAAGCCGCCAAAGTGCCGAAGAAGCGCTGTATCAGCATCAGCACCACGTACCGCCAAGAGGAGGCCTGCGCCGACATGCTTCTCGCAGACAAGAGCAAGTTGGCGGGCGTGGGTGCCGCGATTCCGACCGAGAGGGAGGAGATACAAGCCGACATCGACCGCTTCCTCAAGCAGGTAGCAAAAGTCACCGGCACCAAGTGAGCCGTAACGGGACCGTCAAGGAGAAGACCTCCCCAGCGGTCTTCTTCTTTTTCAAAAATAATATTTGACTCCTAGCTTTTTTTGTGTAAAATGGTGGAATGTTAAGCGACTCTGATGAAGAATTTGTAGAGGAAGAAGAGGAACAAACTCCCGCCGCCGTTAAAAAACTCCGCGAAAAACTCGAAACCGCAGTAAAAGAAAAACAGGAATATTTGGACGGATGGCAGCGAGCACGAGCCGACTTTGCCAACTTTAAAAAAGAAGAAGCGCAGATGATGGCTGAAAAGGAGGAGAGGATTAAGGCCGACTTCATAGAGGCTTTGGTACCCTCACTAGACTCGTTTGAAATGGCACTTAAACACGCACCGACGGAAGAGTTAAAAATAGTCCACAAACAACTTCTAAGTTCACTGGGCACAATGGGCGTCGAGCAGTTCGGAAAGCCGGGGGAAGAATTTAACCCCCACAAGCACGAAGCACTTATGCAAAAAGGGGAAGGCCACACTATTGAAACAGTTGAACGCAGCGGGTATAGTGTTGGAAATAAAATTATTAGGGCCGCACAGGTAATAATTTAAACAAATATTTTATGGGTAAAATTCTAGGTATTGACTTGGGCACTACAAACTCCGCAATGGCAATTATGCGCGGGGGCGAGCCACAGATTATCGAAAATGCTGAAGGTGCACGCACCATGCCGTCTATTGTTGCAGCAAGCAAAACTGGCGAAAAGTTGGTTGGTTTAATTGCGCGCCGCCAAGGAGTTACAAACCCAAAAAATACTGTCTACCAGATAAAGCGCTTTATCGGCCACAACTTTGACGAAGCCCTGGTGCAAAAAGACAAGTCGGCTGTACCGTTTGAGATGCGCAAGTCTACAAACGGCGGCATCGAAGTAGAGATGGGCGGGCAGTGGTACCGCCCGGAAGAAATTTCCGCAATGATCCTGCAGAAGATGAAGGTAGATGCGGAAAAACGCTTGGGCGAAACAATTACCGAAGCGGTAATTACCGTACCTGCATACTTTAACGACGCGCAGCGCGCTGCAACCCGCGATGCAGGTAAAATTGCCGGCCTCGATGTTAAGCGCATCATCAACGAACCAACCGCGGCAGCGCTTGCATATGGCTTTAACAAAAACAAAAACGAAAAAATAGTTGTCTTCGACTTCGGCGGTGGAACATTCGACATTTCAGTATTGGAAGTAGGTTCAAACGACGGAGAAGATTCTATCGAGGTTAAGTCCACAGACGGCGACGCACACTTGGGCGGCAAAGACTTGGACCAAAAAATTATCGACTGGCTCGCAACAGAATTCCAGAAAGAATCGGGAATCGACGTGCGCAACGACCCGCTTGGCCGCCAGCGCCTGGACGAAGCAGCCGAGAAAGCAAAAATCGAACTCTCTACTGCAGTTGATACGGAAATAAATATTCCGTTTATTACCTCCGACGCATCAGGGCCCCGCCACTTGCTCATTAAGATGAGCCGCGCAAAGTTGGAAGAACTTTCTGCAGAATTTATCGAACGCGCAATCGCAATTACCAAGCGCGCAATGGAAGCATCGCCGTTTAAAATTGCGGACATCAACCAGGTAATACTTGTCGGTGGCCAAACCCGCATGCCAGCACTCCAGGCAGCCGTGGAAGAGTACTTCGGTAAAAAGCCAAACATGTCTGTAAACCCAGACGAAGTAGTGGCCATTGGTGCAGCTATCCAGGGCGGCATTTTGGGCGGGGAAGTCCGCGACGTGTTGTTGCTCGACGTTATCCCGCTGTCGCTCGGTATTGAAACCATGGGCGGCGTCTCGACCAAACTTATTGAACGCAATACAACAATCCCAACAAGCCGCTCACAAACATTCTCGACAGCGGCAGACAACCAAACGTCTGTAGAAATCCACATTACCCAGGGCGAGCGTGCCATGGCAGGGGACAACAAGTCGCTTGGGCGCTTTGTATTGGACGGCATCCCGCCGGCACCACGCGGCCTCCCACAGGTGGAAGTAACCTTCGACGTCGATGCAAACGGCATCCTTTCGGTCAAAGCAAAAGACAAAGCAACAAACAAGGAACAGTCTATCCGCATTGAAGCATCGTCAGGCCTTTCCGACGCGGACATCGAAAAGATGCGTAAAGACGCCGAGGCAAACGCTGACGCTGACAAACAAAAAATTGAACTTGCCGAAGCGCGCAACCTAGCCGAACAAGCAGTCTATGCTGCAAAGAAGGCGCTTGATGACAACAAAGACAAGATCCCAGCCGAATTAGGCACAGCAATTACTGAAAAAATTTCTGCACTTGAAGCAGTAAAAGGTGGCGACAACGCAGCTGCCACAAAAACCGCAACGGAAGAACTTTCAAAAGAAATGTCTAAGGTGTACGAAGCGGTGCAGAAAGCTGGAGCTGCTACTCCGCCAACTGAAGGACCTGCAACCGACGCTACCCAAACCCCACCCGCAGGCGACGTACCTCCAACAGGAGATACTCCTCCGCAGCAGTAATTAGCCGTTCAATATAAACACTGCCTCTCCGACACAACGGGGAGGCTTGTGTTATTCTGAAAACTTACATGAAGACCGAAGAGAAAAAAGTAGCAAAAGCCAGAGACGTATTTCGCGCGTACTGGCGGCATACCCGCAACTACCCTGTGTATGTTGGGTTTTCTGTTGGGTCCATAGTGGTTATACAAATCTGCAGCATAATTGGCCCACTTTTTTTACGGCAATTCATCAACATAATTTCTTTGGGGTCTGTCTCTCCAGATATTATCCACCAGGCCAGCATGGCGCTGGTGGGGTTCGCCTCAATGTTAGTAGTCATCTGGATAGCGTGGCGCGTAGAAATGTATGCGGGCACACAAACATGTGCACGAATCATGGCCGACCTTTCCAAAGAGGCTTTCGCATACCTTATGCGACATTCCTACCAGTTCTTTACTTCATCATTTTCAGGGGCGCTGACAAGACGTGTTGGGCGATATAGCGACTCGTTCAACAAATTGTGGGATTCTCTTATTGGTTCAGTGCTGCACGCAGTACTTTATACCGTAGGAATTATCATTGTGCTGTGGTACAAGCATCCAGTGCTTGGTGCTTCGCTTGCGGGGGCCACCCTTTTGTTTATTGTCGTGCAAATAGTGATGGCACATTACCAGCAACCTTTGCGTGCCAAACGTGCAGAGGAAGACAGTAATGTTACCGCTGCGCTCGCAGACTCGATATCCAACCACTCGACTGTTCAACTTTTTTCCGGCAACCAATTTGAAGAAAAAGGAGTAGGCGCAGTTATAGACAGACTCCTTAAAGCACTGCTCCGCACATGGACTGCGGACATATGGATCTACGGTGTCCAAAGCATATTTTCCGTCACGATGAACATAGGATTGTTGTGGATTGGGTTTAAGTTGTGGGAAGCAGGGTCGCTTACCGTTGGCGACTTTGTGCTTATCCAAACCTACTTTATAGGACTTCTTGATAAAGTCTGGGGTTTGGGCAGAGAATTTAGAAACATTAACACCGCACTGGCAGATGCCGGCGAAATGGTCTACATACTTAAATTGCCGTACGAAATTAAAGATGCAAAAGGCGCCAAGAAGCTGCATGTCGACAAAGGGGAAGTGTGGTTTGACGATGTCTCATTTGGCTTTAAAGACGGAGCCTCGATACTAAATACATTTAACTTGACCATTGCCGGAGGAGAGCGCGTTGCTTTGGTGGGACCATCTGGGGCTGGCAAAAGCACAATAACTAAACTCCTTTTGCGTCTGTACGACATACACGACGGGGAGATAAAGATAGACGGTCAAAATATTTCTAAGGTTACGCAAGATTCGCTACGCAATGAAATCTCTTTTGTTCCGCAGGAGCCAGTACTCTTCCACCGCACATTGATGGAAAATATTCGCTATGGGCGGCGTGGCGCATCAGACAAAGATGTTATCGAAGCTGCAAAACAAGCACACTGCCATGAATTTATTTCGCAGCTGAAGGATGGATACAACACCTATGTGGGGGAGCGTGGCGTTAAACTCTCGGGCGGCGAGAGGCAGCGCG
The DNA here is from genome assembly GCA_026397405.1 of Candidatus Adlerbacteria bacterium. GTDB lineage: Bacteria > Patescibacteriota > Minisyncoccia > Phycocordibacterales > SBAW01 > GWA1-54-10. The sequence continues at coordinate 64,178 of JAPLUW010000002.1, read as the reverse complement.
TTGCTATTGCCCGCGCGATACTTAAAAACTCACCGATTCTTGTTTTGGACGAAGCGACGTCGAGCCTCGACTCCGAGTCGGAAGCACTTATTCAAGACGCTCTTAAAACCTTAATGGAAGGTAAAACGGTTATTGTTATTGCCCATCGGCTTTCGACGATTATGAACATGGACAGGATTGTCGTGATTGAAAACGGTGTGGTTGCAGCAACCGGCACTCACGACGAACTGCTCGAACATAAGGGCCTCTACCACAAACTTTGGAGCATCCAGGCAGGCGGTTTTATTGCAGACGACGGCAGCGGTACAGAAATTGTTGAAGAAGACGAAGAACCCGCCGTATAGGCGAGGCAGGCTTGCGGAAGAGGCAGAAAATCAGTAGTATGTAGCTAATTATGGCTACTAAGCGCGACTATTACGAGATATTGGGGGTAGGCAAAAGCGCCTCAAAAGACGAAATCAAAAAAGCATTTCACAAACTCGCGCACAAATTCCACCCTGACAAAACAACCGGAGATGCCGACAAATTTAAAGAAGTAAGCGAGGCATATAGCATCCTTTCCGACGACAAAAAGCGTGCCGAGTTTGACTCGTATGGACGTGTCTTCCAAGACGGTACGGGGCCAGGCGGCTTCTCCGCCCAAGGCGGACCAGCCTCTGGCTGGGACTTTTCGCAATTTGGAGATGCATTCCAGCAAGGGTTTGGCGGCTTTGACTTTAGCGACATTTTTGGTGACGCATTTGGCGGCGGAGCACAGCGCCAGCGCCGCGGCCGCGACATTTCAATTGACCTCGAATTAAATTTTAAAGAATCTATTTTTGGCACCAAACGCAGAGTACTGCTTGCAAAAACTGCGCAGTGCGAAACCTGCAAAGCTTCGGGGGCAGCGCCGGGCAGCAAAATGCAGACATGCAAACACTGCAACGGCACAGGTAAAATCCACGAAACAAACAATTCCTTTTTCGGCACAATAACCATGCAGAGCCCGTGCCGGCACTGCCACGCCACAGGTAAGGTCCCCGAAGAAAAATGCCACACCTGCCGCGGCGAAGGTGTCTACAAAAAACAAGAGGAAATTGAAATTGCCGTACCTGCAGGCATTGAAGGTGGTGAGATGATCCGCATCACAGGAGCAGGCGAGGCCGTGCAGGGCGGAGCGTCGGGCGACTTGTACGTTAAAGTACATGTGCAGCCCGACCCACGCTTTAAAAAAGATGGACCAAACTTGCTTACCGACCTTTCGGTCAAACTCTCAGACGCATTGCTCGGCACCGACTACAAAATTGCAACACTCGACGGCGAAGAACATATTTCAGTACCAGCTGGCGTGACCCATGGCGAATTGTTGCGCGTAAAAGGCAAGGGTGTACCAAACGCCCATGGCAAACGCGGCGACCTGTTTGTAAAAGTTAAAATTACACTCCCACAAAAACTCTCCCGCAGCGCCCGCGCACTTGTAGAAAAACTAAAAGAGGAAGGGATATAACCAAAAGAACAACCGCCTTTCAAAAGGGCGGTTTTTTGGTACACTCATGTGTATATGGCAGAAGGTAAAAAACGGCTTTTAACAGGGCTGCAGTCTAGCGGAACATTGCATATCGGCAACTATTTTGGTGCGCTTAAACCATTCGTCGACCTGTATGGCGACTATGAAAGCTTTTTGATGGTGGCAGACTACCACGCCCTCACATCTCTAAAAGACCCGAAGTTAGTACAAGAATGTATTTACAATTCAGTAAAAGATTATTTAGCTGCCGGAGTAGACCCAGAAAAAGCAGTGATTTTTAAGCAGTCGGACATCTCAGAACATACAGAACTTGCGTGGATTTTTGACTGCCTTGTAACGGTACCGTTTTTGGAACTCGGCCACGCATACAAAGACAAAGTCGCAAAAGGTCTTGAAGCAAACGCCGGCCTCTTTACCTACCCAATGCTTATGGCCGCAGATATTCTTTTGTATGACACCGTGATTGTTCCGGTAGGGGAAGACCAGCGCCAACATATTGAATATGCACGCGAAGCTGCCGCAAAATTTAACAGTGCCTACGGCCAAACATTTATTGAACCAAAGGAACATATCGTAAAAGCGGTTGGGACTATCCCAGGGACTGATGGTAAGAAGATGAGTAAGAGTTACGGAAATACAGTTCCGTTGTTTGGCACACGTGACGAAATCGCAAAAGCAGTAATGAGTATTGTCACCGACTCTTCTGGCGACCGCCCGGAAAATGTGTACGCGATGCATAAACTTTTGAAGACTGATGAAGAATTAGCTCCTTTGTATGAAGCAAACAAAGGTAGTTATAAAGCTTTGAAAGAGGCTCTTATCGAAGACTTGGATACTTTGCTCACTCCAATGCGCGAGAAAAGAAATTCTATTACTGACGATGACGTCAAAGCAGTATTGAAGACAGGAGCAGCAAAAGCAAAAGCAGTTGCATCAGCAAAAATGGAAGACGTGCGAAAAAAAGTAGGAGTAACACTTTAAATATATGCGAACACTCATTGGAGAATTGGAAGGAAAGACAGGGGAAGAAGTAACCATTAAAGGTTGGGTCAGCGTACGCCGCGACCAGGGCAAGATGGTGTTTTTTGATTTTAGAGATCGCTCAGGAACTGTGCAGGGTGTTGTTCTTCCATCGTCTGCTGCAATTGAAACTGCAAAAGAAACTCGCAACGAATACGTTGTAGAGGTACAGGGCAAAGTAAACGCGCGCCCAGAGAAAAACGTAAATGCAAAAGTAATGAACGGCACTATCGAGCTGGAAGTAACGGGGCTTACTATTTTGGCAAAAGCCGAACCGCTGCCATTCGACATGTCAGCAGACGGATACAACTTGGACCTTACGACTGAACTCGACCACCGCGCGCTGACGCTGCGCCACCCACGTCTACAGGCAATATTTAAAGTGCAGGCGGTCATTATTGATTCCTTCCGCGAATACATGAAGTCGCAGGACTTCTTCGAATTCCAGGCGCCGGCAATTACCCCAGCAACAGCCGAAGGCGGCGCTGAAGTATTCGAAGTTAACTACTTCGACAAAAAAGCCTACCTTACCCAGTCGCCACAGTTGTACAAACAAATTGTCATGACTGCGTTTGAACGTGTCTTTTCGGTCAACAAAGTATTCCGCGCCGAACCTTCTGCAACCACACGCCACATTACAGAATTTGTTTCTCTCGATGCCGAAATGGGCTTTATCGACTCGTGGCGCGACGTGCGCGACATGTCGGAAGAAACAGTGCGTTTTATTTTGAACGTGCTTTCGCAAAAGTGTGCAAAAGAAATTGAACTGCTCGGCGCAACCCTGCCTGTCATGCTCGAGAAAACCCCAACTTTCTCGCTTACCGAAGTACAAGAAAAAATCCAAGCAAAAACTGGCCGCAAGGTAGTTGGCGAAAAAGACTTAAGCTCGCAAGACGAAATGGATATCTGCGCCATTGTTAAAGAAGAAACAGGTTCAGACTTTGTGTACGTGTACGGCTACCCAACAAAACAGAAGCCGTTTTATGTATATCCAAACCCAGAAACTCCAGAGTTTAACGAAGGTATGGACTTACTCTGCCGTGGCCGCGAATGGCTTTCAGGCGGGCGCCGCATCAGTGACTACGCACAGCTTATGGACCATGTCGAAAAGTGGGGGATGGAGCCAAAGAAAATTGAAATGTTCTTGGAGGCCTTCCGTTATGGTGCCCCGCCCGAAGGAGGCTTTGCATTTGGAGTAGAGCGTATGACTATGCAGATTCTTGAACTTAAAAACATCCGCGAAGCAACACTTTTCCCGCGCGATATGAACCGCATCGATATGCCGTTGTCGGATAGTGAACCAAAAGAATAAATATGAAATTTCAGCCAACTGCAGACAAGAACTCCATTAAAATAAACTTTGTGCAGGGTAGTTTGAACCGTTTTGACGGCAAGGAACTATCTATTTCTTATGGAGATAAAAAGCCGCTTACCCGTCGCAAATTTGTATTATTTACACGCAAAGTTGTTGCGGTCGCCAAACAAAACCGTATTAAATCTATTGCCGTTGATTTTAAAGATTTAAAGTCACTCGCACCCAAGGATTTTTCTGATGCTGAAGTAGCAAAGGTGTCGGCTATTTCGTTTGTGATGGCGGGCTACGAACACAATACCTACAAGCGCACACCTAAAGACGGGTTTGCAAGCGTTGATGTTGTATGTTTGCCGAATATTTCGAAAGAAGGAATCGAAGGTGCAAAAATTGGGCATTGGACGGGCGAGGAAGTTAACGCAGCCCGCGAACTTGCCAACACTCCAGGTGGCGACCTTACTCCAAAACAATTTTCTGCACTCGCAAAAAAAATACTCAAAGGCCCTGGTACAAAAGTTACTGTTCTTAGCCGCAAGGAAATGGAAAAACTCGGCATGGGCGGCGTTGTAGGTATTGGCAAAGGCTCCGACAATGAGCCGCAGTTTGTCATTGCCGAATATTGGGGAGCATCTAAAACACAAAAACCTGTCGTGCTTGTAGGTAAAGGCGTCACCTTCGACTCAGGCGGGCTTAACCTAAAACCAGGCGACCACATGTACGAAATGCATATGGACATGTCAGGGGGCGCTGCAGTGCTGCACACCGTGGTGCTTGCTGCAAAGTTAAAACTAAAAGCAAACGTTATCGCCTTAATTCCAACTGTGGAAAACATGCCGGGCCAAAACGCGGTGCGCCCGGGCGACATGTTGAAGTCGATGTCTGGCCGATATATTGAAGTGCTTAATACCGACGCCGAAGGCCGCGTGATACTTTCTGACGGGATTACCTATGCAAAAAAGTTTAACCCTGCAGTTGTTGTTGACGTAGCAACACTAACAGGTGCAGTTCTCGGCGCACTTGGGCTCCAAGCATCGGGCGTTATGAGCAACGACCAAAAACTGGAAGACATGCTGCGCCAGCTTGGCGAAGAATCCGGCGACTATGTGTGGCCGTTCCCGCTGTGGGAAGAGTATGAAGATATGACAAAGGGATTGTTTGGCGACGTGCCAAATATTTCAACCGACGGTAACAGCCGCTACGGTGGGGTCATTGCCGGCGGTATGTTCCTTCGCGAATTTGCCAAAGACTTGGACTGTCCGTGGGCACATATCGACATGGCGTCACGCATGACGTCACACCCTGCCGAATTTCTTGCAAAAGGTGCGGTGGGTGCACCGGTACGTCTCCTTCTAGCTCTTGTTGAAGCGTACGCAAAATAAAAAGCCCTGGCGTTGCCACTATTATTGCCCCCTGTCAAATTGCGCTACTATGGTGTAAAATATGGGGAATGCAAACACGCCCACACGTAAAGACTGATGTCTTTGAAGGTCCGCTTGAGCTACTGCTCGAGTTGATAGAAAAACGCAAACTCCACATTAGCGATGTGTCGCTTGCTGCTGTTACCGACGAATATATCGCGCGCATTTCTGCACACGACCACCTGCCTGTAGGGGAGACAGCCGAGTTTGTTACCCTTGCCGCAACGCTGTTGCTTATAAAGTCACGCTCGCTGTTGCCAACGCTCGCACTGTCGGAAGAAGAGTCGCGCGACATCAAAGAGCTCGAGTATCGCTTGGCGTTGTACCAACTTATAAAAGATGCCGCGCGCGGTGTGCAGGAAGCGACAAAAAATCCCATGTTGCACGAAGGCGAGGCAGCACCCCAGCAACCGCTGTATTTATTTGACCCGTCTATTACAAAAGAATCTCTGTTAGGTGCTGCGCAGGTACTTATCGCTGGCTTCCCAAAGTCGCTGGTGCTGCCAAAAGTTGCCGTTAAAAAGATTGTTTCGATTGAAGAGATGATAACCCAGATGGCCGCGCGCGTTTCAAGCGCATTCAGGCTTTCGTTTAAAGAATTTGCCGGGATGAACAAACAGGCAAGTGCACATGCACGACAGGAAATCATCATCAGCTTTTTGGCACTGCTTGAGCTGGTGAAGCAGGGTATAATCAAAGCAAACCAGGGCGAACACTTTAGCGACATCATGCTAGAGTCGGACTCTGTGTCGGTACCGTCTTATGAATGAAAACGCTCTAGCTATACAAATTGAAGGGTTGCTGTTTAGTTTGGGCAGGCCTCTTACGCGTGCCGAACTCTGTAAAGCAACTGGTGCCGAACTAGACATGGTCGAGGTGGCATTAGCAACGCTACGTGCACGGACAGGGGGAGGGATTGTGCTCGTTGACGACGGAAAAGTTGTCGAGCTCCGCACCGCACCAGCCGCTGCAGAGCTTGTGGAGAAAATCCGTAAGGAAGAATATTCGCGCGACATAGGCAAAGCAGGGCTCGAAGCACTTGCCGCAGTGATATACCGCGGGCCGCTCTCCCGTAGCGAGATAGACTTTATCCGCGGCGTAAACTCGTCACAAACATTGCGCACGTTATTGATGCGCGGGCTCGTTCGCAAAATTTCTAACCCAAAAGACGAACGATCATTTTTGTACGAACCCACAACAGAATTACTTGCAGAATTGGGAGTCACACATAAAGACGAGCTGCCCGACTATGTGGGCGTGCAAGAAAAATTGCGCACACTTGAAACTGCATATCGTGCACAAGAGGTGACAGTGCCAACAGAAGACCCTTTATGAAAACAATAACTCTACATCATACGGTTTTTTCAGCCCTGGGAGCCATACTTTTGTCTGCTGTCGCATTTGGCAGCGGCGTCGGCGCAGTTTCGATGTTGCAAAAGATAACCCCTGGCCAACAAGTGGCGGCTGTGGCACTTTTCCCTGCATCAATCTCGCTCGATACAAACACACTTATCGCAAAAGCAGACATAGTCTATGACCCGACCGACGGGAGAATTTTATTTTCAAAAAACTCCAGCGCCCCGCTCCCGCTTGCATCGCTTACTAAGTTGATGACCGCAACTGCGGTGCTCGAAGGAGGCGACACTGGCCGCTCGGTACAGATAACCGCAGCAGACTTGGCACCCGAAGGAGACTGGGGATTTAAAGCTGGCGACACCGTGCCGCTTTCCAGTTTGCTTAAAATTGGGCTTATTGCATCGTCAAACGACGCGATGGCAGCTGCAGCCGCAAGTTTAGGCGACAATTATCTCGACCTTATGAACGCACGTGCAAAAACACTCGGCCTGTCGCACATGTATTTCTTAAATCCAACCGGTTTGGACGAGAGTGCCGGTACTGCAGGGGCGTACGGCTCTGCATTTGATGTCGCACGCCTGGCTGCACACTTGTTTCAAAATTACCCAGACTACTTTGGGCTTACAACCCAGCCAAATGTGTCTATACAAGACGGCACACGCACCCTAAAGGCTGCTGCAACGGCACTACCTCTCGCAGGCGTGCCTGGAGTTGTTGCAGCAAAAACCGGTTTTACCGACCTGGCCGGCGGCAACTTGGCAGTAGTATTTGACATAGCAATAGGGCACCCACTTGTTGCTGTTGTACTTGGCTCGACAGAAGACGCTCGGTTTGACGACATAAAAAAACTTATCCAAGCCGTGCGTGATGCACAAAGTACACAAACTTCTCTATGATGATGTCCGACGTCATGCGCATTTTTATACCAACGACTATTGCCTTTTTATTTGGCATCGGCATCACGCCTTTTTTGGCGCACTTTTTATATCAGCGCAAAATGTGGAAACCAAAAGCGGGGAAGGTTGCGTTTGACGGCACACCGGCCGAGACATTTAACCGTTTACACGAAAGCCGCGACTCGGGCACACCACGTTTTGGCGGTGTCGTAGTGTGGGGGAGTGTGCTGTTGACCGCAGGCCTCCTTTCCATACTTTCTGTACTATTTCCCGATGCCTTTGGTGCACTGTCATTTATCAGCCGCAATCAAACATGGGTGCCACTTGCGGCACTTGTTGCGGGCGCACTTGTGGGTCTGCTCGACGACCTGTTTGAAGTAAAGGGCAAGTCGGGGCTGCCACTACGCATACGCCTCCTTATTGTTGCCGCTATAGCACTTCTATGTGCCTGGTGGTTTTACGAAAAATTGGGAGTGTCTGCAATTTCGTTCCCATTTCTCCTGCAACCAGTGTCGCTTGGGGTGTGGTTTATCCCATTTTTTGTTCTTGTGGCACTCTTTATATATGCGGGCGGCGTTATCGACGGCATCGACGGTTTGGCCGGAGGAATATTTTCAACAATTTTTGCCGCATACGCAGGTATCGCATTTTTCCAAAACCAGATGGACATCGCGGCACTCTCGGGAGCTATTGCAGGCGGCTTGCTCGCATTTTTGTGGTTTAACATTCCGCCCGCACGCTTTTACCTTTCAGAAACCGGCACCATGGGGCTCACCCTTGCACTTGTTGTCATCGCATTTTTGACCGACACGCTCGACGGGGGTAGGGGTATCACCGTGCTACCAATTATCGCGCTCCCACTTGTTGCAACGGTTGCCTCCAACGTATTGCAAATTTTGAGCAAAAAAAGATTTGGGAAAAAGATTTTAAAAATTGCACCCCTCCATCACCATTTTGAAGCTATTGGCTGGCCCGCATACAAAGTAACCATGCGCTACTGGATAGTGGGTGTGCTTGCGGCAATTATAGGCATGAGCGTCGCGCTGCTGTGAAAAAGATAGACACACCATTTTTCCTGACACTCTGCGCGCTAGTTGTGTTTGGTCTGCTTATTTTTACCTCCGCGGCACTCGGGTTACTTGCACGTGACGGCGCGTCGTTTACCTCTGTTGCTGTAAGCCAACTACTGCTTGGGTTTGTCTGTGGCACTGTGTTGCTTGTCTTTTTTTCCCGTGTCGACTACCGCTTTTGGAGGCCCTACACACCGTATATCTTTGGCTTTGCGCTATGCCTTACGCTGCTCACGTTTGTGCCCCATATTGGCCTTTCGCTTAAAGGTGCCGCACGGTGGATAGTGATAGGTCATTTTTCCTTCCAGCCCGAAGAAGTGCTCAAGTTTGCAACGGTACTTTTTTTGGCGGCAGTCTACGCTGCGCGTTTTAAGGCAACCGACACACTGCGGGGCGGCATACTCCCACTTATGCTCATTGCCGGTAGTGCCGCAACGATACTTATACTCCAGCCAAATACTGCCGGCGTTATTATTTTAGGCATGGCGTCTACCGGCATGCTCTTTGCCGCGGGAGGGCGCATCACACACCTGCTACTACTTGCAGGAGTCGGGGTTGCTGCCATTGCTGGCGCCGCACTTGTCTACCCTCACGTTGCGCAGCGACTAGAGACCTATCTCGACCAGTCGGCAGACCCTCGGGGCACGGGCTACCAAGTGCAGCAGTCACTTATTGCTGTGGGTTCTGGCGGGTTCACCGGGCGTGGGTCTGGCCAGAGCATACAAAAATTTTCCTACTTGCCCGAACCTATAGGCGACTCTATTTTTGCAGTTGCAGGAGAAGAATTTGGTTTTGTCGGAAGCACTCTGTTGGTGTTCCTATTTGCGGGGTTCTGTATATTAGGCCTGCGCATTGCTGCACGAGCACCCGACGCATTTGGTGGACTCGTCGCCGTCGGGCTTGTTATACTCATTGTGGGACAATCATTTTTCAACATTGCATCTACCTTGGCGCTCGTGCCGCTTGTTGGAGTCCCTCTTATTTTTGTGTCGCACGGAGGCACCGCGCTCGCGCTCTCTTTGGCAGAAGTAGGTATCATATTAAATATTTCGAGAAATATGCGCAGCAAAAAATCATGAAAATACTTTTAACAGGCGGCGTTACCGGGGGACATTTTTACCCAATTATTGCAGTGACAGAGGCACTGCATGACCTTGTGCGCGAAAGGAGGCTTCTCGAACCAAACATCTATTTTGCAGCACCGGGCCCGTACGACAAAGAGATGCTTGTCGCGAATGAAATTATATTTGTCCCAACTGCCGCAGGTAAAATGCGCCGCTATTTTTCGTTTTTAAACTTTATCGACTACTTTAAAATTGCATGGGGAGTGGCTCGTTCGCTTGTTCGTATGTTCTTTCTTTATCCTGACGTGGTGTTTGGTAAAGGTGGCTATGGCAGCTTCCCAACGCTGCTTGCGGCACGCCTCTTCCGCATACCGGTTGTTATACACGAGTCCGACGCAAACCCGGGGAGGGTCAACGCGTGGGCGGGGAAGTTTGCAGTAAAAATTGCGGTGTCCTACCCCGACGCAGAAAAATATTTCCCCGGAGGGCGTGTTGCCTTTACCGGTAACCCCATTCGCAAAGCGGCGCTTGTGCCGGCACGTGAGGGCGCGCACGAATTTTTAAAATTGAGCAAAGACCTGCCTATTATCTATATCACCGGCGGCTCACAGGGTGCAGAAACTATTAACGACGTGGTACTTGGCAGTTTGCCGCAACTCTTGGAAAAATATCAGATAGTCCACCAAACAGGGCACGCCAACTTGAAAGAGGTCGAGTCGCGTGCAAAAGTTGCTCTGCTTAACTCACCGTATGCCGACCGCTACAAAACATTTCCGTATTTAAATGACCTTGCAATGCGCATGATAGCGGGGGCAGCAACACTGGTTATCTCGCGCGCAGGGTCTACTATTTTTGAAATCGCGGTATGGGGCCTGCCGTCTATCATTATCCCAATACCAGAAGCTATTTCGCACGACCAAACACAAAATGCGTATGCCTATGCACGCTCGGGAGCAGCGACAGTGATAGAACAGAGCAACCTCACCCGCGGGCTTTTAGTGTCGGAGGTCGACCGTATTTTGCAAAACCCCGAACTTATTCGTACTATGAGCACCGCCGCACGCGGGTTTGGCCGTGCCGACGCTGCCCGTACCGTCGCTAATGCATTGCTCGACATCGCGCTTTCCCATGAATCCTGAAAAAGTAATTACACGTATCGCGCCGTCTCCCACCGGGCAGATGCATATCGGAACCGTCCGTACGGCTTTATTTAATTATATTTTTGCCAAACAAAACAAAGGTACATACTTTGTCCGAATAGAGGACACTGACCGCGAGCGCAATAAAGAGGAGTGGGTTGATGCTATCTGGAATGACTTTGAATGGTGTGGCCTCAAACCTGATGCAAAATATAGACAGTCAGAACATATCGAACGCCATAAAGAACTTTTGCAAAAGCTTGTAGCAGAAGACAAGGCGTATATATCACGCGAGCCAAAAAAAGATGACCCGACAGAAGAGGTTGAAGTAGTGCGGTTGAGAAACCCTAACACCACAATTACCTTTACTGACCTTATACGCGGAGAGGTTAGTTTTGATACGACCGAGCATGGAGATTTTGTTATTGCTCGCTCTATAGATGACCCTCTGTACCATTTTGCGGTAGTCGTGGACGACGGCGACTCCTGTGTAACGCATGTCTTACGCGCAGAAGAGCACATTTCAAACACACCGCGTCAGATACTGATATTGGAAGCGCTTGGATATACCCGCCCTACGTACGCGCACTTTCCGCTCATATTGGCTCCTGACCGCACAAAGCTTTCCAAGCGCAAACACGCGGCATCGGTAGAGCAATATCGTACACAAGGTTTTTTGCCAGAAGCAATGATAAATTATCTCGCACTGCTTGGATGGAACCCTGGAGGAGAGCGTGAAATATTTTCTCTCGACGAACTTATTAAACTTTTCAGTTTCGAGCGCATGCACAAGGCGGGCGCGGTGTTTGATATAGAAAAATTTCGCTGGTTCAACCATGAATACTTGAAACTTCTACCGATGCAGGAGTTTGTTGACAGACTTAGCCTATTCATGACAGAGAGAGGCGATACCGTTCCTCCCTATCTTCCTCAAATTGGAGTAGAGCTTAGAAATCGCGCGCAAACATTTGGGGAAGCCGCAGACTACCTGAAAGGTGGAGAATTTTCTTTCATGGAAGATACTATTCCAGCGCCCACAGGCGAACTTTTGTTGCAGGGAGCAAAGGCCGATGCGGCGGCAGTTAAAACTAACCTTACCAAGGTAGTGGAGTTACTTTTGGAACATGAGCCCTTCACCGCAGAGAGCGTCAAAGAAGCTATTTTCCCTTACGCAACAGAACAGGGAAGGGCGTCTGTGTTGTGGCCTATGCGCGTAGCCCTGTCAGGAAAAGAAAAATCTCCTGACCCGTTCACGCTTGCAGGGCTCTTGGGTCGCAAAAAAACGCTTGAGCGCATTGAGAAAGCACTACGTATGCTTTAAACTAAGGAGATGCTTCCTTTGGTACTTTCTTTTCTCCTTTTTTTTGGTAACGTAGCGCACGCTGCAACCTCAACTACAACCGACCCGGTGCAAGCGCAGATTGACCAAGGCACTGCACAAATAGCGCAGCTACGTGCAGAAATTGCGCAACTCCAAAACCAGCTCACCACAACCAGTGCACAAAAAAAGACACTCCAGAGTGCTATAGATGCACTCAATTTAAATATTCAAAAAATAACTAAAAGTGTTGCTCTCACCAGTACACAAATTGCACAGAGAGACCGACAGATTAAAACACTCGCGGGCACTATTTCAACAACTACCAGCGAAATAAGCCAGGTCGAGATGCAAGTAAAAGACTCTTTGCAAGAATTACAGACCCTCGACGACGAACCGCTCGCACTGACCCTGCTCGGTGGGGGAACACTGTCGTCTTTTTTTGACTCTGCAACAACACTTGAGGCAGTACGGAGCGGGCTCCAAAATAAAATTACCGAATTATTGAATTTAAAAGGAACACTGGCTGCAAATAAAACATCGGCCGAACAAAAGCGCGCCGACCTCGCAAGTTTAAAACAAAATTTGGCCGAACAAAAAACAAGTTTAAGTATCACAAAGGAGTCACAAAACCAACTGCTGGTCCAGACAAAAAATAAAGAGTCTGGCTACCAAAGTTTACTCGCCCAAAAACAAGCTGAAGAAAAGTCATTCGAAGCCACGTTGATACAACTCGCCAAAGGCCTTGGGTCTGCAAATACCTCAAGCGCTCCAGACCCTGAAAAAGGCATACTTGCCTGGCCACTCGACAGTGTTGCTGTTACACAATATTTTGGCAAAACAGACTTTGCAAAGTCTGGTGGGTACAACGGAAGCGGCCACAACGGGGTAGACTTCCGTGCATCAATTGGCACACCGGTACACGCCGCACTGTCGGGTACCGTGCAGGAAATTAACCAAGGAGCCGTTAAATACTGCCAGTACGGCAAGTGGGTACTTGTGCGCCACGACAACGGCCTTACGTCGCTGTACGCGCATCTTTCCAGCATTGCGGCCACCAAGGGGCAACGTGTAACAACGGGCGACATACTGGGCTACTCTGGCGACACTGGCTATGCAACCGGGCCGCACTTGCATATGACCGTGTATGTCTCAAGTGCTGTGACCTTTAAGCAGTACACCTGCAACAGCGGAGCTACCGCGTTTATCCCAATTGCACCACTTAACGCGTACTTAAACCCATTGTCATACTTGCCGGCACTCTAGCCCTTATCCCCACGAAGCCCTTTGCAGGGTCCATGGAGGGTTCATACTAGATGGTACGGATCCTGGCATACAGGGGTCGAGCCGTATAAAATAATTTCTCAAAATTTTCTATGAAAGCACTTCACGTGGTCACGTTCCTCTTGCTTGTTATCGGCGGACTTAACTGGGGCCTCGTTGGCGCTAGCGCATTTGTCGGCGGCGGTAACTGGAATGTTGTTAACCTCGTACTCGGCTCATGGCCGCAGGTGGAATGGCTCGTCTATGTTTTGGTAGGTCTCTCGGCAATTTGGATTGCTATTGGCCACAAAAAAGACTGCCGTACGTTCATGTAGTCCGCTCTGTTTTTGTGCACCAAAAAACCCTTCCTGTCTTTGTGGCATGAGGGGTTTTTTGATTCCTATCTGCCCGGCCAAACCTACTGTGGTATACTGTAGCCTTCATGACAAACGCTGTTTCAATCAAAAATCTTCGCAAAACGTACAAGACAGGAGTAGAAGCTCTCAAGGGTGTTGACTTGGAAATTGCCGAGGGTGACTTTTTTGCCTTACTTGGCCCCAACGGCGCAGGCAAGTCGACTATCATAAGCATCTTGACTAGCCTCACAACTAAAAGCAGCGGTGAAGTAAAAATATTCGGCAACTCGCTGGACACTGACCGCGACAAAACAAAAACCTACATTGGTGTGGTGCCGCAGGAATTTAACTTCAATATTTTTGAAAAGGTTATCGACATCATTACCGTACAGGCGGGTTACTACGGCATCCCACGCGCACAAGCAATTAAAGACGCAGAGCCGATACTAAAAGAACTCGGTCTGTGGGAAAAGAAGGACAGTCCGTCGCAGCAACTCTCTGGCGGTATGAAGCGCCGCTTGATGATAGCCCGCGCACTCATCCACAAACCCAAGCTCCTTATTTTGGACGAGCCGACAGCCGGCGTAGACATCGAAATGCGTCGTGGCATGTGGGATTTTTTGCGCCGTATGAACGCCGAAGGCACAACCATTATTTTGACGACCCACTACTTGGAAGAGGCGGAGGAACTCTGCCGCACCGTTGCCATAATCAACAAAGGGGAAGTAAAGCTTCATGAGACGATGCACAAACTGCTCGAAGCTAACGGCAAAGAAAAGCTCGAAAATATTTACGTGGATATTATCCAGGACAGTAACAATAAAACGATATGAGCCCGGCAAAAATTTGGATTTCCTACTACACTATGTTGCGCAAAGAGTTTGTGCGTATGGTGCGCATCTGGAGCCAGACTCTGCTCCCGCCAGTTGTCACAACAGGCCTGTATTTTATTGTCTTTGGTTCGTTTATAGGCTCGCAGTTGCAAGCCATACACGGCTTTAGTTACATGCAGTTTATTGTGCCGGGCCTGATTATGATGTCGGTTATCACCAGCTCGTACATGAACACGGTTTCGACTTTTTACTTTGCTAAGTGGCAGCGCAACTTAGACGAAGTGCTTGTGTCACCAACACCCGACTGGGTTGTTATCGCAGGGTACGTAAGTGGTGGGGTGATGCGAGGCCTCCTTGTTGGAACACTCGTGCTTATAGTCTCGCTTTTTTTCACACACTTGATAATTTACAACATTGCGGTGTTGTTGTGTGCGGTAGTGCTTACCTCGGTCATGTTTTCGCTTGCGGGACTTGTGAACGGGATTTTTGCAAAAGGCTTTGACGGCATTTCTATTGTGCCAACGTTTGTGCTGACGCCACTAACATACTTGGGCGGTATCTTTTACTCCATCGACCAGTTTCCACCGTTTTGGCGTGCCGTGTCGTTGTTTAACCCAATACTCTACATAGTTAATGCCTTCCGGTACGGCTTCCTAGGGTTTAGCGACGTTTCAATTGCAACAAGCTTTACGCTCCTTATAGGGATCACCCTCGTACTTGCTGTCACTGCACTCGTTTTGTTTAAACGCGGTACTGGGTTTAAAAACTAACGCAGTAGCACTAGAGCAGTTTCTTTTTTTCTGACTCCCATTCGACAACGTCGAGTATTTTACATTCAGCAAGAGATGCTTTGCGAAGCGATTTTTTAGTTATGCCCTGCAAAATAGGGAAGTGGGGCGAGTCGTCCAACTCTTCTGCAATACGCTCAAGAGGAGCCTCCGACACAACCCAGTCTCCGGGCGCATAGCGGCGCAGGTCAAACGGGCGAGAAAAGGCACGCAGAGTTTTAACACCGTCGTTCATGTAGTACTCGTGAAAAAACGACATCGCAAGTTCGCGAACTGTTTTGTACACCGGGTCGCGCCACCGTAAAATAGCGTGGTTTGTTTTGCTTATAGCACCCCAGTAGCCGTTTTCCTTAAACAACGCTACGACATGGTCGTCGTCGTAGGGAAGGGTTTGTAAGTCGAGTAACAGTGGCCGCTGGCCGTGGTAGGCAAGTACAACGGCGGCCAACAGCGCGCCTTCAATGCAGTGCGCCTTACCCTGTGCTACTACCTGCCGGGGCGAATAAATAGTGTCGCCTTGGTATTCAAAATTAATCGGCATTTCATCTAAAAAGTCTTGTATTTTGTTTGCGGAAGAGAGGCGTTTAAATAGCGCTGTTTCTGCGGGCGAAAGGACGGACTTCAGTTGGACAGCATAGTTTTGCATATCGCCATTCTACACCTCCTGGCCGATACAAGTTGGTAATAAGTGGCGCGTGAGCCCGTCATCTTACCTGTAGCTATTTACTTACTAAACTAAAATCTCATGCTGTACACTATTGCCGTTATTTTATTGATATTGTGGCTTTTGGGTGTTGTAACGTCCTACACTATTGGTGGGTTTATCCACGTACTGCTTGTCGTTGCAATTATCATGGTACTCGTTCGCCTTATCCGCGGCGAAAAACCTTTCTAATTTAAAGGAAAACCACCGATGAACAAGGGCTCTTGCACCTTTTCAGTAGGTGTCCTACAGTTATGGAGAAAAGAAGAGGTCCTTCAAAGGAGGTCTCAACATGGAAGGGAACGCGCCTACTGCCAATTTGTCAGGTACTGCGGCTGGCGGCAAGCACTTTGCTGGCACGGACCGGCCAAACAACGACAGCTACGAATTACTGCTGTTTGTAATCGTGGCGGTGATTGCTGCTATTTTAGGCAACGCAGCGCTCCACTGACCTCCGCTATCTCCGCGTAAAAATGCCGCCCCACCCGGGTGGCATTTTCTTATGTAAAAAAGAAAACCTGCCGGTAGGGGCAGGTGAGCAACAAGGAAAAATGAAACTTCTCAAGATCGTAGATTTAGGAAGACAACCCCGAGCCCAAACGCGCCAATTAAAAGGAGGCTCACGCCTATAAAGAACAGGGCGCCTCTACTCAACGCCTTGGAGTCTTGTTCGGTGTAGTCGCCGTAGCCGTCTACAGGACGGAAGTCGTCGCGGTAGGTATTCGGTTTGATGTGGGGGTCTCGTCCATACCAGGAGACCTTTGTATAGCCGGGCATGTTCTTGTCGCACAACAAAACAAAATGCAACATGATAGCCCGAAACTCTTTATTCATGTACTTCGGCGACTGCTGCATCGTGTAGACTTGCAGCGCGAGCATGTTCTTGCCCAATAGCATGTGGTACGGAATCTCGCGCTGGTAGGCGAGGATACCGTTATACAAGATGGTTATCTTGGCGGTCGCAATTTTGGCGAGGTTGCCTTCTCCCTCAATTGCAACCTGTTGTGCACGGACCACTACGTTCTTTTTCCTGAGCGAAAGAAATCCGTAATGAACCGTCCAGCACTTTGTGATATCACCAAGTTGCTGGCTTTCAAAAGACTCCGTCATGCAGCTGCCTCCATGTGCTTTCTTCCACAAAATACCACACTTCTACTTGGAAGGGAATAGAACTGGTAGGGGAGTACTTCCCCGTTTTATTAATAAAAATTCTGACAGTAAATTTTGAAAAGGGTTGATAGATTCTCCGGGGAAATTTTCTTACAGACCCCGAGGGTAGGGACGTGGTAAAAGAAATGTCTATAAATTTTTCTTTTGTAAAGAATCGTATGTAGCTTGGGGGAGCCCTCTTTGTTCGTAACTATACGTCGCACAATATATCTTTTGCGACTCATATTAGCCTAGAAGACTAGGGTTCCTTTGAACACGCTGTGTGGTTACGTGCCGCACTACACATCTCCTATGAGCTACTTCCCCACACAGATACGTTTGAAAATAGACAGAAACTATTGACCGCCTATCTTCATCTGTTACTCTAATTTTAACCACGCTCCTGTGGATGAAGTTCATGAGGTCGGCCATGGCTATTCAGGTAGTTCTCGCAGAGCCTTTTGAAAGGCGATACGAGGCAGAATCCGAATTGAGATTTTGGCGCAGGGTTCTAAGGGTGCTCTGCGTCATGTGGGGTCTCTGCTTTTATTTTGCCTTCATATCTTTAGATAGCCCCCTTGAGGTAGGGCTACTTGCAGCCCTAGCAGTCCTTATGTTATCTGCACCAACAGGTCTTGCGTGTGCACACATACACGCAGCCAAAGAGGTGGTGGAAGAAGTCGCCACACTCAGAGAGGAGTACTTTGATAGCTTCAGAAAGAATGGTTGACTCTTGTCCGACAAGGTATAGGATATGGGCAGACCGTTCTGTTGGATTCGCCCTGGACTTTACCCTCTCCGGCGAACTTCCAGCAGGCCCCTTGGGACAACATGCATGTACGAGCGTTCGTGCATGGTTTGGAAAGAGTACTCCGTTCCTCTGACCCCCAGAAGAGCCGAGTGAGCCCCAAACTCATTCCCAACACGTCCCGAGGGGTACCCCTTTTTCGCCAGCTATCCATGCTGGCGATTTTCTTTTTAAAAAATAGGGAACTGACTTCCCTATTTTTACATAGCAAAAACCACTCCTTTTTAGTGGAGTGGTTTTTGTGCTCTTAGAATCAAACTTTATTTACCTGCAAGAGCAAGCAACTTTGCGTTCTTTGTTTTGCCCCAGCAGGGCTCGGACGATGCCCACGGCGTGGTACCTTCTTTGTCGTACAAATAGCGCGCGTAGGCGGTGTTTCCTTCAAGGCTGTAGAGGTCAAAGCCCGTCTTCACGGCAGTGTTTAAGTGGTAGCGCTCGTTTATCTGCATCACCCCAACGTCTTGGTTATTTTGGACGCCACGGTAAACGGCGCCACTTTTGTTGTATTGGCGAAAGTGCGACTCGCACTGCGCGATGTCCACCATAATAGGCTCATCGGCAAAGTAGGTCTGTACATACTCCCGGACTGTCTGCGCCTGAGGCGACATGATAGTTGGGACTGGCGTTGTAGTGGTTGCGGGGGTTGTTCCTAGTGCCGCAGAGAGCGCCAGAGCGAGGCCAAGAGTAAGAGGCATGAATGTAGTGGCATAGGGTTAGGGTTAAGTGGTACGGCCGGCGGTATGCCAGGCACGAAAAAAGCCGGCTCGACCGCCGACTAAACAATACATTATCAAAAATATGTCAAGGGGTCAATAGGAGGGTATTGACATATAAACCCCCTTCCCCATCACTTCCTGTGGATATCGCCTTGACGATAAAAAATGTTGTTATATAAGGTTTTTTTGGCTTATATCCAAGGGATTTCAAACGCTTCGAACTCTGGGAGCAGCTTTTTGTCGTAGAGCAAACGGGAGATAACCTCAGCATGCGACTTTGCCCCCGTAAGGGCGTTATGGGGCTGCGGTTCGCTTGGAATGCCACAGTAGTTGAGCACAGCGTCCAAGTTAAGGCTGGAATGGTGCTTTTCCGGGTCTACAGGGGGTGTCACTCCCCTTTTAACCATATGCATAAAACACAGGGTATGGGTGTCTATAGTGCGGTGTGCAAACGGCCAGCTGGTGTGGCCTGCACGGGCAGCTGCTGCCTGCAAAAAATCGCGGTCAAACGACACGTTTTGGCCGGCCAAGGTACGCTCGGCAACGCCTTCGGCAAAGATTTTAAACTTGTGGACCAAATCGCCCTCGCTTTGCTTAGCAAGGTCGGTTATTTGCTCGCGGGTAAAGCCGTTTACTTCCAGGGCCTGCTCTTCTATATGGGCGCCGTCCCAAACCCGGCATTCTTCGTAAAGCTGGTTTTCCGGGTGGTCGAGGTCCAAGGCCCCAATGCTCACAATAGAGTTTTTCTTGGCATCCAGGCCGCTGGCTTCAATATCTACGACTAACATGCCTCAATAATACGTTGTTATGCAGTCCCAGGCAATAAAACTTGCCTAAATGACCCGTTTTTGGTACTATCTCTGCACAACCTTATGGCATCAAAAAAGGCAGGCGGAACAGCGAAAAACCTCAATGACTCAAATGCAAAATATTTGGGTGTTAAACTCTATGCCGGTCAAAAGGCAAAAATAGGCGACATCATAGTCCGCCAGCGCGGCACGGCAATGATGCCAGGCCGAAACGTCGGCCTCGGTAAAGACCACACCATCTTTGCTATCAAAGAAGGCGTCGTAGCATTCCGCAACGTCCGTAAAATAAACTTCAACGGCAAAAAGACAACTCGTTCAGCGGTCGACGTGGTTACTGCGTAAGCACTTCTTCTATTTTTTCTATCTTTGTAGCAACAGGCCCTTTGCGGGGCTTTTTTGCTTTTTGAAACGCTTCCAGCTTTTTTTCTATTGTTTCAAGTTTTGCCAATACATCGGATATGCTGTTTTTTTCCGACTGTACTTCTGTTTCTGTTTTTTCCACGACCTTTTTTTCGTGCTTGAGGCCCGACAAAATAATATTGTCACCTATAAAAAATGACACGAGCAGGCCAGTAGAAAGTAGTATCACGAGCCCTATCAATACCGACGGGAAGCCAAACAAAATAGGATAGTATTCTGCCATTTCCCAGACACCTTTCCAAAACAAGACGATACCAACGCCCCCAATAAACGAATAGAGAATAGGCCAATGGCTCAAACGCGCACGGACGAGGTCTTCAAGCTTGTCAAAAAACACAACTACTTTTTGTATCATGTACACCCAGTATACTATGCCGCGACAACAACAAGAGTCATATCCACTTTTTGATTTTTACTTGCAAGCACTATTTTGTGTTCCCCCACTGTTTTTGTAGGAGTAAGAGTTATCGAACTTTCAGGAATTTGGAGTGCGTGTTCGCCCAGAATAGCTTTTGCAACGTCTTTTGTAACAATAGATTTAAAGAGACCACCTTTTTCAGTTGCCTTGGCAGTAATGGTAATTTTTTTACCTTTAAGCGAGAGTACTTTTTTGTCGAGGATATCTTCTTCTTTTTTTATTGCATCTTCTGCTGCTTTTTTTTGTGATTCTACCCGCTTAACTGTTTCTTCTGTTGCAGGTTCGGCAAATTTTTGAGGAAAGAGAAAGTTAACCGCATAGCCGTCGGCCACGTTTTTAATCTCCATAGCGCGTCCAACACCTCGTACATCTTTAAGGAATAGTACTTTCATATCCGGAGAAATTACACTGGTATTAGTTGTTGAGCAAATACAGAACCGCTGCGTTTGTTTGCGGATCGTTGCCTGCTTTTACGTCGTCGAGGGTGCGTGCAGCCTGGATGTCGGGCTGCAGACCGCCGTCTGAAATTGAACTACCGTTTGGTGTCAGCCAGCGAGCAATAGTGACCTTAAGTTCTGCTCCACCTCCTAAGTCCATCAACTCTTGCACCGAGCCTTTGCCAAAACTACGCGTACCCACAAGTTTTGCCACTCCGTGTTGTTGCAACGCACCTGCCAAAATCTCTGACGCCGACGCGGAGCCTTGGTTTACCAGCACTGCCATTTTAAAGTTCGAATTACCTTGGAAGATGTTGTACCCAAGGCTGCGATGGTCGACATTGTCTTGTTTGCCCTTAAAGTCTTCTGTCACCACCGTGTCGCCAACTGGCAAGAAGTAGCTTGCCATGTTAACTGCCGCGTCTAGGTATCCGCCTGGGTTGCCACGCAGGTCGAGGATAAGCTTGGTGTCGCCCGACTGTATAAACTGGCGCAGCGCAGCGAGGAAGAGGTCAACAGAATTTTCTGAAAAGCTGTAGAGGTTGATAACAAATATTCCGTCGTCACGTTTGTGGGTGTCGAGAACTGGGATATTGATAGTGTCGCGAACAATTGAAACACTAAGAGGTTTTGCTTCCCCTACGCGTTGTATTTTGAGAGTAACCGTTGTCCCGATGGGTCCGCGAATAATTTTAACGGCTTGGTCGGAAGGGATGTTTGCCGTACTTGTTGCACCAATGGCCACGATAATGTCGCCACTCTGTATACCCGCACGTTCTGCTGGAGTATTTTTAAGTGCCGACACCACCACCAATTGCCCTGATGCATTGTTGTCTATTTCCATACCAACGCCTCCAAATGAACCGCTGATGTCCTGCTGGAACACAGTCGCGTCGGACGGTGGGAAAAAGACAGTGTAGGGGTCGTTAAAACTTGCAGTAAGTCCCGCAATTGCGCCATATATTTGTTCTTGCTGAGTTGGGAATGTGCTTGATGCGTGGACCATCACAAAGTTGCTGTTGAGCAATTGGTAGGCGGTCCAAAATTGCTTCATGTCTACGTCTGTTGGTTGGCTTGTGCTAGAGACTACATTCGTTGTAATGCCACCCGCCGCAGAAACGCTCTGTTGGTGCATCGAGACACCTACATAAAATGCTCCGACAATTGCTACAAGTACCGCTGCTGCCTTCCATTTAGATGATGTCATACGTGGCTGTCAGTATATCACAAATGGAACATTGGATGCGATTTTGTGGTGCTATACTATTTCTATATGTTGACGAGATACGTGCGCGAGAATCTCGTGTGGATAGACTGCGTTTCGCCAACGCCGGCAGAAGTGCGCGGCTTGATGCACGAATTTGGGATAGACCCCCTTATTGCTGAAGAGCTTTTGCTCCCCTCCTACAAACCCAAGGTAGAAAAACGCGGCGACGTGATATATGTCATTTTACATTTCCCTATTATGCGGAGCATGCACCAAACTCCCGAGCAGGAGATAGACTTTTTAATTGGTAAAAACTTTTTGATAACCACCAGGTACGAAAATGTCGACCCGCTGCATTCGTTTGCAAAAGCGTTTGAAGTTGCGGGCGTGCTCGGGACAGACACCACCACCTCGCACGGCGGGCACTTGTTTATTTCTATGGTGCGCAACCTCTACCAGGCACTCGAAAGCGGCTGCAGCACGGTGCATCGCCGCCTGCAAAATATCGAAGAGCATATTTTTAGCGGCGACGAACGCCGCATGGTTGCAGAACTTTCCAAAGTGGGCCGGACCATACACGATTTTAAACAGTCACTTGCTCCCCATGAAGAAATGCTCAAGTCGTTCGAACCTGTTGGCACGCGCATGTTTGGTGCAGAATTTTCCTACCACCTGCGCAACTTGGAAGGTGCGTACGAACGCATTAGGCGAACACTGGTAAACCTGCACGACTCGCTGACCGAGCTACGCGAGACAAACAACTCTCTCTTAACGACAAAACAAAATGAAATAATGAGGGAGTTTACGGTGCTCGCATTTATCTTTTTGCCGTTGTCATTTATTGCAGGGCTTTTTGGGATGAACGCACAGCACATGCCTATTATTGGCAGCCACTACGATTTTTGGATAGTATCAGGGGGTATGGCGACAGTCGCCTGCACATGTTTTGTATATTTTAAGCATAAGGACTGGCTCTAAACCACATGTTTTCATTTCTCAAACGAACCAAACCTGCAGGAGGGCCGGGCGTGGACCTTCCACCGCTTATGCTCCACAGCACGCTTTCGGGCACGCTCGAGGCCTTTACTCCCCTCTCCGCAAAAGAGGTCAAGATGTACAACTGCGGCCCCACTGTGTACGACTATGCAACCATAGGCAATTTGCGGTCGTATATTTTTGCCGATACTTTGCGCCGCACACTCGACGCATGGCGCTACAATGTGAAGCAAGTAATTAACATCACCGACTTTGGACATTTAATTTCCGACGCCGACGAAGGCGAAGACAAAATGACAAAAGGCCTCAAACGCGAAGGGCTTGCGTTGACGATGAAAAATATGCGCGTGTTGGCCGAACGCTACGCAGAAGCTTTCTTGGAAGACCTTACGTCTATTGGTGTCGACACAAAACGGATAACATTCCCTCGCGCAAGCGCATACGTCCCCGAGCAGATAGCGCTTATTAGCACGCTCGAACAAAAAGGCTACGCCTATGTTGCAAATGACGGAGTATATTTTGATACAAAAAAATTTGCAGGATACGGCAAACTTGGCGGCATGAACGCAGTCGAACAAGAAGCAGGTGCCCGGCTCGAAATAAATCCGGAAAAACGAAATCCTGCTGACTTTATATTGTGGAAGTCTGACAACAAGCTGGGGTGGAAGTCACCGTGGGGGCTTGGGTTCCCAGGGTGGCACATTGAATGCACCGCGATGATCTTTACCTTGCTCGGAAAACAGATAGACATCCACACGGGTGGCATCGACCATATTTCTATCCATCACAATAACGAAATTGCACAGGCCGAAGCAGTGACAGGAAAACAGTTTGTTCGCTATTGGATGCATAACGAATTTATTACTATAGAGTCTAAACGCATCGGTAAGTCGGTTGGCAACGCCATTACGCTTAAAAGTTTTATGGACCGTGGGTTTTCCCCGCGTGCATTGCGCTACTGGTACTTGACCGGGCACTACCGCACGCCCATGAACTTTACCTGGGATGCACTCGAAGGCGCGAACACCGCACTTGCACGGCTCACCCGGGCATATTTAGAAATGAAAGAGGGCGAGCTAGACAAAGAATTTTTGCAAAAGTTTTATGCATGTATTGCAAACGACTTAGGCACCGCACAAGCACTTGCACTTGTCTGGCAGCACTTGCCTACACTTAATAAATCAACTCTCAAAAAAGTTGATGAAGTACTAGGGTTGGGTTTTGCTGAAGCGCGCCCGCCCAAAAAACTTGCAGTTGAACCCAAAGGCGAACTAGATACACTTTTAAAAGAACGCGCTAATGCTCGCTTGGCAAAAAATTTTACTCTTGCCGACGAACTTAGGCTCAAAATAGAAGCGTTAGGGTTTGCGGTTAAAGACGGCGCAGAAGGGCAAGAAATTACTCAAAAATAAGCCTGGAACTATCCCCTTTTTGTCCACGGGGCTGTCCTTTTGGAGGCAGCGCATAAAAAAGGTACTCTGTAGTGGATGGTAAAAAGAGACGACAAGCTGCGCATGCCCCCGCAAACAGTAGAGTCTGAAAAGGCTCTACTGGGTGCGCTTATGATCCGCCCCGAAGGTATGTCTGAAAGTACCGAAGTACTTTCGGCCGACGCCTTTTACAGCGAAAAGCACCGTATCATCTACCGTGCCATGCTGCTGCTCTTTAGCAAAAACGAACCGATAGATATTGAAAGCGTTCGCTCGCGCCTCTCAGACGACAAAGCGCTCGAGAGTATCGGCGGGGTAACCTACCTGGCCGAACTTGTGTCCGACGTACCGGCAGCGTCCAACGCAAAGCACTACGCCGAGCAAGTACAAAAAAAGTTTATGCTCCGCTCACTTATTGATGCGGGCGAATTTGTTGCCGAACTTGGGTTTGACGAAAGCGGCGACATCGACGAAACACTCGACAAAGCGGAGAAAAAAATCTACCAAGTAACTGAAAGTCCTTCCCTTTCCAAATTTACATCTCTTAAAGAAACGCTCGCGCTCGCGTGGGAAAACTTTGAACGTTTGCAAGACAACAAAGGCGAGCTGCGCGGTGTGCGTACTGGGTTTGCCGAACTCGACAAAATGCTCGCCGGCTTCCAAAAATCGGACCTCATTATTTTAGCAGCGCGGCCTTCCGTGGGTAAAACCAGTCTTGCGCTCGACATTGCGCGACAAAGCGCCATACAGCACGGCACAACGGTAGGCTTTTTCTCGCTCGAAATGAGCGCACAGCAACTTGTCGACCGTATGGTGGCCGCCGAGGCAAAAGTGAACTCGTGGAATTTGCGTACCGGCCGCATCACCGACCAAGAAGACTTTGACCGCATCCGCGATGCGTACGACCGCCTCTCGCGTGCACCAATTTTTATCGACGACCAGCCAGGCAACAACATTTTAAAAATGCGCTCGGTTGCCAGGCGCCTCAAACGCGATAGCGGGCTCGACTTAATTGTTGTCGACTACTTGCAGCTCTTGGCGCCCACAACTGCGCGTGCGTCCGACTCTATGGTGCAGCAAGTGACAGAAATTTCGCGCTCGCTTAAAAACTTGGCCCGCGAACTCGATGTGCCCGTTATTGCGCTCTCGCAACTTTCGCGTGCTGTGGAGCAGCGTGGAGGCAAACCGCGCCTCTCTGACCTGCGCGACTCAGGCTCTATTGAACAGGACGCGGACGTCGTTATGTTTATCCACCGCGACGACAAAACCAACAAAGAAAGCGAGCGCCCCAACATCGCTGAAATTTTGATAGAAAAACATCGTAACGGCCCAGTCGGTATGGTTGAGCTGTACTTCGACGACAAGCGCACCAGCTTCCAGTCGCTTGAAAAAACCGACTTCGGCGCGTTCGACACCGGCGTTGCGGACTTTTAAATTATCGTGAACCCACTCGACCGACTTACAGATTTATTTGAACGCTTCCCCGGCATTGGCCCCCGCCAGGCACGCCGCTTTGTGCAATTTTTACTTGCCGAACAAGCCGGCTTCCGCAGCGACCTAGCCGAAAGTATCCGCCACTTGGGGACTGAAACTGCACAGTGCAAAAAGTGTTTTCGCTGGTTTGTTAAAAACGAAGAAGAGCGCGGCTTATGCACTATTTGTGGCAACCCAAAACGCGAAGCCGCAACATTGTTTGTTGTAGAGAAAGATGCCGATATAGAAAATGTCGAGCACAGCGGCTTCCGTGGGTTGTACTTTGTGCTTGGTGGCACGATACCGCTTGCAAGCGAGCAGCCTGAACGCCACGTGCGCATGCACGAACTGCTACGCCGTATCGAAACCGATGCGTCAGCGCTAGAGTTGAATGAACTTATCTTAGGCCTCTCTGCCACAAGCGAAGGCGACCACACACGGCTTATTTTGCAGGAAAAAATCCGCCCAATTTCAGAAGGTCTCAACTTTAAAGTCTCGTCTCTCGGCCGCGGCCTCTCCACTGGCTCCGAGCTCGAATACGCCGACCCCGACACTATCGCAAGCGCGCTTTCTTCGAGAAACTAATTACGACGTAACGCGTTTCAGCACGGAAAATGCGTGGTTGATGTCTTTGTCTTCGAGAATGATACTAAACTCAGTTAGCACGGACATCACTTCTATAAGGTTAATACCTTCCTGTGCAATGGCTTTAAGAATTGGGTAATACACACCCGGCACGGCCAAACTTTCCTCGGGCAGGCGCATCGTAATTGCCGAGAGACCCTTTTGCACACGGAAGCCCTGCACATTTTTAAGTGCATTCAATGCATATTCTTCCAGATCAGAAGAGACTATAAGTATGGACTCGCTCGAGCCGCGGGAGAAATTTAAAAACGAATTTGTTTTACCACGCGCATTTTTGACAATAGCTTCAAGCAGACGCGACGAGTCGGTCGAGTTTTCAAAAATAAATTCTACTAGGTTCGAACGCACCGTGACGTCGTGGAGCTTTTTTAAAAACCCCGCACCGTATATTTTTTTCTTTGTTTGTTTTGCAAACCGGTGTACCGCCATTGCCACCGACGCGTCCGACACCTCTTCGTACAAAAGCTCTTCCACTGCAGGGCGAATTTTGCGTGCGATTTGCGCGTTGTTGGCAATGCCTTCGCTAAGTGCCTCTAAAAAGAAGGGCGCGCGGGAAAGCACCTCTTCTGTGGCTTGGCTTACGGTTTTCATAGTTGTTATTTTTATAACAAATTGCAATATATCTGTCAAAAAAACTAGAAAATTTGTTGCAACGCTTCTCTTTTACTATTGTTCCTTAGGACGCACACAAGCGCCGACATACCTAGAGGGAAATAAACATGGACGGCATTCAGTTCTATACGGTTGCTACTAAACCGAATGTTGGAATGGAAGTATTCAAACGCGTAGCACAAGCCACATGTGATGAGCCTCACTTGCTTGCAACATCGGCAGAGGACCTGCTGACGCGTTACAACAATGGGCTTTCTATGTTGGGTTTTTGGGAGGGAGACGTTGTCTTCCACACCTGCCTTACTCCCCTGCTCACGTGGTTTGAACTTGGCGGTACATGGACGCGCGCCGACCTGCGAGGAAAAAAAATAAATCAAGCCGCGTACAAACGTTTCCTGCCAGGCCACGCACACAGGAATATCCTTGTCACAACCACAAGTATTCAGGCCCTTCGGGTAGGCACACATTTTTCGTTCGTTGTAATTCCGCGAACATGGCTCCCTCCCGCGGAACTTGCCGCAACCTGCATTTGTTCGGCACAGAAGACTGGCTCTATGGAGCCCTCGAGCTGCACGCTTGCTTGGCGGGAACCACAACAACGCGGACCAATGACCTGTTACGTGCGGGTGACTCCGGAAACGGCACAGCGGATGGGCTGGGAAGCAAACTGGGTGGACAGGCACACGGCCGCGTAGCACGGGCATACAAGGGGAAGGCGGGTCAAACCCCTTCCCCTTTTTTTATTTCTAATCGAGCATATGATTACCCTATGATACAAACGTACACATATACCTCGCTCAACAAAGGGCCCCACGTGCTCTTTTTTGGTGCCATACACGGCAACGAAGTATGCGGCCCACGCGCACTCGCACAGGTGATGAAAGAACTTGATTCAGGCAAGTTGCAGCTCCAAAAAGGCAGTGCAACATTTGTACCTGTATGCAATCCTGCCGCATATGCACAAAACCTCCGCCTTACAGAGGAAAATTTAAACCGTATTTTTAAACCAACTAAAACTCCCCGTTCCTACGAGGCACAGATGGCAAACGTGTTATGCAACTTAGTCGACCAGTGCGACGTACTGCTCGACATACATTCCACAACGGCAAAAGGCGAGCCGTTTATGTACCTCGACTTCCCTACCAAAACAAACCGCGCGTGGGCAGAGGTACTGGGGCCAACAGGTGCTGTCGTGGGGTGGCCCGAGTTGTATAAAAAGTTTGGCAAATCACACACATCCTTTGATACAACCACGTACGCACACAGCCGCGGCAAAGACACGCTCCTTGTCGAATGTGGCCAGCACAAGGCAGCAAGCGCTACAGGTGTTGCATACAACGCCGTACGTAACACGCTTGCGCACTATGCGCTAGTTGCCGAACAAACCCACAACTACAAACCAGCATTAGCAAAAATAACCAACGGTTTTTTTAGGAACGAAGGAGAGGCCCTTGCCAACCCCACCTGGAAGCATATGGACCGAGTCAAAAAAGGTGCTGCGCTTATCAATACAAAAAACAAACCTGTAGTCGCCCCGCACGACGGGTACATTATTATGCCCAAATTCGACGCAGCCGTAGGCCAAGACTGGCTCTACTTTGGTCGCGATTTGTAAAAACAAAAAACCCGCCGAATGGCGGATTATTTGATGCTTGAGATTTTTACCTCAAAAAATGGCTGGCGATGGCCGCGCTTTTTAAAATAGTTGCTCTTTGCTTTGTATTTGATAACGACGACTTTCTTTGCACGAGAGATTTTTGAAATTTCTGCAGAGACTTTTGCACCCTTAATATAAGGTGTGCCGATGGTTGTGTCCTCGCCATGTTGAGCAAGGAGGACATTGTCGAACGCAACCGAGTCGCCCACTTTGTGGTCGCCCATCAGTTTTTCGATCTTGAGGGTATCGCCTTCCGCGACAAGATATTGCTTGCCTCCGGTCTCGATTATTGCGAACTCCTTTGCCATTTCTTTAGTTGCCATAGACCGAAACAATATACCTAAAAAGGGCTTTTTATGCAAGTCGGGTTGACCTGGCTTATTTTTATAGGTACAACTACGCCAGAGGTACGTCCCTCGACGCCTTCAACCGAAAAAAGGGTACTTCATGGCACATGTCGACGCCAATGCCAAAATGAGGCAAGCGGCTCTACAGGAGGTTGAGCGCAGGTCCGCGGAACTGAAACGGCTGTTCTCCTCAATCAGCATTAACGAGCAGAACGCTGCAAAAGGGGCTTTGTTCGGCATGGTGATCGCACTAGTTTTCATCGGGGCGATAACGCTCAAATGGAAGCCTACCTTCCTCACAGATCCCACGAATGACCTGTGGCTCGTGGTGGGCCTCATTTCAGTGGTCCTCATCGTCTGCACCTTTGGTGGGCGGTGGTTTGGGTCGAGGATAGGCCGAGAGCTGGCCCAAAAAGGTCGTGCCGAGCTCCTTCGCCTCATTCGCGAAGACCGCGAGGCGGTCCACACTCTGACTATCATTCGAGACTGGGCACCTCAATACACAAAGCTGGTCGAGTCTCTCTTCGACGAGGCAAGCAAAGTTTAACCAGACCCAAGGCCGGACGAAGAAGTCCGGCCTTTTCTTTTTTTTAATCCTTCCCCTCTATAAGTGGTCGGTCGATAACGGCAATATCTATTGCAATATCAGCCGATGCGTCGATTTTGAGTACGTCTTTTTCTATCTTTCCCAGCTCTTTGGTACCCGCGTTAAAGTGGTTCACCGTGGTGGAAAGCGACGCTCCCAGCTTCTTGTAATAGTCTTGGTACGCGTTAATGTGCCGGCCGAGTGCTTCGACATTTTTTGCAATGTCTTTTGCCTGCTCTTCAATTTTAAATGCTTTAAAGCCGTACAGCACCGACTGCAGGTACGCGGCAAATGTTGTAGGCGAGACAATAATTACCTTTTTCTCATTCTGCGCGTAGTCCAGTAAGCTGCGAGTGTTTACCGCACCAATGCCGTCGTTCAACAAATCGTAATAAATTCCTTCGGCTGGGATATACATAAACGCAAACGGCAATGTACCGTCTTTAGGTCGCACATATTTACTTGTCTCGTCGATACGCTTTTTTAAGTCGCGCTTAAATGCCTCTTCAAATTCCTTACGGCGTTCGTCGTCTTTTTCGTCATGGATACGAGTGTAGTTTTCGAGCGGGAATTTTGCATCCACAGGGATAAACCCTTCTTTTGTGCGGATTATTGCGTCGACTGTCTCCCCTCCTGGGAACTCAAACTGCATCGCGTACGCGCCCGGGGGCAAGATGTTGCTCATCACAAGTTCCAAGCTGGCCTCGCCCAAGTTACCGCGCTGTTTTTGGTTCTTCAACACTTTTTCCAAATTGCTCAATTGTTCGGCGATAACAAAGACTTGCTTGGTCGACTCTTTTGTTTCGGTCACGCCCTTAACCACTTCAAGCAACTGTTCCTGCACTTGTTTGGTAATGGTGCTCATCAACTGGTGGCCCTGGTTTGTTTGGCTCGACATAAAGTCGGACATTGTCTTGGTGCCTTCCCCAAGCTTGTTGTCCATCGCACGAGTAAGCTCTGCAAGTTGGTTTTGGAGCAAAAGCATCCCCTGCGTGTCGGTTGGAGGCACAGCAGCAGGCTCCTGGCCTTTTTTCCACAACATGTATAAAAATGCACCGTTGCCGAGTGCAATAAGTATCAACAGCCCTATAAGTATTTGCGTCATAGCAAGCAGTTTATCACGAAAGGTTTTTTTGGTAGTATTACCTGCATATGACCCATACTGAACTCAGAGAGCAGATAAAAGCAGCGATGAAGGCGCGCGCGGAAGTCCGCCTCTCGGTACTACGTGGCCTACTTTCAAACGCCACAAACGAGCTTGTTGCCAAGGGTAAAAAACCAACCGACGAGCTTTCCGAAGAGGACTTAAACGCACTTATCCGCCGTGGTGCAAAACAGCGCAAAGACTCTATCGAACAGTTTGAAAAAGGCGGCCGCGCCGACTTGGCCGATAAAGAAAAAGAAGAGCTCGCCATTTTGGACAGCTTCCTGCCTGCACTTATGAACAAGCAAGATGTGCAGGTGCTCGCCACCGCAAAAGCTGCAGAGCTTGGCATAACTGACAAAACAAAAGCAAACCAGCTGATGGGTATGCTCATGAAAGACTTGAAAGGAAAAGCCGACGGCAACGTCGTCAAAGAGGTAGTCGACGGCATGTTTGCCTAAGTTGACTAAGAGTTAAAAAAGTCCTATAGTTTTATAGGATTCTCATCTTGGGAGACGTACATGCGACAAGTTCTTTTGGCTTGCCTGATACTGCCGGTAGCCCTCGGTGGGTGCGCCATTTATGAGGTCAGGCCAGCGGTGATGTACGACGCACCCCCTCCGCAGAGGACGGTCGTGTACGATGTGGCTCCGGCTCCACCACCGCCACCGACTTCAACGGTGACATACTACCGGTCGGCATATATAGAGCCTGCACCTGTGGCTTACTACCCAGCACCAGTTGTCCGTGCACGACGTTGGCACAGAACAACTGTCGTTCGCTACTACTAGGCAGCACCGAAAGCGGAAGGACCTAAAAATCCAACCGCTTTTTTCTTTTTATATTTTTACAATACTTGTGGCACGTATAACGCCGTCGATGTCATATTTTTGCACACTACTTAATTGGTTTGCCGGTGTGACAATGCCTGTCACCTGCACCTTGGTACCAGTTGCAAAGTCTACAGGATAGGTCGACATGAGCGACGTATCTATCGCATAGTGTCCGTCACTTTGGTCGCGAGCTATGCCAAATGCACATTCTGTAGTTTGCGGGCCACTTGTGTTTTTGTGTGGCAAACATTCCCAAAAACCTACAATGGTTTGGCTGTGAGGGAGTTCGCTGTATGCGCCTTTGGTAAATGCTGTTACTACCCACGCACTCCCCTGTTTTTCAACCGTGAGCGAAAGTGGCTGCACACCAACGGGAACTTCCCCATTTGCTTGAGACACGTCCATCACAATCATATTCGCTTCTACTTGGTACGACTCAAATGCGCGCCCAGAAGCCCGCGGCGTGACAGACACAATGTCGAGCCGGCCTTCCCCGAGTGTTTTGCTGTAGTCTTCTACCACAGCCCGTATTGCAGAGTCGTCTGCGTTTGAAACTGTAGTCGACGCTGGTGGCGTGTAGTGTGTATAGCTGTATGTGCCGAGAGCAATAAGAATAAGTAAAGATCCTATACCGATAATTGTTTTTTGACTCATACACCCAGTGTACCAAATTGGGTATTTCTAAGTTGAGCTCTTTATTGGCATGACCCTACGGGGAATCGAACCCCGATTTAAAGCTTGAGAAGCTTCCGTCCTAACCGTTAGACGATAGGGCCGTAACGTTGCTACTCTACGATATTTTTATCTATTCTTCCAGTTTAACTCCTGACGCACCAGGAGCTCGCCTGCGCGTTCGGGGTTGAGCATTACATGTTCAACTGTTTTTTCCATCCTCATACTTTGAGAACCTTTGACCAACACTACGTCACCGGGTGCGAGCATCGCCGCAAGTTCCTCCCCCGCTTTTTCGGCATCTTCATATTGAAATATATTCCCGTCGGCAAGCCCTGCATCAAGTGCACCGTTTGCCGCGTCGCGCGCACGGAAGCCGACCGTCACGAGTATGTCGACAATACCTGCAGCATACGCACCTATTTTTCTGTGTTCTTCCACCGAATGCCGTCCAAGTTCGAGCATGTCGGCAAACACTGCAATAACGCGACCTCGTGGCGCGATAAGTTTTAGTGCATCAAGTGCAGCCACAACCGCGACCGGGGACGAGTTGTACGTGTCGTCAATAATACGTGTGTCTTTAATACCAGGAAGCAGACGCATGCGGCCGTGTGGTGGCGTGTAGTGACTAAGCGCTTCTGCAATTTCAGGCAAGGTCTTCCCTACCGCACTACCCACTGCAGCCGCTGCAACAAGCGGCAACACCATGTGTGAGCCAAGTATACCGAGCGTCGAAACCGGTGCGCTTATACCGCCCGCTGTTATATGCGACTCCATACCAATGGGCCAGTTATTGCCGCCCTCTTCACGCACAACTGAAAAACCCGACGCATACACGTCGGCAGTGTCGAGCAGACCAAATGTCACAATACGCACCCCGCGTGCCTGTGCTTTTTGTACAAGCACGTCTCTGCGGTTGTCGTCGGCGTAGACCACCAGTGTTCCATCTTTTTTGAGTGCGTTAATAAGCGACGCTTTTTCTGCAACAACCGCATCAGCTGAGTCAAAAAATTCGACGTGCACAGGTACTTCAGGCAGCCTGGTTATCACCGCAATGTCGACAGGTAGCCACGCTGCGAGCGAACTAATATCGCCAGGCCTGTCTGCACCCACTTCCAGCACCAACCATTCAGGGTAGGTAGTTTTGAAGATAATTAAAATAAGCCCGTCGACAATATTTTGTAGCCATCGCAGCGGGTTACTCCACGCATTTGGGCACCCGAGTATGGTCAGCGGCAACCCAACTTCGCTGTTAAAACTTTTGTCGCTTTTGCGCACATGAGCATTTTCGGCAAGGACGCTGTAAATAGCATCTTTCGTAGATGTTTTGCCCACACTCCCGGTGACTGCCACAATGCGCGGCTTGTACTTGCGTACGACAAGCCGCGCTTCCAGCGTTAGAACATAGACGATGCATTTTTTAAAGAGTGTGCGCATACAATGATGTTAGTCGTCTGTACCGGGCTGACTATCTGTCAGGAGGAACGTTGTAATAGTTGATAAGAAACTGTGTTAGTTCGTGCCAAGGAGGTGCAAGTGTAGTCGACGCATACGGCGCGCCGACAGGTTCTACTGCGAACAAAAATACAATAAATTTTGCGTTGTACGACGGGAAATACCCAACAAAACTGTGCAGGAACCTGTCGCTATAGTAGCCCCCACCCGAAGGGTTTGCAATTTGGGCTGTGCCCGTTTTGGCCGCAACACTGTAATGCTCTATCTTGTCTTCCCCTTTAGCGAGTGCCGTGTCGACAACAGCAGTAAGCATGCGACTTACGGTGGTAGACGTTTCTGGTTTTAGTACCTGCACTTTTTCCGGGAGTGAAATTGGTTTGGTGATACCAACCGTGTAGCGTATTGCACGGACCAAGTGAGGGGTTACCAAGTAGCCGCCGTTTGCAAGCGTTGCAAGCGCACGCACTGTTTCAACAGGAGTGTTGGCGATACCTTGCCCAAACGACGCTGTGTCATATTCGACCTGGCGGGGCGACGACAAGTTGCCGACAATACCGCGGACTTCCCCCGGCATGTCGATACCTGTCGTTGACCCTAGCCCATAGTGGTCGAGGAAATAGTTACGCATCGTTGCTGAGCCCATGCGTGTGGCAACAAACGACGCACCGACGTTGAGCGACTGGCTCAAAATTTGCTGCATCGGTATCACCCCACGCGCTTTAAAGTCGAAGTTTGAAATTTTTTTACCGTCAACTGTTATAGAACCTGTGTCGTTGTAGGTCGTATTTTCTGTCACCGCGCCCGAGTCTATACCGGCTGCCATTGTAAGCGGTTTAAAAATCGAACCCATTTCGTACACGTTTTGCACAAGGGGGTTTGCATACACAAGCGGGTTAGTTTGCAAGTTAAACGCATTGAGGTCAAACGTCGGCGCTACAGCCATCGCGTATATTTCGCCATTTTGCGGGTTCATGATAATGCCGCCCGCAAGTTTTGGGTGCCATGTGCTGTCGTACAGTGCCAACTGGCGTTCAAGTTCGCTTTGTACCGACGGCTCTATCGTAGTGATGATATCGCCTTCTTGGGGAGCGCCTTCAAGCACCGACTTGACCCCACCAAAGAGTTCGACAAAAAAGTTTTTGTACAGGTCTTGGGCGCTGCGTTCAAGTGTCTGGTTGTACTGGCGCTCCAGCCCATAGCGGCCTTCCTGGCTGTCACCTCCGTTGTAGGCAACAAACCCAATTTCTTGTGCGGCAAGCGAGCCCCCCGGATACGAACGCCATCTGTCTTGCTGCACAATAAGCCCAGGAAGTTGTTTTGCTTGGAGCGCCTCACCAACATCACCACTTAAATGCTGCGCCACCAGTTGATACTGGCTCCCCGACTTAGTTGCTTTTGCTATAAATGCGTCGTGCGAAAGCGTAACGGCTCCCTGGAGAGCTGTCCACAAGGCTTCTGCGTCGGTGACCTTGGTAGGGTTTACTGCAATAGCAAAGCCGTCTTTTATTACTGCCGCAGCGATTTCTGTACCTGCGTTGTCGCTAAAATATATAATACCGCGGGTAGGAAGAGACGTTGCAGGTTCAGTAAATTGTGCGTCGGCACGAGTGGTATATGCAGGACCACGCACAATTTGCAAAAAATAAAGCCGGCCTACAAGCACGAGCGAGACCGTTACAAAAAAGAGCGTCAGCATCCGCACCCTCCCAAGAAACCGTTTGTTCATTATCGTCGTAGAGAAAGTGACCGCGCGTCGCCCGTTTCAAACACAGCGGCAACAGCAACCGGTGTGGTAAAGCCAAGAGTTACTGCGCTGGCGCGTGTTAGCTCTTTTGTTTTTGCAAGATATTCTGCTTCGAGCGTGCTCAACTGCAGAGTTGTTTCGCTCACTTGTTTCCCAATCGCTGTGCGTGCGGCGGTATGTTCAACTGCGAGTAGTAAAAACGTACCGTATAAAAAAACCGACAACGCACACACACCTGCGAGCAGCGCGATACTGCGGGAGAGGTAGACTTGATAGAGAGCGAGACTTTTAGTGTTCATATAGTTTAGAGAGATTTTTCAATAACGCGGAGTTTGGCGCTGCGGGCTCGGGGGTTTGCCACAACCTCGGCCCGGGATGGCACCAGTGGTTTTTTAAACACTAAACGTCCACCACCTTTCACAAAGTCGGCAAACAATCGCTTAACCGCGCGGTCTTCAATACTATGGAACGTTATGACCGCAATACGGCCGCCGGGCGACAAGTGCTCCCACGTGGACGTTACCCCACGGTTTATAACCCCAAGTTCGTCATTAACAGCCATGCGCAACCCTTGGAATGTGCGTGTTGCAAAGTGGAGGCGGCCGCGGTGGTAGGCACTTGGAGTGCTGTCCCGCACAACTTCCACCAACTCAAGAGTTGTGGCAAAGGGCTTAGTCTCGCGACGTTCAACTATTGCTTTGGCAATACGGCGCGCGTAGCGCTCTTCGCCGTACCCATAAAAAACATTCGCAAGAGTCTCTTCCTCCCATTCATTTAACGCTTCGGCTGCAGTAAAACTTGAAGCAGACTGTGTGCCGTAGCTCATGTCGAGCGGCTCATCTACTAAAAATGAAAAACCTCTTCCAAGGCCTAATTGGCCGGAGTTCCACCCTAGGTCAAAGAGTGCTTTATCAATTGTTTTAATACCCTGCTTTTTGATAACTTTTTCAATATCACCAAAATTTGCTTCAACTACTTGCGCACGTTCGCCAAATGGGGCAAGTCGCTTTCCAGCCAAGTCTACCGACACAGGGTCGGCGTCGAGTGCAAGCACACGGGAGCCGGGAGTGTTTTTTAGTATCGCGTAACAATGGCCACCCTGCCCTGCTGTTGCGTCGAGAACCTGTTCACCTTTTTTGACATCTAAATATTGCAAAACCTCTTCCAGCATTACGCTGGTGTGAGCCGAAGCAGGATCCACCTTCCCTTGCTTCTGTTCGCGGGCAGAGCTGCCCTCCTCTCGCAAGAGGCTGCTCCGGACACGAACAGAAGTAAAAGAATGTGCAGTCATATATGTCAAAGGATTCCTAAGTCACCCATTTTTTCC
Source organism: Candidatus Adlerbacteria bacterium (assembly GCA_026397405.1). GTDB lineage: Bacteria > Patescibacteriota > Minisyncoccia > Phycocordibacterales > SBAW01 > GWA1-54-10. The sequence goes on along the minus strand of JAPLUW010000002.1, from coordinate 27,250 downwards.
GCCATCTGGTCAGCGCTTTTTTCAATGCGGCGTTTATATTCTTCCCAGGTCTTTTCGTTCCACATTTCAATACGGTCCGAAACTCCTGCCAAAACAACACGCGAACGTAGGTCGGCAAAGTCTTTAAGGAAGTCTGGTACCAAAATGCGGCCCGCACTGTCGACGTCTGTCTCTACTGCGCCAGAAAGCAGGAAACGGCTCATACCTCGTGTGTCTGCCTGGCCAATGGGTAGGTTCGCCAACTTTTCGGCAATTTTGTCCCACGACTTTTGCGGGAACATAAACAAACAAGCGTCCAAACCGCGCGTAATAACAACTTTACGACCAACCTCCTTCCTAAATTTTGCGGGAAGCGAAAGACGCTTTTTGCTGTCCAGAGTATGTAGATATTCGCCAATGAGCATACAGTTCGCGGGTATCCCACTTCATCCCACTACTCACCAGTATATGACATTTTGCCCCACTTCCCCGCATAAAGTTATCCACATAAAAGCTTCATAAAGCTACGAACTTCACGGTTTATTTGACACACAGAAACCATGCGTAGTACAACTAAAAAGGAGTTCGAAATGTTCTGTTTTTTATTTTGTTGGGGAAGCGTAGAAATGAACTTGGAGTACGGACTTATCGCCGCACTTATTCTTGTCAGCGCACTCAGTGCAGGGAACGCTCTACATAAACCAACCCCAGTACCGGGAGCAACTTGGCATGACAAAACCACGGGCTCGGCCTGTGTAGTGACACCAGAACTTCCTTACGAAGAAGCGATCAAACGTGTTCACGAGGGTTGGGCAGCAACTATCGACAAGAAGCCGTATAGACTCGGGCCCCATATCAGCAGAGGCGGCAAAGACTGCCCTGACGGGGTTCTAGTCGGCACTACCCCAGCCGAAGCTTCGTAATGTTCCGTTCGTCGCCGCCTTCTCGTAAGGTGGTTTTCTTTTTTTATCCAAAACTAATTTTTAGGACGAAGGAGAGGGAAAATTTGTGTTTCGTACGCAGACTTATTTTCAAGGAATGCAAAGAAGCGCTCCGACATGCCAAAACCAAAAGCAGGTGGCATGCCATACTCCATCGCGCGGATGTAGTCGGTGTCCAAACGCTGCGCTTCGTCGTCGCCGCCGTCGCGGAGTTTTTGCTGCTCTTCAAAACGTGCCGTTTGGTCTTGCGGGTCGTTTAATTCACTAAAGCCCTTACCCATTTCCGACCCTGCCAACAAAACCTGGCAGCGTTCTACCACGTTCGAATTTTCGGGCGATCGTTTTGCAAGCGGCTCTAAGTAGACCGGGATACCCACCAAAAATGCCGGGCCCGAAATTGTTTTACGGATGCTTTTCCACAAGTGGTCCACTGCTCGAGCTTTGTTGAGCGTCTCGCCTACTTGTATCTTGTGTGCGTGTACCGCAGCAATTGCATCATCTTCTGAAACTGTAAGTGGGTCGATGCCAAATTTCTCGTTAATAATTTCGCAAAAATTAATTTCCTTCCATTCGTCGGCCAAGTCAAACTCGTGCCCCTGCACGGTAAAACGTGTCCTGCCGTATACTTCCTGCGCAATGTGGCGGTATAGGTCTTGGATAAATTGCATGCCCTTTTTCATATCGCTATACGCTTCGTATGTTTCGAGCTGGGTGTAGTCTTGCAAATGTTCGCGCGACTGACCTTCGTTACGGAATATACGACCAATTTCAAACACTTTAGGGAACCCGGCAACAAGCAGCCGCTTTTGCCACAGCTCACCCGCGGAAATGCGTAGATACACCTCCATGTCGAGCGCGTTGTGGTGGGTTATAAACGGCCGCGCGTCGGCACCGCCGGGCGAATTTTCAAGAATTGGCGTTTCTACTTCCAAAAATTTCTTCTGCAAAAGGAAGTTGCGCATCGCCTGCCAAAACGCGCCACGACGTATAAACATGTCGCGCAAATCTTCGTTTAACAATATATCCAAGTAGCGTTCGCGCAATTTTAGTTCAGTATCTTGGATGCCATACCATTCGGTTGGTAGTGGTGCCAACGACTTCGCAAGCATCTTCCACGAAGTAACTTTGAGCGACTGCTGGCCGCGTTTGGTCAAATATGCAACTCCTGTTGCTTCAACAAAGTCGCCCTGGTCTACGGCACTTTCAAAAAGTACAAAAGCCTCGTCCCCCATTTCTGCTTTTTCCAACACAAACTGCACGCGGGCTGTACCGTCCGCAACATCAGCAAATATAATGCCGCCCTGGCCACGTATGGAAAGCACACGGCCTGCAAGCACTTCAGTACCGCCCGAAGAAACAAGTTCTTCAAACTTTTCCAAAAATTCCCCACCCGAAAGTGAGCGCCCTGTAGACACTGGGTAGCCTTCCATCCCCGCATCTTTCAGCAGTTCCAACTTACGCAAACGTTCCGCCCTCATCTCGTCATACATGAAGACCATTGTAAACAAAAAAGACCCCTTTTGCGAGGGGTCTTTTTTGTTACTCTACTTTTAGTATCTTATATTTCTGTGTTCCTTTGGGGGTATGGAACGAAAATTCGTCGCCTTTCTTTTTACCAAGCAACGCGTTACCTAGTGGTGAGTGGTAGGAAATTTTGCCTGCCAACATGTCGGCCTCTTCAGCGCCAACAATAATGTAGGTGTGCTTGTCGTCTGCTCCTACCTTTTGCACCGTTACATTGCCACCCATGCCCACAATGTCACTTTTACCTGCGTGTACGATTTTTGCATTTTTTAAAATTGCTTCAAGTTTTTGTACACGCTCTTCAACCGACGCCTGCATTTCGCGCGCTTCCTGGTATTCTGCATTTTCTGAAAGGTCTCCGAGCGAACGAGCGTATTCGAGCTGTTCTGCCACTTCTTTGCGGCGGGTCGTATGTAAAAATTCCAGCTCTTTTTTTAATTCTTCAAACTTTTCCTGCGAGATGAGTTCTTCGGTCATAAATAGTTTTTAAAAAGAAATAGGCAGGTAATCGAGGCGTGCATTAGTATAGCCGAAATTAGGTAAACGTCAAAGCAAGTTTTTATCCACTTATTTTAAATACTGCGGCGCGTTTTCGTTCATCCACGGTAAAAATGCAGCCATCACCGCAGGTGCACCTTGCAATGTCCCCGCGGGCCCACGCTCAAGCACTACAGCGTATGCATACTTGGGGTGTTCGTACGGGAAAAATCCTATCATCCACGAATTTAAATATTGGTTGTGTGTACCAATTTGCGCCGTGCCTGTTTTTGCTGCAACGTGCACAAAGTCAAACTTTACCGACTGGGCAATACCTGTCGTAACACCCATACGCATACCCTCTTGTACCACGTCAAAGTTGTGCGGGTCGATGTGTATTTTTGTACCGGCAGGCGTGCTGCTTGCGGTAAGTGTCGGGGTTAGCAGTGTCCCACCGTTTGCAACAGCTGCCGCTTCGCGCACCGCCTGGAGCGGTGTCACCTGCATACCGTACTGGCCAATTGCTGTGTGGTACGTGTCGCCCAAACGCCATGTTGGGTCTTTAGGAAACGCAACCACCTTCCAGGCAATTGTTGGAATATTGCCGTCTTGCTCGCTAAAGCCGGCAAGCCCCGCGTCCTGCCCAAACCCAAACAATCTCAAATATTTGTCGATGCGGTCGATCCCCAACCCCGCCTGGTCTTTATACCCACCGCCCACTGCATAAAAATATACGTCGGAGGAAACTGCAATTGCTTGTTGTACGTCGACCCACCCGTTTGCACGCCAGTCTTTAAAAATAGACGGGTGCGCTGGGTCGTACGGGTTTGGCACACTTATAGAACCCGTACTTAAAATTTGTTTTGTTTCACTTATAATCCCTTCTTGCAGTGCAGCCAAGCCCATAACCGGTTTTACGATAGAGCCCGGCGCATACAGGCCGTCTGTCGCACGGTTTAAAAACGGCTGGCGAGTGTCGGCATTTAAACTTTTAAGCACCGCAGCGTCACCATTTTCTACGCCGTTTTGGCTGTATTCGGGGTAGCTGGTCATCGCCAAAATCTCACCTGTTGTAACATCGATAATAACTCCCGCCCCTCCTTGGAATTTTGAAGAGTCGACACGCGCAGAAATAGCTTTGTACAGACCTTCGGTAACTTTTGCATCGAGGGAAAGTGTCAGCGTCTCGCCTGCCTGCGGCGGCTGCACTACACTTTCTGAAATAATTTTTCCTTTTGCGTCCGTTTCGGAAAGTTTTAACCCATTTCTCCCCGCGAGCTGTGCGTTAAATGCTTTTTCTGCACCGTCGATGCCGACAAACGCGTTGCGGTAGTACACGCCGTACGAGTCTTTTGCCGGTGCTTTTACATATCCCACCGCGTGCGCCAAACCGGCAAAGTTTGCGTAGGTGCGTTTTGCAAAGTCGTCTGCAACACTGCCGGGTTCATTAAAGGCAAGCGGGATTCCGTTCCTATCGGCGATAATGCCGCGGTCAGCAAAAATAGTTTGCTCGGTCAGTTGGTTATTTTTTGCTTGCTCAGCATACGCCGCACCGTGTGCAAGTTGCAGGTCGGCGGCGCGTACTACATAGGCAAGCAACAAAAGTGCCACCAACCCGCTTGCCAGAAAAAACGAACGTCGCGACAGAGGCTGTTCTATACGGCCTTCAAACTGGTCGCGGTTAAATTCTGCACCACTCGAGGAGTCGATGAGGATTTCGTCCGGATGTATTTCGCTCCGAAGTGTTTTTTTACGTCCTCGTCTAAAAAACTGCATAGTCCCAGTATGCTTCTAGCGCATATGCCGCGCAAGGACTGCGCGCGCAGACACAATACATAGTGCCAAAAACGTGAAGGGGAAAAATATGACGTGTACATATCCGCTTGGTACCCCGTATGCGCAGTCGAGCACAAGTGCCAGCACTACTGCAGTGACAGCGCGCCCACAGAGTGCCGCAAGCACTACCCCAACAAGGGCAAACGGCCACCACGAAAATAAAAAGGCAAGTAGTACAAAAAGGACTGCAGCGGCAGATACAAGTTTTGAGTCGCGGAACATACTAGTTACTTGCGGACCTCGACGTAGCGCAATGTAAGAGGGTCTACCGGCAGCCGTGCGTACACTGTTTGGAACGACTCGGCCTGGCGTGATTCGACTTTTACAACAACTCCGGCAAAACCACTCGCCACACCAGGGAAGACAAGTGTGTCACCTGCAGTAACAGAAGTACCTGCAGGGACTTGGCCCACAAACGACCCGCCGCCTTGCCCCTGCATAGTAAGAGGCACCGACCCTTTTAGGAGTACGTCGTATGTTTCCCCCGCTGTTGAAAAGAGCACCACGCGCGCAGTATGTGCATAGACCTGGCCCACGGTGCCTATAAGCGAAGTACCGCCCGCGTAGACAAGTTGACCCTGCGTAACTCCTTCAGCTATCCCTGCGTCAATAATAAGCGTGTCGTACGGTATGCCGGGCGGGCGCATAATGACCCCACCTAAAATAGTTTGCACTCCTGCGTCGCGGCCGAGGCGTGCTTTTAATTCTATATTTTCTTTGTATAACGCGTCGCGGTCGGCAACACGGGCCGTTGTTGATGCAAGTTCAGCCTGCAGGCGTGTAGTGTCCGATGCGCCAAGCGCACTACGAAAGTGTTGGAGAGGCACCAGTGCGTCCCAAAAAAATCCAGCAAGCGAAGCACGCCAAAAAACTACCGCACCAAACACACACAGCAACACTACGCCCCACACAAGGGCAGCAGATGCTCCACCCATACCACCCCTTCTGCCGCGACCCGTGTTAAAAGTCTTCGCCATATTCCAAAAGTAAATCTTGATGCAATCCCAAATTTTCTAAAATCACACCCGTGCCGCGTGCAACTGCCGTAAGAGGGTCGTCGGCAACAACCACAGGGACTTTAACCCATTGCGTTAACAATTGGTCGAGCCCTTTCAAAAGTGCACCCCCGCCAACCAGCGTAATTCCCGAGCGCATAATGTCAGACAAAATTTCGGGCGGAGTTGTTTCAAGCACTTCGCGCACCGAGTCGACAAGTGTGTCTATGGACTGCGAAATTGCCTCGCGGATGTCCTGGTCGGTCAAAATAATTTCGCGTGGCAAACCGGTAATTAAGTCACGGCCGCGCACTACTGCCTGCAGATTTTCGCCACCTTCAATAACCGAGCCTATCGCCATCTTTACTTCTTCTGCAGTTTTTTCACCAATCAAAATTTTAAATTCCGAACGCACGTAGCCGATGATGTCTTGGTTAAGTTTGTCGCCGGCGCTGCGCAAGTTTTTAGCGCGCACAATACCGCCCAAAGACAACACCGCGATGTCTACTGTGCCTCCGCCAATGTCGACAATCATGCTGCCGACCGCTTCGCGTATGGGCATACGCACACCAAGTGCTGCGGCTACAGGCTCTTCGACAATATGTACTTCGCGCGCGCCAGCGTTTTGCGCCGCATCTTTTACGGCACGCATTTCAACGTTGGTAATACCTGCAGGCACACCAATAACTGCACGAGGCCCCAGCATTTTGCGGGACACGCCCTGCGCTTGGTTTATCAAATACGCAATCATCTCTTCTGTCGCTTCGAAGTCCGACACAACACCGTCGACAAGTGGGCGCACCGCAACCAAGTGCCCAGGTGTGCGACCCAGCATGTCTTTTGCGGTGCGGCCGACAGCCACTACCTGGCCTGTTTTTTGGTTTACGGCAACAACGGACGGTTCGTTAACCACAATCCCCCTGCCCCGCAAATACACGAGTGTGTTTGCGGTGCCTAAGTCGATGCCGACATCGTTTGATATAAAAGGTAGAAGGCGGTCAAGAATTTTGCTCATGCGGTCAGGTGTCCTATCAGTTCAGTAATGCTTTTATGTTCGGTTTTGCCACTTGCACGGTGCACACATTCGAACTTGCCTGCGGCCAATGTTTTTTCCGACACGACAACGCGCAATGGGATTCCCATCAACTCGCTGTCGGCAAACTTCTCGCCTGCGCGCGCATCGCGGTCATCCCACAACACTTCCACTCCTGCTTCGTTCAGTTCGCGATACAGCTCCGCTGCTTCTTTTTTTACATCCTCGTTGTCGTTTGCAATCTCTATCAAGTGCACACGGAATGGTGCCACGCTTTCAGGCCAGACAATCCCCTTTTCGTCGGCAAATACTTCCACAATGGTTCCCATCAAACGTGTAGTGCCGATACCAAAGCAGCCAACAATTGGGTGATGGTCGGTGCCATCTTCTGCTTTGTAGGTAAAATTAAATGCTTTTGGATATTTTTGCCCCAGGTCAAACACGTTACCAACTTCAACCGACTTTGCTTCTTTAAGCACACCGACAGAACAACGCGGACACGCCTCCCCCGGTTTTACTTTTGCTATTTCATCTTCAACACAGAAGTCGCAATTTTCGCAATAAAAAATAACATCTTCGCCTGCGTCGGTGAGCACTTCAAATTCGTAGGAAATCTTTTCGCTAAATGAGCCGCCCGATGCTTCGGTTACTTTTGCAACCAACCCCATGCGTTTGTACACATTTAAATACGCGCCTTTTACAACCGCATAAAAACGGTCAAAGTCTTCTTGCGTCGCATGGAAGGAGTACATGTCCTTCATGCCGAACTCACGCCCGCGCATAATGCCACTTTTTGCACGCAACTCGTCACGGTACTTTTGCCCAATCTGGTAAATGGCAACTGGCAGGTCTTTGTATGACGTCACATACTGCCCGGCTATCGGCGTTACAATTTCTTCCTCGCTTTGGCCAAGCGCATATTCCTTTTCAGTGCGACTGTTTATTTTAAACAGCACATCAACGCCGTCCCATGCGCCTGTTTGCTTCCACGGCTCGCTTGGGTGCAGGGTTGCCATGCGGATTTCCTGCCCGCCAATTGCGTCCATTTCTTCGCGGATTATCTGCTCAACCTTCTGGAGCACGCGGCGACCAAGTGGCAAGTATGAATACACCCCCGCCATTTCTTTATGTACGTACCCTGCGCGGATAAGCAGTTGTGCATTTTTAGAAACTTCGTCTTTCGGTGCCTCGCGACGTGTTTTTACAAAGAGTTTTGATTGGCGCATAACCTAGGGAGTGAGAGAAATAAAGCTTGCTTTGATTTCCGAGCGAGCGACGGTTATATAGTGCCCTGCACTCTATATAAAGGACATTGTACGGGGAAAATACTGTTGGTGCAAAACGATGTAAAATAATTTGACTTTATTAAAGTATTATGTTAATGTGCTTTCGGCCGTACATCGCCTTTAGCCAGGCATATCTCTCAGAGGAATATCTAAATGACGTGTTTAAATGCAGTCGCTCCGACGGCTACCGCGTCGCCGCGCATCCCCGTCCCCGTTCTCAAGCGGGAACTCCTGCATGAAGGCAGCAGCGTCGTGCAAATTCATGTGCCCCTCGAGGCACGCAGGAGCACGGTGGAGGATGCGGGTCGGACGATCCACTTCCTCCAGTTCAAGCACAACGTGCACGGGGGGATACTCAACTTCTTCGTGCACGGCGAAACTGCCGAGGAGCTGGAACGCTACTATGGCGATATGGTCGTCGCCCGCGCCAAGGTCTGGCAGAAGGACATGGAGGACGGGCGTAAGTTCGTCTATGTCGACCTCCTGCCGACGTCTATGCACATCGCAGCGACCCACGCGATCTTCGTGCTCTACGGCTTCGGCGAAAAGGCAAAGAGCCAGATCCCCTACGCCGAGGCGGATTGGACCACGTTCAAGACGCCGGGGCACCTCAAGGGTGCGGTGGTGCTCGTACCGCTCACCGCGATGAGGATCGACATGCCTGCGCTGCTACAGGCAGAACCAGCGGAACAAAAGGCACTGCCGGCCCCTACCACACCGGCACGTCAGTCCACAGGCGACGGACAACTCGACCGCCTCCTGGCGGCAGGCTGGTCAATCGCTAGCGAGACCGACAACGTGGTCAATTTGGCCAAGGGAGAGAAGACCATGCAGCACCGCAAGCCCAAGAAGAAACGCTAAGCCGCAAGGCAAAACTACAGCCGCTCCAGTAACACCTGGAGCGGCTTTCTTTTTTTACATTCTCTATTGACTTTTGATATCAAATATGCTACAATTGTAAAGGTTGTTCCTGGGTGTTAGCCACACTCTATATTGACAAGGTTGTGAAATGAACTCCATGCAAGAGGCCGTTCAAAAGGCCTACGCCGCTAAAGGTATGGCACTCGAAGCCCTCAAGGCCGAAGTGCCGAACCTCGAACAGGGCGAGTTGCCCTGGAAGCTGGTCACTCATCTCCATCCCGATACCGACGCGATGGTCTGCATCTGGGCTGCAACGCGATTCTTAGTCGGCACCAACGAAGAGGTCTCGTACCACTTCGTTCGCTCCGGCGAGACGCTTTTGCCGGACGAGATGGCGGGCTTCCGTGTCCTTCACATGGACACCGGCCTCGGTGAGCTCGACCAGCACGCGCTGGACTATACTCGCACGTCGAGCTTCGAGCTCATGTGCAAGAAATACGGTTGGCTCGAGGATGAGGCTTTGCGGCCGATTCTCGAGATGACCATTGCCACCGACAATGTCGAGGTGGTCGACCCCACATCGGTCCACTACGTCCTGAAGGGTCTCCATTACCACTTCTACGACAAGGAGACCAAGGAGTCCGACTGGGGCGAGGTGTGCGGCAACGCATTTCTGATCCTCGATTTGCTCTACGGACAGTGGAAGCAGAAGGTCAAGGCCCGGAAGGATTTGACCGTCCACGCCGGCTTCAACGAGCTTAAGGGTGGGGTGCGCTTCACCACCATTCTGACGCGTCCGCAGCTGCGCGACGCCGCGTATGAGAACGGTGCCGACGTGGTCATGTGGACACACGTCCTCGACTGGAAGAAACGTGACAAAGACTTCATGGTCGGCATCCAGGTCAACAGGATGTCGACAGTGACACTCGAATGCGTCATGGCCGACATCCGCGAGGCCGAAGCCAAGAAGCGTAACGTCTCTGTCGAGGGCAAGAACCTCCAAGCCCACGGCAAGGACTCGGCCTTCGGCGGCTGGTACTTGCACGGGAGCAAGAAGCTCATCGTGTGCGGAAGCCGTTCTAATCCGCTTGCCGAGGGTGAGCAGACCATGCTCGCTCCAGGCGAGATCGTCAACATCATTCGCAACCGGCTGGTCAGGGTCTTCATCCCTGACCGTCACAACGCCAAGCGCCAGGCTAGGCGCTAAAACATCTACCCCCGTCGCCGTCCTTAACCGGATTGCGACGGGGTTTCTTTTTTTATTTACACCGGGCGCACCAAGTTAAGTACATCGTGATACGACACGACTATCATCAGCAAAATCAGGAGGCCGAAACCAGCAAGCGTAAACGCGAGTGTAAAGCGCGGGGAAATTGGGCGACGGGTAATTGCTTCGATTACGATAAACAGCAGGCGGCCGCCGTCGAGCCCAGGTATTGGCAGCAAGTTAATTATTGCCAGGTTTATAGAGATAAGAGCAGTTAATATAATTGTTGCAATAATTCCTTCTTGTACTGCCGTGCTGCCCATGCCTGCAATACCAATGGGGCCGCTTACACCTGCAAAGTCTGCCGTGCCGTGGAATATTTGTGCAAAAAAGCCAAGCAACCCTGCTGCGGTTGAAATAGTAATTTCTTTAGCTAACAGTGCACCTTGGCCGAGTGCTGGCAACAACGAGAGTTTAAGTACCCCGACATCGCCAAGTGCAACACCAAGTGCTTTATGACCTTCGGCAATGCCTGCAACTGGTACCGCAATTGCGCTTACTTCTGCACCGCCACGCTGCACAGTGAGGCCAATACTTTCGTCTTGGTGTACTGCGATAAATTGCTGCACATTTTCTGCAGTGGCACCTGCCTGCAAACTTGCCGTGCCGGTGATAACAGTTTCAACCACGTCACCCGCCTTTAGCCCTGCTTTGTCTGCAGGACTCCCTGGAAGCACGTCGACAATAGTTGCGTGTGCGTTTTGTACTGTACCAAAACCTTTATGGTCGGCCGATGTTGGGATGCCCACCATGTACCCAGCCGAAAGTATCAGCCACGCAAAGGCTAGGTTAAAAACAATACCAGCAACTATAACCGCCGCTTGTACCGGGCGCGGTTTGTGCACGAAGGAGGCTCCAGCAGCTGAAGCAGAATCGTTCCGAGGAAAAGTCTGGTTGGTAAGAGCCTGCGCAGAACTCTCTGCGTCGGTCTTCGGCTCCGCAACCGAGTTCTGCTCCGGCTTTGATATCTCTTGTGACTGCTCTCCATTCTCTCCAAAGATTTTAACAAACCCGCCAAACGGCAACCAGTTTAAAGAGTATTCTGTTCCTCTCCACTTAATTGCAAAGATGCGTGGCGGGAAAAAGATACCAAATTCGTCGACACGGATACCAAATGCTTTGGCAATTATAAAATGCCCAAACTCGTGCACGAGTATCAGCGAAACAAGTATAAGGATAAAAATAATCAGGCTCATATAAAATTAGCCTGAGATTTCCTTTTCTTTCCGTGCAAGTACTTCGTCAAATGCCTTGTTTGCTGCGTCGACCTTTTTTTGCATTTCGTCTTTGTTACGGAATTTGTCGTCTTCGGGCATCTCTCCGTCACGTTCCTTTTTTTGGATGTCCGACCACACTTCGTCGCGGGCAACACGCAAAGATGTTTTACTTTCTTCAATACGCTCTTTTGCCAATTTTACCAATGTCGTACGGCGTTCGGATGTGAGTTCAGGGAAAAATACACGGACACCTTTTTCGTCTGCCCCAACAGAAATACCAAGGTTTGCCTGGACAATAGCTTTTTCAATCTCTTTTGCCTGGCTGGCATCCCATGGGGTGATGCGCAACGTGCGGGCGTCTTCAATAGAGATATTTGCAACTTGGTTTATCGGCATGCGGGTGCCGTAGCTTTCAACCTGCACACCATCCAAAATTGTTGGTGCCGCACGCCCGGTGCGGATGCCGGCCATTTCTAGTACTACGTGTTCACTAATTTCTTTAATACGCGCGTCGAAAGGTTTAAAGTCGTATGCCATATACGTATCATAACATAGCGCACTATTTGCTTTTAAGAGGTTCTAAATTTATTCGCTGCCTTAGGGTAGATTTTTACAAGCGGGTCTTTAGTAGTGTCATACGCGCGGGCCGGGGCCAGGTAGCGGCCGTAGTGTATAACGCGGTGCGTAAACGTAGACCACTCTTTTTTGGGTAGCAGTTGAATTAAATCGCGCTCAATGCGCACAGCGTCTTTAAAGTCTGAAAGGTCGTACCGCTGCACAAACCGTATAACATGCGTGTCGACAGTAATCCCTGCAACAACTCCAAATGCAGTTGCAAGCACAACCGTTGCTGTCTTGCGCGCAACACCAGGCAACTTTAACAACTCTTCAATAGTGCGTGGCACTTCCCCACCAAACTCGTTCTTAATTATGTTGACAGCCCTCAGGATGTTTTTTGCCTTTGCACGGTAAAAACCGGATGCGAATATATCTTGTTCAAATTCGTTTATGTTTTTTTGTGTCTTCCCTGCATGGACATAGTCGTCCAGAGTTTTATATTTTTTAAACAGCTTTTCAGTGATTTTGTTTACGTTTTTGTCGGTGGACTGTGCCGAAAGCTGTACGGCAATTAAAAGCTCAAGCGTATTGCTAAAGTTCAATTCGATAGTTGGGTTTGGGTATAGTTTCTTGAGAGCTCTGTCCAGCTTTAAAATTCGCTCTTTGCGTTCTGTTAGTTTTTTCGGGGTCACGAGTTTATTTAATTAATGGAAGCGTTGCGGCAAAATGCTCAAGTATCATCTTAAGCGACGGAGCTCTGTCAGACAGATAGTCACGGAAATGCGCAATGTCTTGCAAGCCTTCTCGTATCTCTTTTTTGAGGACAAGCTCTGCTGCACCTAATTTTTTATACAAAACAGCCTCCAGCTCGTTCAAAAAACTGCGTGCTAGTTCGCGTGTATTTTCTTCATCATTTTTTACAAAAACCGTAACCCAGTCGCTACGCTTTTTATACGGCCAGGACAGAAACTCTTTTGCTTCCCCGCTTCCCGCTTTTTGTTCCAGCTTTTCTGGATACTCCAAAAAACGCGAACGCAAGGTGCTAAGTAATGCGCCGTGCGGCACAAGCAGGACAAAGATTGTTCCTTGCACGGGCTCTTCAAACAACTTTAGCAACGCATGCTGAGCCTCGCTTGTGATAGACGAAAGGCCGAGCACAAACAGTGCCCGCCCGTCCGCAGCTTTGAGCGCGGCCTGCTGTGTTAGTTCGCGTGCTTCGTCGATGCCAAACTTTTCCCATTCGCGCACATAGACATCCGGATTATTCTCTCGTTGAAAATTAAATTGCGCACACGCAGACTCTGCCAGCTGTGGCAGTAGCGAAACAGGCCCTTCATATAAGTACGCGTGGTGTGTCATAAAAGTTTCAAGCAACCAAAGCAAAAATGAGTGCGCTCCGGGGCGCTAGCCCAAGTCTAACCCTCATTTTTACTTTGTTGCTTTTCACACTCCTATCGCTTAGCAATAATAGCTTTTTTGTAGGTGTCTAAGTGGTCAAGTGCAATGCCCGTGCCGCGCGCTACGCAAAACAGCGGGTCGTCGGCGACTTTTGCTTTTACTCCTGTGCGGCGGAAGACAAGCTCTGGGAAGTGTCGCAACATCGACGTGCCGCCGGTCATGATAATCCCACGGTCAATAATGTCGCTGGCAAGTTCAGGCGGAGTTTCCTGCAACACGTCGCGAATTGCTTTAATTATTTCGCGCAGTTCCTTACCCATCGCTTTAACCAGGTCGTTTGTTTTAAGTTCTGTGCTGCGTGGCAGGCCAGTGATAAAGTCACGGCCGCGCACGGTCATCACCAACTCTTCTTCCATCGGCACTGCCGAGCCGATGCCAATTTTTACATCTTCGGCAGTTTTCTCACCAATGCCTAAGTTGTATGTTTTTTTAATATAGTCGGCAATGGCGTGGTCGAGTTTGTCGCCGCCACATTTAACAGACGTTGACGCAACAATGCCACCCAAGGAAATCACCGCCACGTCGCACGTGCCGCCACCGATGTCGACAACCATGTTGCCGCGGGGCTCCTGAATTGGAATACCTGCACCAATTGCCGCGAGCACCGACTCTTTAACCACGTACGCATTTTTTGCGCCAGCGCGTATAGCGGCTTCCACAACGGCGCGGCGTTCGGTTGACGTTACGCCTGTCGGCACCGACACCATCACTTCGGGTTTAAAAAATTGAAAGCGTCCCATCGCTTTGCTTATAAAATAACGTAGCATTGCCTGCGTCACGCGGTAGTCGGAAATGACGCCGTCTTTAAGTGGGCGGTATGCGATAATTTCGCCTGGAGTGCGGCCTATCATTTCTTTTGCTTCAGAACCAACCGCCAAAATGCGCCTGTCGATTTCTGAAATTGCTACAACTGATGGCTCGTTTAACACAACGCCACGGCCAGGCACAAACACGAGTGTATTTGCCGTACCTAAGTCAATGCCAAGTTTTGGAGTAAAAAACGCCACGCCCCAACATGATACTTGAGTAGGCCGGCCAAAACAAATTTGGGACTATTCCACCGACTCTCTCTTTATATTGAGCCCTAGTTTTTGCAAACGTTCCTCTATATGCTGGTATCCGCGGTCGATTAAATATGCATTGTCTATTGTCGATGTGCCTTCGGCAACAGTGGCAGCTAAAATGTATGCGAGGCCGCCGCGTAGGTCGGGACTTGTTAAATTTTTCCGGCTAAGTTCTGCCGGACCCCGGACAAGCACGCGGTGTGGGTTCATCACCGTCATCTTTGCGCCCATAACGACCAAATCGTCGACATATCGGAAACGTCCGTCAAAAATTGTCTCGAGTATACTTCCCTCCCCTTCGCACTGGCTCATAAACACAGCCATGGGGGCTTGCAGGTCGGTAGCAAACCCTGGGTACTCGTGCGTGCGCACCGAAACCATTTTGTACGGCACCTCCGACGCGAGGATACGGATATAGTCTGCACCCGTTTCAATATTCACCCCTGCTTGGCGCAAAAGCGCCAGAGGCACTTCGACCCAGCCAGGGTTGCAGTTAGTTATGGTCACATCTTCGGCGGCAAGCGCTGCCAAAATGGCAAAGCTGCCTGTCTCGATCCTGTCGGGTGGCGTGTCATACGAAATACCTCCCGCGTGCAGCAAACCGCCGCCGGTAATTGTTATCGTGGGAGTGCCCGCACCTTCAATTTTTGCGCTACATTTATTTAAATACAACGCGAGGTCAGCAATTTCTGGTTCCATCGCGGCGTTTTCAAGTACGGTTATGCCTTCGGCAAGTACTGCAGCCATCATCAATGTTTCTGTACCTGTAACTGAAACAAGCGGGAAGACAATACGTGCGCCCTTCAACTTCCCGCCCCCTGCGGTGATTTTAAAATAGCTGTCATCTTCTTCAACAGTAGCTCCCATTGCACGGAAGCCATTTAAAAATAGGTCGATGGCACGCTCACCTAACACGCAGCCACCGGGGAACGGAAACTCCACTGCGCCGTAGCGCGCAAGTACGGGGCCGGTAAGTACGATAGAGGCACGGAATTTTTCTGCAATATCTTTTTTGAGTATAGTCGGTTGAGTTTTTAGAGCGTCCAGCAACTCGTGCATGCGTTTGACGTCTTCAATGTCAGGGACATTTGTCATCGGCACATCATCTTCAAACAGTACCGTTGCAGCGAGCGCCTTGAGGACAGCATTTTTGGCACCACCAACACGTATCTCCCCCTTCAGAGTTTTCTGTCCATTCAGCCCTTCAACAACGAATCTATCGCGCATATGTTTTTTTAAATTTTTTCTGACTTTCTGCAATGGCCTGCGGTGTATGGTTTTTAGGATGTATTTCCCACCAAAACTTTTTTGAAAAGTCTGTGGCTTGGTCGCAAATACTTTTTAGATAGTAAAGGTCCTCTGTCGGTATAGCAACCAACAAGCGTGCCATGCGACCCATAGTCATCGGGGCTAAACCGTCGCGCACACGTGCCTGGTTTAACTTTTTTAAAAAATATTCCATCATTTCACCGCGCTCGGTAATCTTTAGCGGCTTTGCCGCAGGAGCCTCTTTTTTTTGTGGGAAAAGTTTAATATGTGCGCCGATATGTTCCATTGCCTAGCAGTATACCAAGCACTTCCCTAGATGCGCAGGTATTTCCTTTTCTGTAAAAATATTGCATGATGCGTATACGATATGAAAGACCCTATTGTGCAGGCAGGCGCCAAGGTATTAAGCCAAAAGGCCGCGCCCGTGCTTAAAAAAGACATTGGCGGGAAAGCGCTAGATGCACTTATAAAAAAGATGAAGAAAGCTCTCGCCGCAGAAGAGTTTGGCGTGGCTATTGCTGCACCGCAAGTTGGAGAGTCGTTACGGATGTTTGTTGTTGGCGAAAAAGCTTTTAAAAAAGACACCGACGAGGATGAAGAGGTGGAGCCGAATGTTGATGAAAAGTCTGTAGCGAAACACACAGTATTTATCAACCCAGTTCTAACTCGTCTGTCGAGAAAAAAGAAGGAGATGTCTGAAGGCTGCTTGTCGGTACGCGGGACGTACGGGACCGTATTGCGCCACGAAAAAGCAACGGTTGAAGCGTGGGACGAACAAGGTAAACCGTTTGTGTACCACGGCTCGGGACTTGTTGCACATATATTCCAGCACGAATGCGACCACCTAGACGGCATACTATATATAGACAAAGCTCTGCATGTAGAGGAAGACGAAGACATGGACATGAAGAGTGCCCGCAAAAAAGTTAAAGACAAACACGGCATCTAGTATGAAAAAACCTCTCTTTGTATTTTTTGGCACACCCAAATTTTCTGTACACGTGCTCGACGCACTGGAAAAACACGGGATGTTACCTGCACTTGTAGTCACTGCCCCCGACCGCCACCAGGGCCGCGGGTTAGTGTTAACGCCGTCACCTGCAAAAATGTGGACTACGGAGAGGGGTATTGATGTACTCACTCCGAGTACCCTCAAAGACGAGACATTTGTAGCCGAGCTGCAAAATACCGACTGGGATGTATTTTTGGTTGCCGCCTATGCAAAACTTATTCCAAAAAACATTTTGGATATTCCACGCCGCGGTTGCTTAAACGTGCACCCTTCACTATTGCCAAAATTCCGTGGCCCCTCCCCTGCAGCCTCCGCAATTTTGGCAGACGAGCGTACAACAGGCGTAACCATTATGCAGATGGCCGAAAAAATGGACGCCGGGCCCGTAGTTGCACAAGCACAGGTGGAACTGGAGCCAAATGCTTGGCCACCCAAAGGCAGCGAGTTTGAAGAGCTGCTTGCAACCGAAGGCGGCAACCTACTTGCCGAAACTATTCCCTTTTGGATTGCCGGGGACATTACGCCCGAAGTACAAGACGAAGCACGTGCGACATTTACAAAAAAGTTTACTGACGCTGATTCTTTAATAAACCTAGAAGGCAACGCGTACCAAAATTTACTAAAAATTAGAGCGTTCGACAAAAATCCTCGCGCACACTTTATAACTCCAGCGGGTAAACGCGTGATTATTACCGAAGCAGAAGTGGTTGATGGAAAACTAGACATCCTCCGCGTTATCCCCGAAGGCAAAAAAGAAATTGACTACGCAGACTTTGTCCGCAACAATTCATAAAAAAGAAAAGCCGTCACTCCGAGGAGGACGGCTGGGGAAGAAGTATGAGGCGACGCACTGGCACTGCTGCTTCCTCGACCAACGCTTGGAAAAAGGCGGTTTGTGTCACAAGCAAACGCGGTCGATCTGTTGCCCTGCTCAACCAGTAGATCAAGTCCTCATTAGAATAGTACTTCAGGAGTTTCCGAGGTGGATAGATTTTTTGAGGATCATACACTCCCAACTCTCGAAGCCTCTGAGACAAATCCGCCGCAAGATGAAATAATTTCCCTTGCAACACGACTTCCTCCGCGACAGAAATAACTTGCAAAACAGAAGAAGCGTCTCTATCCCCTTGGCGTAAATACACCACATCCCCCATTTTCTTGCCTCCGCCGAGAGTATCGGCCACTAGATGTTCACGTTCTCCTAAAATATATATCACGCAAATTACAAGTAGTCAATTTTATACCTTCAGGTGAAATTCAGTTACTTTTTCGTATCGTGATAGAGGCTGTACAAAAAAACCAACTACCAGAAAGGGGGCTACATGAGTGTTAGTGAGCGGGATACTACGGGCAAAGGCGAGACTCGCGTCTGCAGCGGACTCAGGTTGGATTTCGAAACTTTTTTGCCAATTGTCGACCAATTACTTGAGATGGGTGTGGGCTTTACTGCCCTACAGTCAAAAGTGATACGTGCGCGTAAGAAAGACGGGACACCCGTGTCGAACGTAGACAAAACTGCACAAGTTTTTGTAACCAATTTTCTGAAAAGTGTCGCGCCACATATACAGGTCCGTGGCGAGGAAGACCTGACCCATGAACCGAGGTCCCGGATCTACTGGACAATAGACCCGATAGACGCAACGCGTTTCTATGAGGCGAGACGGTATGAGTGGTGTGTTTCGGTTGCACTCGTTATTGACGGCGTGCCGCGCGTAGGGATTATCTTGCAACCCGGGCGCGGAGAATTTGTTGTTGCAATTGAAGGCAAAGGCGCTAGGTTCCGCACAACATATGGACCGTGGCAGATATTTGAACGTTTGTCTGCGATTAACCCAATGTTGATTGTGCCGACATCGAAGTCGGTGTTGAGTAACAAAATGTACACGGCACAAGCGGTCGAGTTAACTATGTGTTTTGAAGACACGCTGAGCTTGCCGTGTGTTGTGGCAGGTTTTGAAGTAGCTCGCGGCCCTGCGTGGGGCTGGACAAGTATTTTCGAACCGTACGAGTGGGACATTGCCGCCAGTTACGTGTTGATACGGGAGTTAGGCGGAGTTGCCCGGTGCGCAAACGGCGACCAGGTACCGTGGGGGCAAGACAAAATGCCGCCTATCATCTTTACCATAAGCACACGTGAAAAAACTGCAACTATAGCGTGGGTATTGAGCGAAGTAAAAAACAGAATGTGCGCATGAACGTTGGGCCGCTCAAGGGCGGCTCTTTTTTTTATTCTTAAAACTTATCCCTCCAGCCGCGCAAATATTCTTTTACACGCACGGCACTGTGGCGGAATACACGCATGCGCTTCTTTTTTGTTTTGGTTAGTTCGTGTAGCAATTCGCTTGCTGCGGCATCCATCGCTTCATGCAATGTCCCCCGCTCCGCTTCGGCACGTAGTGGCTCAGTTGTACCCGGCGCATGCAACATCAATTCGGCGCGGTACATCTTTGCCTCGCCCTCCTTATACTCCAACTCGACATCAACACGCGGCTTCCCTTCGCTTTTTACAAGTTTGTCGAGAGTGTTTAGACCCTTTTCCACGTAGTGCCTAATTTCGTCCGTAATTGCCACATTGGTACCTTTGAGGTTGTAGTTCATAAAAGAATAGAAAATGTTTTAGATGGAGCATGATGGCCTCGCACAAGCAATACTTTTTTGAGCGGGACTCCATACTTCTTCGCTAGTAATATACGGACACGATTGTTTGCACGGTTCATTTCCGCCGGCTCTTTTACCGAAACCATTAAACCTTTTTCTTTCTCAACGACCAATTCACGCGAGGCATCGGCAACAACGCGAGCCTTCACAGTTATAGAACCTTGCTCTATTTTTTTTGGTTTCTCAGGAGTCTTCTTCATTCCCCTAGTATATCAGCTGCCCACCTAAAGACTCTGTGAGGCTACAGAGTTGTTAATCCTGCCTCAATTTCTGTATGACAATTTTTACATACCAGAACACATTTTTTTGCCTCCTGTACTAAACTTTCCCAGCTATATGAAAGACCTTTCACGCTTAAAGCAAACTCTTTGTTCTTTGGGTTTATATGATGGAAATCAAGCGCTCCTGCGTATTTTTTATACCCACACACTGAGCACTTTCCACCAAAAAGTTCGACGAGTTTTTCTTTCTTTTTTCTTCGGTTTTTAATTACCCATTCAGAAGCACATTTGCCACATCTAAAAGAGCCGTCTGGTCGTGGAAAATGTTTTGTCTCTTTATGTTTTTTACAACTCTTGAGTATCATTCTCCCATTATAACACCAGGTGTTATGTTTGCTGATAGAGACAAGATACCGTATACTTTTTTCAGGTCAATTTTGGCCATTATTCCGCGATAGCTCAATGGTAGAGCAGCTCCCTGTCGATAGGCAGCCTCCCACAGGAATGTGGGTTGCAAACGAGGTGAATTGTCTGGAAACCCTATTCTTAAATTAAGAAGGGCAATCAGCAGCCAAGTCCCCACTCTGGGGAAAGGTTCAGAGACTATTCCAAATGGAAGTAGTCCCGAAGTTCGGGACGAAGCGCCTCGCACCCAGAACGGGTGATGATATAGTCCACGCCCTTACGTAAGTTTGGGGTCACGTGTAAGGAGTTGGTTCCAGGTTCGAGTCCTGGTCGCGGAGCTGAATTTAAACCTGTTGATTTCTTCTACTTAAAAACGTAGTCTTGCGGCAGAGGTTCCGCTGCCCTCCTAAAGCAGCTTTTCTCGAAAGGGCTACAGATGACTATTCGAAGCCTTGCCGGGGAGTTCCTCGACAACCTGTTTAAAAACGGCACCTACCATCAAAACAGTGGTGTACTCGAAGCACAGCGGCTCGTTTCGCTTGCGCTTCAAGTCATCACTGAAGCGCAGTCGCAACCGAAGGATCTTAAGATCTCCTACCGATTGCTTCCAGAGGGAAAAAACGGAATGGCTCGGCAGTTGATGGAGGTTGAGATGGAGATGAAAACCCTCCTTGTCGGCCAGACCTCAGACCTTGTGTCTGTTAGAGTCAAAGGTTTTTTTCTGGAGAAATTTGGAGAGCGCGACTGGCAAGCTCACGGACAACGTCGTTCTTCACTCTGGATCGACGGTCATCGGTACTTCATCCATTTCATCTATCCGACCGGCAAGCCAACACTTGCAGGTACGTGGGATTGCGTTTGGAACTCGACTACCACCAATCCTCAAGGATATATCATCGGTAGTGGACTCTTGTTCAAAGATCGCCGATTCGAACCTTCGGAGAAGGCCGATTCAGCAACAACATAGACTTTGCAACACTCCGCCCAAGACTTGGGCGGTTTCTTTTTTATATGTAAAAACCCCACAGCAAATTCTGTGGAGTTTATAGAACAAGTGTCGAGCGGAGTTTGGCGTACACGCGGCGGGCCAGGGCGACCGGTGGGAGGTCCTTCAGCGGCCTCTTAAACGTGTACCAAAGATCAAACAAGTACAGAGGGTAGCCCATGAGTACAACTGAGATCCCTCGTGCGACCAAGAAATCTCCCAGCCACTCCAGGTTCCATGCGCTGGCGAGAATGTCGATTTCCACCGACACAATTACTTCTGCCCCCGCCCACCCAGCAAGATCCACAACTGCACCCCTCAGAACCATCTTGGGGCTGAGCGACAGACCCAGTTCTGATTTAAAGGTCCACGCCGCGTTGAGTGGGGTCGCGATCACAGCTTGCGCAAAAGCGCCCCCAACCATCGCAAGTCTGTAATGAACACCCGCATGGATAAGCTTCTCAGCCAGTAGAAGGCTAAAGAAAATCCCCAGGCCATTGCAGATCCAGTATTTGCAAGCAGTACGAGTCGGTTGCCTGTATCTCTTTGGGAGACACATTGTCCCCCGCGTTTGCAGCTCCCGCAGGAGACTGCTCTTATGGCATCTACTGAAAAAACCCATCTAACGCTCCTTGTGAAAGATCAGATTACTTAGCTGAATAATACTATAAATATACTCCTACGTCAAGAGTATAGTAAGTTCGAACGTCCTCTATCAGGCGGAGCAGAATTAGCGAATCCCCGTATCTATAGAGATCGTGATGTTGGTCGTTATATTTGAAGTTATGTGCACTACAGCTGGAACGCCTAAAACTCCGCCAACAGCGAAAGTATACCTTGTTGACGCTACCTAAAGCGACTCTTTTTTACCCACAACAGGTTTGCCTCGGCTGTAAACCGAACTAAAAAACAAAACCGCACAGAGTGTGCGGTTTTGAAAATAGACAGAAAAAATGACGCGTGCTATTTCTTTGGGCAAGCGGCGCGGTCGGTCTTTGCCTGGTCGGTTGCCGACTTACCTGCAGCAGCATACGTAGCACGAGCGGCTTTAGCTGCCGTTGTGTAATCGGATTCTGCTGATTTACGCGCGGTTGTGTAAGCCTCATTTGCAGCTTTGACTGCAGCTGTATACGCATCGCGTGCCGCTTTTACGGCTGCAGCGCGAGTAGTCTTGTCAGTGTTGGCGTTGGCTGTAGCCAGAGCTGCATCACGGGCAGTCATAGCAGAAGTCTTTGTGCTTGTAAGCGTAGCCTTTGCAGTGGCAACAGCTGTATCTCGAGCGGACATAGCAGTGGCCAGAGCGCTGTCGCGAGCCGTTTTAGCGGCGGCAATAGAGGCCTGGCTTGTTTTAGTAGCCGCCATAAGACACTCGTTCCGGGTTGTTGGAGATGCATCCGCTGCTCCAGAAGTGGTGCTTGGTGTTTGAGCAAATGCAAAAACCGGAACAAGACTTGCGGCGACCAAAGCCCCAATTGCTATTTTTTGTGCTGTCTTCATTATATTATTTTCTGATTATTAATACTCTTCCTCGTATTCTATATCTTTTTCTACTTAATGAAAAGTTATTGAGTACTTATGAGAGGCCTCCGAGGATAAGGTAGGAGAAACCGACTGAAATAGCCGCGAGTATCCCCCCTGCAAACAGGTCGCTTATGTGGTGTTGCCGCACAAACAGAGTCGAACTAATAACCGTAACCCCGTAACCCCATATCAGAGTTTCGTGGAGCGGAAACGCAAAGGTCAAATAGTAGCTGCATAGTATTGCCATGTAGGCATGCGAACTAGGGAGCGTATTGCCGCCGGGGTCTACGCGGTATATCCATGCAACTATGCTGGTCATAGGGCCCTTGGGAGTTAATTTTGGACGTCCCGAAACTTTGCTGGGCAAAAAATACCAGATGAGCGCCGCGACAAGGGCGCTAAAAATAATACTTACGTACAAACGGGCTGCAATAGGGGTAAAGAAAAGGAGTCCGAGCATTGAAAACGCAATGTAGGGATAAAGGCTAACATACGGGAGAACAAATACCGGAATAAACGGAATGTACCGTACATAGCGGCTTTCCCGTGTACGACCCTTGTCGCTGTTAACCGGGAAAAAGAGGAATATACTTACCCCCGCAAGCGCACACAAGGCAAGAAGTTGCATCAACATAACTATCCCCCGATTATACAATAAACCTGCCAAACAGAGCTTATTTCT
The DNA here is from genome assembly GCA_026397405.1 of Candidatus Adlerbacteria bacterium. Lineage (GTDB taxonomy): Bacteria > Patescibacteriota > Minisyncoccia > Phycocordibacterales > SBAW01 > GWA1-54-10. The sequence continues at coordinate 4,001 of JAPLUW010000002.1, read as the reverse complement.
TTTGTTTGACTATTGTATGAATTTCATCAGTCAGATCATTATTGATTTTAAGCAGCCTGTGGACCTCGTCTTGAATTTCCAACAGGGCTTCGGCGTCTTCGTACGTTTGCAGGGCTTGTTTGTCGGAAGCCTGTGCGGCAACTTTTTGCCCCACCATAATGACGGAAAGGAGCACCAACTGTAAGAATGTTTGCGCTATCCACGTTATGACGGTTGCTGTGCCTCCTGCGATTGCGGCGGGCAGGCTTATCAATGCAAGCAGCGCAAACAGATACGCACACCACATGGTTCCCACAGCGTTGGTTATCAAGAGCGCTATACGGCCATTAATTCCAATATGCTCATTTTTAACTTGAGGAGGGCCCGATTGTTTCCTATTTTCAATATGCGGATGCGGAACGTGGGTGTTTTCCATACCACTCTAGTATACATTCGTTTGAGAGGTATCCATTGTTCACCGACATAGGGCTATGGTAGTATTACACGCGCACCAATGACACAAAAAGCCTTTATTATTCGCTTGTGTGCCGTTATGCTCCTTGGCCTTGTTGCTGCAGGAGTGGTATATGCGTTTGAATCCCAGCGCCCATACGTGCTCACGTCAGAAATTGAAGCGAAGATCCAAGAAAAAAACGCGAGCTCTACATCGGGCGCCATGCGAATACCCATTCTTGTGTACCATTCGATACAGCCCCACCAGGCGGGAGAATCATTGATGAAAAAACGTTTTGACATCTCGCCCGAAACGCTTGAAGAACAACTGAGGTATTTAAAGGAGCATGGCTACACCACCATTACGTTGGAGGCTCTGGCCGAGGATATACGGTCCGGCACCACATCCCCTGTCGCAAAACCCGTCGTGCTCACCTTTGATGACGGTTGGCAAGACCACTACACTAAAGCCTTTCCGTTACTTGAAAAATATCATGACACCGCAACATTTTATGTATACACCAACCCCATTGGGAAAGACCCGCGTTTTTTAACCTGGAGCGAGATTCAGGAAATGAGCGCCGCAGGCATGACCATTGGCAGCCACACGCTTTCTCATCCGTTATTGTCCACGCTCACCCCCGCTCAGCTGCAGTCGGAAGTTGTTAACAGCAAAAAAATTCTCGAAACACATCTCGGAAAGCCCGTGGTTGATTTTGCATCGCCGTTTGGGTACAGCACTAAAACCCTGGAGCAATTGCTCGCACAGGCCGGCTACACCACCGGGCGTACCGGATACAAAGGCAACTACCATTCAAAAAACGACCTCTTACGGCTTTCTTCGTACTACACACCAAACAGTACGAGTGATTTTGTATGGGTCATGCGCTACGCGCCCTGACAGCATATATCTTCATTCAACTCTCACTGATATTTCATTAAGATATCCAAGTGAGCGAAGCTGTGGCGAAAAAACTTTCCTTTGCGGCAATCGCGCTTGTCGCGCTCATTTTTTTTGGTGCCTGGGTATTTAGGGGCTACATACAAAACTCCCTTCCCGCAGCGGTCGGCATACCGGGCGGAGATACGGCGTCTTCAACGCCTGGTCCCGGCGGGACGCAACCTCCGCTATTTGAATATCTCGAAGTAATGGATGGATGCGGCCCCTACTACGACACAGGCACGTGCGTAAATATGCGCTCGGGCCCCGGGGCCACATACCCCGTCGTGGAGCGTTTGCGCACGGGCGTGGTGCTTCGTGTGGAAAAGGAGGTAACTGTAGACGGCCAGGTATGGGACAAAATTGGATTTGACAACACTGTAAAATATCCGGACCGCCTTGGCGCCGACTTGTATGTCGCAAACGAATTTGTCCGAACATTCTATGACGACGGCAACCACCTGCTTACAAAAGACAGCTCGGCAACAACAAAACGAATCGTCATTGATGTAGGAAAAGAGATGCTCTATGCATATGACGGCGATACCCTCTTTATGCAAGAACCCGTTTCGACAGGGCTTGAACTCACGCCGACCGCCCGCGGCACATTTACTGTTTTTAAAATGACACCCGCGAGGTACATGCAGGGGCCGATACCCGGTGTGAGCGACCAAGTGTACGACTTGCCGGGCGTACCGTGGAACTTGTACTTCACAACGGACGGCGCGGTCATACACGGCGCATACTGGCACGACCATTTTGGGCAGCCGTGGTCGCACGGGTGTGTAAACTTACCGCCACAAAAAGCAAAGGGGCTGTATATGTGGGCCGTTGTAGGCACGAGCGTGATTGTGAAGGACTAATGCAAATAGCTTGTTCATCAGGAACACATCTGCGAAGATTGTTGGATGTTACTTGCTATGCCGGTTCCCTCCACTATTCAAGAAACTCCGATACACACCGTTGCTGCAGTCCCTTTTTATTCTCAATTTAAAGATATAACCTCAACTGCGTGGAAAAAAGTCGGATGCGGGATAACCGACCTTGCAATGGTTATCGACTACTACAAGCCTGCCGTTTCGGTAGACACACTTCTTACACAAGGCATCGCTGTCGGCGCGTACTTGAAAAATGCAGGGTGGAGCTACCAAGGCTTGATTAGTGTCGCAAAAAAATACGGTCTCGACGGAAGCAGTTACGATGTGGCGACGCTGGGCAACCGTGCGGCCCTTGCGCAACTTACAGAGCATCTTAAAAACGGGCCGGTGATAGTGTCGGTCCATTACAAATTTGACCCAAAGAGCAAGGTCCCCCACCTTGTGGTGCTAAACGGAATTGACGGCGACACGCTGTACTACAACGACCCGGCCGCACAGACAGGCGACAAGCAAATTTCCACAGCTGACTTTCTTGCCGGCTGGAAAAAGAGATTCATAGTTATACGGCCCGTACAAAAAACTGTTGCTATCGCCTACACGCCGTAGCCCGGAGGCGGCCATGCATGCAAAAACATCGCAAGCAAAATATAAAACACAAGCTGGATGACATAGGCATACACAAACCCGCCGCGCACGCGCAAAATCAAATACGGGAATACTGACGCCGACAACAGCGCCGCTGAAGTCATAATGGTTGCATACAACACCGGCGCGCCGGTGAACAAAAAGAGAAACACGTGGATAAGGCCGAAACATACCGCGTACCCGAGCACTACTTGTTTTAGTGAACGGAGCCGGAACGAAAGTTCGAGCACAAGCACGGCTATCAGCAACTGTTGGAGCAGAATTTCCGCGGCCTTGGGCAAAAAATACCACGGGGTCGCAAATAAAATGTCTGTGTATGGCGCAGCGAGCAGACCGTTTACCGCGGGAAGAAACGTAAACAGATACAGCAGTATCCATATCAACCCGGCGAACAAAAGACTTGTTGCGCTGTATACCCAAATACGGCGGTCTATACGAAGCCATCGCGCAAATACATCCCAAAAATATACTGTGGCAAGTGCCGACCACAGCAAAAAGTACACAGCAATAGCGATAGGGCTGGAGTTATAGCTGAGCTGCAAACCGAACAGGGGCAATATGGTGTAGTAGCCAAAAATGCAGGATGCCCATAGTGCGATAATTTCTCCCAACTTTTGATAGAGGGAGGTGTAGGTTGGTCGGATAGACATTGACCCAACTATACTCCATTCCCTACCTACAACGGAATGTAGCCAACTAACGATGCGTACATCCGGCCCAGCAACACGGCCGGCGCATGCCCCCTTTTAGTTTTGAAATTGCTTTTGCGATGCGGATGCCCCGCGTTTCCGCTTTTTTGCCGGATATAACCCAGCATATCCACTCGTTGCGAGCGAGCGGCGTAATATCTTTCCACACCGCCAGAGCCGCCGGAGTAGCAAGAATAGATTTTTGTAAATCTGCCGGCATAGTGTGCACCACACCACCGGCTAGTTTTTTACTCATACTATCTAGTATATAGAACTAGCCTGAATTAAATAAACGACCACCGGCCTTAGGGCCGGTGGTTTTGTAAGCGCCCGCAAGCGGGCAATTAGGTAATAAGGTTGAACACACTCTGTTGTTCTCCCTGCTTGTGATGCTCTTGATGTTTGACGTAGCGACGG
>JAPLUW010000001.1:41257-495613 GCA_026397405.1 Candidatus Adlerbacteria bacterium | reverse complement strand
TACGAGTTGGGCGAGCCAACAAAAGTTACATGAGGTTGCAGCTAAGTATTGATACTCTTGTGTATATCCTCCTAAGGAAGTAGCTCCACAGGCAGGAACAAGAGTTTGGGCAAGGGTGGTGAGTGGAACTGTAAAGTAGAGGAAGATAGAGGAGAGGAGGCGTTTGAAGGAGGGCATAACAAAATTAATTGTAACATCATAAATAATCGACAACGGGGAGGAATTTCTCGGCTTACAGCCGCAGTGCAGGTTTCGTATTTTCTCACGGCCTAGCCGCTCGAAAATATACTCAACCCCTTTCGAATCCTCCACGAAAGATATTCAAATATCTTTCTCTGGCGCAGCTCATAACATTAAAAAACTTCAACCGAAGTTGAAGCTTTTTAATGTTTGTGCGCCGGGGAGGATTCGAACCTCCGTAGGCCGAAGCCGCTTGGTTTACAGCCAAGTGTAATTGACCACTCTACCACCGACGCATAGTCAACACGCTGTTTACGGTACACTTTTTTACTATACTTGTCGAACTATTTTCCCTTAAAACTCGGGCTTTTTTGTGTACTTGACATTTAGTATAAATAGGTATATAATATAAAGGATTCGTTCATCAACAACTTTTCAAAGGAAAGACTCATGCTCAAGATCGTCATCGCGTTTTTCATTCTCTTCGCCACCGCCATGCCGGCCACGGCAAATGATTCCGACATCGTCCGCAAAATGCTGGCGACTGGTCAGTGCCACTACAAGCAGTTCCCCGGGTGGACAAGACGAGATATTTCAGGTGGCATCACCAACGTGTCGGAGCGTGAAAAGATTAAGAGGGACTATGAGATAGCCTGTGAAGCCGAGCTCGATGAAGTCGAGCGGCGCGTGCAGGCTGGTGAATGTCCTCGTATCGAGGGATTCTTCTCCAGCGATGTACTCGACCGAGGCCTGACCGCACAGCAGTCCGATGCCGAGAGCACTCCGGAATCTCTCCGGAGGTTCCAAGAATACGACAAAGCCCGGAGCACATGCCCCAGGCGTTAGCCACCAACCGTTCCCCAACATCTGCAAAGATCGTTTGGAGGAGCGGTTTTTGTTTTCTACACCGCTTGCAGGTCAGTTTGGATTGTGCTCTTTACTCGCTTCGCGCTTTTTTTTACGTCAAAGACAAATTCGTCCCCTTTCATGTCTACGGTTACGGTACCGCCGGAAAGTACGCCGCGAGACACCATCAGCGATGCTACTTTAGTAAGGATCTTGTCTTGAATAAGCCGGCGGAGCGGGCGCGCACCATAGTGCGGGTTGTATCCTTCCTTTGCCAAGTAGTCGTATACCGCAGGGTTTATGGTGAGCGTAATATTTTTCTGCATCAGACGCTGCACAACTTCCCGCACTTGGATACCAACAATATCTTTCACCGCTTCGCGCGCAAGGATGTTGAAGATTATTATTTCATCGATACGATTTAAGAATTCCGGGCGGAAGTAGTCTTTCAGCGACTGTTGCACCCGCTCTTTTGCCATAACATAGTTGCCTGCATCAGTGGCGCCGCCAGCAGTAAAGCCAAGCTGCTCCATCTTGTCGATGTATTGCGCACCAATGTTAGAGGTCATTATGATTATCGTGTTGCGGAAGTTTACACGACGGCCTTTTGCGTCGGTAAGTGTGCCGTTGTCCAACACTTGCAACAAAATGTTAAATACTTCTGGGTGCGCTTTTTCAATTTCGTCGAACAAAAGCACCGAGTACGGCCGGTGGCGGACAAGTTCGGTCAAGGCACCTCCCTCTTCGTGGCCCACATAACCCGGTGGTGCGCCAACAATTTTGGAGACAGAATGTTTTTCCATATATTCCGACATATCGACACGAATGAGTGCCTTGTCGTCATCAAACATAAATTCGGCTAGCGCTTTGGTGAGTTCTGTTTTACCAACACCCGTTGGGCCCAAAAACATAAATGACGCTATGGGGCGGTTAGGGTCGGCAATGCCTGCACGCGAGCGTTTAACTGCGTCCGCCACTTTTTGCACAGCCTCTTCTTGACCAACCACGCGGGACTGGAGCACTTGTTCAATGCGCGAGAGCTTTTCCGCCTCTTCTTCGAGCATGCGCGACACAGGGATGCCGGTCCATTTTGAAACAACCGAGGCGATGTCTGTTTCGGTAATTTCTTCCTTCAAAATGCGGCGCGTGCTCTGCAACTTTTTAAGGCGTTTTGTTTTTTGGTCGAGTTCGCGTTCGAGCGAAGGTATCTCGCCATAGCGGATTTCGGCTGCGCGCGAGAGGTCAACAGCCGACTCCGACGAGTCTGCTTCCATACGCAAGCTTTCAAGCTCTTTTTTAATAGCTTTTATTTCGAGCAACACCTGCTTTTCGTTCTTCCAGCGCATTTCAAGCTCGCCGGTTTTTTCCTTCAAGTCGGCAATATCTTTTTCAATAACGCTCGTGCGTGCTTTTGCTGCACCCTCGCCATCTGCCGCGGCTTCCTTGCGGAGTGCCTCTTTTTCCACTTCCAAACGCATAATTTTGCGATGTGCATCTTCGAGCACGGGTGGCTTATTTTCTAAAGAAATACGCAGCGCTGACGAAGCTTCGTCTATCAAGTCTATTGCTTTGTCAGGCAAAAATCGGTCTGGGATATAGCGAGCCGAAAGTTGCACCGCGCCCACAAGTGCGTCGTCAGTAATATGCACACCGTGGAAGAGTTCGTATTTTTCTTTAAGCCCACGCAAAATTGCCGTTGCATCGTCGAGCGATGGCTCAAGCACATACACCGGCTGGAAGCGGCGTTGGAAGGCCGGGTCACGTTCGATATGTTTTTGATATTCGCGGAGTGTTGTGGCACCTATAACATGTATGTCGCCACGCGCAAGTGCCGGCTTTAACATGTTCGAGGCGTCCATTGCACCCTCTGCGGCACCCGCGCCTATCATGGTGTGAATTTCGTCGATAAACAAAAGTACCTTGCCTTCGGAGCGTTCAATCTCTTTCATTATTGCTTTCAAACGTTCTTCAAATTCGCCACGATATTTGGTACCCGCAATAAGTGCACCCAGGTCGAGTGAGACAAGTTCTTTGTCGCGGAGCGAGTCGGGTACGTCACCACTTGCAATGCGACTAGCCAGACCTTCGGCAATGGCAGTTTTACCTACGCCAGCCTCACCTATAAGGATAGGGTTGTTTTTGGTGCGACGTGAGAGAATTTGTATAACGCGCTGTATTTCTTCGTCACGGCCAATAACGGGGTCAAGCTTGTTTTCCGCAGCCATCTTGGTGAGAGAGCGTGTGTACTTAACAAGTGCGCGGTTTTTCTTTTGCTCGCCTCCAGCAGAAGTAACTTTGCTTGAGCGGAGTTCCTGCAGCGCACGCAAGACCGACTCGCGGGAAATACGGAAGCGTGACAAAGTTTCGCGCGCAGTGCCCGGCACGTCGAGTATAGAAATAAATAAATGTTCGGTTGCCACAAATTCGTCGTGGAGTTCTGTCGCAACTTTTGCAGACCTCTCAAGCGCCTGCACGAGCTCTGGGGTTAAATACAACTGGTAGGAAGGCGAAAGTACCGAACCTCCTGGCACACCTTCAAGCGCCTCAAGCACGGTGTCGGTAAGCAAAATCATGTCCACCTCAAGTTTGTCGACAATAGATACGACCAATGACTCCTCTTGTATAAGGAGTGCAGCAAGCAGGTGCAACGGGCTCACCTGGTTTTGACCACGTTCCACCGCAAGTTCGTGTGCGCGGCGTACGGCCTCTTTTGCTTTTGTAGTGAAGTGGTTAAATGGTGGCATATATATCTATATATTACGGCTTAGGAGATGCTTTGGTTGCAGGTGGCGCTGCGGGCAATGTCGCGACTGTGTAAAACTCGTTACTTACTAACGCAGAGTCTGCAGTCACAATACCAATTATTTGGCCAAACAACGTTATAAGAACAGAGCCTGGAGTTACTGACGGTACACTTGCCTCAATGGTGCGGGAACTCCCCGTCCCTGCCGGCAAGCTTGCGATAACACCTTCGCCCACTGTGTCGGCACCCGTGCCGCCGATGCGGATAACACTCTGCCCCAGCCGCAATTTTGAAATATCGGCAAGTGCCGCTGGAGCCGCAGCCGTCGAGGTACCGAAGGTCACATTTACGGTTGCAATTGGCGTAGAGCTTGCGGATGAAATAATTGTCAGAGGTACACGCGAGCCGTCGGAAAGAATCGCTTCGAAACTAGTTCCATCTGCTGCCGCAAGCGAAGCGCTGTCAGTTAAGGCGGTTCCCTTTGCGTCTACAATAATCCCCCGAGCGATAAGTTCGTCGCCTCCCTTCAGGGTGATGCGGACGATACTCTTTTGTACTGCTGCAATAGACTGTGCTGTTAGGTCGTCGTCTTTTACTATGACTGTTTTTTCAGTTGTGACGACCGCTGCTGCCCCTTGAGTCTGTGGAACTACTGTCTGGACCGTGCGTTCGACTATTTGGTTAATAGTGCGCGTCACACTTGTTGGGGCTTGGCTCATCAGCGACACGGTCACAATACCTGTCGCAATGGACGTCACAAAACTGACCAGCAGCGTGAGCAGAATTATTTGGTGTTTGGTCAGCTGCTCCAAGTCCATTAACTCTATTATACAACGCTGCGGTAACGTCTGGCAATTTCTGTAAGTGCACGCGCAACACGGCGCGCATCACGCAGTGTCGCGTCGGGCAAAAAGGTTATTCGTATTGCGGTGGTGTGCAATTCTTTTGGTGTGCCAATAGCTTCTATGACATGTGACGGGTCTTTGTCGACAACATTACATGCAGAGCGTGTTGTTGCGGCAACGCCTTCTGCATCGAGCCCAATAACGGCCATTTCGCGGTCGAGCCCCGGTACTGAAAGGTTGATATTGTTTGCCACACGGTTAGCAGACGAAGGCCCGTTAATGTATACGTCGGGAATATATTTCTGTATTTCTGCTACACATGCATCACGTACCGCTGCTATGCGCTCTGCGCGCTCTTCTACCCCTTTTTGCGCAGCAGCAAGCGCAACTGCAAAACTACCCACAAGCGGCGTATTTTCTGTCCCGCCACGGAGCCCCCGCTCTTGTTTACTGCCGCGCATCATAGGTTCAAGCACAACGCCACGGCGCACATACAACGCACCTACCCCTTTTGGCCCTAAAATTTTTTGCGCATCAAGCGTCAGCAAGTCTACCCCTAATTTTTCTACATTCACGCGCAACCACAGTGGCGCCTGTGACGCGTCACAGTGGAAATAAATTTTATGAGACGCGCGACGCAAAACTTTTGCAATATCGCGAATAGGTTCTATTGTTCCTATTTCGCTGTTAATAAGTTGTATTGAAACAAATACTGTTGAGTCGGTGATAGCGTTTGTTACTTGTTCTGCTGAAACAAGACCCTCGCTGTCGACAGGTAGTTCCGTAAGTAACAGCCCTTCGCTCTGGAGCGCTCGCAGGGGTTCTAACACCGAATGGTGCTCTATGACACTCGTTATGGCATGTACCCTCGGCCGTAGACCGTCCACGGGCGAGGCTTTTTTTCCTGCACGCAGCAGAGGTCCGAGCACCCCGGTAATGCTTAGATTGTTCGCCTCTGTTCCACTTGCGACAAAAATAATTTCGTCTGCATGTGCGCCAGTAGAAGCAGCGATGCTGCTCCGTGCTGCTTCAAGTTCGTTTTTTGCATCAACCGCCTCCTTGTGTAGGGCACCTGGGTTGCCGTACAGGTCGAGCAAACGCACCAGTTCGTGCTTGGCTTCGGGTGATATAGGTGTTGCTGCCGCGGCGTCGACGTAGAGTCGCTTCTTTCTAAACCACATAATTTTCAGTATACTTCTTTTCATGTCGTTCGCATCTTTGCATCCGGTATTTTCTACTATTCCCTCGTACCTCACTATAGCTGCACCATACGCGGCCGTCGGGGCGTTACTGTTTTCGATCATTGCACTCTGCATGCTTGTTTCTTTGCGCCGCCGCCTTACACGCCTCGCACTTGGCCGCAATGGCTCAATTGAAGAAACAATTTCCATACTCACACGCGACACTAAAGAGCTGCAGCAGTTCCGCGTCGAGTTGGAAAAATATTTAAAACTTGCCGAAGTGCGCCTGCGGGGCAGCATACAAGGTGTGGGTATGGTCCGGTTTAATCCATTTGCAGGAAAAAGCGGTGGAGGCAACCAAAGTTTTTCTGTCGCGTTTCTTGACGAACTGCATTCCGGCGTGGTATTGTCTACTCACTACGCGCGCGACCATGTAGGGGTGTATGCGAAGCCGCTGGACAAAGGCATGTCCACATTTGAACTCACCGACGAAGAGCGCGGTGCAATACAAAAAGCAAAACATCACATTGCCGAACACCGGACGCGTACGGGTGCGTAATAATTTTTATGAAACAAGAAACTTCTTTGACGCGGGAAAGACCGCCTATTGTTGCTGTCGTTGGCCATATTGACCACGGCAAGTCGACACTGCTCGACTATATCCGCAAAAGCAACACGACCGAAGGTGAAGCGGGTGGTATTACCCAGCATCTTTCTGCGTACGAGGCTGTGCACACCAACCTTACAGGTGCCCACAAAATTACGTTTCTCGACACTCCGGGGCACGAAGCGTTCCGCGCAATGCGTTCGCGCGGTTTGGAAGTTGCCGACGTTGCCGTACTTGTTGTTGCAGCAGACGATGGCGCAAAACCCCAAACATTGGAAGCAATGAAATTGATAGACGAAATAAAAATCCCCTACATTGTCGCGCTGACAAAAATAGACAAACCAGGTGCCGACATAGAAAAAGCAAAAATGTCTCTGCTTGAAAACGGCATTTACTTGGAAGGACTCGGTGGCGAAGTCCCCTACATGCCTATTTCGAGCAAAAGCGGTGAGGGTGTACCTGAATTGCTCGACCTTATTTTGCTTGCAGGAGAACTTGAGGGCCTTTCCGCTGACCCGTCGCTCCCCGGAAGTGGTTTGGTCATTGAAGCGCACCTCGACCAAAAACGCGGAAACACCGCAACGCTTATCGTACAAAACGGCTCGGTTGAGAGCGGCGAATATATTGTCTCGGGAGAAAGCTTTGCACCAGTGCGCATTATGGAAAACTTTCGGGGTAAGCCTGTAACAGAAGCTGGGCCCGGGAGCCCTGTTCGCATTGTCGGCTTTTCTGACATTCCAACCATTGGCGCCGCGTGGAAAACAGTCGAGTCTAAAAAAGAGGCCGAACAAGATGTTGCCGCTGCACGCACCGAGCGTTTAAAAAATGCATCAAAGCCCACACTCGAGAAAAAAGAAGAACCAGAGGACGGAATATTTTTGACACTCCCACTTGTTATCAAAACTGACTTTGCCGGTACCGGAGACGCCGTTGTGCACGAACTTGGAAAACTGCCCGTGCATGAACGCCTCGACGTACGCGTTGTCTCACGTGCGGCAGGACCCGTGTCTGAAAGTGACGTGCGTTTGGTAGGTAGCGGCAAACACCCAGGTATCATTGCCGGTTTTAACGTAAAAGTAGAACGTGAGGCGGCCCAGCTTGCCGAGCGCCTCGGGGTTGAAATTGGCGTCTTTTCTATAATCTACGAACTTACTACCTGGCTTGAAAACCAGATGGACAAACACCGCCCCCGCGCAAACATGGAAGAACAAACAGGCTCTGCAAAAGTGCTCAAAGTATTTAGCACGACAAAAGGCAAAGTAGTCTTGGGCGGCAAAGTGGAAGACGGCGCATTGTCCGAAGGCGAAGAGGTTAAACTTATGCGCCGCGATGTCGAACTTGGCCGCGGGACAATAGTTAGTTTGCAAACGCAAAAAAATGCGGTAAAAAAAGTTGAAGCGGGCAACGAGTTTGGCGCTATGGTAAAAACTGACATCGAACCTGCCGCAGGCGACACGCTCCACGCGTTTGAAGTCGTGAACAAATAGTTCGATATAACTCACCACAGGTAATTTTATGTTGAACAACCGTAACGAAAAAATACAAGAAGCTATCCGCACTACTGCGGCCGAATTTTTAGTACGCGAAGCAAACCCACAGTCACTGATTACCGTTACTCAAGTAGTGCTGTCAGGCGACAGTAAACGCGCAAATATTTACATTACTGTACTGCCCGAAAGTGCCGAAAACGCAGCTCTTGGGTTTGCCAACCGCAACCGCCGCGAACTTGCCGACTTCTTCCGCAAGCGCATCCGCGGCGCCTTCCCTCCCCACTTTGAATTTTTAATCGACAAAGGCGAAAAGACTCGCCAACGCCTCGACGAACTTTCGTAAAAAAGAGGAGTGCGTTACAGTGTGTACATAGGCCACGTCGCCAAGTAGTAAGGCACGGGACTGCAAATCCTGAATACGCGGGTGCGATTCCCGCCGTGGCCTCCAGGGAAGACAGTGCACACGCACTGTCTGTCGGGAATCGCAAGCCGGACCCGCCTCGGGCGGGGAGACGGGGTCGCGAGATTTTTCAGCAGAAAAATACTTGTGACCGATTCCTACGTGACTTCCAGAAGTTTCTAGTGTGTAAACAACGTAACTTTATTGACCCGGAAGAGCCATTGCTTTTTGAGTGTTAAATATTTTGAAACGTAGTCTATCGATTCGAACCGGTGAACGGCATTAAGTATGTACACTCCATCAGGAGCAAGTAGTCGAGTAAGTGTTTTTCCAAACGTTGGGTCATCTTCAGTACCTTCAGAGGCATCGTTGTAAAACGCATCACCGAGAATAAGGTCAAACTGCCCTTCAAGCGTTGGGAGTACTGCACGCAAGTCGCCATACAGCATAGTGACTGGTTTAAATCTCTTAAGCTCCGCCGCAAGGTCAATCATCTTTTTATCCCATTCAACTGCTATAATTTCGGCATTTTTAAATCGACGTTGAGCTAAACGTATATTGTCGCCTGCACATACACCAAGAACCAGAACTCGTTTTACGAGGTTTGGATGATGTATTTTTTTAAGAGCCTGTTTCCATAGTGCTGTGACATACGAGCCCGACTGTTCAAACCCACCACCATAGACTTGTGCGGACCAGAGCCATTCCACAACATCTATCCTTCCGTTTTTTTCTGACTCAAAACTCCAGCTTGTGGGGAAAATTTTCATAATGCTTGTATAAATACATCTGCAAGTGCGTGCAGTTCGTCGACTGTTTCTGTACCCAGCGCAATGCGTACAAACGGCTCGGTAAGGTCCGTTGCATAACGTGCAGTTACATACAGGCGTGTTGTATCAAATCCAAAACTGGTGCCCCCTATAATATCAACTTTTTTTTCTTTCCCTATTTTTTGCACACGCGAAACAAACGCGTCGTAGTGGGAAACTGTACGCTTGCCCTCGCAGAAACGGAGCGTAATAAATGGTCCTTGAAAAAGCATGGTGCGTGTCCACGAGTACCCTTCGTAGTGCGGCAAGCCCGGGTGCACAACTTTTTCAACCACGGTTACATGTTCGCGCACAAACGAGTCGAGCAGTGTTGCAAGCATGTGTGCATTGTGGCCAATGCGCATCAAGCGCGCCTCCTGCAAGGCACGGTTAGGCTCGGGCAGCGCAGACACGGACGCATCAGGAATGATAGTACCCATATGCATACGGGCTTCAAACAAACCATTTTCGACAATACTCGGTGTCCATATAATCCCGCCGCCGACTCTGTCCATCCCAAATTGGTGGAACTTAAGCAAACTTTCTACGACAACCACATGCATACCAAGGGGGTTCCAGGGCAAGTCGCGTAGAGGTTGGTACATGGGCCCGAGGCCCGTATTGTCGAGCACAAAGGTTGAGGTGTTAGAAAGTATTTTTGAAAGTACGGGGATCAGCACAGGCAAATTTGGCATTGGCAGCGACTCAGCGCCGCACAAAGAGTCCAGGAACACGAGAGGCGGCCGCAGCTCCTTCGCAAGCCGTATAATTCCGTCTGTATCAAACTCGTCGACATAGCGCACACGTGTACCAAACAGTTTTTGTAGCAACCATTTATTTTGAAAATAGCTCGACTTGCCCGCCAACACGGTGTCGCCAATTCCAACTTTATTTTGCAGATGCGTCAGCACTGTAGTGACAGCACTCATGCCGCTACTTGTAGCGTACGCAAACGGTGCCAAGCGCAGTGGGTGGTCGACATATTCTTTAACAAATTTCTGCACATACTCTTTTTCCTGCATGTGCATGTCGCGCTTGTAGTCATTTTGCGAAGCGGATATCGTTCCTTCTTCACGCCCCGCCTGTGAGGATTTTGTATGCCAAAACGATGGCGACTGCCAGTTAGGAGCTGACAGTGTCGCTGCCATATGTGCATACAACATGCGTACTTTTTCGGTATACGTTTTTTTTATTTCTGCAGAAAATTTCGCAGCAGTGAGTTCTTCTAGCTCATGAGAAAATTCTTCGTATCTTTCCTGGGCACGTGCAAGACGCTCGATACCCGACTCAAAGAGCCCTACAAGGCGCGCTTTATCTTCCTCCAACTCTGTGTACGCGTCCCTTTCCATGCCGTGGCATTTTAGCACGCGCACCACCATGCTAAAGTACGCTCATGTTTGGGTTTTTTAGTGCACGCAAAAAGGCAGAGAGCATAATACGCGCGCTGCCTGTCGCCGATATTACAGGAGCAAAAGCCGGACCAACACTTTTGGTCACTGCTGGGCTCGACGGCGACGAGTATGCAGGTATTGAAGCCGCCTACGCCGCGGCAGAAAAATATAGTGACGGCAATTTTTCTGGCAGGCTTATTATTTTGCCCCTCGTAAACATGCCTGGGTTTGAAGCAGGAGTGTCGCATAATCCGCTCGACAAGAAGTTCCCAAAATATTGCATACCTGGACGGGCGCACGGCTCCCCTACAGAGAGGCTTATGTACTACATTGTGCAAACCTGTGCACGCAGTGCCGTGTTGTGGCTCGACCTCCACAGCGGTGCACGTGACGAAATTACTACTTCCTGTTTGTGGAATGACATAACCGGCGTGCCAGAAGTTGATGCACGTGGCGAACTATTTACACAACATTCTGGCGCCTTAGCTGCCGTACGCGAACACGCGGGACGTAGATCAAAAGCACTTGCAGCTTATGATTGCGCGTATGTGTTAGCCGAGTCGGAAGATGCTACGCAGCACATGAGATATATCGAGCGCGCGATGCAACAACTAGGGATGTTGGCTGGGCAACCACCCACAGAGACTATTCGTATTTTTACAAAAACCCGCGACATGTATACCCTTGCAGAAGAAATTAAAACTGGTGAAGTACTTTTGTGGCATAAAACAGCGCCTTCTGCGCGCAAGGGCGAGCGTGCAGGCGAAATAGCATACGACGAGCTTAAAGGGTAAAATAGCCAGCGAAGCCCTACTTCGCATAAAGCAACGGGCAATGCCGGGATGATGAAATGGTAGACATAGGGGACTTAAAATCCCCAGACCGATTACGGTCGTGTGGGTTCGAGTCCCACTCCCGGCACTAAAATACTTAACGTTCGGAGCATGTCTCCGGACGTTTTGTATTTTGGCGGGAGTGGGACGAGAAAGCGAGTGCGGGCACCCGGCCTAGCCGGGCCGGGTCGCACGAGCAGGGCCGAGAAATTTTTAGGAGCGACTGGCGAGTAAAAATGTTCTTGGCCGAGTCCCTAACTATCTATTACAATGCAGACACCACATATGTACGGCACAATAGTAACCGAAGCACCCGAGGGCTTTGTCCCCTACCATCAGTGGCCGGAATATAAACTAGAGACAGACGTGCCGACCTTCCTTGGGCCGCGCAAAGTGGGGGTCGACCCCGTTGGGATGTATCGCCGTTTTTGGCCTATTGTTGTTGAAGAATATATCAGCGACAAAGAACCTGTGTTGGTCGACTCTGACCCTAAAAAAATTTCAGCAAATCGTGTACTCATGTGGCAACGCCTCTTTCGCACCGACACACCCGCCGGCTGGAAGAGGCTTGCAATAAAACCTCGCGAGCTGGAAGGCTTTGCCCTGCTCGAGAGTGCCTACTACGTTGCCCAGTGGTCAGAGTCGGCGCGCCGTTACCGCAAAAAATGGCGAGAACATTTTTTAAATAAAGAATGTGTTGTTGAAAAAATTTCTGCAGAAGATTTCAAGGCGGCCTACGTAGCGAGCGACATCAAACCATACATCCGCCGCCTTTATACAGACATGGTTACTCGCAAGCTGGCAGCAGGCGCACCTATGCAGTTTTTTGCAGCACGAGACATACGCACAAAAACAATCATCTCAGCAATGGCAGTAATTAATTCTCCTACATGCCACGGGTCGTTTTACTTGTGTGGATTTATTTCAAAAAAGTACGAACACGTGCCTGCGATGGTCGGGCTTATGGACGCGTGGCACGCAGAGAGTTTGGCGAGCGGGATACGTTTTTTGCACTTTGGGCGTTTTTGGCAAAAAGGTGACCCAGAAGACTGGAAAGGATTTTCGACCTTTAAAGCAAAATTTGGACTGCACTATATTTCCTATCCGCCCGCACTGTGGCGCTTTGTGCGCGGGAAGCTTTTTTAATAGGTAAAATAATGGTATTGTTTTCTCGGCGCCTTATATCTACGCTTCGCTCCGATATAGACGCTCGTTCGCGGTAATCGAAAATGAATTTTCGTTACCCGACTCACTCGCGCCTATAGCTCAGTTGGTAGAGCAACTCCCTCTTAAGGAGATGGTCCCTGGTTCGAATCCAGGTGGGCGCACTAAAGACAGAAAGATTCCGCCTGCGCGGAATTTTCTGCTTTAGTGCGAGCCGGAGTGATGTTCTGTCAGCAGACAGAACCACGAGGCAGGGTCGTGCGGCAAAAATTGTGACGGCAATTTTTGAACGCCTGACCACAAAGTGCGAGGCGGAGCAATGTTCTAGTGAGAACATTCGACTTGTGACGACAAATCCCTTAGAATTCAAATATTGCCGGGGTGGCGGAATTGGTATACGCACCTGCCTTAGGAGCAGACGGGGCAACCCATGGAGGTTCAAGTCCTCTCCCCGGCACACTTTGTGCCGAAATAGATTTCAATTTTCACCCTTATTTCTCAATCTTTTTCTAACTTGACAAACAAGCATTTACTATGATATAATGATAAAGAATACCATAGGTCTACCTTGTGTATCCTATGGATGACATTCACTTCACCGCGGCATCCCGCCGCATTGCTCATCGACAAACAGGAGTTACCATGTTTGAACTCTGTCTAGAAGTTGCCTTGGTCCTCGCAGCTTTCTTGTTTGCGACGCCATTTGTCATCAATGCACTCGCCTTATATGGAATCTGTTTCACCTTCGTCCGCGAAGGTACGGCCATATTTATTATGGCCGGTGAAAAGTTCGACCACGTCATCATGGCTTGGACAAATCACTACCTCAACGACCCTCGTCGTCCTATCCCTCAATACAACCCTGAGATACCTGACTGGGAAGTACTGAGAGTTGGTGGGAACTATAACAACGACACTAGGTTTCCCAATCTTTCAGAGATGCCAACTCGCCGACGCCTCTCCCTTCTTCGGCTACTTGAGCGATATGGAATCTATTTCTACGGCCTCTGGCCGTTCAAAGATATCCATGAGTACAAGTTCAAGTGGACTGAAGAAAAAACAAACGCTGAAGGAAAGCGTGTCCCTTGGCATCGTGAAGAATGGACGCATATCATATACGTCCACTCTTTCCTCTATTGGGTTATGCTTGAAGGTGCCGAGGATAGTGAAAATGCTCCTATCAAGCTAACCTATCTGCTCACAACAGAGGTCAATAACCCCTATAAAGCCCGTTTTACCGTGACCAACTGGTTGGAACGGCTTATTGCCGACTCCCACAACGCGGCCAAGGTATGGGTGAGCCGGAGCACATTCAAACAGATCGTGCGCGAACGATCTGAAGTAACTTCGAGCGAGAGTACTTTTGTCATTGAACAACAGAAACTGAACACCAATCTACCAACGGAACACGCCGAAAAAGGCGCTCCGGAAGTACTAGGCGTTAGGTTGCGAGCTTCATCACTTCAACAAATAGAACTCGATGGAGAAGGTGCACGTGAACTGACCGAAGCGACGACCGCAACCCTTATTGCCCAACAACGTGCCGACGCACTAAGAGCAACGGCGGAAGGCGACAGGGACGCAGCCGTCACTCGTGCAGAGGGCCAGCGGCAAGCAATCGAACTGGTCTACACAGAAGTCCAAAAGTATGGACAACTGGGTGTGGTCTTGAGCCAGCTCGACGCGATGAAAGCAACCGGGCCCGGCGACAAGATTATCTGGGCCAACAACCCCTTTGTGGGAAATACGGGTCTAGCCGCCGAACTACAGCAACTGGGGCTTACGCCCCAAATGCTCGCCGATGGGTTTCGTAGGCTTGCACAGCCTGCAACTCCGCCAACAACTCCAACATAAAGAAATGGACGACAATGTCTGATTTGATGTTCTGGTCGCTTATTATCAGTGCGGGGGCTCTGACTGTCCTCGCACTTGTTGCGACAGTGGTTCGGAAATCCAACCTGCGTCGCCCTCGGCTCGAGGGACTAGACGCAGCAGCATTACTGGAGACTGCTCGTGAGCAAGCACAGAGGTACAGGGCTATACCGATAGCACTCGGCGCCGTTCTGTTTCTCTTCCTCGTGATGAACCAGGCATTCCCCAACTTTACTGCGGGGTATGTTGCACAAGGCGGGCCGGTGTGGATGCTCCTTTTTGGAGTTCTCGTCATCGGCGCGATCATTACGTGGACACAAGGGAATCCACGAGCCATACTCGGCTCCCTCATCATCGGAGTCTTTGGGCTCTGGATGGCGGTGGCAACAGTCAGTTCGTGGATCTGGGGCACCAACACAGCTCCAGCGACAGCTAGTGCGGCGGCAAGCCCACGAGGCCCGGTCTACCCGACCGTGCCGAGCCTTCCGGCCGTGATCAACTACTTCACCGGGTGCAGCCCGCGCGAAGAAGACTACGAGTTCGGGACGAACTGGAAGCCTTTCCCAGGTGGATGCTACGTCGACTTCTGGTATCTCTCAGGAGAATGTGCGATGTACAAAGAGACGGAGGATGGGCCCGAAGACGGACCGTATGGGTTCTGTCCAGGGAGCAAGGGTCAAGCTGCAAAAGTCTTTGCGCGCTTTGCGAAAAGCCATGGCACGTCCTTCACCAAGCGCATCACAATAAAGCCGCCAGGTTGAACGATAGACCTGGCAAAAAAACGCGACACGGCAGGACCCTCCAAGGTCCTGCCGTTTTTCTTTTTCTATAGCTGCATTTTTTGCTAAATAGTTTGCCCCACAACACCTGCTATAAGTTTTAATATTGCCCATGCAGACACCATGATAAACATACCGATAACGCCCCAGAGCATGTGTTGCTTGCCTGCCTCTTTTGAGCTTTGGTTCCCTTGCACATTAAACTCAAACAAAAACTCGGCAACACCAAACATAAACACCAAGAGCCCCCCTGCAAAGAGGAGGCCCAGCAGTGGGTTTACCACTATCTTGCTAAATTCAGCTACCAATTTACATAATGCAGAAGCATTATTTGATGGACACATATAAACTACACACTATCGAACTGTCTCTACTTTTGGTGCCAAAAGTGTACCTTGTGTGGTACTTACACCCAATGCACTTGCTGCAAACTGGAGGATACCGTACAGGGTGACCATAACAAACAACGAAGCAAGGCCCGCTATCATGGTGTTTTTGCCTGCCGCAGTATCCTTACCTTGACCCCATACATATTTAACAAGCCCCCAGAAAAATGCAATGACAGCGATAGCGATAAGGATAGGTATCAACAAACCGACAATCTGCTTTGCTGTAAGGATTAGAGCTACAATGCTTCCACTTTGTACAGACCCTGGCACCTGCTGCGAAAATTGGGCAAAAGCTGCCAAAGGTGCTGCTAGCAATAATAAAGAACTTGCGAGTGATAGTTTTTTCATATAAATCTTACATTAATACTGCTTTAGTGTAACAAGCATCACTTCATACACAAGGCGCCTGTGTGGATAGCCATGCATGAAGCTACGGCGACAACAACGCCGACTTTAACAGCTGCAATATGCCCGAGAGCGTAAAAATGACAAACATAGCTACCAAACCCCAAATGATATTGTCACGCCCGGCAGTACGCCCTTTTGCGTCCCCCGCGTAATATATGTAGCGAACAAGCCCCACAAAGAAGAATATAATTGCCAGCCCCCCAACTATAGGGACAATAAGGTTTATATAACTAATGATGATGTTAACCAAGTCTTTAAAACTTGTAGTTGTAGGGGTAAATTGCATAAATATAGTTTAGCGTGTTTAGGTGCACTGCCCAATTTGAGGGTTGGGGTTGTTGGTGCTCTTTGCCAGGGTATTGAGGGTGTTCAAGATAACTTGCCCCAACAGCCATGCACCCATAAATATCCCGATGCCTATAACGACGTAGAAAAAGTTTGAACGTGCTTTTTTTAACTCTTCAGGCTTGCCGCGTGCCCACACAAACAAAAACCCTCCGTAGACAATAAACAACACCGCAACAGGTATGGCGAGTGTAAGAAGTGCTGTTAAAAATAATTTAAGTGCGCCGCAGATGGTGCCGGAGTTGAGGGGATTGCAAAACCCAAGAACAGTGCTGCAATTAGGACTAACACTACCCGGCCCTCCAGGAGGACTGACTTGCGCTCCTACGACCAACGGCAATAACAATAAAAATGCCAACAGGTATGTTTTCTTTAAAAATCTCATTGTGAGTTTTGTCCTATCAATGCTTGTAGCGAATGCATGGCGTCTTCCACAGCGGCGCTTGGCAGTGCTTTGTTGCTTACGATAGATTCTATCATCGTTTTAAATATAGCATCGGTGGCAGTAGTGTTTGGGTCGAGCCATGCGCGTGCAATAAGCGCCGACTGGTTAAACACGCTCACAGCGGCATTGGCATTTGTATCTTGCACAACATCTAAGCGCACCGGTGGCAACCCTGTCACCTGGGCTGCGGTAGCAACCCCTACTTGGCTCGAAAGTTTTTGTGCAATTACAAGCGCTCCTTGCACATTTGTTGCGGTCCGCGGTATTGCAAGGCCGGTCATTTGCCCAAACGTTACGTGGGCACTACTGCCTTGGATTTGGGGCACCGTGGCAACTCCGAAACGGAGGTTGGGGTTACGTGCGGCAATTGCCCAGTAGTCGCTGGCAAAACCGATGTATACCGCCACGTCTCCCGCAACAAAGGCATCAAACGAGTTGGGTAACGAGCGGTTCCACGAGTACGTTACTTTAGACGGGTTTGCAAATTCGGTATAAAACTGCAACGCCGATGCGGCTGGGTTTTCTGTAGCATTTTGCGGTGTTGTGCCCAGCGCCGCAACTTGCGTGCCGTCTGCATTGTAGGAAATAATAGGGTCGCCGGCTTGCATCACCAAGGTAGAGATAATTGCTTTTGCGTACGTAATATTGCCCCACCCGCCGAGTGCTATAGCGCTTTTTTTAATGTTAGACGACGCATCAAGCACGGTCAGCTTTTGTGCCGTAGTTAAAAAGCTGTCCCAATACTGCGGCGCCTGCGCCAAGCCTGCCGTGCCAAAGAGGTCGCGGTTCCAGTACATAACAAGCGGGTTTATAAGGAACGGCAGCGCAAACGAGCCTTGCGAATTTAAAAACAGCTGTGCTTCACCCACGTAGGACGAAACAATGCTCGACTGCGAAACAACACTGTAAGGAATGGTAGAGACTTTGTCGGCAAAAGCTTGAATTTGGTCTTGCGACAACAGGATAATGTCGGGGCCCGAGCCGCGCGCCATAGCGTTTATAACTTCTGTACTATATGTGTCTGGAGATTTTTGTGTGTATACAACATTTTGAAAGTCTTTGTCCCCCAGCATTAGTTCTTGGACAATTTTTTGCATCGTGTTTTGGTCTACCGTGCCCCATATGTGCACTTCGCCTACACTACTCCCGCGTGTGGTAAAAAATGAAAATGCTATAACGCCAAGCACAATAAAAGCAATGAAGATGCCGGTAAAAACAAGTTGGAAATTTGTCATTTTCACAGTAGTAATTGTGCGCCCTACTCGCCTTTTTTGCGAACGACAAATCCCCAGTGGTACGCACCAGCAGAAATATCTTCGACATGCACTAACCCGGCCTCTTCAAACAACTTTTTCGCGACAGCAGCAGTAACAACGTGGCCTTCGTGCGGCCCCAAGCCCCCAAACGAGCCCGACCAGTCCACCACAAGTGCGCGGCCGCCGCGTTTAAGCAGGCGTTTTACTTCCAGTACAACTGCCTGCTTGCCTTCGGTAGAAAAAAGGACGTTGGAAAGGATGCAGAAGTCAAAATGGGCTTCGGGCAAGTTGCTACCTTTTGGCTGTTCTATGTCGCCATGCATTACTTCGACATTGTGCAAACCTTCCCCTGCAGCCAAATTTTTAAGCCGCGGCAACATGTCGCGGTGCACGTCGACCGCCCACACAGTGCCTCCTTCCCCCACCAGGCGCGCTGCTGCGCGGGCAAAAAAACCACTCCCGCACCCGAGGTCTGCAACCTGCATACCTTCGTGCATGTGCGCCGCGGCAAGCGCGGCAGTGGGGTTTAAAAAACTACTCTCTTCCATCTTGTTTAGTATACCCCGACGTTTTGTCGGGGCTCCGACTTATACGTTGGAGTTGTACCGCATAAATTTATTGCAATTAGAAAAGTGCGGCGGTATAGTGCCAGCTACCCATAACCTGAAGGAGGATCGTATGGGAGTAAAATTTGCAGTTCCAACAAGGAAAGCTGTAGGCATCCGTGAAGCCTTCGATCATTTTTCACACGATGCCCCAACCGTCGGCAGCAACGAGGGACACCCTGGCTTGGTGTTCTTCGACTACGAAAACGTCGGGGACGAAAAGGCCCTCGTCCAAGCCGCAATTGCTGCAGACGTCAAGTTTCTCACGCGGTACAGAGTGCCGCATGACTAGGACTCCCCTCGGGGAGTTTTTCTTTACTTCACTAAACTGAATTTTATATTCCTTTTTTAGGCTTAATCTAAGTTATAAACACTTCTTGTAATCTTCATAAAAACTCTGTATAGTGTGTGTGTATTAACACGAAAAGGGACCCGAACGGACTAGTTCCTAAGGGGCCCTTTTCATTTGCGAATATGAGCTATTTTTGCCTTTACATCAGGAGACTCAAGGTAATCAAAGTATTCCCCACCTAAATTCTTATAGAGAGAGGATGCGAATTCTTTATTAGGAAATAGCATCTTCCCAAATTTTCCTTTCTTAACAAGGTAATCTACCAACCTCTTATAATCACCATCTCCTGAAATTATAAAAGCTTTGTCGAATGGTTCATTGTCGACCAACTTTTTCATTATTCCAAAAACTATATCGCAATCGACATTCCCCTTTTTATTACCCTGTAAAGCGGCAGAATGTTCTCTAAAGGAAAGGATGAAGCCGGCTTTTTGAAGTTTGTCATACAAATCTTGCTCTTCTCCAGAAATAAAACCGAGAAAATAGTATGCCTCTGTTATATGATATTTGTCTGATAAGTAAGTTCTGAATCTGGCGTGATTGATTGACCAAGCTTTTACTTTTGTTCCTAAGTGCAGATTCTGGCCATCAATAAACGCAACATTTGATTCTTTAGTTTTTAATTCTCCTGCCATACATTTACAAACACACAAAGCTTGCGATTGCATCGCCGTCGCGGAGTTTCATGACGCGGACGCCTTGCGTGCCACGCGAGAGGGATGGGATTTCGTTCACGCCCGTGCGGATGACCTGTCCGTTTTTGGAGATGATAACAATTTCGATATCATTTTCTTCTGTCTTGCTTATGACACGCGCAGCAATTAAGTTGCCGGTCTTTGGAGTTACTTTAACTGTCTTAATGCCGGAACCTCCGCGGTTCTGCACTTTATATTCTGCAGCTGGAGTTGTTTTTCCGTAGCCGTTTTTGGACACAACCAACACCTCGACATTTTTTGCACCTTTGCGGATAACGTCGGCGCCGACAATAGTGTCGCCTGCGCCCAACTTCATACCGCGCACACCGCCTGCAGTGCGGCCCATGGTACGGATGTCACTTTCTTTAAAGCGTATTGATTGGCCTTTTGCAGAAGAAAGGAAGATCTCGTCACCCTTCTCTACCAAAAGCGCCGCGATAAGTTCGTCGCCTGTTTGCAACTTCATCGCAATAAGGCCGCTGCGGCGTACGTCGTGGAACGCAGTTGCATCAACTTTTTTGGTAACGCCTTGCTTGGTTATCATGTACAAGAAGCGCCCCGCCTCGGCTCCGCCTTGGCGAGACGGGTCGCCTACCTTATCACTCTTCCGCATCGGCAATACCGACGATATTTTTTCAGCATCGGTAATAGAAAGGAAGTTCACCACCGCCTTGCCTTTGGTCGAGCGCTTGCCTTCTGGGAGTTCGTAAAATTTAATTTGGTACGCCTTGCCGAGGTCGCTGAAAAACAGTAGGTCGCTGTGGGTCGAAGTCGTAAGGAAGGTTGTGACAAAGTCTTCCTCCTTGGTGTTTAAGTCAATCACACCGACCCCGCCACGTTTTTGGCGTTTATATTCTTCGGGGTTAGTGCGCTTTACATAGCCACCTGCTGTGAGCACCAACACCTGCTCTTCGTCGGCAACCAAGTCTTCGACATTTATCACACCCGCTGCACCTTTTATTACCTTTGTTTTGCGGTCGTCGCCAAAGCGGCCTGCAGCTGCGATCATTTCTTCCTTAACAACGCCGAGCATCTTTTTGTCGCTTGCAAGGAGTGCAGTCCATTCCTTTATCATTGCCTGCACCTCTTCCAATTCATCTTCGATTTTCTTGCGTTCAAGGTTTGCAAGGCGCGACAGGCGCATTTCCAAAATCGCTTGGGCCTGCAAGTTGCTGAATTTAAACTTCTTAACGAGGTTCAGCTCTGCCTCATGGACGTCCTTAGACGCTTTAATTGTTTTTATAACTTCGTCGATATGGTCGAGCGCTTTTGAAAGGCCCAGCAAAATATGCTCGCGTTCTTGCGCCTTACGTAGGTCGTACTCTGTGCGGCGCCTAACCACCTCGCGGCGGTGTTTGATAAACTCCTGCAAAATGCCTTTGAGCGACAGTGTCTGCGGCACACCGTCGACAAGCACAACCATGTTGAAGTGGAAGGTATCTTCAAGCGCCGTGTGCTTGTACAAATAGTTGAGTACTTTTTGCGGGTGGCCACCAACTTTCAGCTCGATAACAACGCGAATGTCTTTGGTCGACTCGTCGCGCAAGCCGCGGATGCCTTCGATTTTTTTGTCGCGCACCAGGTCGGCAATGCGCATGATAAGGTCGGCTTTGTTAACGCGGTACGGGATGCTCGTGACAACAATTTGGAAGTTGCCTTTTTTGTCTTCAACTATTTCTGCATTGCCGCGCACGACAACACCGCCTTTACCGGTTGAATATGCGTGCAACAAGTCTGTTTTATTAAATGCCACTGCCCCCGTTGGGAAGTCGGGGCCCGACACAAACTGCATCAAGTCTTCCACTGTTGCGTCGGGGTTTTCTATCAAATGTGTTAGTGCCTCTGTCAGCTCGCCCAAGTTGTGGGGCGGGATAGACGTTGCCATACCAACGGCAATACCAAGTGTGCCGTTAAGCAAAATGTTGGGTACAGCTGCGGGCAATACTTCCGGCTCCTGCAAGGTGCTGTCGTAGTTTGGGCGCCACTGCACCGTGTCTTTTTCCAAGTCGCCGAGCAAAAGTTCCGCGATGCGGGACATTTTTGCTTCGGTGTAACGCATTGCGGCTGGCGAGTCGCCGTCGATGGAGCCAAAGTTTCCCTGGCCAAGCACAAGCGGGTAGCGCATCGCAAAGTCTTGCGTCATTTTTGTCATCGCGTCATACACCGACGCGTCGCCGTGCGGGTGGTATTTACCCAGCACATCTCCAACTACTGCTGCCGACTTACGAAAGCGCGCACCTGGGGTCAAACCCATGCGGTGCATCGCGTACAAAATACGGCGGTGTACGGGTTTTAGACCGTCACGCACGTCGGGCAAGGCGCGCGACGTAATCACGCTCATTGCGTAGTCCAAGTACGACTCACGCATCTCTGTCGAGATATTGCGCCCTACGACGCCTGTGCCTCCGTTGTTTTCTGAGTCGCCTGTGGGCGAATGAATTTCTTTAGCCATAAAAAGTCGTATCTATCTTACTGCGTGCCTCCGTAATCGCTGTAATAACTGTTTGGCACCGGTGTCATAGTGTCAGCCCCCGCACCAGCACTTGTATCACTATTTGTATTTGGTGCAGCACCCACTGGCACCAATGTGTTTTCCGCTGGTGAGAGGCCGTCAAAGACGCTTGCCGTTTGCGACTGTCCGTCTGCGCCCGCAACAGTTGTTGGGCCGTTTGCCGTAACAGAAAAACGGAAGCCGAGTGTGGTTATCCACACCACAAACGCAAGTGCCGTAAACACGCCCGCAACCTGTGCAGAATGTTGTCTGCGCTGGTGGGGCGTCTGCAACTTTATGTGGTTAAAATATCTTTTCACGTTTGTATCTTACCTATTATGCCGCAAGGACGACAATTTCGCCTTCTTTACCCTCGAGGTCTTTTTTCTTAACGGTAAATTTGTCTATCGCTTCTGTTTTTTCAGCTCCTGCCTCTTTCAAAAATAACTTCAAGGCTGCAGCGTCGTAGTGCATCGGGATAATTACTTTCGGTTCCAATTGTACCGCCAGTTTGTACGCTTGTGCGTAGTCCAAAACCCCATCCCCACCTATCGGCAAAAACAACATGTCGATGTTGTCGAGCTCTTGTTTGGCTGCCAGCGGCAGATCGGTTGTACCCAGCGAGCCCAAAAAGCAGAGGTTCATGCCTTCAAACGCAACACCATATATAGTGTTGATATGTGTGCCGCCACCGTAGTTTGTTTCTGAAC
Source organism: Candidatus Adlerbacteria bacterium (assembly GCA_026397405.1). Lineage (GTDB taxonomy): Bacteria > Patescibacteriota > Minisyncoccia > Phycocordibacterales > SBAW01 > GWA1-54-10. The sequence goes on along the minus strand of JAPLUW010000001.1, from coordinate 472,777 downwards.
CAAAGCCACGGACGGCAATTTCTTTAACTTCATATTCGCCGGGGCCTTTAATGACAAATGGCTCGCGTTCGCCGAATGCTGCAAACTCGACTCCGTTAAAATCTTCGTGGTCTTGTGAGACAAGGACAATGTCTGAACCAAATTTTACGTTTTTTTGTTTAGAGCTTTTGCCGGGGAGGTTAAACGCGAGCGTCAATTCGCCTTGCGAAATTTTAAAACATTCGCCTCCCATGTAGCTAATAACCATGGGTTAATTATAGCATGAATTTTATGAAAATAATACCGATTTGACACAAAAAAGTAGGCGTGTATAGTGCTTCTACTTAAAACCCAGGAGACGCAGTGACAAGTTCTTCAGACCAAGCCACCGAGACGGACCCGGACGAAAGCCGAGGGCTTACCGGCACCGTAACGCCGTCGCCTGTGCGGACCATGCTCATCCCGCACGACCGCCACCGGCCAAACCAGCGGCAGCCACACCCACAGTTTCAGAGCTACGACGACAAGAACCCCCACCTCTGACCAGTGACACCAACAACCAAGGCCGGACGACTTCTAAAGTCGGACGGCCTTTTCTTTTTCACATCGACCCACTCGACAAAAATTTTATACTTATGCTACTGTGCAATTGACCGTCGTAGATTTCTTGTCTTGTCGGTCACCTGTGAGTTCCTACGAGAGGGGGTTACCGATGAAAATCGCAGCCACGTGCATTCGAAAACGATGGCGAGGCGACCCTTCCCACTTCCACTAGGCGGGTTACACCGCTCCCGCAGGGTTTTCTCTGCACAATAGTAGCGTAAGATGACAGGGGTCCTGGTGATATGAATCACCAGGACTTCAAACTTTTTATACCTTGCAAAATCCCCTATATCTTGTATATTTGGAGCAATTACATCGGTTTTCGAGTAATTATTAGATAAAGCGCGCAGGAATAATCTTTTGGCCCTATCCCTCGACTTCGCTCGGGATACGCCAGGAGGACCTGTCGTACAAAACAATATGAAAACAGAAGAAGAAGTCATTGCCCCTACCCTTATGTCTGCGCTTGCAGACAAGGCCGTTATGCCGCCCAAAGAAGGCGACATTATTGAAGGCCACGTTATCGCACTCGACCGTGCACGTCTCTACATAGACTTGCCTCCGTTTGGTACCGGCGTTATCTACGGCCGCGAATACATGAACGCCCGCGAGGTTATTAAGCGCACCAACGTTGGCGACACCGTTTCGGCAAAAGTTATTGCAACCGACACCAAAGACGGCTATATCGAGCTTTCGCTCAAAGAGGCTCGCCAGGCAATTTTGTGGGCCGAGGCGGAAGACGCAGTTAAAAACAAAACACAGTTTGACCTTACTGTTAAGGAAGCAAACAAGGGCGGCCTTATCTTGGAATGGCAGGGCATCGCTGGCTTCCTCCCTGCATCTCAACTCAAAGCTGAACACTACCCACGTGTTACCGACGGCGACAAAGACCGTATTTTGGACGAACTTCGCAAATTGGTTGGTCAGAAAATCCCTGTGTCGCTTATTTCTGCAATTCCAAAAGAAGGAAAGCTTATCTTCTCTGAAAAAGGCGCGGATGATAAAGAAAAGAAGGAAATCATCGAACACTACATGGTTGGCGACGCTGTTGAAGGCGAAGTTACCGGTATGGTGGACTTTGGTGTCTTCGTTAAACTCGAAGAAGGTTTGGAAGGTTTGGTCCACATTTCAGAAATTGACTGGGGATTGGTGGACGACCCACGCCACTTCTTTAAAGTTGGTGACAAGGTAAAAGTTAAAATTATCGACATCAAAGACGGCAAAGTTTCGCTTTCAGTCAAAGCACTTAAGAGCAACCCATGGACAGACGCTGTGGGTAAATACAACAAAGGCGACAAAGTCGAAGGTGTTGTCATTAAGTTCAACAAGCACGGGGCACTTGCAAGTATTGAAGAAGGTATCGCAGGCTTGGTGCACGTGTCGGAGTTTGGCTCGGAAGAAAAACTCCGCCAAGCACTCGAACTTGGCAAACGCTACCCATTCACCATCTCTTTGTTTGATCCAAAAGAAATGCGCATGGCTTTGGCTTTTGGTGGCGATAAAAAGTAATTTCCAAGAAATAAAAATTAAAAAAACTCTCCAGACTGGAGAGTTTTTTTGTTAATCAATAAGACCTAACTCTTTCAATTTTGGTAACACGTCGTGATGAAATATTGAACCGAGTTCAATGTCGGGAGGCAAAACAGAATTAACCCACATTATTTCTTCAATTTCGCTTGCAGGAGCAATAGTTCCACTCCATTTGGTGACCAAAAAGACATCCGACTGGAGGTATTTATTTTCTTCGCCAATTGCCGGGGCATAAAATGTTCCGAACTCTTCTAAATCGGAGATATCAACATCTATCGTGAGCTCTTCTTTTAGTTCACGCTTCAACGCATCTATTACAATTTCGCCTACTTCTACCCTGCCGCCCGGTGCTACAAAAAACTTCTTTCCTATTTGGCGCACAATTAAAAACTTCCGGCCTTGAATCAAAACTCCCGATGCTTTATGGATATCAATTTTCCGCTCCATGCTTAATTGCGCGAATGGATTTCCATCGTTGCTTTTTCGCGACCTTCGGTCACGAGGAGTTCGAGTGCGTCGCGGACAAGCTTTTTTGCTTTTTTTAATTTGTCTTGCTCAGTTGCTTTAAATTTGCCGAGCACAAAGTCGACTACCTTTTCTTCGCCTGTCGGTTTTTTTAATTTACCCGAAGGGGTTGCGGGCGAAATACCAATACGGATACGCACAAAGTCTTTGGTTTTAAGAGCTGTATGGATTGAATTAATGCCGTTGTGTCCGCCAGACGACGACCCGAACGAAAGTTTTACTTTACCCAGCGGCAAGTCTAGTTCGTCTTGCAAGACAACGAACTGTTCGGCCTGTTTTTTAGATGTCACAAGCTTTTTAAACGCCAACCCGGAGTTGTTCATGTAGGTGTCAGGCGTCACTACAGTGACTTTTTTACCAAACAACTCAACTTTTCTTATTTCCTTTCCGCCGGAGGCGGATCCGCCTCCGGCGGACTTCTCTATCTGCTGCAAAAACTCACGGCCGACGTTGTGGCGCGTGCCGTCGTACTCTTTTCCAGGGTTGCCAAGGCCTGCGATTATCCAATTCATGAGGCAAAGCATAACACAAAGGAAAAAAGCGAAGAATAGAAGCTTAAAGGAGGCTTTTGAGCACGACGGTGCGAGAACTGAGCAATTTTTTAGCAGAAAAATTGCGTACTCCTGAGAGCTTACTATTCAAGCTATACAAAAAACTTGCATCTTCCAAAGAGTGAACTACAATATCTCCATGCCAGAGGAAAAAAGTGAGAATTTTTTCACAGAACTCCTCAAGTTCGCACTCGTTGCCCTCGTCATCGTTCTACCAATACGCCTTTTTGTTGCACAACCTTTCATTGTCTCTGGTGCATCGATGGTCCCCACGTTCGAAGACGCGCAATATTTAATAATCGACGAAGCAACGTACCATTTTGAACAACCAAAGCGCGGCGACGTTATTGTTTTCCGCTATCCTAAAGACCCAACACAATTTTTTATCAAACGCATCATTGGTTTGCCGGGTGAAACTGTGCATGTGTTAAACGGCACAGTATCTGTTTCTAAAGTTGACGGCAGTACAGTGCAGCTAGACGAGTCGTATGTTGTTAACCAAGGCGACGGCTCCAACAAAGACTACTCAGTTGGCACCAGCAACTACTTTGTGATGGGCGACAATCGGCCGGAAAGCTCCGACTCACGTTCCTGGGGCACCGTGCCTCGCGAAAATATTGTCGGTCGTGTCTTTTTACGCCTGCTCCCCGTACAAACCGCAAACATCTTTCCCGGCAGCATAGCAGAACCTCAATAACATATGGGTTCACCTCAAAAACTTTCGCCCGAGCTGTTTATCAAACACGCTGCTGACGTTTCGTCTTTCTATGGCTTCCGCCCGATGAAAGAAGTCGAACGTGGCATCCCCCGTGCTGACCGCGTAAAAGGTGTGCATTCCTTCGGGACAACTGCACAAACCTGCGCCTCATGCGTCATACAAAAACCAACCGACCCCGTACTCGCTTTTTACGCAACCCCAACTCCTTCGCACGTGCCTGCAAGCTACATTCCAAAAGACACGGGAGAATTTGGGCTTCAAGTGGTTGGCTCGCCAGAGAGTTTAGGCGAAGTTATTTTGCTTAAAACATTGTTTGCAATTATGACCGAGTGGGGCGCAACTGTTTCGCGCGTACGCGTTAACGCACTAGGCGACCGCGACTCCAAAGCACGCTTCGAACGCGAACTCTCGGGCTACGTCCGCAAACACGCAAACAATTTAGATGAAGGGTGCCGTGCGATGTTGGCAAAAGACCCGCTTGCTTTGTACAACTGCACCGGCGAGACATGCCGCCAAATTTTGAGCGACGGCCCCCGTGCGATGAACTTCCTTTCCGAAAAAAGCCGCGGCCACTTCCGCGAAGTGCTCGAACATGTCGAACGCTTGGGCTTCCCATACGAACTCGACGACTTGTTGGTGGGCGATGACCGCGAACCGCGCATTGTCTTTGCCCTCGACCTGGTAGGCGAAGACGCGACGGTGCTTTCGGCTATGGGTGGCCGCTATGACGAATATGTTCGCAAACTAACCGGTAAAAAAGACGGCAGTGCAGTCTCTGCGAGCGTCTTCTTCCGTAAAAAAGGCACGGTGCGCGCCAACTTTACCCCAGCCCCTTCGGCAAAAATGCCAAAAGTGTACTTTGTACAACTCGGCCTCCGCGCCAAGCTGGAAGGCCTCCAGGTTGTCGACATGCTCCGCAGTGCAAACGTGTCTGTCTCGCAGTCATTCGACGCAAAGAGCCTCGGTACCCAGCTCGAGTCGGCAAAGGCACAAGGTGTCTCACATCTTTTAATAATGGGCCAACGCGAGGCCCTGGACGGCACTATCATTGTCCGCTCGTCTACCAATTCGTCACAAACAATTTTGCAGCTCTCCGCCCTCCCCCGCTTTTTAAAAACTATTAAAGTATAAATGCTGCAAAAAATTACTCCACTGCTTTTACTATTTCTCGGCGAAACGCTTTCAATTGGTGCGGAACTGGTTGGTTCAAAACGCGCTGCTGAAGTTGGTAGCTATGCTTCAACCTTCTTTGTAATGCTTCCTATCGTAATTCTAGGCGGAGCGCTTCTTGTTGGCGGCTACATGCTCGGGTACACACAATTTAAAAATATTTGGATTGTAACTGCGCTCTCTGTTGGTTCAATTTTAATTGTTGAACCGTTTTTGGCATTTGTACTCTTTCATCAGACACCAACCTTGGGCGCTGGTATTGGCCTCTGCCTCGGAGCCCTCGGCATCGCCGCCACATTGTTTTTGTAACCCCTTATTATTCCTCTTCCAACCACAATGCAAACCACTACGATATATCGTAGTGGTTATGCCTGCTAGGATTTTATCCACATCAAATTTCACTTCCCCGCTTTTTAAAAACAATTAAGGTGTAGTTGACAACTTCGGGCTAAATAGATATTTTGCGTGAGGTTATGTGAGTACACGGGCGAATTGCCCACTAACAAAGGAACGTGCTATGGGAACCAATGCTCGCAATTTTCTGATTGCACGCAACGTTGCTACCAAAACGACCTTGAACCCGCTTGGTGTCGCTATCGCGTTTACTCGGCGGGACGCCGAGCTGACGCTCGAGCAAGAGGGGGTGCTCGAGGATATCATCGCTAATCTTCTGGGAAGCTACGGCAATCGCGCTCCAACTATCGACCAGTGGAAGCTCCAGATGGACATGGCAAACCTCATCAACGGCTCCCAGCAGCCCAAACAGGAACCGCAGGTCAGTTAACTCATGCTGGTCACGATCTTCAACGCCGTCCCACCCGGGCCGGCTTTTTTCTTTATACTTTATACGTGCAATTCAGTTTCAACTTTCGAAACACGCGTTTCGAGCAGACTTTGGCGTTCATAACTTCCATCAACCGAACGCTGAACTCCTTCAATTTTACCGCCAAGCTCTTCACGCACATCGGCAAGGTCTTTCCGTAATTCTTTTTTTACGCTGGAAAGTTCCTCTGTCAATTCTTCTTTTGTTGCCATGTGCGTAAGCATATAGTCTTTAATAGCAACTACAATTTCAGTTAGGTCGCTGACGTTTTTCTCCGTCCGCTCAACCGCTTTTTCTATTCGGTCGATTTTCTCGTCCATATAACAAAAAGTATATCATGTTGAAATAGGTCACTTGCGCCATAACGCCTGGATGTGGTAGTATTTTGACCACATGGCAATTAACGCAGAAGTCACCAAAAACGAAAACGAGACCCCGGTAAACCTTATCCGCCGCTTTTCAAAGCGCGTGCAGGGGTCGGGGCTTATCCAGCGCATGCGCAGCCGCCGCTATGCCACCCGCATCAAGTCCCGCGAAGTGCGCCGCAAACAAACTCTTAAAGTAATCAAACGTCGCGAAAACGTTAAAGAGCTTATAAAGCTCGGCAAGATGGAAGAACGCGCTCCACGCGGTTTCCGCCGTAAATAATCGTAATGAAGCGCGTTCCCTACGTGGCGCTCAAAAACGAAGTGTTAGGAAAAGCATACGACCTCTCGTATGCTTTTTTGTCTATGCGCGAGATGCGCGCCGTGACGCTCCGTTCAAAAAAAGTCGACAAAGTGTCTAACGTCCTTTCATTTCCCCTTTCTAAAAATTCTGGCGAGATTTTGATCTGCCGCCGCGCGGCGCATCCGTTTAGTGTCGGCTACCTCTTTATCCACGGGTTGTTTCATATTAAAGGGTTCAAACATGGTGCTACAATGGAAAAACAAGAACGCCGAATTTTAAAACAATTCGGTCTTGCATTACATGAGCAAAATCGTTACAGGAATTGATGTCGGCACCTACCATGTCAAAGTGGTCATTGCTGAAAGTACCGACCCACACCAGCCCCCACGTATCTTAGGCACCGGCTACGCAGAAAGCCGCGGGCTCAAACAAGGGTACATACTATCTGGGCAGGAAGTGTCGCGCTCTATTGCAGCGGCTGTTGCACAGGCCTCTAAGGCCGCACACGTTAAAGTAAAACGTGCATACATTGGCATTGGCGGCATCGGCTTAGACGAAGCATTTTCCCGCGGCGAGGCAGTCGTGGAGCGTGGCGACTCGGAAATTACCGACCGCGACATCCCACGCGCCATTGCCGCAAGCGAAAAAGCTCTGGCACCAAGTGCAATTTTAAATAGGAAAATAATTCATACTATTCCCCTGCGGTTTGCGGTCGACGGCGTCAAAGTGATGGGTGGCTCACCCGCGGGGATGAAAGGTATGCGTATTGCAGTCGAGACGTTGTTTATTACCTGCCTCGAGCGCCATGTGACCGACCTCGTTGCCGCAGTCGAAGATGCAGGCATTGAGGTAGAAGACATTGTTGCCTCGCCCATTGCCGCAAGTTTTGTTGCACTCACCAAGATGCAAAAACGTGTCGGCTGCGTGCTAGCAAACATCGGTTCGGAAACTCTTTCCATTGCCGTGTTTGAAGATACGACACCCATTTCTATAAAAGTGTTCCCGATAGGTGCCGGTAACGTTACCAACGAAATCGCACTCGGCCTGCGCATTTCGCCCGAAGATGCCGAACAGTTAAAACAAGGTGCCGTGCTTGGTGCCCCATTTCCAAAAAAGAAGATAGACGACATCATTGCAAAAAAAGTGTCCGAGATGTTTAAACTCATAGAGTCACATTTGAAAAAAATTGGCAAAGACGAACTCCTGCCCGCGGGGATTATTTTGACCGGTGGGGGCTCGCTTATCCAAAGTGTATCTGATCTCGCAAAAGCAGCGCTGCGCTTGCCCGCACGCACTGCGTCACTCGCCGAAGGCGCTGCAACAAAGATGCAGCTTAAAGACGGCTCGTGGGCAGTTGCATACGGCCTCACCATTTGGGGTTTTACGTCTGGTGGCGACCTGGAACATCACGAAGACCCATCTATGGGTGAACTTGTTAAAAACCTCTGGCGCTGGTTCAAGAAATTCCTTCCGTAACCTGAAACAAAACGTCTTTTTGTCAAAGTTTGCTTCTACATTAGAAGTGGTATACTTTCCGCGCACCCATTACCAGAAAACTCCAGTATTCTATGCCACAAGTACAAGCAGAAATTGAAGCATTCGCACGCATCCGAGTTGTCGGCGTTGGAGGCTCGGGTAAGAACGCGGTCAACCACATGGTTGAAAGCAAAGTACGCGGTGTAGACTTCATCTCCATCAATACAGACGCACAAGACCTCCACCACTCACTCGCAAAGAAAAAAATCCACGTTGGTAAAAACCTTACACGTGGCCTTGGTGCCGGGATGAACCCGGAAATCGGCAAACGTGCAGCCGAAGAAACTAAAGAAGAAATCCAGCAGGCCATTAAAGGTTCTGACATGGTGTTTATTGCCTGCGGTATGGGCGGCGGCACCGGCACAGGTGCGGCACCAATTGTTGCAAAGACAGCAAAGGAACTCGGCGCACTTACCGTTGCTGTTGTTACAAAACCATTTTCATTTGAAGGTCAACAGCGCAGCCGCCTTGCCGACCAAGGGTTGGAAGAACTCCGCAAGGAAGTCGACGCGCTTATCGTAATCCCGAACGACCGCATCTTGGCAACGGTTGCAAAAGACACAACGCTTAAAGCAGCATTTGCAGCGTGCGATGACATTTTAAAACAAGCAGTGGAAGGAATTTCCGACCTCATTACCAACCCAGGTATCATTAACGTCGACTTTGCCGACATCCGCGCCGTAATGGAAAACGCTGGGTCAGCATTGATGGGTATCGGTATCGCGAGCGGCGAAAACCGCGCAGCAATTGCAGCAAAGGCGGCAGTATCTTCCCCACTTCTTGAACTTTCAATTAACGGTGCAAAGGGTGTATTGTTTGCAATTGCAGGCCAAGACGACTTGGGTATGATCGAAGTCCATGAAGCTGCAAAGATAATCACCGAGTCTGTCGACCCAAATGCAAAAATAATCTTCGGCGCAATCCGCGACGAAAAACTCAAAAAAGGCGAAGTCCGCGTAACTGTTATAGCAACTGGCTTCCCTGCGGCAGGCATCACACCACGCGGCACACCACTGTTTAACTTCGGCGCACGCGAAACAAAAGAGGCTGACGTTACACCAATTGGCAAAATCTTTAACACTCCAGCACCTGCCCCCACACCGCGCGAAGTCCCAAAAGAAAAAGAGGAAGAGCCTAAAAAAACTCCCGAACCTGAAGTAAAACTCAAAAAAGAAGAGGACGAAGACGACGAATGGGGCGCAGTGCCTTCATTCCTCCGCAGACCAAAGATTAAATAGTGCGAAACAAAAGAGCCTGTAAAAGAGGGTTAGACTTGGCCTAGCGGCCCGGAGCGCACTCTTTTATGGGCTTCTTTTGTGGAGACATGTTAAACTCTTTTTTATGTATGACTTGGCAATAATTGGAGGCGGCCCCGCGGGCGTCGCTGCCGGAGTGTATGCAGCACGCAAACAGTTAAAAACTATTTTTATAGCCGAAAGTATCGGAGGCCAAAGCACCGACTCGGTCGAAATCCAAAACTGGATAGGCACCGAAAAAATTTCCGGCCTCGACTTGGCAAAAGCGCTCGAAAGCCACTTAAAAGCATACGCAGGTACGTTTGTAGAAATCAAAACCGGCACTCGTGCAAACAAGGTTACAAAAATCGATGGTGGTTTCTCTATACAAACAGGTTCGCAAACCTACGAAGCAAAAGCAGTGCTTATAGCAACCGGCGGTTCGCGCCGTAAACTCGACATTCCCGGCGCTGCAGAATTTGAAAATAAAGGTGTCACCTATTGCGCGTCGTGCGACGGGCCGATGTTTGGCGGACAAGACGTTATTGTTGTTGGCGGCGGTAATGCCGGGTTTGAAAGTGCCGCGCAACTCCTTGCGTACTGCAAGTCGGTGACGCTTATACACCGTAGTGCTGAATTTAGCCGTGCCGACGCTGCCACAGTACAAGCAGTACTGGCGCACCCAAACATGAAGGCACTCACCAACACAGAACCTGCAGAGGTAAAAGGCGGTTCATTTGTAAAAAGTGTTGTCGTTAAAAATACACAGACCGGTGAAACTACCGAACTTGCTGCAACCGGCATTTTTGTTGAAATCGGTATGACCGCTGCAACCGACTTGGTAAAAGACTTGGTCGCCTTGGACGAATGGGGCCGCGTTAAGGTAGACGGCAAGAGCCAGCGCTCGTCGGTGCTTGGTATTTGGTCTGCAGGCGACTGCTCAGACGGCTTGTACCACCAAAACAACATCGCTGCCGGCGACGCGGTGAAGGCCCTCGAGGATATCTATTTTTACGTAAAGGCTAACTAGCCTGTTCAGAGATTTTTGCGTTTTTGACAAAAAAACGATACTATTGGCGCGTCTGTGAGGCCCTATCGTCTAACGGTTAGGACGGAAGCTTTTCAAGCTTTAAATCGGGGTTCGATTCCCCGTAGGGTCATGATTTAGGTATATGGATATAGTGCGTATTACAACCCCTGCAGATATTGCTGCAGCTGCACAAAAGACAGCCGAGGTGCTCAAAAACGGCGGCGTAATTCTCTACCCAACCGACACGATATATGGGTTGGGGGCGGATGCCTTGTCTGACGAAGCTGTAGACAAGATATATGCGGTAAAGAACCGGAAGGAAGGTAAATTTATCCGTGCATTGGTTGATAGTTTTGAAACACTCAAACATTACGCAGAAATAGATCCTTTATTAGAGAAAGGAGTTCGGTCACTCATACCTGGTCCTACTACATTCATCTTCAAGAAAAAACTTGGATTCGATACCGGCACACTCCGAGACATTGAAACATTCGGGGCACGAGTTCCCGACAATACATTTTGTTTGGAACTGACAAAACAATATGGCCGACCAATTACAGCAACCAGCGCCAACAAAAGCGGACTGGAACCGGAACATTCTGTAGAAAAAATATTGGAACAGTTAGGGCTTGAAGCGGAGATAATTGATTTGGTTATTGACGCAGGCGTTCTTCCACCGTCGCTCCCCTCAACTGTAGTAGACCTTACGTCGAGCGAGCCAAAAATTCTCCGCGAAGGTGCAGTTTCGGCAGAAAAAATACAGGAGATTTTTGGGTAAGTTTTTGTTATAGTGGGCGTTGTTCCAAGGAGAGGTGGCTGAGTGGTCGAAGGCACCGGTTTCGAAAACCGGCATCTGGGAAACTGGATCGAGGGTTCAAATCCCTCCCTCTCCGCACAATAAATAAAATATGATTAGCGCTTCAGATTTTAAAATCAGTATAGAAAATCAAAAAGGTTCATATAAATCTTTTGGAATTGAGAACGACCCCGTCTGGTCATCGTATCCACTGCAAGGCGTAACCTACCCTGTTGATTACGGATATATACAAGGCTACACGGGGGAAGACGGTGCCGAGCTCGACGTCTTCGTTGGAACAGGCAATCTCCAGGGCTGCATTCGTGTCTGGCGGCTCGACGTGCCTGTTGAAACGAAGTTTTTTATAGAGACTAGTGAGTCGGAACTGAAAGAAATTAAAAAAGCTTTCCTTCCTGTGTTGCGAGACGTAGAAATTTTAGACGACGAAGGATTCAATGCACACGTAGAAACATTTAAATCTGTCACCGCCGATTAGGTATACTAGATGTTCAGGGAATCTTATCCGCTCACATATATAAATTATGAACCGAGTAGTACATTTCGAAATCCAAGCAGACGACATGGACCGCGCGCAGAAGTTTTACGAAGCAGTGTTTGGCTGGACATTTAAAGTTATGGGCGAAGAATATGGCGGCTACCGTGTTATTTCTACTGGCCCTGGGCCCGACGAGATGGCAAAAGGGGTAAAGATGGAAGATGTTGGCATTAACGGTGACCTAATGAAACGCAATGGCACAGCACCCGCAGACGGCGCGTGCCCAAATGCATACACCTGCATTATTGGCGTCGACAATATCGACATGTACATGGAAAGAATAGAAGCGGCTGGTGGCAAGCCACAGACTGACAAAATGGATGTGCCTAATATAGGTCAACTGCGTTACTACAAAGACACGGAGGGTAATATCTTTGGCATTTTGCAGCCAGCCCCAATGCCAACCAAGTAATTGAATTCCACCCCAAAATAGGCTATTTTGGGGCTACGCGCGGTTAGCTCAGTTGGTAGAGCATCCCCTTGACGTGGGGAGGGTCACAGGTTCGAATCCTGTATCGCGCACTAAAACAGTTGAACTAAAGGCATGCCCTTTAGGGATTACTGTTTTTGCGGTGTACAGGATGAGAAAGCGAGCGCGGGCACCCATTGAGCGCAATGGGTCGTGTGAGCAGGGCCGAGAAATTTTTAATAGCGACGGCGAATAAAAATGTTCTTGGCAGAATCCTGTTCTCTTTTGTGACCACAAAACAATCTATGAAAATCCTCGCTATAGAAACAAGCTGCGACGAGACGGGCATTGCCATACTTGAAGGCACTAAAGATGGAGAGTCTTTTTCTTTTACCGTACTTGGAAACGCACTGCTTTCCCAAGCTGCGCTACATGCAGAATATGGCGGCGTATTCCCCGCCCTTGCAAAACGCGAGCACATAAAAAACTTACCGCCCATGCTTGAACAAGCTCTGAAACAAGCTGGCGAACAAACGCTGGACGCAATCGCCGTAACCTACGGGCCAGGGCTCGAACCTGCACTTTGGACAGGGATAACGTTTGCGCAAAAACTTGCAGCAGAGTGGGGCCTACCGCTGTTGCCGATAAACCATATGGAAGGGCACTTAATTTCTTCATTGGTGCAAAACGGAAAGCTGGAACATGTTGCACTGCCAGTACTTGGCCTACTAATTTCGGGTGGCCATACAGAATTTGCATTAATGAAGGACTGGTTCGACTACACACTTGTTGGCCAAACCAAAGACGACGCCGTGGGCGAAGCGTTCGACAAAGTCGCACGCATGCTCGGGCTCTCCTACCCCGGCGGCCCAGAAATTTCCAAACTTGCAGAATATGCACGGCAAAATAATATAACCTCCGACATTAAACTTCCCCGCCCCATGCTGCACGAACCTACGTGCGACTTTTCTTTTTCAGGGTTAAAGACTGCGGTGTTGTATGCGCTGCGTGACTTGGGAGGCATGCACACACTCTCCAGTGACCACATAACAGCCTTTGCCCGCGAGTTTGAAGATGCCGTGTCCGACGTGCTTATTGCAAAAACACGACGCGCACTGGAACAGACAGACTCCAAAACATTTGTCATAGGCGGCGGAGTTGCGGCAAGTAAACATCTGCGTCGCACTCTTGGGGCACGCATTGAAGCAGAATTTCCTAACGTCGAGTTCCGTCTCCCTGCACTCGACATAACCGGCGACAACGCCGTGATGATAGCCATGGCCGCACTTGCCCGTATGCTGTCTGGGGCAGAAATTATCCCTCCACCCGAAACAATTGCAGCCAAAGGGAGCCTCTCGCTTCAAACAGCCAAATAGCATAAAATTGCCCTATGGAAGAACACATTCCGGAAAAATTCCTAAAACCCTACGATCCAAAAACTGTCGAGCCTGCTATATATAAAAAGTGGGAAGACAGCGGCTTTTTTAACCCCGACAACTTGCCGGGAGAACGCACCGAGCCGTTTACGATAATTATGCCGCCACCAAATGCGAACGGCTCGCTCCATGCCGGGCATGCGCTCTTTGTAACTCTACAAGACATTATGACCCGCTTCGCGCGTATGCGGGGCAAAAAAGCTTTGTGGTTACCTGGCGCCGACCACGCTGGTTTTGAAACACAGGTAGTGTATGAACGCCAGCTAGAAAAAGAAGGGCGTTCGCGTTTTGGCATGGAGCCCGAACAGCTCTATAAAGAAATCATGGACTTTACCCTGTCCAACAAGTCGTTTATGGAAGGACAGATCCGCCAACTCGGTGCATCGTGTGACTGGTCACGCGAGATGTTTACGCTTGATGAAAAAGTAATCAAAACTGTATACGACACATTTAAAAAATTAAACGACGACGGGCTTCTGTACCGCGGTTCACGCATTGTAAACTGGTGCCCCAAACATCAGACATCTCTTTCCAACTTGGAAACCGACCGCGAGACACGCACTGACAAATTTTATTATTTACAATACGGGCCGTTTGTTATAGCCACCGCACGGCCAGAAACAAAATTTGGCGACAAGTACGTGGTGATGCACCCAGATGACCCGCGCTACGCGCAGTACACACAAGGCCAGCAGTTTGAATTGGAGTGGATCAACGGCCCCATTACTGCAACAGTTGTCAAAGACGCGCACATAGACATGGAGCTGGGTACTGGCGTCATGACCATTACCCCGTGGCACGACCAAGCCGACTTCGACATTGCACAGCGCCACAACCTCCCCTACGAGCAAGTAATCGATTGGCGCGGAAAGCTGCTCCCTATTGCTGGCGAGTTTGCAGGGATGAATATAAAAGAAGCGCGCGAAAAAATTGTCGAAAAACTCCAGTCAAAAGGGTTAGTAACAAAAATTGACGAAACGTACACCCACGAAGTCCCTGTGTGCTACAAGTGCGGTCGCGAGATCGAACCACAAGTTAAAGCACAGTGGTTTGTTAAGATGCAGCCCCTTGCAGAAAAAGCGATTGCCGCAGTTAAAAACGGGGATGTAAAAATTGTTACCCAAGCCCATGAGAAAATTCTCCTCCATTGGCTCGAAAACATTCAAGACTGGAATATTTCCCGCCAAATTGTCTGGGGCATTCCGATACCTGCATGGAGTAAAGGAGACGAATGGAAGATTTGCGAAGACTCTCCGGGCGAAGGCTGGGCACGTGACCCGGACACCTTTGATACATGGTTTTCTTCCGGCCAGTGGCCATTTGCAACACTCGGCTATCCCGACTCCAGCGACTTCAAAACTTTTTATCCAACATCTGTAATGGAGAGTGGTTCGGATCTTATCTTTTTTTGGATAGCCCGGATGATAATGCTCGGACTCTACCGTGCCGGCGATGTGCCGTTTAAAACTGTGTACCTCCATGGAATGGTGCGCGACGCTAAAGGCGCAAAAATGAGTAAAAGCAAAGGGAATGTTATTTCGCCACTTCAAGTTTCGGACGAATACGGCACCGACGCACTACGTATGGGGCTTATTGTCGGCAACACGCCAGGAACCGACTTAAACCTCGACCCACAAAAAATTGGCGCATACAAAAAATTTGCAAACAAACTCTGGAACATTACCCGCTTTGTACTTTCGCAAGAAAACAGTGGTGAAATAAAAACAGAACTAAAAGAGGAATTTGATGCTATGGCCGCAGATGTCACAAAAGATATTGCAGAATACCGGGTGTATATGGCCGCAGAAAAGCTGTACCACTATGTGTGGGACCGTTTTGCGTCGCAGATCTTGGAAGAAAGCAAAGGCAAACCCGAATATAACGCGACTCTCTACTACCTATTGGAAGGTTCACTCAAACTCCTCCACCCGTTTATGCCGTTTGTGACAGAAGAAATTTGGCAGGACATGCCTGGAGTAAAAAATTTATTGATAGTTGAACAGTGGCCTCGCCCATAGGCTACGGCCGAGGGCCAACTAAATAAATCTCAGTGATATACTAGCAAGTAATGAACGCAGGTATATTGCTTCTTGCATTTTTAGGTGGGATGTTGCCGGCGCTCGTCTGGTTGTTTTTTTGGCTACTCGAAGACCGCTGCGAGCCGGAGCCAAAACGCTATATATTTTTTACCTTTCTTGCGGGTATGGTTGCCGTACTTGTGGCACTGCCTCTCGAACGTGCGGCGGCGGGCTACCTTTCGGGCGGAGCACTGCTGTTTTGCTGGGCCATATGTGAAGAATTGCTTAAGTTTGCAGCGGCATATTTTGCAGCCCTTCGCTTCCGCGTATTTGATGAGCCACTCGATGCAGTTATATACCTGGTCACTGCAGCACTTGGGTTTTCCGCACTGGAAAACGCATTATTTTTGTGGACTCCTCTTCAGCAAGGCGACTTGCTGCGTACCATTGTGACAGGCGACCTGCGTTTTATGGGAGCAACACTTTTGCATACACTTGCGTCGGCCACAATAGGTCTTGCGCTCGCGTGGTCGTTCCATAAAGAGGTTGATGTGCGACGAATGTTTGCGCTTGTTGGAGTTGTCCTCGCCATTACCTTGCACACACTGTTTAATTTTTTTATACTTCAACAAGGAAGCAGTGCAACATTCTGGATTTTCCTTTGTATTTGGTTTGGTATTATCGCAGCGCTGCTGATGATAGAGCGGGTAAAACAACCCACAAAAGACTACTGCTAAAAAATATTTTACTTCTCACTCATTAGATTATGGCAAAAGAAAAACGATCTTTATTTGAATGGCTCACCGGTGGCTCGGCAGCCGAAAGCGACTATTCGTTTGAAGATCTCGAAAGCGGGGGTACAGGAGGATATCCATCCAAAATGCCAAGCTCCGCACAGCATCAGGTAAACGTTATCGCTGAAGAAGAACCTGCCGAAGGCGAACTTGCCGTCGACGTGTATCAAACTCCCACGCACATAATAATCAAAGCTATGATAGCCGGTGTCCGACCAGAGGACTTAGATGTCTCAATTACTCGCGACATGGTTACACTCCGCGGTAAACGCGAGAGACATACCGAAGGCACTGCAGGCGACTTTTTCTTCTCTGAGCTGTACTGGGGAGCATTTTCACGCACAATAGTACTGCCGCAAGAAATAGAAATTGAAGAAGCTGAGGCAAGCGAAAAACACGGGCTTCTAACTATCCGCCTGCCAAAACTCGACAAGGGCCGCCAAGCAAAACTCAAAATTAAGTCGAATTAGGTTTGCGAGTTATTTGGGTCACGAGTCAAATTTTCTCGTCAGAAAATTCGCTCTCGACCCTGGCTCACGGTTTTGCAAATGCAAAACATCGCTCCGCCTCACATCCAAGCAAAAAAACTGCCACTGGGCAGATTTTTTACCTTGTCTGTGCCTGGGGCCGGGATCGAACCGGCGACCCCTTCCTCTTCAGGGAAATGCTCTACCAACTGAGCTACCCAGGCATTACCTACTGTGTGAACTTTTGACCGAAGTTTTTAAAGAAATCTTGTACCTGTGTTTCAAAATTTTTCCCGTTTGTATATGCGTTTTCTACCTGCTGCACATACGGCTGGACATAGATATAGTACGTAGCGCCCGACACTGCAAGCACTACAAGCCACCACACTATAGAAAAGAATCTTCCCCACCGTGCACTGCTGCGCATGCCCCGTACTATACGGTGTGTATCCTCCGTCATTTGGAGGTTCTTTTTTACAAGTTCTTTAAGCTCTTCAATGTCCTCGTCCACACCATGAATATACCAGATTTAAAGTTATTCAGGAAGACCACACAATCGCAGATATTTTGTGCCCCTGGCCGGAATCGAACCAGCATCTACCCCTTAGGACGGGGCTGTTCTATCCATTGAACTACGGGGGCTAATACAAAACTGGCCTTCAGGGCCAGTTTGAGTATGCGATATATTTTATTTTTTTGCTACGCTTCGATCCCGAGCTTTGCGGCAATTTTTTCGCGGTCAAAGCCGACCATAAGGTCACCGTTAATGTCGATAACTGGGACACCAAGCTGTCCTGTCATCTGTATCATTTCTTCGCGCTTAGCTGCGTCTGCCGAAACATCGTAGGCGGTGTACTGAACATTCTTTTCAGCAAAAAACTCTTTTGCTAATTTGCAAAAATGGCAGGTTGGCGTGGTGTAAATAGTGACAGTATTTTGCATACAAATATAATTTAGTAGCTAGAGGGCCATTATATCATTTTCTGTGCGAGTGGGGAGAATCGAACTCCCGCCCGATGCTTGGGAAGCACCAGTTCTGCCACTAAACTACACTCGCAAATATCACCCTCTAAATCGCAAAAATTCTACCACGAAAATAGGGTGTGAAATAGCCGTTCAAACCAACCCTTAGACGCGGTGTCACGTGTGGTTGTTGTAGCTGTTTCGTGGACTATTTGCACAACCCCCTCGCCCGGCCGGACAACGCCAAAATGTTCGCGCATCAACGCCTCGACCCCACGGTCAGAATACAACTCCCCCACAGATGCCGTAATCTGCCGTTGCTGGGCCTGGAGCGCCTGCAGTTGCGCCTCTGCCTCTTGTTGGCCTGCCGAGGCGCTCCCGAGCCTCCCATACATGCCCCACGCCGCACGCACAGCCACTAGGGTTATAAGTAACAACACCAGGGTGCCGCCAAGACGGTAGCAAAAATAGAGCACTTCGCCCCTGCTGCTCCGGCGCTTTTTGAACTCACGCATATATGCTATTCTAGCAGTTATATGTTTGGAAAAAATAGGAAGCGCAATATGCAGATCTGGTCCGGTGTCCTTGGCGGCATCGTTATCCTCAGTATGATTTTGTCGTACTTCTCCCTGCTGGTGTAGTAAAAAACTCCTAAAATCTCTATTTCACAAGCTCTTTTGGAGCAGGGGTTTATTGTTTTTATATATGCAGCTCAGCTTCGACTTTTGAGACGCGGGCTTCGAGCGCACTCTGGCGTTCGTATGCGCCGTCTACCGAGCGCTGCACACCTTCTATTTTTCCACTCAACCTTTCTTCTAACTCTGTAAGTTCTATGTTGGTTACCATCTTAGCAGTGAGCCTTTCTTCGACTTCAGCTAACTCTTGCTTCGTTGCCATATTGTCTTTAATAGATACGACGATCTCAATAAGATCGTTCATATTTTTCTCCAGTCGGTCGAGCTTTTCTTCCATACTAAAAGTATATCACGGACACTATTCACTCTTGATCATCTTCAAAAAGACGTCGCTCGGGATGTTTACTTTAGCGTTTGCGAGAGCTTTTTTCTTACCTTTTTTCTGCTTTTCGCGGAGCTTCATTTTGCGGGTAATGTCACCGCCGTACATGTGCTGCGTAACGTCTTTAGAAAGTGCTGAAAGTGTGCGCGAGGAAATAATACGCCCAAGTGCCCTCCCCTGTATTTTGGTAGCAAACTGCTGGCGCGGCAAAATTTTGTAAAGCTTTTCAACTGCCGCTATGGCCTCTTCGTCGGCACGATGTTTTGCAATAATGCGGGAAAATGCTGGCACTAGTTCGTCGGCAACGTAGATGTCTAAACGCGCAACGTCGGCCAAGCGTAGCTCGCGCAGTTCGTAGGAAATTGATGCGTAGCCAGAGGAAATACTTTTAAGTTTGTCGAAAAAGTTCCGCATCAACTCGCGCAGAGGCATCACCACTTTTACAATGGCGCGCTCCTGCGAAAATGTTTCTGTCGACTCGACAGCGGCCTCGTGTTCAAACAACATAGGCAGTAAGTTGCCTAAGTAGTCGAGCGGCAAAATAATTTCTGCAGAGACAAACGGCTCCCATACTTCCTTGATGTCGCCGAATTCGGGAAATTGTGGCGGCGAATAGACCGTGTGGCGCTTGCCGTCTTTTGTTTCCACTTCATACGTAATGGTTGGTGTGGTGACAACCAAGGAAAGGTTGGCCTCGCGGCGCAGGCGCTCGGTAACAATTTCCAGGTGCAACATGCCAAGCAGGCCGCAGCGGAACCCACGCCCAAGCATGCCCGAGGACTCTTCTTCAAACGACAAAGACGAGTCGGAGAGGCGCAAGCGCGAAAGGGCCTGGCGGAGTGCCGTAAAGTCGTCCTGGCTTTCTGGGTAAACGCTGGCCCACACAACGGCCTTAGGTTCGGCATAGCCAGAAAGTGGTGCGGCCTTGGAGCCATATTCGCGCACCGTGTCTCCAACACGCGCCAACCCCGGCTCTTTGATACCTGTCACAACATACCCAATTGAGCCTGCATCAAGCCCGTCTTGGAGTGAAATAGGTGTTGGAGAAAATGTGCCCACGTCGAGCGCTGTAAACTTTCTCCCTGTTGCCGAAAATTCGAGCACGTCACCTTTTTTTATTTTGCCGTCGAACATGCGCACGTAGACAATAACGCCTTGGTGGTCAGAATATTGAAAGTCGAAAACTAAGCCTCGAGGTGATTTTTCTGTAGATAGTTTTGGTGGCGGAACTTTTTTGATGATTTCATTAAGTAACTCATCTACTCCCTCCCCCGTTCTTCCCGAACACGTGAGAATAGATGCTGGGTCAACGTTAAGCAACAACGCGACTTGCATACGGACATCGTCAACATTCGCAAGCGGTGAGTCGATTTTTGAAATTGCCGGCACAATAACCAACCCTAATTCTTGCGCCGTGCGAAGGGTTGTAAGTGTTTGGGCTTGTACACCCTGAGTTGCATCGACAAGCAATATAGCGCCTTCAACCGCCGTGAGTGCGCGCGACACTTCGTACGAAAAGTCGATATGTCCGGGCGTGTCGATAAGGTGCAACAGATACTCTGTGCCGTCTTTTGTATAGCGCATACGCACTGGCTGCATCTTAATGGTGATACCACGCTCACGCTCGAGGTCCATAGAGTCGAGCACTTGTTCGCGCATTTTGCGTTTTTCAATAGTACCGGTCAGCTCTAAAAACCGGTCCGCAAGCGTCGACTTGCCGTGGTCTATGTGGGCGATTATTGAAAAATTTCTAATCTGCTGCATCAGAGGAGTCTAGCATTTCGGACGAACTATGACGAGATGTCGGTCGTTTCAAGCGGCACACCCTTTGTGTCACGGAAGCGCCTCTGGAACGCGAGTGTGGCTTCTGCAAGTTCTTCATTTTTGAGCAACCACAACACACCTGCAGTTGTGAGGAGCCCGAGTAGCCCAGCAGCAGTACCCTGCAAGACCAGTAGTAGTGTGGTGTGTATAGTGCCTGCGGTACCGGTAAATGCGAGCACACTGTAGGCAGCCGCGCCGCCTATAACAGACGCTGAAAAACTCTGGAACAACAAAGCTGAAATACGCATGCGCGGGATAGAAAAGTCTCGTATAAAAAAGAACATCCCGAGGGCGAACTCCGCAACTGAACCAAAACAATATCCAAGTGCCAACATCAACACACTAGTGCCCGGTACGTCGCCAACGCGCAACAGCAACTCAATAAAATTGCGCGCAAACGGGCTCCAATGGAAGAGCGCAACAAAACAAAATGCCGACGCAACCGAGACACCTATGTCGACAGCCGCAAAGTACAGCGGTTTTTTTGTATTGCCTGCCGCGTAGTATGCGCGCGCAATAAGTAATGTCACCGACTGCGCTGCGAGCGAAAGCACAAACAATGCCAACGCTGCAGCCGTAAGACGTGTCGCATCCCAACTAAATGCACCGGCACCTAAAATGACGCGCACCAGCTGGGCGCGCAACACAATTATCAGCACACTTGCAGGAATTGCCCAAAAGAAAATGTGCCGCAGCGCAGTTTCTATGTAGCGGACAAATTCGCTATGTTCCCCCCGTGCATGGAGGCGTGCGAGTGTTGGGAATGCCGCGACCGAATAGGACACGCCTATGATAGTAAGTGGTACTGCCTGCAAATTGTACGCAAACATAAATATTGCAATAGAGCCCGGGGCAAAAAATGATGCGAGCGCAACAAGCAACAATAGCGAAATTTGTCCTGCCGCAAGTGCAGCAGTCCGCGGCACAGACAGACGCAACACACTTGTAAGTTCAGTAAACATTTCGCGCAAGCCTACTGTTTCAGTATTTTTTTCGCTTGTAAAAAAAGGTAGTTGTATAAGGAAATGCATGCACGCACCAAGCACTACCCCCCACCCAAGTCCCACAATGCCCATGGAGGGATACAACACGACGATGCCAAAAATAATCCCGAGGTTATACAGCAGTGGCGAAATAGAGTACAGAAAAAAGCGATGTCTCAGTTGTGTGAGTGCTGCTAAAATATTTGATGCGCCAAGGAGAATAGGCTGCAGCAGTAAAACGCGTACCAGCAACACGAGTTCTGGCGTCGCAATGCCAGGAGCTATGAGTGGCACGAGCCACGGAGCCAACACATACACAACACAAGAAATAAGTCCCATCCCTGCAAAAAACACCAAAAGTATTTGCCGCAAAAAAGAGATCATCAGCCCTGGGTGACGGCTTTCCAACCGTGTCAGCACAGGGAGCAACGCGTACAGAGAAAGCAGCGACGCAATAGTAGCAAACAAAAAGTCGGGTATACGGAATGCTGCGTAGTAGAGGTCGAGTGTATGGGACGCACCAAAGTTGAAAGCCAACAGGCGGTCACGCACAAGGGCTAGCAACTGCGAGCCGAGCGCAAATGCGGCAAGCAGATACGCCGCCTCGTGCATACCACGAGCTTCTTTACCGAACGCAGACAACAGTGACCGGACCATGTGGGTATTCTACTGCGAAACAGGCGCAGTTGCTCGATTTTGTGGTGTAGGCGTCACGGGAGCTTTAGCGCCATCAAACGGTGCCTTACCAGACTCTAAATTCCCAAGAATAAATGCAACTTCGGTATTGTCGGGGTTTGAAGCTTGCAGATCTTTAAACTGGACTACTGCGTCGGACGTGCGTCCAAGTGCAGCATATGCGAGGCCGAGGAAATATTTTGCATTTGCATACTGCGGTGCAAGCACTACTGCTTGGGCAAGCGCTGTCGCCGCATCTTTCATATTTCCTGCAGAGTAGTACAGAAGACCTAGTTCAAACCAAATGGAAGGCACTCCCGGGGCACTGTTCACTGCCGCACGTGCTGCGACAATAGCATTTGGAATATCTTTATTTACAACGTTGAGCTGTACGACAAACAAAATAGCGTCGGTGTAGTCGGGTTTGAGTGTCAACGCCTGCGTGAGAGCAGCGGTCACTGCCGCAGAGTTGCCGTGGACAGACTCTAAGCGTGCGACTGCGAGCGGAATTTCTGGATTAGTTGGGTTGTACGTATAGGCTTGCATGTACAATGCTTTTGCATTTTCATACGCCTGCGAAACCTCAATAGACGCAAGTACATCATAGACGCGTGCCAATGCAAAGTACGTGCGATAGTCGCCTGGAGTGCGCCTAATTGCTTCCTGCCCGGCTGTAATAGTTGCTTGCGTCAGTGACACAAAGTGCGCCTGCACATCTTGCGATGGAGCTTGGATGCTTACTAGTTGCTGCATTTTTGCCAAGCCCGCGACAACTCCCACATGGAGCGCATCTGCTGTTGTTTCAATTTTTAGTGCATGTGCCGCAGCAAGGAGCGCATCGTCGGCATTATTTTGAGAGAGCGCATATAAGCCTTTATTTACATATGCTTCGCCGATAAAACGCCGCACCAATACACCGCTTAGGGCTACCAACACCACTACACAAAGAATAAAAATCCCTTGAAGAAGCCGTGTATACAGATGCGCGTATGGGTGGTTTGACATGTCACCCCCACCAGGAACCTCTTTCATAGACAACCCAAATACGGCACCCGAAAGCACGAAGGCAAGCAAAACAATGTTTTGGCTTGGGACGTAGAAGAGCACGCTGCACCATGCATATATGCTGGATACCCCAAGAGAAAAGATGGAGATTTTTTCACGTAGTGAAAACACGCTGGACAAACGCATCACACGGACAAGCCCTAGCACAACAAACAACAGGGGTATGAGCCATGCAAGCGCACCCAACACACCAACAGTACCAAGTGCCGTTGTAAACGTGCTAAAGCCGACCGTAAAGTCGAGATTCCAAAATTGTGATTTGCTTACTTCCGCTGATTTGTACAGGAACCACGCGTCGCTAAAAGTGTTAGGACCTGTGCCGACCAAAAAACGGGTAACGGAGGTGCCGTGCGCAGACCGGACCACATCAAGGGTTGACGAAAGAGACGGGCGAACTTCCAGAGACGACGCAGAAAATAGCTGTGCAAAACCACCCTGGAAGATAACACCCCAGAGCAAAAACAGGCCGCTTACTACCCCTGCCGCTAGTGGCAACCACGGAAATGCCTTTAAACCCCGTACACGCGTAGCGTTTGTATTGTCTACTACGTTGGTAGCGTTGACATACATCCACAGTGCAAGCGCAAAAAAACTGCCTACTAACAATGCCCACACGAGGGGAAATTGGACGATTGCAAGGAACAGTGTCAGCACGAGGACAGCGCATGTAACTCCAAGACGCTTTACGCGCGAAAGCTCACCACACGCGAGCCATACGACTAGCACACACAGTGCGAGGCCAGCAGCAAGACCGAGGTCGTTCCATTTACCAACAAGGTTAACTGATACGCCCGAAAAAACCGACCACGATATTCCTTTTGTTCCGAGTAAAATAAGTACGCATTGGAAGGCGACGGCCGCACATATACAGGAGACAACGGAAACAAGCAGTATCCGAGCGGCAGCGAGTTCTCGAAATAGGTACGACGAAAGTATAAATGCTATAAACCCAAGGACAATAAACATGACTGTGTCCCCTTCAACAGAGTATCCAAGGAACCCGACAGCACGGTCCGTAGAAAAGAGATACGAAAGCACGTACGCGACCGGAAGCAACCCAACAAGTAACGCGGGCAGCACACCCCGTTTACCGTGTATACGCGCAACGCCGCCGCTCACAAAAAAAAGTATCGCGCCAACAAGGGCACACAAACTAAAAAGAGTAATTTTACCGAGCTGGAGAGGAAACCACACTGCTGGGATAATACATACAAGAGAAAGAACAACACCAACACTAAAAATAATTTTTGCCCACGAGGTAGATAGAAATGTTCGCATACACACCAGTATACCCGAGAGTCAGCCCGCACTGGCCTAACAGCATGTGAATTGTGTATTGCCAGACGCGCAAACGCCCCCAGAGTATGGGGGCGTTCACATTTTTGCGCGCGCGTCTGTAAGCCGAATTCTGTCGTGAAAAGTAATTTATCTGGTCCCTGCGTCGCCGCAGAGATCGAGCGGCACTCTTCGTTTGCACGAAGCACGACCTTGCACCCGGGTAAGGATTTTGCCGTTTCACCCGAACTAAATCGGTTCGTCACTGTTCGCACCTCTTTCGCCCGCAAAAAGCGAATGACAGGGGTTACCTGCTACCTTGCTACTAACCTTGCGGTTAGTGAGTGTTCGGACTTTCCTCCCCTGCTTCCCGAAAGAAACAAAGGCTACTTTCCAACGCGCTGAATGTACTATACCACAAAAAATTAAAGTGTGTAAAGATACTGGGTCAATGTGCGGCCAATAGTTTGAAGACTCTCTGACGAACATTTGTCGAGCGTATCCTCTGTCGTGTTAAACCACGGCGCATAGTCGAAGTCGATTACCAAAAAACTGGGCACTCCCGCTTGTACAAATGCAGTTTGGTCGTCACTTATGTGTGCAGAAGGCTCTGTCACAAATGCCGCAGGCGCAATTGCCTGCCCTATCTTCCAAAATGCATCTACCTGTTTTTGCGCAGAGAGGAGTGACAATGGTTCCCGCCGTACATTTAAATGCGCGTCGCACACCATGTCGAACACGGCTACCTGTTCGGGGGCATGCCCCGCAGCTGTTCTATATAAGTCGGACAAGTGCTGAACAAAAAACGGCGAGCCAAGTGCGTGCCAATCTGGGTCACCTGCACCGAGCGACTGAGGACCCTCTTCTCCATCAAAAAATACGAAGTCAATTCCAACGGAAAGTTTTTTTGTGTGGTCGAGCATGCGCGCAGTTTCAAGCAATAATGCAACGCCCGACGCAGAGTTATTGGCGCCAGGCATTGGTGCATAGGGACTTTTTTTGTCGGCATAGGCGCGCACAATACTGTCGTAATGCGTTGCTACAACAACACGCCGCGGGTTGCTCGGGTCAAAGCGCGCAATAATATTTGTAAGTGGATGTGGCACGCCCGCTTCTGTATACGTGCCGTTTTGCACCAACACGTGCGCCGAGGTAGAAGCCAACTGTGACGTAATAAAATTTATTGTTTTTTGGTGGCCAGGTGTACCAAGCGCACGTACACCAAACGAAAGTTGCGTTGCAATTGTTTCCATCGCTCGCGCGCCGCTCCACACAGAAGGGTCTACGCTTGCGCCAGAAGTGGCGTTAGGTGCAGCCGCGGCTGTAACTTTTTTTGTATGAGTGTCAGTAAGAATTTTACCTGTCATATATTCGACCGGTGCGTAGTCGTCGGTCAGTATTGGATAATTTCCGAGGCTGTACTGCTCAAGTGGCACTAGGTGCGCATTTAAATCTTTAGGTAGTGGTGTAGGAGGCACATGAGGAAATGCTGCAGCAGAAGTGCTCGTGCCGGTAACACCAACGACTACAATATTTTGATTACTCGTAATGTCCGGAGATACGGTCGCAAACACATACACCTGGGGAAATACTTCCTGCAGCGTATGAATTTCAGACAATATCAGTGATGGGTTATCTGGTGAAAGGTTGCCTATAAAATTTGCAACAAAAATCCCCCCGTCGTTAAGCTTGCTACGTGCCTGTGTAAAAAATTCTTTTGTTGTGTAGGCGGGCGGAATTGAATAGAGCGAATAGTATACGTCGCTAAATATAAGATCGTACGAGACGCTGCTTTCCTGCAAAAAACGCCGCCCGTCCACAACATGGTTTGCAAGGTGCGGGTCGTTCGGTACACCAAAATATTTTTGTGCGAGCGAAAATAGCGACGGCTCAATTTCGGCAATGTCTATGTGTGCATCGGGTGCGTCGCGGTGCAAAGCTGCCGGCATACTGTACATCCCGCCACCTATAAACAATGCGTGGGTAAGGTCGGGTTTTAAAATTTTATACAGCGCATAATATTTTGTATACGCCGCCGCAAGGTCGTCGCCGTCTAGGAAGCGCACGTCGTCTTCACTCCTGTCTTGATAAAAAAATCGCGCGGGTCGCCCCGCGTATGTCCCGTCACGTATCACCAAGCGCTGGTATACGCCGTCTGCACTAAACAGCACACCAGGCGGTGTACGTGTACTTGCATACAACACGCAGCCAAGCACTACAACAAGAAAAACTAAAAAACCGAAATGTCGCGAGCGTTTTGCAGGAGTGTCTGTACAAATTTTTCCACCAGAGCCAAGCACTAACACACCAAGTGTTGTGCCACACATAATTGCGGTGAGCCCAAATTGCGGGATAAGAACAAATGCCGTAAGAAGTGTCCCGGCCAAGCTGCCACATGTTGACCAAAAAAATACCTGTCCACTGACACGCCCCGTGCCGGCGTGTGGATGTTCGCGTTCGCCAAGTTTAATAGCAAATGGAGAAAGCATCCCAAGGTAGTAACTGGGGACAAAAAACAGCACGAGCGCCAGCGCAAACGGCCCCCAGGACAGTGGCAGCGCGGCAGCAAGCGCCTCGGCAGCCTTAAACATAAGTGCAAAAAGTACCAAAAGAGCAATACCGCCTTTTTCAATAGTGCGGAAAAATTCTAGGCGGGTTGGTATGTTGTCGGCGCGCACCCCGCCACGCGCGTAGCCAACAGAGAGTCCTGCCAAAATAACCCCCACAACACCCGACACGGTATATATAGTGTTGCCGAAATAAATAGAAAGAATCCTAACTGCCGTTACTTCAACAATAAGCACTGCAGCACCGGTTATAAACACCACTGCCAGCAAGTCGTACTGTTTGAGCCGCTTCCACACATTCATAGGTTTAGTAACCATATGCTAGCACAAAAAACTTTCCTACCTTGATAGTAAAAACTCCTTGAGTGCAGCAAATGGTTTTATCTGGAGATATGTTTTTTGGTCGTCTGCCTCACTTAGTTGTGCGCGAGTTTGTGTGTACCCGTCGGGGATAAAAATTTTGTCCCAACCGTAGCCACCGTCACCCGCAGGAACTTCTGCAATTTCTCCGTCCAGCCCCCCTTCAAATAATTTTAAAATCTCGCCGTCATAATATCCAAACACACATGTTGCAGTAGCCTTTCGAGATTTTCCCGCAAGCAATGAACAGATAGTTTCGAACGGCATACGGTCGATAAAAAATTTAATGAACGGCCCGGGCAAGCCCCCAAGTGCCTCGAAGCCGAGTGACACATCTTCGACAATAACTGGGGACTGTATCTTGGAATATGCCTGGCGGACTTTATGTTCGACAATTTCTTTCAAGTCCATGGACTGTAGTTCGCCTAGGTCGAGCTTTACGTGCTTGACCGAGAAGCCTAAATATTTTGCCAAATAGTCGGCTTTGTTTTGATTGCCGGTTATAAAGGTAATGTCTTGCATGCACTAAGCCTAGCATGCCTGCGAAATCTTAAAAAGAAAACTCCCCGTGCACTACGGGGAGGGTTTGGGTTTTGGCAATGATACTTTGAAATGCTGACAAAGTTGTTCAAGCAGCTCCAAGGCATCTGTATCATCATTCCAGAGCACGTTACCACATCTAAGGCTCTCAATCTCTTCTATCGAATTCAAGACGGTTGTGTAGTGACGTTTACATACTTCCCCGATCTCTCGAACGATGTAGCCTTGTCCGCACATATAGGCAAAATATGCGAACACCTGCCGAGGCCGTGCCAGTCTCCTAGTACGCCGGATCCCTTCAAATTCCTCGATGCTTAGGCCACTACGTTGGAGGACTTCCCTCTTTATTGCTTCGAGCGTAATCGTTGGGGACGACCCATCGGAGAGGTTCTCAGACTGTTGATTAATCCGAACGCAGAGCTCTTCCGTCAGCTCTGTCTTGGTTTCCTTCGGTTTTTCAGCGTGAACCTCAGCCGGAGGCTTTGCTGCCTTCTCAAACCTAGGCCTGAGAGGAATTACCCTATAGTGCCTTGGAACGTGCTTTTCAATTTGTTGTTCAGCAAGACTTTTTCCTGGACCAGAATCGGTCATGTGCCCCTCCTGTACTGGCTGATTTTATACTACTTATACAGTGCCGTTTTGCAATGTCTATAGTTTTCTAAATTTAGAAACTTGGTGACTTTTCACTTATAAAATTCGTTTCAATATTCGGACACAACGCACAAGGAGATACATTCATGCCGAACCTCATACTGTGCACGGGCACTAGAAAGAGTGGTTTTACTTCTTCAATTAGCGAGGCGCGTGCAAAAGCTCTTTGCGAAAAGTACACCGTCGTTATCAACGAGCTACACCATATCGACATACAAGAGCGCAACCTTACCTGTAGTTGGGATGTAATAATTACCGACCCCACAATGGTAACGCTTGTACGTGAAGCACTGACTGCAATATTGAAGCAAGACAAACTTGTACCTCACGAACAAGCGGACGTGTCATCCCTGGCACCGCACACTGTGCTTTCGTTCGGATGGCATGGAGGCGACCCAGGTTGGGGCAACCCGCTACCACGCCCTGTATACAGTATTATCGACCGCGTGATAGACATGTTCCACGGCCTGGGATTTGTAATTACGCTAGACGAACTCACACAGGAGCAACTAAATGCTCGAAATCTCTAACGAACACTTTGTGTTCGTTTTTCTTTTGACGGAGAATACTACTAACCCCAATTTCTGAGCCTCCTAAAACATCCGTTATTTCAAAATGAAACTGGCTCGCACAGTAACCATCACATCCTTATTTTTATTGGAGGTGTCATACATACCAGAGTCACTTATATCAACACCGCCTTTAGGAAGGACTTGTACTACCCCGCCCGTGGCTGACTTAAGGGCCCCTACCGACCTTCCAGTTTCTTTTGCGATGGCTTCCGCGCGAGCCTGTGCATCTTTAATGGCACCTGAGAGCAGCACGACTCTTTCTTCCGGAAGTTTTTGATACGTAAGCTCTACGCTATTTGTAGTTACGTTATACCCAAAGCCAGACAGCGGAGCTACCGACCCTGCAAGCACTGAAAGCTTATCAATGTCAGCACTGCTTACAATTATCTGGCGCGATACTGTATAGCCAGTAAGTATAGGTGCGCTCTTTTCAGGATATATATAACTCGAATCGACTACAGGAGCAGGAGTTTCTACATTCGCGAATCCCTGGCCAGCAAGATACGCAAGAATATGTTTTGAGGCATTCTCCAACCGGTCGAACCCCACTTGTTGATTATCGACAGATGTCGCGGTAGTAAGGTTAATGGTCCAACGTCCAAAGTCAGAAACGACTGATTCTTTTGCCGAACCCGTCACTTCGATGGTGTTACTTTCCACCTTAATTTGGTAGGAGGTGTATGCCCCGATACCAACAGAGATGACAAAGGCCAATGAGAGCACCGTTCCCGCTGCCACCAAAGGTTGGGCATAATCAACAAGTCCTTTTAAATGCATGTGTGAATTGTATTAGAGAATAAAGATACGTATGAAAACGGCCTTCAGTAGTGACATTATTACCTATTAATAGATGTCGTGCTAGGAGCACTGGGTGAATTATAAATATCCGCTTCTCACGCAAAAATATAATCCCCCCCCAATACATACTTGTCGGGCGCATTATTTTGCGGTGTGTATTAAACAAAGTTCGAATGTATTTTGAGTTGAATCCTGACTCCGACTAATCGCACGCGCGGAGCGCGTAGTGGAATGCGCCTCGGACACGCTCGCGGACTCGCGTGTGCAAAAACCAAAAAATTTCCTTGCATTTTTCTCGCGTCTCCTCCCCCCACCCCTCCACCGCGAAGCGGAAAAAGAAATGGAAAGGAAATTTTTGGTTTTGCTTCGCCACAAGGAAACTCCACAAAGGGCAACAAAGTTATCACAATGAAGCCCATTTGCTCCATTTCCTTGTGGCGACCGAGGCGCGTGCCATAGCGACGTTTAGTGGTAGTTCTAGAGTCCGCGAACCACACACAATCGCCTCCGCATAGCCCGCTCGCATTCGCTCGCGCTGGCTGCTTTGGCGTTGTGTCTGTTCGCTTGGTGGCTTCGAGGGAGTGGAGTGGTAACCCTAAAGAATATGGATTGTGCATAGGCACAAACAAATCTGTATGTGCTTGCCCCGCCCGCCCTATGCGCGCACAACAATCCTCGCCGTTTTTAGAAAACATTATAAAACAACGGGGATTGCTCCCTAGATCACATTTTTCTCGCGTCATAGGCCCAATGCAATACCGCTTGTCTTTGGCGAGGCCGACAAAAAATATCTTCAGCTCTGCAATTATTTTTGATTTGCATTATATGTCGTCGCATAGCGAGCCATCTTTTAATTTGTCGCTCGTCGTCGGCTGTTCTACGACCCATATAGTATCTGCAATACCACTGAAACCATCCACGTGGATCTTGTGGATTGATCCAGCCTTTGGCTTGCCACACTGAAAGCGGCTGACTGGCATTCACGCCAAAATAATTCAGTTCTTTGTGCCGTTTTCCATCGGGTGATAATTTTGCACTCCGCCACCAATCTTTTGGAAATTCCTTCGGCTTATCAGAAAAATATAATCCGCCAAAGACTCCAAGACGAAGCATTTCTTTTGGAGTAAGGTCTGGTTTAAAGCGTGGATCAAAATTATGCATGCTACGTTATTTTCTAGGCAACGGAATAAATACGCTTGTTTTACTTTTATACTCTGCAAAATCTGGATTCTCTTCCATTTTTTTCTCGAGCATAGGAATACCTGAAACTTTCAAAATCAAAAAGGTTATAGTTATCGGCCCAATTATACTAAACCAACCACTAGGTACAGAAAGCGCGACAAGCCAAATGCCCCACCATTGCGTTACTTCACCAAAATAATTTGGATGCCGAGTATATGCCCACAGTCCGCTTTGCAGTAGCTTACCTTTGTTTGCAGGATTTTTAATAAATCGGGCGAGTTGTGCATCACCGACAGCTTCATAATAAAAACCAAAGAGCCAAACGGCTACGCCTAAGAAATCGAGTAAGCCGATATCTCCGCTTGCACTTTTGTTTATAAGCAGTACTGGCAGAACGATGAGAAACAAAAACAGACCTTGCAAAAGATAGACTTGGAAATACGAACGAATATAAAACCACTTGCCCCATTCTTTCCGCCACGCGAGATACCGATAGTCCTCCGCCTTGCCCTTGTTTCGTGCATGAATATGCCACGCCAAACGCAAGCCCCACACAGTTACCAAGATACCCACCAGCAGCCCTCTTACTCCCGAATCATCCGAAAGAAAAAAAGACACCCATGTCATGAGTACGAATCCCAGACCCCATGCCACATCAGCCACATCATTCCTTTTTTTAATCAAAGAAACCGCAAACCACAGGCTCATGTATGCAAACAATAGTAAAATGAGCGCTGTGTAATAACTCATAAACCGATCTTGCTTGCGATGAAGTATGTCGCGGTAGATACGGAAGCCGCGAGTACTGCACCCCACGCTAAATCAACGATAGTTACGAGCAATGGCCAATCTTTGAGTGTCGCGAGGTTGGTGAGGTCATAGGTTGCATAACACACCAAACCAAACAGCGCACCGAAAAGTAGTGCGTGCGTCCATGAGCCCCTTTCCACGGCTGGTGTGATGACAAATACCACTAGTCCCACAATAAATATCAGGTAAAAAATAATCCCCGCGGTCCAGTTGACATCACTTTTCATAAGCGTGCCTATTTGCCCTCGATAAAAGTCTTTGGCCACGAGCCCGAGCCACACCATGTCGATGGCGAAGAAAACTGGTAATGCGATTGCGTAAAGTTTTATGAACATAAAAAATAAGATTAATTAATAATTTCAACCAATACTTCGTTACGATTCATCCACGGTGGAGTCCACGGTGCATTGTATCCAGCGTATGCAGTGTTTCCCTTTGTTGCTACTCCATCACGAGCAAGTGCCGAAGCTAATTTTTCTTGCATGTTTTTTACCCGAGCATCCGAGCGATACCATGAGAACTGCAGTACTGCATATTTCTTGGTAGGAATCATCACAATTTTCACTCGAGGATCATTTGGTGTCGGCAATGTTTCCAGAGTATAAGAACGAGGCATGCCGAAAGATATTATTTGCGAGTCGCCCTCAGTCGTCGCGACGACTGGTACAGTCATGGCTATGCTTTCTGATATTTTTTCACCTTTGCCACTTTGCGCGACGACTGGAGCGGTCATGGCTATGCTTTCTTTTTTTGTATTCCCGCCAAAGATATACCCAGCCACAATTCTAAAACCATTATTCATAGATTCTCCATAAGAACCCTTTACCATAGTCTGCGCTACGATATGTGCCGGATATTCTCGTATTTCATATCCATCCTTTATCTCAAGGACAGTATAGTCAGCTTGCTCAACACGAGAACCAAAAAATCCTGAGATAGACCAAAGCACCACAATAACAAACAAAGCGATAAGTATATTGATCATAGTTTTATTCATCGACATACGTTATTGTTAATTATAAACAAGTATTGCATTATTTTATCATAAATCTTATAATATAACTATATCAAGTGAGGAAGGTCGAATTGATAATTTAAAATATTAAAAAAATAAAATGAATAAATTAAACTTATTGGATTTAGTATCTATGATCCTTGTGATTGTAGGTGGTCTAAACTGGGCATTAGTTGGGGTAATAAATTTCGACTTAGTTGCAACTCTGTTTGGTGACATGTCAGCAATCTCAAGAATAGTATATACATTGGTAGGACTATCAGCTGTATACCTTCTTACTCAATTAGGAAACCTTGGAAGAAAGTAATCTCCGACCCCGAATTGTTTCATGTATGCATTAACAATATTTAATCAATTTAAAATAAATATATGCAAAATATCGTAGAAACAGCTGTCGCGGCAGGATCCTTTAAAACTTTAGTAACAGCAGTACAAGTAGCAGGATTAGTAGACACTCTATCTGGTGCAGGGCCCTTCACTGTATTTGCTCCAACTGATGAGGCTTTCGCCAAAATTCCAAAAGAGACTCTCGATGCAGTCCTCGCGGATAAAGCAAAGCTAACAGCTATACTTACGTACCATGTAGTGGCAGGAAAAGTAATGGCTTCTGATGTAATGGGTCTAACTTCTGCAAAGACAGTACAGGGTGGTGAAGTTAAAATAGACACTGCAAATGGAGTTATGGTAAACGACGCCAAAGTAGTACAAACAGACATAGAATGTACAAACGGAGTAATCCATGTCATCGACTCAGTCTTGATGCCAAAATAAATACATCTGAAATACAAATAAAAAAACTCTAACAAAAGTTAGAGTTTTTTTATTTGTATTGATCAGACACTAAAAGCCTCAGTTTTCCAGCCCCTTTTCCCCGACATCTTAGCTCCCCAATTCGGAGTAAAAGTTCACCATATCTTGAACAGCGGTTTGTATTTCATTTCTTTTTTCTTCAGCCATGAGGCAATTAGATATCCAGATACAAAAGACATAAGAATACCTGACCCACCGAATCCTAATGCAAGTTTTATAGGTGTTCCGGCTACGTCGCCAATATACGGCAATCCACGCGCGGTCGGAAAAAAAACTCCGCTCCAACTTTTTTTCTTTTCAAGAACGTATGAGGAATCAAGTGCCAATACTTCTCTGGAATATTTATCCAGTGCAGCAATATGCCTTTTGTCCGAGCTAGGTGTATAGGATTCCTCTGCCACGTCTTCTCCTCCGACCCAAAGTCGCTTTCCTACAAATGAACGGATGTAATGAAATGGCTCAGCTGTATCCCACAGGAGCGAAGACGAGAAAAGTTTGTCCATATTTCGCTTTTTGTAACTCACAACAAACGTTCGCTCTCTCCCAATCTTGATCGGGAGATTAATGAGCTCTATTCCGCCTGTCGCGAGTATCACATGCTTTGCATGAAATATATTCCCTTTTTTTGTTCTGACTTCTACCCCCTGCTTGTTGACCTTGAGATCTACTACTGGCGTCTTGTACATAACCTTGCCACCCTGTTCGTGCGTGGCGGCCCGGAGAGCTATTAGTAGAGCTTGGTTATTTGTTGCGCCTTCGTTTTTTATAGTTATCGAGGAACGAAAATTCTTGTGCAGAGATTTTGCGTTTTCTGTGAACGTAACCTGTGCCCCTATTTTCTTATATAGTTCAAATCTCTTTTTTAAGAGCGTTACGCCTTTCTGGTCATAGGTAAAAATATGCGCCGGCACTCGCTTGGTCGAAAAGTGTTCCGACCCCGGACGATGTGCGAATTTCGTAAGTTTCTGCGCAGAAAATTCAGAAAGTTTCCAGATGTACCTTGCCCCCCGAATACCAAACTTACTTATGATCCTATCCCAGCTTGCGTCCGGATCGTGATTCATCTCCGCGGTAGAGGCATAGCTTGCATTATCTTTTCCGTCCGATTTCTCGAACACCATGACGCTGTAACCATCTTTGGTGAGGTGATAAGCACACGAAAGCCCGGCAATACCTGCGCCTATGACTATAAAATCGAGTTTTTTTGTCAAAGATTCTTCCATAATGTTATTTATTAATATCCACCATGATTTCATTGCAAGAACTATAACAGGGAGAATGATTAATCATAGTTTAATGGAATTATACTAGTACATTAGGCGTCTATTTTAGCCGCAAGAATAAAATCATTTTGAGAGAGTCCGTTAATTGCATGGGTGGACAGTGTGAGCTCTACAAATTTGTAGTCTTTCAGATATATGTCCGGATGATGCCCCTCTGATTCAGCCAAAACGCCAACCTTATTTACAAAAACAAGAGCTTCATTGAAGTCTTTAAAACCATATCGCTTGGCGATACTTTTAGCATCAAGCGAAATATCCCAGCCGGGAATTTGCTTGCATAATATATCTGCCTCTATCTTTGAAAAAGGAATGACACCACCCTCGCATGCCATGCATTTTTGTTGAGTCAGTGGCGAGTTATTTTCAGGAGTAGGGGTCTGACTCTGTATAGTTGTATGTTCCATATGCTTGTAGTATAGCAAAATTAAGAATGGCTACAAATTTTTTATTTTGTATCAATATGATTCCACGCAAAACCCTTGTCTCCATACACTTTTTTACCTGGGTTTAAAATAGCAAGCGGGTCAAAAATATCTTTTGTCTTTTCAAAGAGACGTACGATCTCAGGGTTAAACATCTGCGAAAGGTACGAGGTACGTAAAAGTCCGTCATTATGTTCTCCAGACATAGAACCTCCATACTGAAATACGAGAGTATAGACTTCATCCATGAGTGTGTGGAGAGTCTCAACTATTCCTTCTTTATGAATGTCAATAAGCGGAATAATATGAAAGTTTGCATCTCCCATATGTCCGGCTACAGTATAAATAAGATCATATTTTGAAAAAATAATTTCAAGTTTGGGAAGAAACTCCGGGAGATCTTTTGTGTGTACGACAATATCATCAATTGTGGGTGCCGTTCGATACCCTCGCAACTTCTGGCGAAGCAGGTTGAAGCTTTCGCGCCTGAATGTCCAATACTTTTTTGCTTCTTGTTCCGAGTGCGTCAATGTAATAGGAAATCCGAATACCTTCATCTCGTTATATGCTGACTGTACCTGCTCTGCAACTTCTTCTTCAGTATCCCCTGCAAATTCTGCCATGAGAATTATCTTTGGAACTCCGCCAGTGATTGCCATCCAAAACTCAGGCAAAAATTGGAACCCGAGCGTCAACATAGTACCCCCCATGCTTTTTGCAATTGAGCCAAAGAATTTAATCGCTATTTTAAACGTATGATCATCATAAGATTCGATGGTTTCAGGTGTATGTTTTAAAAGTCTTGGAATTATTTCTCCTAGTTGTGTTGTGGCTGGCAAAAACATAACGAGCATTCTGGAATGTTTTTTGGGGGCAATTCCACTCAATGTCGCTTCAGTCACACAGGCAAGGGTTCCCTGACTGCCCACAACGAGCTTTGATAGGTCAAATACTCCTGATTCTTTATCGTAGACATTCCAAAGATAGTACCCCGAAGAATTTTTTGTTACTGTCGGTTTTGCTTGTTGCAGTACATCATAGTTGTCCTTTACAAGGGCAAATATCTCTCGATGAATTCGCCCGCTTTCAGTTTGCTCTTCGCATTTTGCGATAAGTTTCTCTGCATGAAGTGGTTCTAGAACATCTTCTTCTCCATTTGCAAATACAACACGGAGCGAGCGAACATACTTTTCCGTCTTTCCATAGGTAAGTGTCTTTTCACCTCCTGAGTTATTAGAGACAATACCTCCAATCGCAGCCAAATCACGAGACGCCGGATAGCTTGGCAAAAGCCAGCCGTGCGCAAGAGTTTTTTTCTCAAAATCACTATAGTATACTCCCGGCTCTGTTATGGCCTCTGTGTCGGTGACAGAAAATACATGATTCATGTATTTCATTGTGTCTACGACGATGGATTCCGAAAGTGGGCCACCGGTCATACATGTACCAGCGGCTCGCATGGTGAGGGATAACGGAACACCCTGATCTATATCTTTAGTTTTTTTTGCATGCACATAAGCAACAAGTCTTGCAATGTCTTCTTTGCTTTTTGGGTAGACAACAATGCGAGGTTTTACATAAAAAAGGCTTGTGTCTCGCGCAGCTTTTTCTCGATCACTGTCTAAGATAGAAATATCTCCTTTGATTATTGTACGCAAATCATTAGCGACATCCGTATAAAAAATTTCATTCATACATTTATTATACCATTTGTATATGAAATTAGTTTTTAGACAGATACTCCTTTGCAATTTTTAAATAATTTTCTTCATAAATCTATTTTTTTATATTCAACTCCTATTTTCCAAATACCCTTTTCACGAAAAGCTGGAATAGTTTGTCGTCTTCCGCTATTGATAAGATTTGCAAGGGGTAATGAATGTTTCTTTGCGTAAGCAGAAAGAGTGACTATGGTTGCGCTTTCTAAATATGCAATCCTTTTGTGTAAACCCTCTAACAATGCAAGATGTATAACTTTCTCCATTTGCTTTGTTGATTTTGTATCACGAAAATGTGTAAAAGTTCTATAATAAACTTGCTTTTCTTTATCACGAATAATTATATTTGGATAACCAAATTCCTGAAGTTGCAGATTTATTAATACACGCCCAATACGCCCATTCCCATCACAAAATGGATGTATTGTTTCAAACTGTAAATGGAAGTGAGCAATCTTGGCAAATACATTTGCATCATGATTTGATTTGTATTCATCGAGAATTACCTCGATCATTCGTATTACATGTTCTGGCGCTGGAGCTACATGTTTGCCAACTCTGACATATTCGCTCTCTTTTCTAAACCTGCCAGCAATCGAATCATCTATGCCACCAATAAGCAGGCTATGGAGAAAAAGCATTGTTTTTTGATTAAGAACAATACTATCTTTTTTTATCTTTATGTATTCATATACACGAGCTAGATTTTTGGCTTCAAAAACTTCACGTAAAGAATAATCCTTAGAAACTTCCAGATCCAATAGTATTTTTTCTGTGTCAGGTAGAGTAAGTGTGCTGTTTTCAATAGCATTTGAGTTATAAACAGATTCCGCCAACTCTACATCTTCAAGAATAGTTAAAAGAGAATCTTTGCCCTTTTTAAGAGCATCGAATTTCTTTTTTAAATCTATGATATTTTGGACTTTTTTGGGTATATTTTTCATAAATATTTACTCAAATTATAGTCTATTTATTAAAATAAGTCAAGAAAAACGTAAATTATACACGAATATCGACTAAATTTACGTTTTATTCTACCACCTCCCCCACCCAACTAAAAAAGCCAGGAGGGTGGCGCTCATGTGGGCTTCTCATGGTATGAGTACAAGGTGTAGGTAGTATTTATCTATCAGGTTGATAGTATTAAAATTAAAATAGCGAAGTATACGATCAGATAAAAACGATAGAAATTAATCAGCCGCAACTCTGCCCTCTTCGTGCGCTGATGAAAGCCAAAAAGCACTTTGATCTCCTCCCAAAAAACGGGCTTTACATTAATCCACCAGCTATCAGTTTGATAGACCATCTTCCTAAATCGACTGCGAAACAATCCCAGAGGAAAACTCCAGATAATAAACGCAATGATGGCAATCGTGTGTATGGTTATAGTATCCATTTATGTATCTTCAGTCCTTACTTCTATTATAAACTTTATTTTTCAATAGCCACTATTCCCTCCCCATCCTATTTGCGAACCCCAATCTTCAGTGGCAAGTGATACTTTGGCCGTAAATTTTTACTCCACCGGGCAGGTGTTTTTGCCGAGAGCTGCATAAAATCCACACCAGCTAAATATCGACTCAAAGAATGCGAAGCCGGAGAAGAAGATGAGGATAGGGCTCCATGTGGTGGTGATAGCCCATAGGAGTAATGCTACGCCGATGACCGCACGGAGCAAGCGGTCGGGCTTGCCGATATTTCGGGCAACGCCACGGGAAGAATTTTTGGCAAACTTTTTCAAAATTGTGCGGTAGATGAAGCCCACAATGAACGCAAGAATATACATAACCACGATAAGTCCCCAGCCGAACGGTGATTTAATAAAACTTATTGGAGATACTTCAAAAAAGTTTTTCTTTAGCTCGGGGATGACAGTGAGTGCATTCAATCCCTCCTTGCCGTCAAAAGCTTCTATCTCGCCGATGGCGAGTGAGTACTTGCTGTCGTTGTTTGGGCTCGATACGCGGATCTCATACATACCAGCTACTGCGCGGGCCTTGTACTCTGGCCCCATCCAGTAGCTGTCAGCACCAAAAGGTTCATAAAACTTCTTCCATTCAAAATGTATACCGTCAAGAACTGCCAGAGGTTTTTCAACATTGCCGTCTTTAATGACTACGGCAGAGACATCTTTCTTTTGGCCGGCAATATCGGGGACGAGTATATTGACGTAGAGATCAAAGGGCTCGCTTGCCTGTATGACATAGACATCTGGCTCGCCGGTAAGCTTGCCGTAATACGCTTTGGAAATTTCTGGACTAGGGACTTGTGTTTGCCTGCTCTCGGTAATGCGAGGTTGATGGGCTAGAACAAGACTCGGAGCGAAGACAAATAGTGCGAGCAGTGTGAGTGGTATGAATTTGTATATTTTTGTTGTCATATTTATTTCAAAAGTTCGTCGCTAGCGACTCCTAATGCTTGGGCGATTTTTTCAATAGTAGCAAGTGTCGGGTTTCCCTTACCGCCCTCAATATTACTCATTTGAGCGCGATCAAAGCCGAGTGCACGACAAATGTCGCCTTGCGACATTTTCTTTCGCTCTCGTATGCGCTTTATGTTTTTCCCCAGTTTTATTGATGATGTTTTCATATCCACAGTTTATAGTGTATCAGTTTGTTGTGCCGTATATCAATAATGTGATATATTACAATAGATGAGATTATTGACAACGGCGAAGCAAAACCAAAAATTTCCTTTCCATTTCTTTTTCCGCTTCGCGGTGGAGGGGTGGGGGGAGGAGACTGTCCGAGGCGCATTGGTTCGTTTCCCCACGCAATCGGGGCGTACGGTTCAATCCAGAGCCACTACGCGCTCCGCGCGTGCGATTAGTCGGAGTCAGGATTCAACTCAAAATACATTCGAACTTTGTTTAATACACACCGCCAAAATTCGGAATTCAAATTTCCGCCAAAAATATGGTCGGCGCGAAGCGCCGTCTGTTCTGCATTCCCCCCAAAAAACTCTGATTCAGAAAGGATTTTCCACGCTCCGCGTGGCTCGTCGTTTGCCAATACAAATCTATGAATAATCAAACCAAAAAGTTTTTCATTTATACTCGCAAGTCTACGGACGACAAAGACAGACAAGTCCGCAGTATTTCCGACCAGTTGAGTGAGTTAAAAGAACTCGCGTTGAAAGAACAACTGGAAGTGGTTGATGTCTTTGTCGAAAAGCAGACCGCCAAAATACCAGGTCGCCCTGTGTTTAATGAAATGGTGGAGCGAATGGAAAAAGGCGAGGCGTCTGGTATTTTGGCGTGGCATCCCGATAGACTTGCTCGCAACTCGGTAGATGGAGGAAAAATAATCTACCTCGTTGATACTGGCGTAATCGTAGAAATGAAATTTCCAACTTTTTGGTTTGATCCGACACCGCAAGGGAAATTCATGCTCTCAATCGCTTTTTCGCAATCCAAGTATTATGTAGATAACTTGTCGGAGAATATTAAGCGCGGACACAGAAACAAAGTGAAGGAAGGAATATGGCCTCAAATGTCTCCGATTGGCTATGTGAACGAGAAAGGAAAAGGTATTGTGCCTCATCCCGAACTTTCGATTTTAGTGAAAAAGACATTTGAGGCATATGCAACTGGAAACTTCACTTTGAGGGAAGTCCGCGACAAGTTTAATGGGCTTGGATTGAAAAGAAAAAGCGGTAGAGAGCTTGCGGTGTCGAATTATCAAAAACTTCTCAAAAATCCTATTTACACTGGTCTAATGCGATATAACGGAGAGATTTTTGAGGGAAAGCACGAACCGATTATCACAAAGAAACTTTTTGATTCCGTTCAAGAAGTGATGATGAGGAAAAGTAAACCTCACTCCAAAGGACTGAAACTATTTTTGTACAGAGGATTTTTCCGTTGCGGAGAATGTGGATGTTTTATAACAACCGAGCAACAAAAAGGTCATCACTATTTGCGGTGTACCAAACGGAAAAATCCTTGTGAGCAGAAGTATGTCCGCGAGGAACTCATCACTTCTCAAATTCAAGAGGAAATCAAAAAAGTTTCTTTGCCGCTCGATTGGGCAAATTGGATGATTGCCGAGAATGCAAAAGATCGGCAATCGGAAGTCCAATCGAGTACGCTTTTTGCGGACGGTATAAAAGCGAATAATCGGTTCGAACTTACCGAAAAGTTTTTGAAATACAATATGGAATTGGCAAACGACCGAACAAATGAGGAAAATATTCATTTGTTCAAAAAAGTCGGTTCGAACTTTCAAATTAAGGATCGAATTTTGAGCCACGCGGAGCGTGGAAAATCCTTTCTGAATCAGAATTTTTTGGGGGGAATGCAGAACAGACGGCGCTTCGCGCCGACCATATTTTTGGCGGAAATTTGAATTCCGAATTTTGGCGGAGAGAGCGAGATTCGAACTCGCGGACCCAATTAAGGGTCGACAGTTTAGTAAACTGTTGATTTAAACCACTCATCCATCTCTCCGTACTGCAATTATAGACAATTTTCTTATGGCGGAGGCGGTGAGATTTGAACTCACGATACCTTGCGGTATGCCATCTTTCCAAGATGGTGGAATAAACCACTATCCGACGCCTCCGTGCATATCAAAGTACCTTATATATAGACAGCGTGCAAAACAAAAACCACCCCTTTCGTTTGGAGGGGCGGTTTTTGAAATTATTTGAGAATTCGTTAGTAGTCCATGTCGCCCATGCCTCCCATACCAGGCATTGGTGCGTCATTTTTTTCGTCTTTTGGTTCGTCAGCTATAGCGGCTTCTGTGGTAAGTAGTATTGCAGCGGCTGATGCAGCACGTTCGAGCCCGGTGCGCGTTACTTTAACCGGGTCGACAATACCTGCCTCGAGCATGTCGGCAACCACCTCGTCGTTAACTGCATCGTACCCAGCGTTGCCTTTTGCATTTTTAACTTTTTCAACCACCACCCCGCCGTCGGCGCCTGCGTTTGCTGCAATTTGGCGCAGCGGCATCTCGAGTGCTTTCAACACTACTTCGTATCCGACACGTATATCTGCAGGCATTTT
Source organism: Candidatus Adlerbacteria bacterium (assembly GCA_026397405.1). Lineage (GTDB taxonomy): Bacteria > Patescibacteriota > Minisyncoccia > Phycocordibacterales > SBAW01 > GWA1-54-10. The sequence continues at coordinate 430,394 of JAPLUW010000001.1, read as the reverse complement.
GTCTTTTTGTTTTGCAAATGACTCTGCAACTTTTTGCGCAGCCTTTACCAGCGTCGTTCCGCCGCCAGGCACTATACCCTCTTCAATTGCAGCTTTAGTTGCGTTTACGGCGTCTTCGATTTTCAACTTCAAATACTTCATCTCTGTCTCTGTAGCAGCACCTACGCGGATAACCGCAACGCCACCCGAAAGTTTTGCCAAACGCTCTTCAAATTTTTCTTTGTCGAACTTTGAGTCGGTGTTTTCTATCTGCTTGCGAATTTGCGCAATACGCTCGTCGATATCTTTTTTTACACCTTTACCGCCCACAATAACGGTCGAGTCCTTGGTTGCAATAACTTTTGCCGCGCGCCCAAGCTGCGCGAGTGTCGCATTTTCAAACTTAATACCAACATCTTCGGAAATTACTTCTCCGCCAGTCATCACGGCAATGTCCGCAAGCATTTCCTTTTTACGGTCGCCGTAGCCCGGCGCTTTTACCGCAAGTACATTAAACGTGCCGCGGAGTTTGTTAAGCACAAAGGTGGAAAGCGCTTCGCCGTCGACATCGTCGGCAATAATCACCAGCTCTTTTTTGCCGCTTTGTGCAACTTTTTCAAGTATTGGCAGTACTTCCTGAATAGATGATATTTTTTTGTCAGTAATAAGTATCGCAACGTCTTTGTACGCAGCCTCCATGCGCTCGGAGTTGGTTATCATGTACGCGCTCACATAGCCGCGGTCAAACTCAAGGCCTTCAACAATTTCTTTTTCAATACCCAAAGACTGCGACTCTTCGACAGTAACAACGCCGTCTTTGCCCACCTCTTTAATGGTGTCTGCAATTATCTTTCCAATTTCTTCCGACTCTGCAGAGATTGTTGCAACCTGGCGGATCTCGTCGTCACCTTGGATCTTTTTCGCAAGGCCGCGGAGTGCAACAACAGCTTCCGCAGTTGCCTTTTCAATGCCTTGGCGGACACCCATAGCGTTTAAACCCATTTCGGTGTGCTTCATCCCTTCATCAATAAGTGCCTGGAGCAACACAACAGAGGTTGTAGTGCCGTCGCCTGCGATGTCGTTTGTCTTTGTGGCAACTTCTTTCACAATTTCCGCACCCATATTTTCAAACTTGTTGCTGAAGGAAATTTCCTTAGCAATAGAAACGCCGTCGTTGGTTATGGTTGGGCCTCCGTAGCCTTTGTCGAGCGCGACGTTGCGGCCGCGGGGGCCGAGCGTGATTTTTACGGTGTTTGCCGCCTTGTCGATACCGCTTTTAAGCGCCCGGCGCGCACGTTCATTAAAAAGAATTTGTTTTGCCATATAATTTCGTTAGTTTAGTACGGCTAAAATGCTACTTTCGGGCAATATATAGTATTCGACACCTGCGACTTTAATTTCATCAAAGCCGTATTTAGAAAACATAATTTTGTCTCCAACTTTAACCGACAGGGGGATAACTTTACCTTCGTCGTTCTTCTTTCCGGCACCCACAGCCACCACCGTGCCCTGTTCAGCTTTTTCTTTGCTGACAGTGTCGGGGATAATAATTCCAAACGACGTAGTTGTGTCTTCTTTAGAAATTGGCTGCACAAGCACACGGTCACCCATAGGGGTTATACCCGACTTGTTTGTATCCTTACTAAGGCTAACCGCAGAAACTGTTTTTTTGACGGTCTTTTTACTAATAGGCTTTTGTGCTTTCTTCTTATTAGTCTTTTTCATAGTAGTACAAACTATAGTCGAACAAGGGAAAGGGTCAAGATTGACACCATTGCACCCTTTTTTACCCTATGCTAGGGTTATAGGTAATGACCCTACAGGGCATATTGCCCTACATACAAATAGTGCTCGCCGTGCTGCTTATTGTCTGTATCTTGTTGCAACAGACCGGGGCATCGCTTGGTGGCGCGTTCGGCGGAGACAACTTTAGCGCGGCATACCATACTCGCCGCGGCATGGAAAAATATCTCTTCTATACGACTCTTATTGTAGGCGTCTTGTTCGCACTGTCGGCGTTTGTAGCCCTCATCATCCACTAACTCTTACCCCTCGCGGGGTGTAACTATATATGCGTACGTTTTGGCGCAAGGCCTCACAGTCGTGGTATTCCCCGCTTATAGAAACAGCGGAAGACACTTTTCGTTCCTTTTCGGCAAGTGGGCGCGCACTGTTCCTTTTTTTTGCAGGGCTTTTGCTCGTGAGCACCATTGGCCTTGTGTACTTATTAAACGAACAGCTGCTTGTGGCTGTTCCCCTGCGCGGCGGCACACTTTCGGAAGGTATTATCGGTGCACCCCGGTTTATCAACCCTATTTTGGCAATTTCCGACGCCGACCGTGACCTTTCCGCATTAGTATATTCGGGGCTCCTGCAAGCAACACCAAAAGGCGACTACGTACCCGACTTGGCAGAAAGCTATACCATTTCAGACGACGGCAGAACGTACACATTTAAACTGCGCCCAGATGCCACATTCCACAACGGGACGCCTGTCACTGCCGACGATGTACTCTTTACTATACAAAAAACCCAAGACCCTCAGCTTAAAAGTCCCGAACGCGCCAACTGGGACGGCGTTGTCGTAAAAGAACTAGACCCGCACACAGTGCAATTTACATTAAAGGCACCCTATGCCCCGTTTATAGCAAACCTTACACTCGGAATTTTACCAAAAGCACTTTGGCAAACTGTCAGCGATGACGAAATTCCATTTAGCGACTTAAACACCTCACCTGTCGGTTCCGGCCCGTTCCGCGTGCACTCAATTTCAAGAACATCGTCTGGAATACCATCGTCGTATATACTCGACTCGTTTGCAGGCTACGCACTCGGCGAGCCCTACCTTGAAAGTTTGACATTCCACTTTTACCAGAGCGAAGACGACCTGGTTGGTGCTATCAAAAGCGGCCAGATAGAGGCCGCAAGCGGTATCTCGCCCGCAGCACTTACACAGTTGAAAGGTTTTACCGTTGACCAGTCGTCGCTTAACCGCGTGTTTGGTGTATTTTTTAATCAAAATCAGTCGGCGCTGCTGCGTGAAAAGGATGTCCGCCAAGCATTAAACGACTCTATAGACCGCGACGCACTTGTCGCCCAGGTGCTCGGCGGGTACGGCACACCCCTAACCGGGCCCGTGCCGCCAAGCATGTTGCAGAACCAAAACGCCACCACAAACGCGGGGGCAACAACAACCAACGATGCACTCATAGCAAAAGCCCAAGCCGAACTACAAAAAGCTGGGTGGAAAATGGGTCCGGAAAAGTTGATGCAAAAAACAGTAGGTAGCGGCAAAACGGCACACACAGAGACTCTGGAGTTTTCGCTTGCGACAGGTAACGTACCTGAACTGCGCGCCGCTGCAGAATATTTGCGCATGACGTGGGAAAAAGTTGGTGCACGTGTTGACATACAAATGTACGACCAGGGCGACCTGTCGCAAAATGTTATCCGCCCACGCAAGTACGACGCATTGTTGTTTGGCGAAGTAGTGGGACGCGAACTCGACTTGTTTGCCTTTTGGGACTCGAGCCAGCGCAACGACCCTGGGTTAAACATCGCGCTGTATGCAAATGCCACAGCCGACACCATACTTGAACAACTACGTCAGACAAGTGACGACACCAAGCGCGCAGCACTGTACGAAAAATTTAATGCCGAGCTTAAAAAAGACATCCCAGCGATATTTCTCTATGCGCCCGATTTCGTGTATATTGTACCCAAAGACCTCGCAGGAGTTGACCTTGGGTTTGTAGAAACACCAAGTGACCGTTTTTTGAGCATCACCGCTTGGCATAAAGAGACAGACCACGTATGGCCGCCGTTCGCGCACTAATTTTATAACCATAGTAATTAATAACTAACAGTATTGTATGGATGAACAGACCACTCCCCGCGCAAGTGGGGCACCGACCGCAGCAGTAAAAACAGAAGGTAAAAAACCGTTTCGCGGACCCCACGGCGGCCGCGGCGGCAAAGGCAACCGCCGAAACGACTTTAACCGCCGTGGTGGCCCTAAGCCACACCAAGCGCACCCTGCACGCGAGATAAAAGAACATGACCCAAACACCCCCGCCCCTCTTGCTGGGGAAAATACGTATATCCCGCCGCTTGAGGCAGGTGTTGTGCGCATTATCCCGCTTGGCGGCGTTGAAGAAGTCGGCCGCAACATGACCGCTATTGAATATGGCGACGATATTATTATTGTCGACTGCGGTTTCCAGTTCCGCGAAGACAGCACTCCAGGTATCGACTACATTTTGCCAAACACCAAATATTTGGAAGACCGCCAAGACAAGATCCGCGGCATGTTTATCACCCACGGCCACCTCGACCACATTGGCGCAATCCCCTACATCATCGACCGCATCGGCTACCCACAGGTGTACACACGCTTGCTGACGTCGATAATGATAAAGAAGCGCCAGGAAGAATTTCCTAACCTCAAACCCCTAACGATCCACGAAGTGGAAAAAAACGAAACTGTCCGCGCAGGGAAATTAAAAATCCGCTTCTTCTCGGTGACACACACTATCCCCGACTCGATGGGTATTATTGTCGAGACTCCACACGGCTGGGTAGTTGCAACGGGCGACTTAAAGCTCGACCACGTTAACGGTGTCCCTACGGAAGAAGAAGAAAAGGAGTGGGAAATATTTAAAGGCCAAAACGTGCTCATGCTAATGGCCGACTCGACCAACTGCGAAGAGCCCGGTTTTTCTATCCCAGAACGTACGGTGCGCAAAAACATGGAAGAAATTATTTCGACCACCAAGGGGCGGCTTATCATTGGAACGTTCTCGTCCCAGCTTGAACGCTTAATCCATATCATTGAAACTGCGGCGAACTGCGGCAAGTCTATTTTGGTGGAAGGCCGCTCGATGAAAGTTAACATCGACATCGTTAAACAACTCGGCATGCTTAAAGTGCCAGAAAAAACATTCGTTGGCCCCGGAGAACTTGAAAGTATTCCCGACAATAAAATCCTCATTTTGGCGACAGGTGCACAGGGCGACGAATTTGCCGCACTTATGCGCATCGCGATGAAGACGCATAAAAACGTAAAACTAAAACCAAGCGACGTTGTGCTGCTTTCGTCATCTATCATTCCTGGTAACGAACGTTCCGTACAAAAACTAAAAGACAATATTTCACGCCAGGGTGCAAAAATAATCCACCGCAAAACGATGGACGTCCACGCATCGGGCCACGCAAACCGCGACGAGCTTGTTTGGATACACATGCGTGTAAATCCGAAATTCTTTATGCCAATGCACGGGTACCACTACATGCTCCGCACCCATGCGGAAATTGCTAAGGCCTGTGGCCGCCGCGAGGAAGACGTTATCGTCCCAGACAACGGCACCATTATCGAAATTCGTGACGAAGGCCAGAGCCTTGTGCGTTTGAAGGAAATGGCGCCAAACTCACTTCGCCTCGTTGACGGCTTCTCCATTGGCGACATCCAGGAAGTGGTTATCCGCGACAGAAGTGTTTTGGCACAGGAAGGAATGTTTGTGATTATCGCAACCGTGAACCCAAAGAACGGCCGCTTGCGCAAAAGTCCTGACATTATTTCCCGCGGCTTTGTCTACCTACGCGAAAACCAGGAGCTGCTTTCCCAGACTCGCCTTATAGTTAAAAAAACAATTGAAGACACAACCAAGGGCATGAACCCAGTCAACTTCGACTTTGTTAAAAACAATGTGACCGACGCCGTGGCCCGCTTCCTCTTCGAAAAAACCAACAAACGCCCTATCGTAATACCTGTAGTATTAGGAGTGTAGGAGTTTTGCTAACTCAGCATCAGATGCGCCAGCTTCTAGGAGTTGGCGCAATTTTGCTGCACGTTTTTGGCGTGTAGAGCCTTCGAACTTACTTTGCTTGGTGTAATGTTTACTTTTACTGTTGATACGAACACCCGAAGTTTTTAAGTGCGAGCCGTAGTCCATCAAAGCCGCATAAAAATCACGCGGCTCCATCTTAGACTTCTTCAGATCGCGCTCTATAAGCGGCATTATCTCTGTGTCGGCAATCTTTGTATCAAGGTTTAACCTTGATATTTTTTCCGAGAAGTAGTGGTGTGTAAAAACGGTACGGATGTTTGTTTCGATAAATACTTCTAGGTTATTAAACGCAAACGTAGAAATAGCTCGCGCGGTGTAGGGGCCAATGCCAGGAAGTTTCTCTATTTCTAAAATATCTTTTGGAAACTTCCCTTTATACTGTTCGGTAATTATTTTGGCAGTTTGCTGTAAAAACTTTGCCCGGCGGTTGTACCCAAGCCCTTGCCACTCGCCTAGCACTTTAGAAAGTGGGGCTTCTGCCAAACTCTTAAACGTAGGAAATACTTTCAAAAACTGTTTGTATTTTAGCAACACCCGGGCAACTTGTGTTTGTTGCAACATCAATTCTGACACTAAAATTTTGTACGGGTCGCGAGTCTTCCGCCACGGTAAGTCATGCCGGCCCTGTATTTTATAAAACTTTTTTAATTCTTTTAGCACGCGCCCATAATAACAAAAAACCTCCCACTCGGGAGGTTTTTTGTCTAAAGCAAAGTTAGATTACTCTGCTTTTGGGCGAGCGTCAGAAACGGTGAGCATGCGGCCTCCGAAGTCTTTGCCATTCCACATAGCAATAGCTGCGTCAGCACCCATATCATCTGCCATTTCTACGAAGCCAAAGCCGCGTGAGCGACCAGTCTCGCGGTCGGTGACGATAGATGCCGAAGCAACTTCGCCAGCCTGCGCGAACGCGTCCCGGAGCTCATCTCCCGTTGTGCGGTATGGAAGGCCACCGATGAACAATTTGCGTGCCATAGTGTACGATTACAAAACTAATTAACAAAGTGTCTCGTAAGACGACCCTCCTAACTTTTCCGCAAACGCCGGGACCAGTGGAGAACTTACTCGAACGACCCTAGTAAAACATGGTGCCGTGTAAAACGCAATTGGACTAGTCCCCTACCTGCTAACGCGCGGTGAGCCGTGCGTAGACAACAAAACGTTTATCGTAGGAATGTGCAGCGGCATCCCACGCGCCGTCACAGGTAATAAGCACAAGTTGTGTTGGGCCATTTGGTGAAAATATTGATGTTGCGGGCGCTTGTTCGGCCGGGTACTGGTCGGTTTCTGTGACAACATACACAAGCGTTTTGCCTGCAGCGTCTGCAACAGTTACATAGTCGCCAACTTTTACATCGGAGAGATGTTCGAACACTCCCGACTTTGTAAGTGCATTGTTTACGTGACCAGCAAAAACAGCGTTGCCCGGCATCCCCGGCTGTGCACCAAGCTCGTACCATCCGACATTTCCAAACGCTGCCGGAGTTGCCATAGAGCCGTCGGTTTTTCGCCCTACATGTTCAACAACAGCATCAACACCAATGCTTGGGATTTTTATACGAGCCGGCGTAAGCGGCGTTGTGGTTGCAACACCTGCAGGCAAAAGCAAAAGTGACGCAGCTGGCGCAAAGGCAGTCTGTACTGCACTGCCCTCAAGTGTAGTGCCAGCCACACGCGAAAGTATGTTAGCAGCACCAACAAGCACAACCGCTACTCCCACAAGTGAGAACAACAGTCGGGTATAGGTATGTGGAGATACCGGCACTACGCTTGTGCTAGCCGATAATAGCAAGTGCTTTTCTGACATACGGGAAGAAGAATACTCCTGCGCTCATGAGCAAGACTGCAATAAGTGCAAAGACTGTCCCGTTTTGTGGGCCAAAGCCAGTGTTTGGCAGATATGCAGGGACATAGTTTTGTACGACAGACGCAGCACCGCTGTACGTTGTTGCCGAAGCATTTGAACTACCACTGTAGGTTATCGCACCTCCGGTTGAGTTAATGGCGACGGTGCAGGTTGCGTTTTGTACACCGTTTGAAACGTTGACCGTTTGTGTGCCCATAGTCTGGAACACGGTTGTGAGCTGCGCGCCAACATTCAAGAAGGTGCGGTCTGCAGTGGACCAATTATACCCGCCAGGTGTGCCACCTGTTGCGGTAAAAGTTGCAGCCTGTCCTGCGCCAATGCTCTGGTAGTTTGGTGTGCAGGAAAGGTGTGTCGGCACGTACGAGCCACCTGCGTAGGCCACAATTGGTGCTGGGCACCCCGCTGTCCCATACCAAATACCTGTGCATGGATTGCTCAGTTGTGGTGTTGTTGAAAGCGTAACGGTGCAGGTTTTTATTGCACCACCAAGCGGTGTAAAACCCGAACAGTCAGGAGAATAGGTAAAATAATAGTTTGAGTCTGTTATAGACACATTGTAACTACCCGGCACAAACGTTACATACCGAGTGTCGTTTGCAAAGTTTGACTGGTAGTACAACTGTGACGAGCCGTTGTTTGTAGCGCCGTACATGGTCGGTACGGTTGCAGTAACGGTAACAATTGGGGAGACAATTGGGGTTGAAACACCTGCAGCAAGTCTGGTTGTTATTACAACTTCAGAATATGGTGCGGTGTCGGCCGAAGACACAAAAGGCACCGCATATGATGCGAGTGCGAGTACTACAGCGACGAGAGCGGCACGGGAAAATGTCATATAGAATAAGGCTTAATTAACAATACGGCTTCAAATAAAATAGCGCCCACGCCCAATCTGGACCTATCTTACCACTAATTTAAAAAAATGCAAGTCCTCTCTACGGGCGCACTAGCCTGCGATAGTAATTGCCACGTAGAGCACGAGGGCGCCTACAAGGGTCATAAACGTTGTCCAAAAGGTTGGATGTACGTGATGACTTTCGGGTATAAGGTCAGACGCACCAATATAGAGAAAAAACCCAGCAAACATCGCCAGCAACAATCCGAGTATACTTTGCGAAACAGTAAAAAAGAGTGTCGCCGTAATACCAACAACAGGCGCAAGCGCGTCGACAACTAACCAACGTAGTGCCTGCGAGCGTTTGCCGCCATGGCGCACCACAACATTGACGGTGTTAATACCGTCAGAAAAATCGTGTGTCAACACTGCCGCAGCAACAATAAAACCAACTGTCGGGGAAACCTGGAATGCCAAACCTATACCAATGCCGTCCAAAAAACTGTGGACCGAAAGCGAACCCGCACGCAAAGCCCCGCGCGCATGCGTATGTTCGTCACCGTCTTCGTGACTGCCGCTGTGCAACAACAAGAGCCTGTCGAGCAGCAGATACAACAAAAACCCGAGGGCCACAAATGCCACAACTGTTTTAAGTTCGTGACTTTGGCCGCCGAGTTCGAGCGCTTCGGGTATTAGGTCGAAGAATGCAACGGCGATAACGGCCCCCGCACTAAAACCTAAAATTAAATGGAGGCGGTCGCGTAACCTAAACGCAACAACACCTCCCACCAGTGTTGAGCAAAATGCTGCAAGACCGATAAGAAGTGCCATTGTGTAAAAGTTGAGCTGTTAGTGACTTACTGTCGTGTTTGTAGTTGCGCTTGCTGCAGCCTTAAGACCTTTCATAATACTGTCGATGTCTTTACGTGCTGCCAGGAAGTCTTTTTCTACTGCAGCCAAGTTAGCGCGTGCTTTTGCTAGCGTTGCAGTATTTGATGCCATCTTTGTTTTGTCACCACGGTCTGGTGTAAGTGCTGCACTTGTCGAAACAGAGGCTTGTGCTTGAGTACTTGCGTCAGAGATCTTTGCACCAAGATCGTTCAAAGAAGCTGTCATGGCAGTAACATCAGCCCCACCCTTGCCAGCAGCCTGGATACGCGCCGCAAGTTTGTTACCAAGCGTTGTCATCATTTCAGCAATGAGCACTCCGCGGTCGGCAGCGGCGGCAATGCGCACCTGTGGGAGTATCAGCGCGTAGACGCGATACGACTGGGTTATTGACGTAACATCCGCTTTCAACACACCTGCGTCGGTGTCAGCTTGAATTTTTGATTTAAGAGCAGCGAAGCCTGTTATCTGTGTTTGAATATTTGTTGCCAAGTTTTGCTTAAACGCGTCGGTCACCTTTTGCATGGTTTGGATGCGTGCATTTACGTCGGTGAGTGCAGCGATACGGCGGTCAAGCTCTTTGTCGCCGCGCGCCTTAGCAGCTGCCATGGCACTTGCGCTCATAGTTACTGTTGCAACTGGTGTTGTAATATTCGCGCTTGTGGTTACTGCTGTTGCAGCAGAGGCAAGGACAGGCGCAAGGGCAACGCTAAACCCGAGCAGTGAAAGAGCTACGAGAATATTTTTTTTCATAGAATTATATATGCGAAGTATTAATGATAATAGAAATTATTGGCCTATTGACTTGTCACCAAGCCCCGAGTCGACAGCCGCAGAGTCGGTCGAATAGCCTTGCATTTGGCTGTCTATTGCTGCACTGTCCTGTACAAGAGCTGCATCAGAGGCATCGTTTGACGCACTCATGCCGTTTTTTGGAGCAGCAGGAGCTTTAGTGCCTTGCGTGTTTGTTTGCATACCGGGCTTAACCGACGTGAGCCACCCGCTTCTCCAGACGAGGAGCCCAAGAACCACAATAACAACAACCGCAATAACCCATTTAAATACTTTCGACATATTTTATATAATTATTTCGTAAACACTTGTATATCAGAAAGTATACCTTACTTTTTTTCCTCCAAGTCAAGACACACCGAGTTGATACAGTAGCGTTTACCTGTACCGGTCGGACCATCGTCAAACACGTGCCCCAAATGCGAACCGCAGTTGGCACACACTACCTCCTGCCGGTGCATGCCGTGCGATGTGTCATCTATAATTTTTGTGGAACCAGGCAAGGCGTCTGCAAACGACGGCCACCCGGTACCTGAGTCAAACTTAGTATCCGAAGCAAATAACACATTTCCGCACGCTACACAGGTGTACATGCCGTCGCGTTTTTCATGCACAAATTTTCCCGAAAACGGGGCTTCGGTTCCCTTTTCGCGCAACACTTTGTACTGCTCTTCCGTTAATTTTTGTTTAAATTCTTCGTCGTTCATATTTAGTTTTGATTTTGGAAATATATCATCTGTGCACTGCTCCCAACCCAGGTTGTTGAGCCGTCACCCCCAACTGGAAATTGTACACCTAAATATTTTGGCACCCGCTTCGACCACAGGTCGAGAACTGCTTTAATAGATGCAGGGATTTCGCGCATTGTGTACCACACATATCTTTCTCCTCGGGATGCGTCGATGCCGGTGGCATCGAGCCCAAGCGAACGCGCGATAAATACAGCGCGGCGCAAATGGAACGCTTGAGAAACTACAACCACCGAGGTAACGTCAAACACTTCGCGTGCGCGGTACATACTGCTGTAGGTGTCAAACCCTGCGTAATCTAGGAATATATCTTCTTCAGGCACTCCTTGTATAAGTAAATATTTTCCAACTGGGTAGACCTCATCGTACGAAAGAGTACTGTTGTCTCCTGTTACTAAAATTTTTTCTACTGTTTTTGCTTTGTACAGCTGGACCGCCTTGTCGGCACGCTCTGCCATCACTGCCGAAAGCTTCCCGCTTGATGAAACAGAAGCGCCCAGCACCAATGCAACTTCTGCATGTGGCGGTGTTTCTGTTGCGGAATATATAAACGGCGCTGTAACAATGTCTGCATAGGCAATTATCCCAGCACACACTATAAAGCCCGAAAACAAAACAAGGAATATTCGGTTTATCCACACCTTCATACAGACAGTATAGCTTTTTGGCAGCACAAAAGCCGCTCCAGCTTTACAGCGTGAGCGGCTTTTGTCGAGGTTTCCCTCGCCTACATTAGGCGCGAGATACGTTTACAGCACTTGGGCCTTTTTCACCCTGAGCGACTTCAAAGCTGACTACATCGCCAACTTTAAGTTCGTCAAAAGTTACTCCCTGCAACTCTTTGGAGTGAAAAAAGAGATCCTTCGCCTCGCCTTCGCGAGAGATGAATCCGAATCCACGGTCCGTAAGCGTTTTGATTGTTCCTGTCATATTGTTTTGTTTTTCTTGTTAGAAACCCGACCTCGTTTCTTAGTCTTCTAGACAAGGGTAAGCCTACTACAGAAGAGCTTTCTTGTCAAAGGGCCTGGGCCAAGCTAGGCCAGAGCTACCATTCGGGCAAGGGCACCACTTCGGTGACCTCCATCTGTGGGGCAGGTATCACGCACAGCACTTTGCCGGCAATTTTAAAGTCTTCTTTAAGGATAATAGGCTTAAATTTAGGGTCTTTCGACTCGGGCCAGAGTATTGTCATGCCGTCGCGTTTTTCGAGCCGTTTAACTGTGACCATGTCGTTAACAATGGCAGCCACACGGTCGCCAGTTTCTGCGTGGTCGGTAAAGCGGATAAGAACGTAGTCGCCGGTGTTGATGCCTGCATCGTTCATACTGTCGCCAATTGCCCGCACCGCGACAATGTCGCCGTCCTCCTCTTCAACAATACGCTTGTCGACTTCTAAAAATTCGTCCACCTCCTGCTGGGCAAACACCGAAAGATCGTCGCAGCCAACGTTTGCTATAACGGGAATGCTCACTGTCCCCCACGCCCCGTCGACGTTGCGCAGTTCGATATTACGTGCGGCGTTTTTGCGGCGGACGATGTAGCCTTTGCGCTCTAAAATGTCCAAGTATTGCGTGACCGTGCGGAGCGAACTAAACCCCAAACTTTCACGAAGCTGTTCGAGCGTTGGGGACATATTTTCTGTCCGGAGATATTCCCGCACCACATTAAGCACCCGTTGCTGCTTGAACGTTAAAAGGTTTTGGATATACATATACACTAGTGTATCAACTTTTTGTGTAATTAATACACAAGATACACTAATGCATGTGGATAAGTTTAGTGCGTGTGGTCGTGATGAGGGTGAACGTGTGCGTGCGAATTACCCTTGGTAAAGAGCTGGTCAAACTTGAGCTTTGCCACAAAAAACAAGTAGAATATCTCCAAGATCCCAGCAGTGTTAACAACAAAGATAGCCATAAACCACCACGGCTGGCCATTACGGCTTGCGTGCCACAACCCCAAACCTTTCCACACAAGCGACCACAGTGCGGCTACTGCCACTAACCCAAACAACGGAGACGACCAAAACGGCAAGTTGATAAAAAAGCTCTGATCCATCCCATAGTGATGTGTATACATACCTACTAGTATACAACATTGCTGTAGTGTAAGCAGGACAAGTGCGGCCCGTCATCACCAGTCTATGACTCTAAGCGTAAACGTAAAGCGCACTGTGGTTGCAGTTACACTTATGGCAGGGCTTTTGTTGCCTACCTATGCCGCACTTGCACAGGCTCCTAACCTTATATATGCGCCTGCACCAACGACATGCCCAGTGTTTTACAACAATCTATATTTGGGGTTACAAAATGCCGATGTCACTAACTTGCAGGCGTTTCTTTCTACTCAAGGATACTTCCCCTATTCGCCCATTGGTATTTTTGGGCCGCTCACGTTCCGTGCAGTACAAAACTTCCAAGCAGCGCACGGCCTCCCGCGGACAGGGTATGTAGGTGTGATGACCCGCGGCGTATTTGGACAGATAGGTTGTACAACCACTACCTACCCGCCGTATCCATACCCACAGCCGCAACCCGTGCCTCCTGTACAACAAGTGTCTGTACAAACTATGTCGCCCCAGAGCGGGCCTATTGGAACAGTTGTCACCTTGTATGGGTCAGGGTTGTACGGAACAAACACCGTATACTTTGGCGGCAAAGCGCTTGACGCTGTGTATTCAAACAACGGAACGACACTGACATTTACTGTTCCACAATATATATCTCCCAACTGCCCGCCAGGCGCATATTGTGCAATGTCGTCCGAAGTCTCGGCCTTGTGGGTCCGCCCTACTACACCCGGGGCCTATCAGGTGTACGTACAAAACCAAAACGGCACAAGCAATACTGTAAACTTCTATGTCACTGACCAGAGCGCACAAAACCAAACACCTGTGATTAGCGGTATTGATGCTCCCCCGCAGTTGATTGTCGGGCAAACAGGCACATGGACAGTCCGCGCAACCTTGCAAAATTATGTAAACGGCGCCAACCTCCACTACCAGAGCGTGTGGGGTGACGAAACTACCTACGCCTATGCCGCAGTTGCAAATGGGCAACCAATACAAACATCAGCAACATTTACCCACATGTATGTTACCGCTGGCACCTACCACCCAACATTTACTGTTTCAAACGACACGGGCCAGCAGGCAACTATAAGCGCCACAGTAGTAGTGCATTAAAAAATTGCCTAAACAAAAACCCCGCCACTGGCGGGGTTTTTGTTTAGAACGAGAAACCTATTTAGCGTTGTGCAATACCGGCCAACAACTTCTGGATATCACTGCGAACAGTAACAACGTAAGCCTGTGCTGCATTCAACTGTGTTTTTGACTGTGCGAGCGCTGTTCCGTTAGGAGTTTTTGCAACATTCTTTGCTGCTGCAGCTGCCTGTGAACTTGCGTTCGAGATGTTACGTGTCATGTCAGCAAAGAGTGCCTGCAAAGAACCTTGTGCTGCACCTGCACCCGCTATACGGACCTGGATTTTAACACCCAACTTTGTGGCAAGTGCGAGAATGTCTTGTGTTTGGGTTGCTGCTGCGGTAACAGTCCCTACAGTTAATGTCTGGTCGAGACCTTTTACATTAGCTGTATACACTTGGATCTGCGCGTCGAGAGCCGCTGCATCTGCCGCCATCATCGCGTCTGTGTTGTTATTTGCAACCGGTGCGTTTGCTGCCGCAGCTGCTGTCGGCTGGTCGCTTGCTGGGACCATAGCAGTGTTACCTTTCCACATTACATACGCTGCTACAAGTACAACGACGATTACTACAGCTGCCACCCATTTTGTTTTGGACATCGAAAAAATAGTAAATTAATAAATGCCATATGAAAAAGGCATGAAGCTAACTATAGCATCGGGGGTGTTTGTTTACACAACGAAAGCCTGTGGACACAAAAACTTGGCGATTTTTAAGCCCTTTTGTAAATGATAGTGTAAGATTAAACAAACTAACGTTGTCTGCTATGCAAAAAATCCTACATCTGCTTGCTATTGCAGGAATTATTTCCTCATTCCTCCCATATTCTGTAGCAGGAAAAACAGCTGTGCCGCCCTTGGTAGTAAGTGCTCCTATTCCCCCGACAGCATCATTCGACGGCAGAGTAACATCACTACGCGCAGACCCGACACTCGCAGGCAGTGTCGCACAGCTACAGACTCCGCTGACCCTTTCGATAACATCTCTTGCGACACATACACCTGTATTTTTAAACCCGGTCTCTGTTGTACAAAACCGTTGGAGCGCGCATGTATTCCCTCCGCTTTCGACCGGAACGTATGCCCTTTCGTTACTATCTGGAACGACGACTCTTGCAACGAGCACACTTACTATTGGCCTCCGGTCACTACCTACAGTAGAACCTGTCGACTCACTGCCGCCGTACGATGTTGCAGACGGACGTTTGATGCGTTTTGTCGTGCGCGCAGGGAGCAGCGGGCCGGTGGGAATTAGCCAGATCTCTTTTGCGACACACACAACCGGAGCCTCGGTCGGCGACATTGGACTCTACGTCTTTGCAGACGCTGCTTACAGTAGAGATATATCTACAACCACAGCAACAACCACGCCGCTTAATTCGTCTCTCGCAAACCCAACGAGCGACACGTTTGCTATTGTCCCCGACACTTCTATAGAAATTCCAGCGGGCACAAGTTACTACTTCGAACTCGACGGGACAGTTACTCCGACAGACACAACATATTCTGTCGATACCGTGTTGCTTGGCGACACCTTTAAACCGCTCGCAAACGCAACCGACCAAGCATCAACCAGTAACTTTGTTTGGTCTCCAAACACGTACGGCACGTCTGCAACAACGAGCGAAGACTGGCTCAATGCAAAAATTTTGTCTATGCCCACAAGTGGTTTTACCGAAGGCCGTTCAAATTCTCCTATTCCTGTGCTGCCTACATGTTCGGTAACATCAGACGTGACTGTAGCAACATCCGGAAAACCTGTGACGGTAAGTTGGACAGGTACCGACACTACGTATGTGCTGTGGAGCGACGGCACACGCGACACGGCGCAAGGCAGCAGAACATTTACAAACCTTGCAGCATCACGCACGTATGTGTTGACGTTTTACAACCAGTACGGCAATGCACCTTGTTCAATAAACTTAGAAGTACCAATTGTAAAAGTTGCTGCCGTTGTTGCGACATCAACTCCAACCACAACGCTCGACTCGTTGCTTGCGACTCCGCCTACAGGGACCTTGCCACTTGCAGTCACTTTTACTGCGTCGGTAAACAACGCAAAGTCATGTGCGGCACTTACCTACAGCTTGGGGTATGGTGACGGCTCGGGGACAAGCACTGTCTCTGTCGGGAAAAATGTCTGCAAAGCACAGAGTGCTGTTTTTGCGCACACGTACACAATAGCAGGGACCTATGTTGCAGGACTCTACCAAAAAGCCGGCACCAGTAGTGCGCAACTAATTCAAAAACAAACAATCGTCGTTAAAGCAAAAACATCTCTACTGCTTGATGCCGCGTCAAATATAGCGGGGGTTGCCGCAACGTTGAGTGGGCCATTGTGGCACGCACTACAGAAGTTTTGGCAAAGATTTTAGAAAAAATAAAGCAAGGGTATACTGTAGAAGTTCTATTACTGATTATATACATCATATGAATTACAAAATACTTGCTATAGCTGCTGCATTATTGGTTGCACCCAGTGCATTTGCTGAAGGCCCTAGAGAAAGAGGTCTGCCTCCACGCCCACACGACAAGGAGCCGCTGGAACGCCGTATGCCAGAAAGTATGATGGGCTCGACCACAGAAGGCCGGCCTATGATGCCCCCACGACTGGTGGGAACAAGTACAGAAAGCAGACCCTTGTTTGAACAAGAACGTCGCCGCCAGGTGATGTCGTCAACGAGCCCTATGGCAGGCACAAGCACTCCGCGAGAGGAACGATTTGAACAGGAGCGTCGCGAGATGATCGGGACCACAACACCACCAAAAGGTGTTGCACGTGCGTTTATGAACCATATGTTTAGTTTTTTTAGTAAAGAAAAACAAGAAAGCACCACCACCCCACCTATGCCACAAGGCAGAGAGGTTGCTGCAAACAACGCATCTTCAACTGACCCCGTACCTCCGCGGGGAGTGCAGGGATTTTTCCAGCATTTCTTCGGCTGGTTCCGCTAAATCCTTTTCATCGTCCCGAACATAAATGCAACTAGCTCGATAACGAGCCAGCCGATTATTGCGTAGCCTATCATCGCGAAGATTGCGACAATATCTAACACCGAGTTGCCGCCGAGCGATATACCAGAAAATGCTCCTGCAAAAGGCCCTATAAACGCACCGCTTACGCTGTATATCCATGCAACAAATTGTGATGAAGAGTTTGCACCAAAAAGTTCCAGCACCAAACGCACAAAAAGAAACACTTCAATAATACCAACAACCCCGTTGATAATCCGCGCAACAAAACTGCCGCGATAGTAATATCCGGTTGATGTAATTTCAGTCATGCGGCTTACTGTAGCGCGGGGCGCCTGTAGGAATGATGAAGAATTGTGAAATTAGAAAAAGAAAATGCCCCGGGGTTACCGAGGCATTGAACGCGGTCAGTTCAGCGACGAGACGTTGACCAGCTCAGGGCTGGAACGAAAGGCAGGCTGCTTGCCGTGGAACTTCTCCACGGGCTTCAGCTGCAAATCGCCGTTCTCGTAGACAGCTTGCAGTGTGGCGTGGATGCGCGCGTCGTTGACGACAACATCTCCCACCGCTACGTGCTGCCTATTGGTTTTCGAGCCGACGACGACCGACTCGACACCCGGCTTCACCTTCGTCGACCGTGTAGTCGTCGGCGGCTTTGCCCGGTTCCTAAAATCGACCGGGAATGCCCGGTTGTGCTGATGCACCATAACACTATCCCTTCATGTACGTTAGAACACAACATTAAAGATTGTACATAGTAACAGAAATAAGGCAAGAGCTGCAATTGACTTATATCACCCTCCTCGTACTATTGAGTCCAGACTTATCTACATATTTCACCCGTGGAGATACCTCATGCCAACGGTATACTGCAACGGCTCGGCTCATGCCGTAGAAGATCCGTACGTCCTCGAAGTATTGTCCTTACATGACGGAGACCATGTATCGACACGCGAATTTTTTCGCATCAGAGCCCTCGAACATGCGATGACAGATACGGTCATTGATCTAAAACAAATTCACGAATGTTATATTCTTACCACTATTTTTTGGCGAGAATTTTTCGCAAAAATGCAATTATAGGCCACCAACCGTCCACTCTTTCAGAGCCTGGACGGTTTTTTCTTAAAATATGGAGGGATTATCGATTCCGCTCCAACCTCCTCAAACTCTTTCGCAAAGCTACGTGGTTAGGGAGGGCGCGTGCGACTTGGGCCCAAAAGGCTGGAGAATGGTTAAATTCGGCTAGGTGGCACAGTTCGTGGACGATTATATAGTCGACAATTTCTACAGGAAGGAAGACGACTTTGTAGTTAAAGTTCAGGTTCCCCCGCTCGGAACAGGAACCCCAGCGCGACTTGTGGTTTTTGATAAATACTTTTTTGAGTGGAAATTTGTAGAAGGTGTTGAAGTGGTTTAGCCGCGCGTGCACTTGTGCACGCGCGGTTTCCCTATATTTTAAATATTCTCTTCTGCTTCGGCGCCACAGCATCTACGCAGTATACAGAAAAAGCTCCACACTAGGCGGAGCTTTTTCTGGTACAGATTTTTAATTAGCGACCCAAGACAAGTGTCTGGCGAATTGCATCAAACTGCGCAAGGAGTGCGGTTTGGTCAAAGGCAACAACGGTGTTTGGTGGGTAGTTACCAAGCTGTGTCGAATGTATAAAGTAACGCACCGCAGTACATGGCGACGTGCCCGGCAATGCAAAGATAGTTTCGTGGTAGAGGTTGCCTGCACCCGCATCGCTACTTTCAGCAACCGAGTAGGTCGTGCCGTGGTCAACCATTGTTTTTACTGTGTCGTTTGTGTGGACAAACAAGTCGGCAGTACAGCTTCGGGTGGTGGTCAAAGTTTCGACCGAGACACCAGTGTCCTGCGCCAAGTTAGTACCTTTTGTCGACGTTGTAGAAATATCAAACTTTACACCGGGTATAGTCAGCCCCGGACCAAGCGCACTGTACGCGTAGGGAGTTTCAAGACGATACTCTTTTGGATAGCGAATAGAAAAACCAAACTTGGTTGATGTGTAGGTACTCCAGTTTTCTTGATTTGGAGTAGTTTGGTTTGTTGAGCCCGTCTGTGTATTTGTACTACCAGTTGTTTGCTGCGTAGTTGAAGCGGTCGAGCCCAGCAGGCCAGAAAGTGGCGCCGTATTGCGGAACATCCACAAGACTAAACACAGTGCAATAAGCACAACGACAATAACAACAGTTGTAACTACGGTGCGGCCGCGGAGTGACGGGGTATTTTGTTGTGGGTTCATATCACAATGATATGGCTTGCTTCATGAAGATACAAGGAAGCGCTTATGTACGGAGACTAACGCTTAAAAGCCGAAAGGCAGCGCAAGCACTTATCTTGGCCGGCACGAGTCTTTAAATATTTATTGCTGCATTCGCAAATTAAAATAGTTGTTTTGTTTGGTTTTTCTATCCAGTGACCGTCTTGTTGGAAGGTCTTGCTGGGCCCACGCATCTGCGCGTTGTTGCGCACACCTGTTGAAGGCACGGGAATTTGCGCCGGTATGTTTTGCGGTGCAACGTGTTCTACATTTTTCTTTTTTAGTTTGGTTGTTTTTTCCATAGTAGTTGAACGCACACAAACCGCCTCGGGGCTTTAGGCTTCGATAAAGGTCAGTGCCTTACCCTTCTTGCCAGCACGGCCGGTACGGCCAATGCGGTGGATGTAGTCTTCGTGGCTCGACGGGAGGTCATAGTTGATGACGTGTGAGACGCCAGAAATGTCCAAACCGCGCGCAGCAACGTCTGTCGCCACCAAAATTTTTACATGGTCGCGCTTAAAGAGGTCGAGCGCTTTTTGGCGTTTGTTTTGTGTTTTGTTGCCGTGGATAGACTCCGACTTAAAGCCCTTGGCGAGCAATGTTTTGGAAAGTTTTTCCACGCCGTGTTTAGTACGGCCAAAGATTAGCACTTTGTTAAATTCCGGCTGGATAAGTAGGTCATGCAACACAGTAAGTTTGTCTGTACCGCGGGGTACGCGGACAATGTCCTGCTCGATTGACGCAGCAGACTCGCGAGTCTTAACCGAGATGCGCACCGGCTCGCGGAGGAATTCGCCAATGAGGCGCTCAATTTCAGTTGAAAGTGTTGCAGAGAAAAACAGTGTGTGGCGGGGCGAAGGCAGCAACGAAAGTATCGTGCGCATGTCGTTGATAAAGCCCATGTCCAACATGCGGTCAGCTTCGTCCAAGACTGCAGTGTTAAATGCAGAAAGCACCAACGTTTTGCGTTCGAGCAAGTCTTTGAGGCGGCCTGGAGTACCAATGACAAAGTTTGGTTTGCGGCGGAGTTCCGACATTTGTGGGCCGATGCCGGCGCCACCTACGCAGATTGCAGAAAATATTCCAAGCCCTGGGGTAAAGCCCCGGAGCTCGTCACCGATTTGTACCGCAAGTTCGCGGGTTGGGACCATGATAAGTACACGCTCGTTTTTGTTGAGCAGCACTTTGTTGATGAGTGGGATCAAGAATGCAGCAGTTTTGCCGGTACCTGTGTTTGCGATACCCACAACGTCCGAGCCGCGGAGTACGTGCGGGATAGCACGGTCCTGGATCGGTGTCGGGAGGACGTATCCTTTTTTGATGATGTTAGCTTTCAGTTTTTCTTCAATCAAAAAGTCGGCAAACTTGTGTTCGGGTGTAAAGTGTTCAACTTGCTCGGTGATAACCGCCTTGTTGATAAAGCGGGACGGATCAAACGACGACATACCAAACTTTTTGCCACCGCCACGGTTCCCACCACGGCTTCCGCCGGCATATCCACCACCACCAAATGGGCGGCGCGAAGCACCCCCAAAGCTCTTACGAGGCCCAGACGAGTTTGCATACGGCCGGCTGCCCCCTGCAGACATTCCGGGTGTAGATGTTATGTTATAAGGCTTTCGAGCGGGTTTGCCTCCCGATGTGAAAGGCCGTTTAAATTTATCTGACATGAAGGCGTAATAGTAATATATTCCACCTCATTTGTCAACTCTTACGTTTTCCGTGCAACAGCATCTCGACCGCGTGCTCCATCGAGCCTGCCGGGGTTACTTCCCCACCGTTGACGAAGAATATCTCGTCGGCAGCAGCAATAGTGTTAAGGCGGTGGGCAATAATAACTTTCGTAATTGATGGTGGAAATTTTTGGAGGATATCTTCAAGCATCTGCTCGGTGACCGTGTCGATGTTTGCCGTTGCTTCGTCCAAAATAAGTAGGTCCGGCTCGCGAAGTGCTGCACGCATAAATGCGATAAGTTGTTTTTGTCCCAAACTGATAGAGTCGCCACTGGTTGCTACTTTGGTTTCAAGCCCACCTTCAAACCGTGCGAGCAACTCTGAAAGGCCTTTGTCTTCAAGCAGTGCGCGGAGTTTGTCGCCCGTATAGTCGTGATACTTTTTGTTGCCGTAGACAATGTTGTCGCGCACAGTGCCCGAAAACAGGAACGGCTCTTGTAAAATAAATCCTATTTTTTCCGCGCGCACTTCCGGCTCGTACGACTGTATATTTTTACCGTTCAAGTACACGGCACCCTGCGTGGGGTCAAAGAGACGGGCCATCAAAGATGCATTTGTTGTCTTGCCTCCGCCCGTCGGGCCCACAAGCGCGTACGTTTTACCGGGCATCAATGTAAAACTACTGTCACGCAATACCTCCTTCCCTTCCGGGTACGTAAAGCCAACATTCGCAAATTCAAGCACGGCATCTACTTTGCCGTGCATCTGCGCGGCACCTTCCACCATGCGCGGCATGTCCGACTCCAGTTGAAGCACTTCGGAAATGCGGTCGAGCCCCGCAAGCGCTAACTGCCACGACGACCACACGCTCGCGAGCTGGCGCAGCGGATTGTAAAAGTTTGTCACGTACAATAGGAAACCGATAAGCAACCCTATTGTTGTCCCACCTACAGAAATTAAATAAATGCCGTAGGCCAACACGGCAAGCTGCGCCAGGTTGTACGCCAGGCCGTAGACAGGTGTAAAAATATTGTTAGCGATACCTGCAGAGACTGACGCCACATAGTTTTTTTGGTTGACGTCGTCAAATTTTTTGCGGAAGTAGTCGACACGGTTAAACGCGACAATAACTTTAAAATTTTCCAAACTTTCCTGCACTTCCCCGCTCAAACTCCCCGTCGACTGCAAAGACGCAAGGTTTTTGCGGCGCACCCAGCCACCCAAGACAAGTGTTACAAGCAACACTCCCAAAGCAGGGGCAAGCGACACAAGGCCTAATTTAAAATTGAGCACCAGCAAAAATATTCCGGCACCCACTATCAAAAATGCGTTACCCAAAAATTGCATCAAGGCCTGGGCAAAAAACTGGTTTAACTTGTCGGTGTCGTTGTTGATGCGCGAAATAAGGTCACCTGCTTTGTTTTGGTTAAAAAACGCAATCGGCAGTTCCTGCAATTTGGTAAACAGCGTGTTGCGTAAGTTAAACAACACGCGGCGACCAACGCTGCCCATCGTTATTGTTTGTATGTAGCTGCTAGCAAGGCCAAACAAGTACACAACAAGCAGCATGCCCGACCACACGAGCACGCCGTGGAAGTCTTTTCGCACAATAAACGTGTCTATAGTGTGACCGATGATATAGGGCGCGAGCAGTGTCGAGGCAGAGCTGACAAGTATAGCGGCAAAGGCAATAGCAATACTCCTGCCTTCCCCGCGCATCAAGGGGACCAAACGCGTGAGCGCGGTCATCACCGTTCCTTGGGTCTTTGTGTTTGATGTATTAAGCGTGTACTTCATAGGTGTTGGTGCTGGCTTGAGACTCGTAAATTTGCGCGTACTCCGGCGACGTTTCGAGCAATTCGGCGTGCGTACCTTGGGCGAGCAATTCCCCTTCCATCAAAAGTAAAATTTGGTCGTAGTGTTCAACCGATGCAATTTTTTGCGTTACCGACACAAGGGTTAAACCCGGATAATTTTTTGCAACGTTTGCAAGGATCTTCTGCTCGGTGCGTGTGTCGACACGCGCGGTAAAGTCGTCGAGCAAAAGTATTTTTGGGTCAAGCGCCAATGCACGCGCAAGCATAATGCGCTGTTTCTGCCCGCCCGAAAGTGATGTTCCTCGCTCAGAGACTACGGTGTTTAAGCCTTGCGGCAGCGCACCAATAAAGTCACCGAGTTCGGCAGTGTCAATTGCTTTTTGCAACGACTCGTCGGTAACAGTGTTACTAAAGGCAATATTTTCCCGGAGCGTGAGGTTAAAAATGCTGCTGTCCTGGAACACAAACCCAACCTGCTCGTGGAGCGACTGCTTGTCATATTGTTCAAGTAGTTTGTTGTCGTACGACACAGTTCCCGACGTAGGTTCAAGCAGACCTACCATTGTGTAGAGCAATTGTGTTTTGCCACCGGCGGTGGGGCCGATAATTGCGACTTTACTCCCGGCAGATACCGTAAACGACACGTCTTTAAGAGCTGCTTTTTCACCAAACTGTACGGTGATATTTTTTACTTCAATCTCACCCTTAAGCGAAGCCTGTAGTGTTCCACCGCTTGTGCGATGTGGCGCGTTAAGCACTTCCACAATGCGCGCGTACGACGCGGTCGCCTGCGCAATAACGTTGCTCATAAACCCGATGATAAGAATAGGAAAGATAAGAATGCCAAGGTACGTGGTAAACGCGGTAAAGCCACCGAGGGTCATACTCCCGACTATTAAAAAATGTCCGCCTAACACCAAAATAACGAGTGTTGCCAGGTTGGTCGAAAACATAATTACTGGGATAAGTATCGCGAACATTCGCAAGATGCTAAAACCGATTGTCTTCGCCTGCGTGCTTGCGGCTAAAAACTTTTCGTATTCAAACATCTGCGAGTTCACCAGGCGGATAAGCGCCGCACCCAAGATACTTTCGTTAATCACTTTGTTGAGCCAGTCTATCGCCTCCTGCGACTTGCGAAAAAGTTTGCGGACACGCGACAGCACAACAAAAAATGTCCCGCCAATAATTGGGATAATAAGCAAGACCGCAAGTGCCAACTTCCAGTCGATCATCAGCAGCAACACACTTGCGCCGACAATTAAAAACACCGACGAGATAATTGACGCGATGGCCTGAGAGACAAATGTCTTCACTGCGTCAACGTCCGACGTTAGGTTTGTCAGCAGTTTGGCAGGCGTTGCTTTTTGGATAGACGAATATTCCTGCACGGAAATTTTTGCTACCACTTGGGTACGCAGGTCACGCGCGACACGTTCAGACGCATAGGTTTGTACAACACTTTGCAGATAGGCGAGCACAAACATACCAAACGCAACAAAAAAGAATTGGAGTAACAGTGCATGCAGCGAAAAACCCGCGCGCGCGAAGCTGTCTATCGCTGCTGACATAATTTTTGGCAGCCATAGGTTGAGTGCGTTGCCAACAATAGTAAGTATGACAAGCAGCCCTATAAGGCCGCGGTAATTTTTGAGCAACGAAAAAATTCCTGGGGAAGACACCTTCTCCATAGGCTAGTATCCGAGTTTTTCTTTAACGAAAATAACGTGTATCTTACGGCCGGTGTATGCAGGCTCAGCTGCAAATGTGAGAACTTTGTTTACAGCCGTGCCACCCATACCAACAGACTTCATACGCGCATCTTCAAGAGGTACGACGTGGACCATCAAGCGGTCCATGGCGTCTGCAAGAGTCGATGTAATTTTCTGTGCACTGACAACAAAAATAACGTTTGGAGACGTTGTGATGATTGGGGAAAGCTGGCTGCCAGAGTTTGACGCAATGACAATTTCGCCGGTCTGCGCGAGGGCATGCACACTACCCAGGTAATAGTCGGCAAAGTAGGCTTCTTGGCGAAGTTGTTTTTGTTTTGCAGGGTCACTTTCTGCAAGCGCTTTACCGTGCAAATTGTTCCAGCCATGCTCACCTGCCTTTAAGTACTCGACAAAGCCAATCTCTTGGAGCGTGACCGATGCACCATTGTTAACGGACGCCCCAGCTGGGATCATTCCTTTTACTTTTTCAAATGCTTCTTCTTTTGTAGCTACGACTTCCCTTTCAATACCTCTTTCTTTCAAAGCTGCAATTGTTGCTGCAATAACGCCGTCGTCTGCCAAGATATCGTATGCCATGTAGTAAGGGTTACACGAGTAGTCCCCTAGTATAGCATTTTGGGCTTTTGCTTACTGGTATTGGATAAAGCTCGGGGACGGCGTAAGCTGCAACACTTCTGCCGGGCTCATCATCCGGGTACTTGGCGGCTTGATGTCATTTTTATAGAAGAGTTTAAAACCCGTAAACTGCACTGGTTGGAGATTTTCAAACGCAGTGTAGGTGCCAATTTTTTTGGCAGGGCCGCCCCATCCGTCCATGTCCATCACAATTTGTACTTCAGGAAGCGGCGTAATATTTTTGTAGTTCGTTACCATACCTTGCGTGTACCGATGCACAAATAATACTTTTGGCGGCAAATTATTTTCACGCACAAGCTTTGCCAAATAGTTTGAAACCCAGTTTATGTCTGTTGCATCGACTGTGCCCACAACCGTCCCCGGTTTGGCACCTGTCTTCATCGAAAATTCTGGGTCGATAGCTAAGTGAACGTTCGGCATTTTTAGATAGTTCTCAAGCAGCGGGACTTCTATTTGGTTCGTACTTAAACCCACCTGCACTTCAAGTATTACGATGCCATGCACTTGTTCGGCCAACTCGAGTGCGTGGTCGACTTGGCTGTCGGGCATACGCAAACGGTACTTGCCGTCTTTGCCGGCACTCCCCTGCGCTGTTACTGCAATGTAGTCGATAGCAGGGACAACTGGTGTTGCCGGGTCGGCCGCACGCCATTGTGCTAGCGTGTCGTTTAGTTTTGAAATCATAACGTCGGCGGGGTATTCGCCCAGCACACCCATACCTTTGGAATAAAAGTTGCCGTAGTACGCAACAATGCGGTTAAACGGCAGCAGCGCGCCGTAGTTTGGATATACCTGTTTTACCGGCCACGGCTGTTTTTTAACAGTTGTCGTACCAGTGGTGGTACCGGTTGAAAAAAATTCATACCACGGAGTCGATGTTGCAACGTGTGCGAGCGAAAGTAATTTAAGGTCGTATGCATGCGTGTCGAGCACCGGCGGTGGAACCACCTTCACGCTTACCGGAGTAGTTGATGCGTGCGCATCGTCCAAGCCTCCATAATGCACCGCGAACAAACTGCTGTAGCCAACCAAATACACCAACGCCAAACTAGCGACACATCCAAGAGCTGCCATAGCAACATACACGACAGCTTTTTTTATATTTTTTTGTTTTTTTGCCATACTGCCTTCTTTCCCACTATAGCAGACTTCACTAACATGAGTTTTTGCGCGCGCGGCATCTTTTTTACTTCTGCTTCACGTTTTGAAGCCACACTGCGGTTTGCACATTCTTCGGTATATACTATTTTTTTGGCTTTTCGTGCGCGCGTATAGTGGCTACCAATCCCCTGTTTGTGTTCAGCAAAACGCCTCGCAACATCGGTCGTAATGCCCGTGTACAACGAGCCGTCTTTGCACTGGAGAATATACAAAAAATACATGTGCGCGTACTGCTCTTTACAAATTTTTATAATTTCATTCTACCCGAGAATTAAATAACCCCGCACTGTGCGGGGGGGGGTGCCGAACTCGTAAGGCTTGCGCCGATGGTGACCTGTTACGGTTTCAATAACGGGCATCCGCTTCTAAGATGCCCGCCCATCGTGCTGCCCCACAAGTTCGGCGTCTTGGTTATAACAAAAGAGGAGAGGATTGAAAAGAAGGCTGTTTCGGTGTATTTTGGAGCTGTATTGCCAGATCGTCTAATGGTAGGACAACGGACTCTGAATCCGTTTATCTTGGTTCGAGTCCAAGTCTGGCAGCAATTAATATGACAGAGAAGAATGTAACTGGAGCAGGTGTTATTTTACAAACTGTAAAAGGCACATTCTTGTTTCAAGAACGTGATAATAATACAAAGATATTTCCAGACAGAATCGCAAATTTTGGTGGCGGGCTAGAACAGGGCGAAACTATCATTCAATGTGCAGTACGAGAGATGAGAGAAGAACTCAGCCTATATCTGGAAAAAGAAGATTTAGAGGAAATTGGGGCTTTTCCAGAACCTAATATGCCTGGTGACTACTGCCAGATGTTTCTCGCAAAAAGAATAGATCCGTCCAAATTGGAACTCCATGAAGGAAGGTCTATCGTTGAGCTAACTCTGGAGGAAGCATTACAGAACGAAAAGGTCATAGATTTTGTGAAAGAAGTTCTAAAGTCGCTGTAGTCTCCCAATCAACCGTTTTGAACGCATCCAACCCCTGCAGCTGATTTTTAAGCCAAAACAGATTCTTAAAATTTATAATCCAATTGCCTGTAAAAAAGTACTGAGTTCCGTTTTTTTCATTTCTCGGTACGCACCTTCCGCGAGGCTGCCAAGATGTATGTCCATAATTCGCACTCGCGTAAGCTGGACGACACTTTGGCCAAACACGCCGCACATACGGCGGATTTGATGTTTTTTGCCTTCGGTCAAAATAATTGAAAAGCTACGTTCGCTCAGTATCTCCACCGTACATTTTTTTGTAATGTAGTCACCAATGTCGACACCTCGTTCCATATTTCGTTTAAAATCTTTTGGCAGCATGTGTAGCGTTGTGACGACATATTCCTTTTCATGTTCATGTTTTGGATTAAGTAGGGCGTCAGTCACGCGGCCGTCATCTGTTAGGAGTATCAGGCCGTCCGAATCTTTATCGAGCCTGCCCATAGGGAATATCCCCGGCATATTGATGCTGTCAGCAATAGATACTTCATCACCTTGTGGCGAATGGGTAATAATGCCCTGCGGTTTATTGTAGGCGTAGTATCTATATTTTCGCTGCGGCCCACCTATCTTTACAATATCGGTCTGTGACACCTTGTCGCCCAGCTTCGCTGCTGTCCCGTTTATGGTTACAAACATTCGTCCAATCAGCACATCGGCCTCACGCCTGGTTGTTTGTTTCTTAAACGCCAGATATTTGTTGATGCGCATAGGAAACTTGGGTTCCTCCGGTATTTCTACGGGCTTCTTTTTTGCCATATGTCTGTATGTATATCAGTAGTACCAAAATGCTACAATAGAGTAGTGAAAGTACTCTTATGGTTTTTTATCGCGGGTATCCTCATTCTTGTCCTATGGTCCTTGGTTGGCTATTTTTCTTCCCGGGTGGAGCAGGCAGAATATACGGTCATACAAAAAGCCGATGGCTATGAGGTCCGGAATTATCCAGCCCATATTGTCGCACAGACCACTGTAGAGGGGTCGTATCAGGATTCCTTAAATCAAGGCTTTCGGATCGTTGCTGCATATATATTTGGAGGCAATACGAAAAAAGAAAGTATTGCAATGACGGCCCCAGTGACTTCTAAAGATACGTCGCAGACGATAGCCATGACCGCCCCAGTAACAGCAAATGTGGATGGCAACTCCCACACCATTTCTTTTGGCATGCCTCGCTCATACACACTGGAGACTCTGCCAACGCCCACCGACCCAAGAGTCAAGTTAGTTGAAGTTTCTGCTCAAAAAATGGCAGTCCTCACCTTCTCTTGGTATGCCACCGATGCTCGAGTACAGCTCATGGAGAAACAGTTGGTGGCTGACCTTGCTCGCGATAAGGTCGCTTCTATCGGAGTGCCGCAGTATGCCGGGTACAATGCGCCATGGACTCCACCTTGGATGACACGTAATGAAGTAATGGTTGAAATACGCTAGCATACTTGTATGAACATATTTATCGCATATATCGCAACCCTCGTTCCCCTTACCGCATTAGACATGGTGTGGATTTTGTTGCTTGCAAAGAAATTTTACGCTGAACAGATGGGATTCTTGTTTAGCAAAACTATTAATCTCGCGCCTGTTGCATTTTTTATCCACTCTACGCAGTTGGTGTGCTTATGCTTGCAGTAGTGCCGGCAGTTTCTTCAGTCTCGTGGTTTGAGGCGCTTTGGCGCGGTGCACTCTTGGGGCTCGTTGCCTACGGTGCGTATGATCTTACCAACCAGGCGACTATTGCACGCTGGCCAACAACCATGACTCTGGTAGACATGACGTGGGGCGCCGTCCTTACGGCTTTGACGAGCATCATTGCGTATTTCATCATCACAGCACTAAAATAGTATGCGTGTATGGGATATACATCCTAAACATTTGTGCCGAAAGCATTTGCTCGCAGAGCATCGTGAGCTCCACGGTTTGTGGAATATTTTGACGAAACATAAAGGGAAGGGCGGTTATTCGCACCATCCGGAAACCTTGCGCTGGGTAGGCAAGCAGAAAGCTCTGTATCTGCGGCACGAAGCGCTAGTAAAAGAATTTGCCCGCAGAGGGTACCGGCATCACACGCCGCTTGATAAAAAACTTGCAACGGGGTCAGGCAGCCAGAGCGTGTTTATCAATACGCTTAAGGAACAAAAAGCTATTCTCAAAGAAAAACCTTGTGATTGCTAGAGTAAGAGCAATACCCACGAGGGTTGTATATTTATTACTACCCAGCCAACTTCCAACCAATAGTTCTAAACATATCTAACTCAAGCAGCAAACTTAAGAGAGTTTACTGAAGGGAGATACATCAAAAAATTCCTGCGTTTATGATTTTTGAATTACGGAAGAAATAGATCTTACCACTACTTCCCCACCACAGGCGTAGACGTTGCAGCAGTAGGGCGGCTGGCGTAGTACGCGTCCATTTGTTGATAGGTAACTTTTGAAATGTCCGCTACGTCTTTTTGCAAGTCTGCAAAATCTGTACCGTGCGTCATGACACACAACAAGTATGGGTGGCCTGGGTAGTACACCACGCCACAGTCGTGGAGTTCACTTGCCGCAGGCATAGTTGTAGTTGCAGGAATGCTCCGCACACCAAACTTATGAGCAACCGCAAGTGACGCGGGTACCCCCGACACGATCCCGTCTTTATACTGCGCTTGTGTAAGGAGTGAAAGTGCTCGTTCGGAGTCGTCGCGCGTTAGGTACGTTGCCCCAAACAACACACGGAAGATGGTGGCGTAGGCGCTTACGGTCATAAACTGGAGTTTGTCTTCGCTTTGTGTTGCGGGCGAAGGAATGTTTAAGTCTGTAAAAATATCATTAAACGCAGCGAGTGTTTTTGCATCGAAGTTATTTACAAGTGTATTGAACGCATCGTTGTCGGAATAGACTATCATCTGTCGGATGATATCTCGGACACTGTATGACTGTCCGGAGGTCAAATGTGGTATGACTTCGCCTGGGTTGTCGTCGGTTGGATTTTCTGAACCTTGATACACAAGTTGCTTGTTTAGCACACCAGGGTAGTCCTCATTTTCTTTATAGTATGAGGTCATAATAAACACCTTGAGCAAACTCGCCGGAGCATACGTACTGTCGGGGTTTATGACAAACCACTTCCCACTCTTGAGCAAGCGTACATACACAGATATTGCCCCTGCATTTTTTGCACGTATGTCGTCAGCAATAGTATTAGTAATTGCCTGTTTTACGGGATTTAATTCTGGAAATGCGTCCTCCGGGCCAATGTCACACGCAAGTATGGGGTCGATAAGAGAATAGCCGCTGTTGTCGTCGCGGATAATTGCGCCTCGATACACACCTGCCGGCACGGCGAAAGCACGTATATACCAACCAAGAACAACACCGCCCAGCAACGCCCCCAAAACAACTAGGGCATGTGTTCGGCGCAATTTCATATACGTTCTACTTTTTACCGGCAACTTTCAAAAATGCCAAAAAGAGTGGGTGCGGAGTAAGCGGTCGCGAGAGAAGTTCGGGATGGAACTGAGTCCCAAGGAAAAATGGGTGTTTGTCTTTAGGGAGTTCGGCAATTTCCATGAGCACTCCGCTTGGCGACTTGCCGGAAAATACTAACCCTGCTTTTTCGAGCTGCGCCACATAGGCTGGGTTTACTTCAAACCGGTGGCGATGACGTTCAGAAATTTCTCCTTTCCCATACGCATCGGCTGCAGTCGTGCCAGACGCCACAACACACGGGTACGCACCCAAGCGCATGGTGCCGCCGTAGTTCCCTTTTTCGACAATGTCTTTTTGCGTCGCCATGATGTCAATAACTGGGTATGGCGCATCTTTTTTAATTTCGGTTGTGTGTGCACCTGCAAGGCCTGCAACGTTGCGCGCATATTCTATCACCGCCAACTGCATACCGTAGCACAGGCCAAAGTATGGTATTTTATTTTCGCGACAATACTGCACAGTCATAATCAAACCCTCGACACCTGTTTCGCCAAAGCCGCCAGGCACCACAACACCCGCAAACTTGTCTAGTTCACTCAGTGGCAATTTGCCCGACTGGAAGTCTTGCGAACTTATATAGGTAATTTTTGGCTTAAGGCCTAGATGATACGCTGCTGTCTTAATTGCCTCCAATACTGAAATGTATACATCGGACAATACAAACTCTCCAGATGAAAAATATTTACCGACAACGGCAATGTTCACCTCTTCTGTCGCACTTTTAGATTTTTGTACAAATGCTTCCCAGTCGCTCAAGTCGGTTGGGCGCGCTTCAAGCGACAGCACATCGGTCAAAATAGTGCCGAGACCGTCTTTTTCGTAATTACCGGGGACGTCGTAGATACTTTCCACATCGGGCGCCGAGATAACCCGGTCGTTAGGGATGTTGCAAAAGACTGCAATTTTTTCCTTCCGCTTTTCGTCGAGCGGCACACTGGCCCGCGCCAAAATAACGTCGGCTTGCAAACCCACTGAGTTAAGCGAGCGCGCCGCGTACTGTGTGGGCTTTGTCTTCATCTCGCCTATGTTGCCAGGTATTGGCACGTAGGAAACCATCACAATAGCCACATCGCGTGGGAATTTTTGCTTGAGCATGCGGGCCGCTTCCAAAAATATAATATTTTGGTACTCGCCAATGGTGCCGCCCACTTCAATTATCGTTACGTCAGCTTTTGCATTTGCCTGCGCTGCGGTAATACGGCGAATAACTTCAAGCGGTACGTCAGGAACCACTTCGACATTTTTGCCCCCATATTCCAAATTGCGTTCACGGCGTATAACTTCTAAATATACGCGGCCGGTTGTCATGTAGTTAACTTCTGGCAGAGACTCATCTAAAAAGCGCTCGTAGTTGCCCATGTCTTGGTCGGTTTCGTAGCCGTCGTTTAACACAAAACATTCGCCGTGTTCGGTCGGGTTCATCGTGCCCGCGTCGACGTTAATGTAGGGGTCAATTTTTATTGCAGTAACTTTAAAACCTTTTGCTTTAAGTATTTTCCCAATAGACGACGTTGCAACGCCCTTACCAACACCCGACATCACCCCGCCCACCACAAAAATATATTTAGGAGTTGCTGCCATACAAAAATATTAAATCTTTAAATATCTACGCACCGCCAAGTAGCTGGACACTGCACCCAAGACCACCCCCGTGCCAATAAGCACACCAAAGAAGAGTAGGAAGTTACCGATGTAGTAGGAAAATACATTAACGCCGCCAAAGAAATTTGCGGTTGCTTCCCCCAGCCAATATGTCAGCGGGTAAAACATAACGAGCGTTATAACACCAGAGATAAGCCCGTACAGCACGCCTTCGACCATAAACGGTGCGCGAATATAAAACTGCCCGGCACCCACCAAGCGCATCACTTGGATCTCATCCCGCGATGTGTAAATAGCGAGCCGCAGTGTGTTAAAGGAAATCGCGACGGTTGTCAGCACAAGGATAAGTATAATTATGAGCCCCAAGCGTGCTGCCGAGTCGCTAATGTGTTGCAAACGGTTTAAGGCCTGGCGATGTTGTTCGTCGAAGTAATTTACTTTGTCTATAATGCCGGCTTGGCTGCTTGAAAGCGCTTGTTGTTGTTGCAAAAATTTAGCTATAACGTCGTATTGCGAAATATCTTTTGCGCGAATGTTAAGTACAGCCCCAAGCGGGTTGTCGCCCAGCTCTTGTAGAGCCTGCAGGGTAAGTTGGTCGTTTTGATGCCTCTCGCGGAAGGCTGCGAGCGCGTCACCTGCGGAGACATATTCGACTGTCTGCACTTCAGGCAGTGCCTGCAGCGACTTTTGCAATTGTAAAATCTGCTCTTCAGGTGCGCTCGTTGTAAAGTACACATTGACGTCGGCCTTGTTGCGCAGTTCAGAAAGTGCCGAATTTAAAATCACACCTGCAAAGAGCGTCATCCCCAACACAAAAAGTGTGACGGTCATAACAAGAATTGATGCGAGGGAGACGAAGCCGTTCCTCCAAAAGTCGAGGAACCCTGCACGGAAAATTCTTTTAGTTGTGACCCAGCTCATGTTCTCTAGTATACTACAATTATAATCGCCGCTTAGGAAGCGGCATCTAGCAACATATAGTCGCTGCGCTCCTTATGTTACAAGATGTATTTGCCTTCCCTGTCGTCGCGTATCACGCGTCCGCGGTCCATGGTAATAACGCGTTTTTTAAGGCTGTCAATAACCCATTTGTTGTGTGTGGTCAAAATGATAGTTGTCCCTAGGTCGTTGATTTTTTTTAAAATCTGGACAATTTCAAACGTGTTGACGGGGTCGAGGTTGCCTGTGGGCTCGTCGGCGATAATAACGTCGGGTTGGTTTACAATAGCGCGCGCAATAGCAACCCGCTGCTGTTCGCCACCTGAAAGTTCGTCTGGAAAATTGTTTGCCTTGTCACCCAGGTCGACCAAGTCGAGCACATGCGGGACGTCGGAGCGTATCTCGTCTTCGTGGCGACCGGCAACTTCCATAGCGAAGGCGATATTTTCGTACGCAGTTTTTTGCGGAAGCAAACGAAAGTCTTGAAAGACCGTGCCCATTTTGCGGCGCAGGCGATTGATACGGTTCATCGGCACTTCGTGCACGTTTATCGATTCAAAAAAGACAGAACCTGAGGAAGGCTTTTCTTCAGCGAGCAGCATTTTTACAAGTGTAGTTTTGCCCGCACCCGAGTGCCCAACTATAGAAATAAACTCGCCTGGCTCGACAGAAAAACTCACGTCTTCAAGAGCGATAGAGCTGTCGGCATATACCTTACTGACACGGTCGTAGTAGATCATAGAAATGTAACCTTCCTATTGTACCTTATTTGGCGCCACGGCAAACTACCTATAAACTCTTTTCCACTTCTAAAAACGGCTCGATGTTACCGTCTAGCACTTTTTCGGCATCGTGGGCTTCCACCCCGGTGCGGTGGTCTTTGACAAGTTTGTATGGGTGCAACACATACGAACGAATTTGGCTCCCCCATTCTATTTTGCTCATGTTGGTGGAAAGTTCGGCAACTGTTTCCTTGCGCTGAGCTTCCAGTAGGTGAAAGAGTTTTGCTTTAACAATCGCCAGCGCTTTTTCCTTGTTGGCACCTTGCGTGCGTTCGCCGTCGGCATGTGCCGAGATACCCGTTGCGACATGCACCACGCGGACGGCAGTTTCGCGTTTGTTGACGTTTTGCCCGCCCGGCCCGCTTGAACGTGCAAACGTAATTTCGAGCTCGCTTTCAGGTATTTCAAAACTCCCAATTTTTTCTATCACCGGCAACACTTCCACAAGTACAAATGAGGTCTGACGTTTTTTAGATGCATTAAAGGGCGAGATACGCACCAAACGGTGCACGCCATATTCTTTTTGTAGAGTACCGTACGCATTTTTACCCTCGACTTCCACGGTGACATTACGGTAGCCACCGTGGTCGTTTTCATTTGCGTGCAGCGCGCGCATGCCCCATCCGCGCTTTTCAGAATACTTTCTGTACATTTCCAAAAGCATGTGGGCGAAGTCTTCGGCATCGTCACCACCCGCTCCTGCAACGATCATAATAATCGCATTACCTTTGTCATACTTGCCGCCACCCTCAGCTGCTTCTTTTAAGTCTTGTAGTTCTTTTATCAAGCTCTGAGCCTTCGCAGGTACGCTCCAAAAATCAGAGAGCTCCATTGCCGCTTCAATTTCTACAATTCGTTTTTGAATATCTTCCTTGGACTGCATATGTAAAAATTACTTTAGCACACCGTTGACTTTTTGGCATTTGCTGCTATTTTGCAAACAGAGGTGCATCATGAAAACACATGAGGAGGGCTCGTTTGCGGTCATGGCCGCAATTAGAAGCCCAAACTTTCTCCTTCTCATTCAAAATATTCTTGACCCAAGTTTGTTCTGGAAATTTATTGGCGAGACAAGCAAAGTTGGAGAACTTCCTCTTCACACACTTGTGCGCGGAGTGTGGGAAGAAGGTGGTTTATGTATCCGGGCCGTCTATGACGAGCTAGGAGTTATCACTGATATCGGCGACAGCTCACTGTGGGTTAGTTCGGTCAGACCACCGATAACTCTACATAACTTCCTTACAGGTAATTTTTATGAGCAGTACTTTTACCAAATAAAAATGCCTGACGAACGTTTGCTTGACCTTTCTGGCAAGCGGTTTGACGGCGCCGACAAGGATGAACTGTTCGAGACACGAGCGTTCCCTATACGCGATGTCTCGTATATGAAAGACTTCCTTCCCCATCACCTGTCGCTATTCAGCGAACTATTGAGGACCGCCTGACCAGCGGTTTTTCTTTTCTAAAAAATTGGAGCCGAGGGGGAGGATCGAACTCCCGACCTGCGGTTTACGATACCGCTGCTCTACCAGCTGAGCTACCTCGGCGAACAAACCTCTTGGCTCCGACATACTACAATCGGGAGCCGTTGCCCGGAATCGAACCGGGGACCTACTCCTTACCATGGAGTTGCTCTACCAGCTGAGCTACAACGGCACTGCTTCAAACAATAACCTCTATAACTTACCTCAATTTTTGCCAATATGCCAAGCGCCAGGCAAACCGGAGCGGCGGAAAAAGAGAACCAAGGAATTTGAATGTGCCGTGTTCATCCATCCACAGTGCATAGGAAACATAGTCTGGGTCGGCACTCAACAACTTTTCTTCGGCAAGCGCGCGGAGTATATATATTCCGCACACACAGGCAAATAAAAATGTCAGCCGCAGACTGTCGAAGGCTGTAGTGCCCGAGACAAACGGCATCCATAGTAAAAACCACACAGCGCATTTAGTTGCATACACCGGGTGTTTACAAAATCGGTATGCACCAGTGGTAATAATTCCACGGTTGCTTATGTTGGACGAACGTAGTCCAAACTGCGCTTCGGCCCACAAGTGTATAAGTGCAAAAAGTATAATAGCCCCGCCTACCGTTTCAAGCACCGCGGGAAGATGTTGCAGATGCTGCACCCATGGCTGGAACCACACAGGACTTGCAGCCACGGGGTTGTAGTTAAACCAATTTTTAAACACAACAACTTCAAACGGTGCGTAGCACGCGAGTGTGACGACCCACGCAAACCAGGTAGAACTTATTGCCTTTGTTTCGGTACCAATAAGCCGTGCACCAAACAAGTAGCCGGGGGTTACCGCAGCAATAATGAGGGCATATATCATAATCAGCGCGTAATACTCCCCCGCAACCCACGACCCTTGTAGCAAGGAAAGCTCGTGTCCGCGAAATACTCCCATAGCGCGCACCAGTTCGCAAAAATTTATCGGCAGGAAAAACCCTCGCAGCAACCACATCAGCAGGTTGTCGCGCACAAGGTGCCAGTTGACCTCGCGCGTACGTCCAAGCAACACGAGCCCGAGCTGATAGCCGCCCTGCACTGATGGCCCCAGTAAACTATCTGCAGCAAGAATAAACAACGCGCTCAATACGGGTGTCGCAATAAGAATGAGTGGAAGTATGTCGAAAAAAGGCGCGTAGTAGGCGTCGCGATATATTGCCAACGTTCCCCACAAAGCACAGGTGAGGGCGAGACCTGCAAGCGTACCTAACCAGGTTGTTACAGAATGTGAAAATATTTTTGATAGCGGTTGCCTCTGTGCCACTACTGGCAACCGTACCCATTCGAGCAGCGTCATGACACTGGAGGCAGCCCCAACAATAGCTGCCGCAAGTACCAGGTTAGAAATGGGCGCACGCGAAAAAGCCCAGTATGCAACCAAGGTGGTTGCGCACAAAATAAATGGGTCAGCCCATTTTGAAACAGAATACGGTAAACGTGCGAGAGGGCTCATGTGTACCTACCATTGTACACAGCAAATGTGATGCGCGGCCAACCGGACTCGAACCGGCAACCTCTTCCGTGACAGGGAAGCGCTCTAACCAAATTGAGCTATGGCCGCAAATGAGGAACCTTAAGCGAACAAAGCGATTCTAGCGCAGAATGCGCCTTTTTCCAATCACCTTTTCACTTGTGTCGATGGAAGGACTTGCACCTTCGACCTTGGCTTTATGAGTGCCATGCTCTAACTACCTGAGCTACACCGACGTACAGACACGCTAGCATTTTATCTCCTTTGCTTCAACCGTTAATACAAAACAGTCCCGCAGGAGCGGGGCTGTTTTGTATCTTGTTGCGGGGCCGGGATTTGCACCCGGGTCCCAAGGTTATGAGCCTTGTGAGGTACTACTCCTCCACCCCGCTATATGTAGTATTTTGCACTGCTACAGAGCCACGCGCCCGTATAAAAGGAGTCTATCAAATATAGTCGAACTCTTCAAATACACGGCGATATTGGTCTATGGTTGCGCGTGCGTCACGCTCACTCAACGGAAACGCTTCACCCAAGTGCGCCAGGGCATTGCGCATACGGTGCGCCTCCCATGCAATGTCCACGGTGGTAAATTGCAGCGGATTTGCCATTTTTAATTGGTCGCCCAGGGTCGCACCGCTGTAGCCTTTTTCGTTAAGCAACACCGACAGCATAATGTCGGCTTCCATAATTGCACGGCGCCAGTCGCTTTCGTTTCCAGAACTTGCAAGCATCGACACGGCTTCCCAGCGTGGGTTTTTTGCTTCGTGCACCACTTCATGCTCGTGCTCTGCATGGTCGTGTACTTCCATCGCATGGAATCCATGATGCTCCAACTCATGCAAACGAATATTTACAAACACTAAGGTCACAAGCATCACAAGCGCCAGACTTAAACCTACGACCGCAATAATACTAGCCGTGCTTATCAGTTGGCTTTGGAGGCTGTGTACGTCGACATGCGTGCCATGCACGAGTTCGTAGATGCGCGTAAATATAGCTGCAAAGTCGATAGTGAACATAGATTACCTTCCTATTGTACGCCCTATTTTTCTTCGCCTGCTACATTCTTCCCCACCCGAAACAAAGTTTCTTCGTCTCCATGCGCCGCAGTAAACTGTATGCCAACGGGAAGGCCGTCGACTGTGCCCATGGGCACAGAAATTGCCGGGTTGCCCGTTAGGTTTGCGGTCACAGTAAAAATGTCAGCCAAGTAGGCAGAAAGTGGGTCAGATTTTTCCCCAATCTTCCACGCGGGTGTCGGCATTGTTGGCGTCGCAATAACATCAACATCTTTAAACGTCTGTTCAAATTCTTTACGTAGTTGCTCGCGTGCAGCCACAGCCTTTCCGTAATATGCGTCGTAGTACCCAGCAGAAAGCACGTAGGTGCCTAAAATAATACGTCGCCTGGTTTCTGCACCAAACCCCTCCCCTCTACTTTTTGCATAGTCATCAAAAAGTGACTCGCCCGAAAGTGAAAGTCCGTAGCGCACACCGTCAAAGCGCGACAGGTTGGACGACACTTCAGCAAAGTTGGTGATGTAGTACGCCGCAAGTGCGGGCTGCATTGAAGGCAAGTTAATTTCTACAATCTTAAATCCTTCATTTTCGAGTTTTTTGATAGCCGCAGAGAATACCTGAACCGTAGAGTTAACAGCATCCATATTTTCTTTTGCTGTCTCAACGTTTAATTTGATGACCCCTATAATTTTTTTCTGTGTGTGTTTCGGGTATAGATCTTCATCGATAGAAGTTGCGTCAAGAATATCTTTGCCGCGGATAGTGTCAAAAATTAATTTCGCATCTTCAACTGTTTTAGTTATAGGCCCTGCTTGGTCA
The DNA here is from genome assembly GCA_026397405.1 of Candidatus Adlerbacteria bacterium. Taxonomy (GTDB): domain Bacteria; phylum Patescibacteriota; class Minisyncoccia; order Phycocordibacterales; family SBAW01; genus GWA1-54-10. The sequence continues at coordinate 391,345 of JAPLUW010000001.1, read as the reverse complement.
AACGACGACACCGCAGCAATTAACCCCGAGCGCGACACCGTGCCGTACGTTGGTTTTAAACCAACCACGCCGCAAAAACTTGCTGGGTTACGTACCGAGCCGCCCGTGTCAGTGCCCAAAGCTCCGAGGCACATATGCGCCGCCACTGCTGCGGCTGAGCCCCCTGATGTACCACCGGCAACACGTGTAGGATCATGCGGGTTTTTAGTTGGCCCGAATGCCGAATTTTCCGTCGAGCCACCGAGCGCAAACTCGTCCATGTTGGTACGACCAAGAAAGACAGTCCCCGCGTCTTTTAATTTTTGAATGACTGTTGCGTCATAGGTTGCGCTGTAGTGCTCGAGCATCTTACTTGCTGCAGAAACTTTTTTACCTTTAATTAAAATATTGTCTTTGATAGCAAGCGGGATACCGAGCAGTGGATGCGACTCTCCTGCTTTGCGGCGCTCGTCTGCTTGCTTCGCCTGCTCTTCCACGTCAGTAAACACTTCCAAGTATGCATTGAGACGGTCTACTGTTCCTTCAGGCCTGTCCCGCTCAATTTCTGCTAGGCACGCACGAGCCAAGTCGACCGCAGTGATTTCTCCTGCTTGCAACTTCGCAGATGCTTCTATTATTGAAAGTTCGTTTAATTTAGTCATTTTTATGTAAGATTTTTCGCACGACAGCGTAGTCGCCTTCGCGCTTAGGCAATGCTTCGAGCACCGCGTCGCGCGACTCAAGCAGCGGGTTTTCTTTTACATAGGGAATATCCTCCCGCATGACGTTGTGGTTGAGGCCAACTTCCTTTTTTATCTCTCCACCCTCTAAAGCACTAATCTGCCCCACATAGTCGAGAATACTGGAAATATCCTTTTGCAGGGCGGCAATCTCCTCCTCCCCCAGCTTTAAGCGTGAGAGCTCCGCGAGCTTTTCTATTTCTTCCTTAGAAATCATAAAAACAATAGTACACTAGCTGGCATTTTCCTGTAAGAGCTTCAAAAACCTCTCTTCGTCCAACACCTGCACACCTAGGTTTTCTGCATCAGCTAACTTGGAGCCAGGTTCGGCACCTGCCACAACTGCAAACGTTTTACTAGAGACCGACGACGAGACATTGCCGCCCAGCTGGCGGATTTTTTCTTTTGCGTCGTCGCGCGACATCGTAGAAAGTGTGCCTGTTAGGACAAATGTTTTGTCTTTAAGCGGTAGGTTTTTTGCTCCGACTTGCGGTACGGCGTCATTTACAATTTTCAATACATTCTCCAGTCTCTCCAGTAATTTTTTATTATCTTCTTCGGCAAACCACTCTGCAATAGATTTTGCGAGTATGGGGCCAATACCTTCTATTGCGGTCAGTTGTTCTTCGCTTGCCTTGCAAATCTCCTCAAGGTTTTTAAAATTCTCTGCAAGCACAATCGCAGTCTCCTCCCCCACGTGCGGTACAGACAGGCCGGTGATAAGCCGCGCCAAGGTAACATGCCCCGCAGTTTTTTTAATAGACTCAATAAGTTTTTTGGCCGACACGTCAGCAAAACCTTCCAAGGTGAGTAAGTCACCCTCTGTAAGTGTAAAAAAGTCATCAAAATGTTGCACTAAATTTTGCTCAAGTAGTGCATCAACCGTACTTGGTCCCAAACCTTCAATATTAAGTGCACCTTTGCTGGCGAAGTGGCGGAATTTCCGCCGCAGTTGTGCAAACGAGTTTTTGTACACACACCGCCACGCAGCCTGGCCCGGTACACGTTCGATGCGGCCGTCACCACCACATTCAGCGACTACCGTGGGCCACACATATTTTTTTTCTTTTCCTGTCCGTAATTCGGTGAGTACTTTTACAATGTCAGGAATAACGTCGCCTGCTTTTTGTAGCACCACGGTGTCACCAATGCGCACATCGAGGCGGGTAATTTCATCTTCGTTGTGCAGTGTTGCGCGCGACACCGTCGAGCCTGCAACAGACACCGGGTGCAAGTGTGCAACAGGGGTCAACACGCCCGTACGGCCAACTTGCAAGACAATATCTTCCACCACCGTTGTCACTTGTTCGGCCGGGAATTTAAATGCAATGGTAAACCGCGGTGCCTTGCCGGTGTAGCCAAGCGCTTGCTGCAGCTCATGCTCGTTAACTTTTATAACAATACCGTCGACCCAATACCCTTCTGCCTTGCTCTTTTTCTTCCACACGTTCCAGTAGGCAATAATTTCTTGTACCGAAGCAACGTGTTTAAAGTGCGGATTTACTTTAAATCCAAGTTCACGCAAGTATTCGAGCTCTTCGTACTGCGTCTCTGGCAGTGCCTCGTTTGTCTCTGCAACGTCATATATAAATGTGTCGAGTTTGCGTGATGCTGCAATTTTGGGGTCGAGCTGGCGCACAGCACCTGCCGCAGCGTTGCGCGGGTTTGCAAACGGCTCTTCTTCGGCTTTTTTCCGCGCTGCGTTTGTTGCCGCAAGATTTTTTTCACTCATCCAAATTTCGCCTTCCACAACAACATCAACAGGTCTTTCAAGCACGAGCGGGACCGACTCTATGGTGCGCACGTTGTGTGTCACATCTTCTCCCACGGTGCCGTCGCCGCGTGTTGCAGCAGTCACGAGTTTGCCTTGTTTGTAGGTCAACACTACTTTCAACCCGTCTATTTTTAATTCGCAGACGTAACTCACTCGAGCATCACTTATTATTTTTTTGACACGAGTGTCAAATGCTTGAATATCTTCTTCAGTAAACGCGTCGTTAAACGACCACTGCGGCGTTGTGTGGCGAATTTTTTTAAATGCCGCTAGCGGCGCACCGGCCACACGCTGGCTCGGGGAGTCGGGCGTAACAAGTTCAGGATGTTCTTTTTCCAATTCGACAAGTTCGCGCATCAGCGAGTCGCGCGCAGCTTCTGAAATTTCTTCTTTGTCGTACACGTGGAAGAGCCGCCGGTATTTGTTGATGGCGGTTTTTAATTTTTCGTATCTCTCTGTTACCTCCTTCGAAGCCACTGTTCTATACTACACGGTTTCCTTTAATAGCTCACTTTCAACTCGCGTTCCAGCTGATTTTGCGCGTTTTTGGCACAGGTGTTGTACCCGTGCGAACGTATCGTGGTCGACACGATACCCAAATTGTTGACCGCCTTCCCCACCTCTACGCGTGCACAGTACGAGTACGACGGGAAGGTTAATGTAAATGTAGTAGTCGCGGCAGTGTCGGTAGATCCAACATTCCATGTACCCCACCCGCCAGGTTCTGGACCAAACGGGGTCGGCGGAGTCCCTTTTGCGGCAATGTCGTATGCACCACACACAACACCTGATGTTGGGTACGTCGAAGCGCTCGAGGTAGCAAACGCACTTCCTGCCCCAATAAATTTTGAGTCCCAGTAGAGTGCGCATTCGGCACCGCTGTCGGCAGCGTAAATTGCGTACTGCGACTGTATCACCGTGGTTGCAAGGTCAAGCTGGCGCACGGTTATGTCGTAGATAGCAAGACCAATGGCCAGCGCCAAAGACGCAACCAATGTTGCAAAAAATATAGTAAAGCCTTTGGAATTTTTTTTCATATATAGTTACTGCCAGTTAAGCAAGTTTTCGCGCAGTACAACAGAACGCACAACTCCGCCAACGTCCTTCCACTGCACGAGGACGGTCAGTTCTGCTTCGCTGGTGTTGCCGCCCTGTGAAGGTGTTTCTATACTTATCGTCCGCGAAAAAATAGTTTGCGTATTTCCAGCCGTGACATATGTGTAGTATTGGTTTGTAGGGTCAAAGTAGAGTGGCGTAGACGCACACCCAGTAGTAACCAAGCCACAGTTTGAAACGAGGTCTTGTAACGAGTCGACCACACACGCATTACCATTTGTACAATTTGGCTGCGCGCCGCTGTTGCTTGTCGTGTGGCCGTTGTTACCACCGTCGAGCCCTGCCAGCCAGTCGCTGTTGTTTGAAAGCCTGTTTGTGTCGCGGATAAACCGGACATACTCTACAGCGTCTTGCGCTAAAAATGTTGCGGCCACTTGGTCTTTTGCGATGAGCGCCAAACTTAAACCTTTTGCAGCGATAGTAAGTGGCCCCGCAATTGCAGTTGTCAAAATAAGGATAGCGAGCAGAGTTTCAACAAGTGTAAACCCTGCCTGCCGGCGAACAGACCCTCGTGCACGCATATGTGGTTTTTTACCTGTCATAAAAGCGTTGTGTTACGGACGTTTGAAAGTTAAATACTGATTTTTGCGCACCCTTAACCACGACATAGCCAGAAATAAGCATGACAACGCGGGGCTGTATGTTGTCTGTGTTAAATGCACCGAGGCCAAAAAATTTAAGGGATGTGACAAAAATCTCCGGCGAGGTAATGCTTGCATACGATGCTCCTCCGTCCGTTGAGCGCAAAATACACCCGACATTGTTTGGGCAGCCAATAGTGCCAAACTGGTAGACTGTTTCGTTGCCAGTTGCTGCCAAAAACGCAAACTGTGTGGCACCAGCGCTGGTGCAGTCGAGCGTTGCCGTAAGTGTCCCTGCGCCGCAATGGTAATTTATGCCGGTGCGAATAGCGCGCGACATGCTGTCTATTGCCGAGTCAAAGTTGTTAGTTGCCGATGACAACAATTCTGCTCTGCGGTTCGCTTCCGAAAGCGAAAGGAGCGCACCAAGTGCAACAACCATCACCGTGCTAAATATAGCAACCGACACGAGCATTTCTATAAGTGTAAAACCCCTCGGTCGTAGTCCTATGGGTGAGACTCGGTTGTTCATGGCAGTGTTCCTGGCGCTTGGACGCTTATTTGCCCGGGGGATGTTATCACAACGCTACGCGTAGTGCCGTCACCCGAGCGCACTTGAATATACCCACTGATATAGGACTCGCCGTTAATGTCGGTTGTAAAAACCGCATCGGGGTTTGGACGTTTAAACAAAATGTTGAGCGACGTAATGGTGCGCATGCCCGAAGAGTCGTCTGCACCGGTGCAGCGGTTCGAGCCGCCCGAGAGTTTTGTACAGACTTCGCTTATGACGTAGCCGGTGTTTAATGAAAATATTTTAACTGTTTCCTCTGCGGAGTCGTACACACCGTTGTTATTAAAGTCGGCAAACAAGACATAGGAAGAAGGTGTTGTAGCAGAAAAATAAAGTCCGTATGCAGATGCATAACTCACGGCACCCGAATTATTACTGCCGAGCACGCTGGTACCGTACACCTGGGTTTGCCGCACCGAGAGTGCCACGCTGTACGCGAGGCTACGCAAAATAGTTGAGCTGTCGAACCGCGACTGCCGCAACAACAGCACCATCGTAATGATGACAATAATTGCCGATACTACGAGCAATTCGATAAGTGTAAAACCGCGGCTCCTACCCAGCGCGAACTTGCTCTTACCAGAGGAGAAAATATGTTGAAAAAAGATCGACATGAAAGAAGTACACGAGCAGGGCCCCAAGCGCTAAGAACGGCGCAAAGGGAAGCTCACTTTGTATTGTAAACCCACGCGAGCGGTATTTCCATGGAAGTTGTGAGACCAGAACAAGCCCGACGCCAACGAAGGCGCCTGTCCAAACCGAAAGTGCGAGTGCACTCAGAGCTGGCACGAGCCCGAGGAACCACCCGAGTGAAAGTTGGAAGACCCCGTCGCCCCACCCCATCCACCGACCACGAGAAAAAAATGACAATGCTAAAAGTGGCAGCGCCAAAAGTGGCCCCGAAAGAAGCGCGGCAAAAGATGGCATACCTGACAAAAAAAGAGACACGAGGGACAACCCTATAAGCAACAGCGAACAACTCCACGGAATAACAGTGTGGCGTATGTCGTATATAACGATAAACAAAATAACCATCCACACAAAAAACCAAAATGCATACATGAGTGGTGTCTGCACTGCAGTGAAGACTCCAAACGAAAGCATGGCAGCGGCAAGTTCAACCAGCGGATATTGCATTGAAATACGTGTGCCACAATAGCGACATGTACCCAAAAGAAACACGTATGAAAAAAGTGGAATAAGGTCAAGCGCGCGGAGCGTATGCCCACACCGCATACACATAGAACGGCCGGAACGAAAGTGCATTTAAAAAACTACCGGCGATGAGCCCAAGACCTATACTCCAAAGCCCAAGAGCAGAAAGTTCGTACATTAGTTAGTGACGTCGTAACAGTTGTCGGCACCACCAAAACCTGCCGTAGCACCCACACAGTCTGTTGCTACACCGTTAAAGTTGGCGTTGCTCGTTGCACATTTTTGAAACCCCGCCGGCGCCGCGGCCAGGTCTGCATCTTGCGTTATGGCGTTGTTTGCTTCAAGCGCAGCGCCAAGGTGGTACTTGCTTGCAGGGACCGCGTAGCAGTCGGCAGTGCCGCCCGTAACATTGAGTGCCGCATATGCATAACAGCTCGCTTCCGAACCTATGTTGCAGACAACAGTACCGTTTGGGTCATAGGGAATGTTCGGTAAATAATTTGGTATAAGGGAACCCAGTACGGTCGGATATTTTAAATTGTCGTTGTAATATTCCTCGAGCGAAAGTTGGAGGTTTTTAATATCGGATATGCGTTTTGCGTCGCGGGTCTTTTTCCTTGCGCTCGCCAAGTTAACCATGACAATAGATGCCAAAATACCAATGATGGCTATGACAACAAGGAGCTCTATGAGAGTAAAACCCTCGGTTATAGCCCTATGGGTGAGACCTCTTTTTTTCATTAGTTACAACCGGTCGTTACGGTACCACCACTGTTGCTGTTTATCATTACTTTTCCAGCAGGTATTGCGCCCGACCCAACTTCCAAATATGAACAGATTTCGTAATTTTGAGTTGTCGGGTTTCCGGAAGAGCCGTCTTGTTTAGCAATGAGGTAGTTACAAGCTGCGGTTGGGCTACTGGTGCATGGAGCACCTGACGATGTAACTGCAGGGTCAATGTAACTTGCAAAGCTTATAGGAGCAGGCCCTGTGCAGGCACTTGCCTTGTTGGTAGTTGAATTTGGTGTTGCAGAACTGCCGCCACCGGTGCACCCAGTCAGAGGTAGTGCAGGGTCGGTGTCAGCAACTGCAATTGCCTTACCCATTTCTTGAAGTGATGCTACGCGTGCTGCATCGCGCGCCTTCGTACGAGCACCCGTCAAAGACACGAGCACAATTGCGGCCAGAATGCCGATGATAGCGATAACAACGAGGAGTTCGATAAGGGTAAAACCTCGGGTGGACGTTTTTTTGAAAAATGTGTGCATAGGTACAGTATAGCGCACAGAGCTTCTATGCCTGTATGCGGTGGGGATAAGCCTATATAGGCCTAAATATTTGCCGTGCTGTTGTAAATTGGGAGCAATACCGCAGCAAGAAGGAAGCCGACACCGAGCGCCAGTGCAACAATAAGGGCCGGCTCTATGAGCGACACGAGGGTGTCGACCGCGGCGTTTACTTCGCGGTTATAAAACTTGGCCATGCGCTGCAAAATATTCCCGAGTTCCCCCGTTTCTTCACCTATTTTGAGCATTTGCACCATAATAGACGGGATTTCCTGCGGGTAATGGCTAAATGTTTCTGAAATCGAACGGCCGGCTTTTACGCCTTCGAGAGCTTCGAGGATTATCCCTTCGTATATTTGGTTTTCGATAACGCTCGACGTTACTTCAAGCGAACGGACGGCGCTAATGCCCGACGTAAGCATCACGTGCATGTTGTCTGCAAACCGCGACAAGTAGAGCTTGCGGTACAACTCGCCAACGTAGGGAATAGAAAGTTTGAAACGGCTCATGGCAAGTTTACCTGTGGGCGTTTGTGCATATCGGTAGAGAAAGTACCCACCAACAATAAGTGCAATAAGTATAAAAATACCGTAGTCGGTTAAGAACGCGCTGAAGCTAAGTATTATTTGTGTAAAGAGTGGCAACTGCTGGCCGTCCCCTTCCAAAATCGAGCCAATTTTTGGGATAACAACGGTAAGCATGAGCGTCATCACCGCAACAAAGGTGACCATAATAAACGCCGGGTATATAAGCGCGTTGCGTGCCTTGCCGGTTAATTCGTACGAGCGGTCTATATAGTCTGCCAAAAACAAAAAGGTTTGGTCGAGCTTGCCCGACTCTTCGCCCGCACGAACCATGTTGACGTAAAAGTCCGAAAAGACTTTTGGATGTTTTGCGAGTGCTTTGGAAATTGAGTCACCGCTCTGGAGGTCGTCCCCTACGTCGGTAAGTGCTTTGCGCAAAAATGGTTTTTCGGCCTGCTCTGCAAGCAAGCGAAATACGCGCAGGGCTGATACTTGCGCTTCAAACAGCGTTGCAAGTTGGCGCGACAACAGCACCACATCGCGGTTAGATACTCCTCCAAAAAAAGATGTGTTGTTTAAAAGCGCGCGTACGTTGTTGTCTTGGTTTATAGGAGAAATGGAGGTAAGCGTGAGCCCGCGGCGCTGCAGAGCTTCCACCGCAGCGTCCTGGGTAGGCGCATTGGCTGTGCCGCTCTGCGGCTTACCTGTTTGGTCGAGTCCTTCGTACTTAAATTCTGACATACAATATTACAACAAACGCTCCAGGGTTTTTGGGCTCCACGAACGGGCATAGGCACTTTCTATTGTTATCTCCCCCATGCGGACCATTTCGGCTAACGAACGGTTCATGTCTATCATGCCTTCGTCGGAACCAGTTTCTATGACGGTCTGTATTTCGTGTGTGCGTTTTTCGCGTATTAAGTTTGCGACAGCACCAGTATTTATAAGTAGCTCGCATGCAGGGACAAGGCCACCTGAAACGCGCGGGATAAGCCGCTGAGAGAAAATACCTGCAAGAGAGGCCGCAAGCTGCGTGCGGATTTGGTCTTGCTGGCCCCCGGGAAACGAGTCGATGATGCGGTCTATTGTTTGCGCTGCGTTGTTGGTGTGCAATGTCGAAAACACCAAGTGTCCAGTCTCGGCAGCTGTTACCGCTGCGGCCATAGTTTCTGGCGTGCGCATTTCGCCTATCATAAGCACGTTTGCATCTTGGCGAAATACCGAACGCAGACCCGACTCGAAGTCCGCCGTGTCTATATGGACTTCGCGCTGGTCAATGAGCGATTTTTTATTTTCGAACAAATATTCTATCGGGTCTTCAATCGTGACAATGTGTTCGGTGCGCTCAGAATTTATTTTGTCTATGAGTGCCGCAAGCGTGGTTGTCTTTCCCTGCCCTACCGGACCCACCACCAAAAAGAACCCTTGCTGGCGCGCAGCGAACGTTTCTATAGACGGCGGCAAGTTCAACTCGGCGAGTGTCTTGATAACTTTAGGAATTAAGCGGAGTGCCACACCCACATGTCCACGTTCGAAGTAGCCGTTCCCGCGGAACCGCGCCTTGTCTTCGTAGGCATACGAAAAGTCTACTTCTTGTGTTTCTAAAAAGCGTTTTTTATGTTCGGGGCTCAACATTTCTGCAAGGAGGCCCATGACGTCGTCGTTTGAAAGTACCGGCTCAGACAAAAGCGGCGTGAGTGTGTGCGATACACGGATAACCGGCTGGATACCTGCACCCAAGTGCAAGTCCGAGGCGCCTTGCGCAATAAGGAGTGCGATAAGTTCAGCTAGTTTCTTTTTGTAGTCCATGGAATGTTCTTAAATTTGTACTTCTTTTCCTGGTGCATCGTTATCTCCATCTGCAGCAAGCGCTTCGGGAGCTGGAGGCGGCATGGGGGCTGCTTCTACATCGTCTTCCAGTTCATACTGACCTCCGAGTGTGTTTACTTCTTCGAACGGAATAATACCTTTTACAGATTTAATAATAGCATCTTCTTTCATGGTCAACATGCCGTGTCTACGCACCGTTGCAAACATTTCTTCTTCGGGTTTGTGTTCGAGTATCGCTTTTTCAAGTTCTGGATTCATATCGAACACTTCAACTACTGCAATACGTCCCTGTGTACCCGACGGACATTCGGGCGTGACTTGCAGCCGGTGCACGGTGTTGAGCGGGGGTAATTTTTTTCTATATTCTTCAGGTAAGTCTTCAAACTCTTTTGTAAACATTTCCTGCATACTTTGTTCTGCAGTAACTACTTTGCCGCCGTTTTTGCATAACGTACGAACAAGGCGTTGTGCCATACCTAAAATAAGCACTGGTGGTATAAGGTAGGGCTCGACACCCATATCGAGGAGGCGCGGGATAATACCAATAGAGTTGTTGGTGTGTATGGTTGAAAGCACCAAGTGGCCCGTAAGTGCTGCTTGCACGGCCAAGTTTGCAGTTTCTGCGTCGCGGATTTCGCCGACCATAATAATATTTGGGTCCTGGCGCAGTGTGGTGCGCAAGCCTGTTGCAAACGTGTATCCGATTTCAGGGCGAATTTGGCTTTGCGATACACCAGGGATCGTATATTCAACCGGGTCCTCGAGCGAAAGTACATTCTGTCCTTCGCGATCAATTTCATTTAACAGCGCATACAAGGTGGTCGACTTACCCGAACCTGTTGGGCCCGACACCAACACCAGACCGTAGGGTTTTTTTATCGCGGTACGGATAAGTGCAATGTCGCGCTCGGACATGCCCAAACTTTCCAGCCGTAAGTCTTGCGCAGCAGAGCCCAAAATACGCATCACTACCTTTTCGCCATAGTAGGTTGGAAATGTCGAAACACGAAAGTCTATTTTGTCAGTACCAACCCGTGCAGAAAAACGGCCGTCTTGAGGTTTGCGCTTTTCGTCCAGACGCATGTTAGACAGCACTTTGATACGCGCCACAACCGACGTGTGTACTTTGGAAGGTAGTGTTAAGTTGGTGATAAGCACACCATCGATACGAAACCGCACACGAGTTTGTTCGGCCATAGGTTCGATATGGATGTCAGACGCGCGCTGCTCGGAGGCATGCTGCAGCACCGTCGCAACAATTTTTGTCACAGGCGCACCTTCGCTCACCGCCTCTGCTGTGTCTGTCACCTCTTCGTCTTCGATAGAAATATTGCGCTTTGTTTCTTCGGCGTGAATGTCTGTAGTACTTTCAGTTTCGAGGTCATTCAACGCTTTTCCCACTTCACCGGAGAGTCCTTTATATTCGAGAAGGAGTTTTGCAAAGTCAGCCTCACTTATAAGAAATACTTTGTACGGCATCCCCACTTTTGCCGAAATAAACGTCAGTGCATCGCGTGCCTCAAGATTGTCGGGGTCGGTTACACCAACAAGCAGCGCGCCGTCTTCTACCCCAAGCGGGACAAAGTGGTAGTGCCTCGCAGATTCTTCGGGAATATAGCTAAGTGTGCTAAACGGCACAGGTTCGGACCCAAGCTCGCGCACAGGGGTGCCGTAATACGCACCCTTAGCTTTAAGAATTTCTTCGGCCGGAACACCTGCAGCAAGAAACACCTCCTCTGCGTTTGCGCCAGGTTTGCCGAGCTCTAGCCGGAGAGCAGGCACGAGCGTAGCGTCTATAGCTCCAGTTTGTAAAAGAAGCGTGAGTAGGTCCATAGCAAATGACAGCGCACTAGTGCGTCGTAGTAGGAGTTTTTGTTGGGGTTTTTGTTTTCGTACTTGCAGGGGTTGAAGCTGCGGGCGCCGGAGGTACTGGGGTTGGAGCAGTGAGCGACAAAAATGGGTTACGGCGCCCGACAGGCTGAGGCGGGATAATGACGCCGTAGTCGGTCAACGAAATAAATGCAGGATTTGAAAAGATGCTGCCGTCGAGGCGAAGCGTATGCAAATTTGAAAGTGTTACAAGTAAGTCTCTCGAAACTGACGGCTCACTCGGGTCAGCTGACGACGACAATGTCGGTGTGTTCGTGTTACCCGAAAAAAACAACACCCCGAGTAACAAAACAACAGCGAGTATAACTCCCCCGGTTACCATTTTATTTTTTTTAAGAAAATCCATAGAAGATATTAATGAAGCCAGTACGTCCGTATGTCGACAGAGTACACATTAAGGTCACCGGGCCCGGTGTTAAACGATATCTTGTCTATATCTACAATGCGCAAACTGTGTTCGAGGTCTTGCAAAAATACTAGGAAGTCGTCGTATTTTGCCGCAACCGAAAACCCAACCTGTACCGAACCCACCGCCGCTCCCGAGGAGCCTACTGCCAAGGCGCTCCTTTTTTGGTCGCTGTCGGAGACACTGCCAAGCTCTACGGTTGAAAGTGCTAACCCATGTCTGGCAGCAATATTGTTGATATCTATTATTAAGCGGATGTTGTCGACGTTGTCGGGGAGCACATGACTTAGCTTTATCACATTGTCGTTCGAAAATGATGCGCGGGTTGCAAGTAGTCTGTCACGCAAACTGTGTAGTTCTGCCGACTTAGTGAGAGCGTCGTCATACGATGCATTTTGAACTGAAAGATTTTTTATCGTTTGATACGCAGGGTTGGTATACAGCACAAACAACCCAAGTGCCGCCGCAAACAAAAATACTGGAAGGATAATTCGTTTCATATACTAGGGTACAAAATTTGGCGTGGTTCCTGATGCGGGGGCGCTCTGCTGCGGCAGAGTCTGTGCAACACCTAAATTTTTGGTGTAGTTAATAAGCGACGGGTCGACTGTGGCAGTAACATTAAACGTCACTTTGCCCACAAGTCCCACCTTTATGTCCGAAAACACAACATTTTTAAGAACCTTGCTTGCACTAAATTGGTCGCTTTGCAGCGCAACGGTTGCAAACGAGTCGGCCTGCCCTGCAAGCACAACCGTTGCCGAATTGCCGCCCTGTAAGTTGTACGTAAGGCTTACAAATTGAACTGCCTGGAGAGTTTGGCTGCCGAGGAAATTAAAAATAGCAGACGGAGCAACGTGGTTTTGCAGAAGTAATTGTGCATTGTTGATACGAGAGTCCATACGCACAAGGTCTTGTATGGTCGAGATGTCGAACGCGCCTTCGGCCTTTGCGAGAGAGTCGGACTTTGACGCCAGTGACGACGCGAGCAAGGTCTGGTAGCCAAACACACCTCCGGCAGCAACCAACGAAACAATAAATATGAACAGCGCAATAAAAAAGAAGAGGCCAAACCCCCCACCTTCGCGGTACGGCTTTCCACTGTCGAGTGGTTTTTTTGGTATGAACGATGCAGAAATTTGAGAATCCATTCTTTGTAAGTATACCGTGCAAATAAAAACAAGGAGAACTCTATCAACACATGCGCCTGCCGACCGGTTGGTGTGTTATCCAATTTCCTGCAAGCGCCGCAGCGCCAACCCCACCGCAACCGAAAACTCCGGTCCGGCTTCTCGCAGAATTTCTTCCAAAAAGGCAGGGGCCTGCGTTTTGCTAAACGGGTCGGCAAGACGGATTTCTGTCTGTATCGACTTTTGCGCAAATTCTTTCATGCCTTTCAACGTTGCGCCGCCGCCGGTTAACACAAGTGCGCCGAGTGACTGGTTTTTAGCCGCCTCATACGCTGCAATAGTCCGCGAGAGTTCGGACAGCACTATGCCTAGGGAAAGTTCTAGCGATTGTTTTAGGTTTGCAATGCCTGCGGTCGCTATATCTCCTGTCAGACCAAACTTACGCTTGCGCTGTTCGGCTTCTGCTACGGTGATACCAAGCGCTCTGCCCGCTGCCAAGGTTAAGTCTTGGCTGCCGTGGCTGATAATATGGCTTTCGTGTATTACGCCGCGCTCGACAACATAAAATTTAGTTGTTGCCGCACCCATGTCGACCACTGCAACTGGTGCAATGCCGTGGTCGAGCGCGGCGCGTGCTGCACTAAAGACTTCTATCTCAAAAAAACCTAACTCCAAGTTTGCAGTGCTCGCAATGGAGCGAAACTTTGTAATTGTGTCGTTGTGTATAGCCACCAGCAGTACTTCAATTTTGCCGGTAGGGCTGGCGTTTTTTTCGCCTTCGCCACCACTTATAACAAACCAGTCGAGCAGTACTTCGTTAATCGGGACAGGGATATATTTACGCGCCTCAAGTGGCATGACCGTTGCGAGCTGTTTTTCAACCGATGCAGGTAGGGTAACGATCGACACCAGGCTCGACGAGTACGGAATAGAAATTGCAGCGTCGGCCGTGGTGACATTTGCTTCTCGTATCACATCTTTAAGAGCTTCGGCGATTTTTTCGGCCGGCAAGGCCGTCGCACGACCAACTTCAATGTCTGCATACGGCCCGAGCGCAATAGCACCATATGTTTCAAGTACCACACGACCCTTTTCGCGCCGCAGCTGTACTATTTTTATCGACGACGTGCCGATGTCAACACCAAGCACACTTTTTACTTCCTTAGAGAAGAGTGATGAAAAGGAAAATGCCATAATGAGGTGAGATGAACACTTGCTAGTATATCATTAGTAGTATGTCTCTCTACTCTTTTTTCTCTACACTTATCGACATTGTAGCTCCTCCACGCAGAACAGAAAACATTGTCCGCGCATTAACTTTGCAGCAGTTGCAACTACTCGTGTTACGCGGCGACCGAGCAGGCAGCCTTCCCTATCATGACAAACGCGTGACGGCACTTGTGTGGGAACTAAAATATTATGCACATCCCCGTGCTGCAGTACTTGCCGGCGCAATACTTTCTGAAGTGCTCATTGGAATAGCCTCAGAAGAATTAGGAAAGCCTGTACTTGTACCCATACCGATACATGCAGCCAGAAGGCGCCAGCGCGGACACAACCAAACAGAGGTGTTGTGCAGAGCCGCGCTCGTACATGCGAGTAGTTTTTTTGACTACGTACCGTACGCACTTACGCGAACCCGTGCCACTCCTCCACAACAAGGCCTACACAAACATCTACGGCTTACAAACATAGAAGGTTCGATGCACGCACAAGACCCAAAAAAAATTGCGGGCCGTGTGTGCGTAGTTGTAGACGACGTTTCAACAACGGGCGCTACGTTTGCCGAAGCCACACGTGCATTAAAAAAGGCAGGTGCTGCGCGTGTTGAGTGTGTTGCCTTAGCGTATTCCTAACAGGACGTTATTTTAGTCCCTTCTTTTGTTGTGTGCGGAAAAATAATACGGGAACGAGTACGAGCGTAAGGCAGATAGCAAACCCAAGTCCAAACATAACTGAAAATGCGAGCGGCCCCCACGTAGGGTTGGACTCTGCAAGCGGGATCATACCAACAATGGTTGTAACGGTGGTGAGGAAAATAGGACGTAGGCGTGTTGCAGAAGATTCTACGACCGAGTCAATAAGTGCCATGTTCGGCGCGGCGTGGAGCTGATGGATCATCGAGTCCATCAAAATAATCGCGTGGTTAATAATCACGCCACCAAGCGCAATGATGCCAAGCAGCGACGTAAACGACACCGGCTGCCCGGTAAGTGCCAAACCGTCGAGCACACCAATAAGCGAGAGTGGCACAATAAGCAGCAACTGGAAGGTGTAGCGAATGGAGTTAAAACACAAAATAAGAATCATGAACATCAGCACGAGCCCTGCAATAAGTGCAACAAACATTTCTATAAACGAACGCGTGATGTCTTCTGTCTCACCACCGTATGCGACGGCAACACCTGCCGGCAACCGCAACTCTGTTACACGTTTTTGAAATTCTGCGACCACTGCAGTTGCGGTTGTTTTGTCGTCGGGGTAGGCAGAAATTGTTTCGACTCGAGTTTTTTCTATATGGGCAATGTTTGCATTGCTTGGGCCCAGCGTGTCGTCGAGGACCGTACCAAGCAGCACCGGCCCTGCAGCACCCTGTATGGTGAGGTTTTTTATCGTATCAATTGTCGTGCGGGATGTGTCAGACGGGTCGGTGTAGTTGGCATTTAAGTTGAGCTTAACCACGACGTCGATGTCTTTAGATGGCTGTGTGATGCTGGTTGCCTTGGTGCCTTGTATAGCAGCACGCAATGTTTGTGCGACAACTTGCGTGCTCAAACCTAGCGCTGTGGCCTTACCTCTGTTAACGGTCAAGTCAAACTCGGTTCCATTGTTTTGTGTTGTTGCCGTAACGTTGGTGACGTGCGGAATAGTAGCGAGCAGTTGCTTCCCTGCTTCTGCTGCTTTGACCAAGTCGTTAAGGTTGTCTCCTTTAAACTGAATTTGGATAGGCGCACCCGCAGACGGGCCGTTGTTTGCTTGCAGTACTTGGACCGACGCATCTGTTACAACTGCAAGGCGCTGCCCCAATTCGTTTGCAATTTCGGTACTGGTTTTTTTATGACCAAGCGGCAAGTTGACCGTAATATTTGCTTGGTTGCTGCCCGCAGAGCCCCCGCCCCCTGCCACACCAGAGCTTTGTCCTACTGTTGTTTGTAGTGATGAAATGTCCGGGTCCGCATAGAGCAATTCTTCGATTTCGCGGACCGTAAGGTCAGTTGTGGACAATGTTGTGCCTTGGGGTTTTTGGATGTTGATATACACAAAGTCTTGGTCGTCTTGTGGAAAGAATGTTGTCTGCACCAGGCCCGTAAATGGCAGCGCGAGCGAGAGGGTAAACAATATACCGAGCGTCCACAAAAAACGGCGTTGCAAACGCGCACTCGCCAGGATTTTGTGTAGATTATTTTTGTACCAATGCGTTGCCTTGTCGGTATACATTTCCTGCCACTCTTCAAACCGGCTCTGTCCTGATTGCTTGGTAAACAACACTGCAATAAGTGGGACAATGCCGAGCGCCACAAAAATCGACGCCATAAGCACAAAGATAAGTGTGTATGGAATACCCGCAATAAATTTACCTATGATGCCGGAGATAAAAAAGAGTGGAGCGAACACTGCGACCGTTGCCATAGTTCCCGCAATAAGCGGCCACGCATAGTCGTGTAGCGCCGCACGTGCAGCATCCATGGGGTTGCCGTGCACCTTCATGCGGGCGTGAATAGCTTCTGTCACCACAATGCCGGAGTCCACCAAAATACCTACCGCCAAAATAAGTGCAAAGAGGCTTATGAAGTTAAGTGTATTGCCGGTGAAGTACAGCCCAATAAACGCAATGAGGAACGACAGCGGTATGGCGAGGGCGGCTACAATTGACTCGCGCCATCCGATGGTCAGAAGCAGCACAATAATAACGAGCCCCACTGTTTCCAACCCTGTTTTGGTTAAGTCACCCAGCTGTTTACGCACCTGGACACCTTGGTCGGTCGACGGAGAGATAAATACATCGAGCCCTTTCAACGTCCCTTGCTGCATGCTTGCTACTTTTGCTTTGACTGCATCGGCAACGCCCTGCACACTTGCACCTGCTTGTTTTGAAATAAGCAGCGTCATTGCCTGGTTGCTCGGTTTGCCGCCAAGGGAGAGGCGCGAGTATGTTGTTGCAGGAGCAAGCGCGTCTGAAACTACTGCAATATCGCGCACATATATAGGAATATTATTTTTTGACCCGACGGCAATGTCTTGTATTTCCTTTGGGTCGGTAATGCCACCTTTAAAGTTAACGTTGTAGTTAACACCATCCATAGAAATACTTCCGGCAGGTGCCGCAACATTTGCCGCACGAATAGCCGCAATAACATCGATAAGCCGCAGGCCGTACTGTTGAAGTTGCTCCTTACTGACAACAACTGTGACTTGCCGGTCGGGTACGCCGGCAATAGAAATGTCAGACACCCCTGTAACACTTTTTATCTCGTCAGAAATGGTAGTGCCGAGTGCAGAAAATTCTGTAAGTGGTAAGTCTCCCGAAATAGAAACAACAAGCACCGGCTGGTTACTGATATCGACTTTACTTACCTGCGGTGTCGTAGCATCTGTAGGAAGTTCCGGCACTGCTTTTGCGACAACATCACGCAGTTCCTGTATCGACTGAGTAACGTCGGCGCTTGCATCAAATTCGACTGTTACAACAGACACGCCGTCGCTCGAATTGGAAGTAACTTTGTGTACGTTGCTCAACCCCGAAATTTTGTTTTCGAGTTTGTCGGTAACAAGCGTCTCCATGTCGGCAGCCGACGCACCTGGCAGTGCAACCGACACAATGCCGTCGGGTATAACAATAGATGGCGAATTTTCCTTTGGGATCTGGAGTAACGAGTAGAACCCTGCAATAACCAGCGTACCAATAAGTACGTAGCTAAACTGTTTCCGTTCAAGAAAAAAGTTCCAAAGCCAAAGCATACGTTAGTGTGTGTCGACAACCACTGTTTGGCCGTTTGAAAGGCCGCGAGCGTCTGTGACGATTACCGACTCCCCTGTAAGACCTGTTAATACTGTTACTTGGCTACCGAGTATGGTCCCGAGCGTAATAGGAATTTGCTGCAACGTAGAGGAGCTGACCGTAAATGCTATCGGGCCTTCGGGAGTAATTTTTGCCGCAATAATAGGAATAAGAATATCTGTTGATGCATTTTTTATTTTTGGTTTTTGTGCAGCAGTAGCACGGGCAATAGAAACGGTGGTTGTTTCGCCGTCGGTCAGTGCACTTTGACTCCCGACAATACCCACCGTGACCAAAATCTTGCCTGTTGTTGGGTCGAGTGCTGGCGCAATTGAGACAATTACTCCTTGTGTCCCTTCACCTATAACCGCAGCGCCTCCGACTGCAAGAGTTTTTGCGTCATTTGGAGTCACATACGCTTTTACTTCGAGTGCGCTAGGGTTCGACACTTGTGCAACTTGAGTCGCCATGGACACAAACCCGCCGCGCGTGAGGGGGAGACTCACAATAGTGCCTGAAATTGGCGAACGGATAATTGTTTTTTCAAGTGTTGCACGCGCTGCATTTAATGCACCTTGTGCTTGTGTCACATTTGCTTCTGCAATGCTGATACTGTTTGACGTTCCCGTCCCTGCAGTATTTGTTGCTGCCGCCGCACTTGCAACTGCGTTGTCGTACGAGACCTTGGCTCCCGCAAGCGCAGCGACAGCGCTCGTGACAGATGTGCGCGCAACACCAACCGATGCCTGAAACGCCGCAATTTGCGACGCAGAGACAGTCTGGCTTGGTATAGACTTGTTGACCGCATCAACCAAGTTGTTAAGGAAGGTCGAAATGAGACGTGCGTGTGCATTCATGGCAGCAATGTCTGCATCGGTGTCAGTGCGAGATGTTTTATTTGCGAGAGTGCTTGCATTTGCAAGTGTCAGGTCAAGCTGTCCGCGTTCGTTTTGCAAAGTAATAAGCAGCTGGCTGTCAGAGACGGTCAATATAAGTTTTGGGTTTGTATGTGGATCAACAAACAAAAGGTCTGCTTTGGTGTGCACTGCATCGTCGAGCGCACTGTAGAGACTTTGAAGTGACGTGTCGGCAGCGTTTTGTGCATTAATTACATTTTGTTTTGCCTGCGCAGCACTAATGCCCGAGTTTGTCGCATTGGTGCCACTTGTGTTTGCAAATGTTGCCTGCGCAGCGTCGTACGCACCCTGCGCTTGGAGCACCGCCGCACGCTGGCTGCTGTTTTCGAGCTGGGCAATAATGGTGCCCGCGGATACGTAGTCACCTAGTTCGCGGTTAAGTACCACAACTTCGCCCGAGCTTTGTGCAAGAATAACTGCTTCGTTAAGCGAGGTAACGGTACCAGTAACCGGCAATGGCCCCGCTGTTTGGGATGAAAGGCTCGCGACCGAAGCAATGCGCACGTGGGACACTTGTGGCGCCAGTGTTGCACCAGCATCTGGGCGTGTGAGCATATGCACACCCAAGACAAGTGCGACAGCAATAGCCGCTCCCCCACCTAGGGAATACTTCAGAGGAAGGTGTCGTATGTATGAGATAACCTTTTTTACTATATGCATTTATAGAATATACACTATTTGAGGTGAAATTGGAGGGATTGAGGATGTGAGAGAGGGATTCGGTCACAAGTATTTTTCTGCTGAAAAATCTCGCGACCCCGGCTCAAAATTCATTCCCCGAATGAATTTTTCCGCCTTTCGAATCCCGACCGCTATTCCGCAGAAATAAAAAATCAGATGCAAAAGCATCTGTTTTTCATTTGGCGGAGAGGGAGGGATTCGAACCCTCGAGAGGTTTACCCTCTACCTCCTTAGCAAGGAGGCACAATCGACCACTCTGACACCTCTCCTTTTATATATGCAGAGCCGAACAGAAACACCTTAGCATTTTTGGAGCAAAAACGGAAACAGGAATAAAAAAGAAAACTGCCCCATTACTGGAGCAGTGCCGTATATTGGTTACGTAACGAATGCCGCATAGATAGCGCGGACCGCCGTCTCATAGTCGCCCACGTTGACACCGATGATGATGTTCAATTCGTTGGAGTCTTGATCTATCATTCGCACACTAACGTCTACGGATGCCAGAGCCTGCAAAGGAAGCAGAGCGACTCCGGGAGTGTGCGACATACCTCTGCCGACTATGCAAATAAGTGCCATGTCAGTGTGGAGAAGAACTTCGACAGGCGCACAGTCCCATTCGATGTCCGATATCACTGCCGAAAGCTTGCCGTTAAGCTGCTCCTTTGAGGCAATGATGTTTAACGTACGAATACCACCCGGCATATGTTCTATGTTGACATCATGGCGAACGAACGCGCCAGAAACACGATGGATGAAACCGACTTCGGAGTTCATCGAGGGTTTTTTGACTCCGATGACCGCAAACGGTTGGCGACCCGCAATACCAACGATGGAACCCGGCACTCTCTCGGGAGCCAAATGGTCGGGGACAATACGCGTCCCTTCGTCATCAGGCTGGTTTGTGTTGAGCAGCCGAATGGGAATATCCACCTCTTCCACCGGAAAAGTTGTTTCCGGATGCAAGACGTTTGCGCCCCCGTATGCCATTTCACCAGCCTCTGCATAGGTGAGGAAGCGAATAGGTTTGGCATGAGGAACGATACGCGGGTCGGTCATCAACATACCCGACACATCGCTCCATAGCTGACACTCCGCAGCTCCGACAACCCTCGCGACTACGGTACCCGAAAGGTCTGACCCGCCCCGGGTAAATGTTTTAACGGTACCGTTAGGCATTACTCCGTAAAACCCTGGGATGACGCAGCCGTCCTTGTAGTTCAACAAAAGTTCACGACTTTGCAGCGTTGCATTCATGTCGAGCATTCCGTCTTTGTTCAGCTTGACGACATCTTTTGCGTCTACGAATGGAACATGTCGCGCTTTTGCAAGAATGCGGCCGTTCCAGTATTCGCCCAATGCCACAATTGAGTCCATGTCGTGGAAGGTATCGGACGCGGTATGCAGGATGTCGAACTCGTCTTCCTCGAACACCTCGAGTCCAAGCCCTTGCGCGATACCGAGGAACCGGTCCCGAATCATCCCGACAATGACTGTCTTCGGAGTGTTTTTGGCCCGGTCGTACTTGCCGTAGAGTGCGAGCAGCAGGTCGGTGACTTTATGGTCGCCCTCCATGCCTTTGCGCTTGCCGGGTGCCGACGCCACGATGTACATGCGTCGTGGATCGACTTCCAAAATACGCAACACTTTCTCGAATTGGCCTACGTCAGCAAGGGAACTCCCGCCGAACTTTTTTACTATGATGTCGCTCACGGCTTTCTCCTCCAAAAAGAGCGTTGAACTAGTTTGAAACTACCAAACTCCCAACATTGTGCAAGAAAAAGAAAAACCGCTCTTTCGAGCGGATAATCTTTACTTTATTGCTTTCGCAACTGCTTGCACTACTCCTTTATCAAACGGCCCAGGGACAATTTTGTCGGCGGTTGGTTTTTTAACCAATGCTGCCAAGTTTTTGGCCGCTTTCAACTTCATGTCGTCGGTGATTTTTGTCACACGGTTGTCGAGTGCGCCGCGGAAGACGCCTGGGAAGACGAGTGAATTGTTTATCTGGTTCGGATAGTCGCTGCGGCCGGTACCTATAACTGCCGCACCGCCCTTTTTTGCGTCTTCGGGCATAATTTCCGGCGTCGGGTTTGCCATCGCAAATACAATCGCTTTTTTTGCCATCAACTGCACATCTTTTACAGTCATTAAACCGGGGCCTGACACGCCAAGCACAACGTCGGCATCTTTGAGAGCGTCTTGTAGTGTGCCGTTTATATTCCGCGGGTTTGTCATTCCAGCAAGTTCTTTTTTGTGACCAGAAAGGTCAGTGCGGTCCTTAGAAAGTGTGCCTTTGCGGTCGAGCATAATAACGTCTGTAACGCCTGCCTTCAAAAGCAATTTGGTAACTGCAGTACCTGCAGCGCCCGCCCCTGCAACAACGACGCGGAGAGAATTAAATTTTTTGCCAACAACTTTTGATGCATTCATAAGTGCTGCGAGTACCGCAATTGCAGTGCCATGCTGGTCGTCGTGCATCACGGGGATGTCGAGCGCGGCTTTGACGCGGTCTTCAATTTCAAAACATTCGGGTGCTTTAAAGTCTTCTAGGTTAATACCGCCAAATGCAGGTGCAATGTTTACAATAGTTTTTACTATTTCGTCGACGTTTTGTGTATCCAAAACAATTGGGAATGCGTCGACATTTGCAAACGCTTTAAACAACGCGGCCTTCCCTTCCATTACTGGAAGCGCCCCGAGTGCGCCAATATTACCGAGCCCAAGCACTGCCGAGCCGTCGGAGATTACGGCTATCATCTTTCCTTTAATAGTGTAGTCGCGCGCGAGTTTGTTGTTTTTTGCAACAAGCATAGAAACCGCCGCAACCCCTGGCGTGTACACAAGCGACATGTCGGCCCGGCTTTTAATAGCTACGGCCGGCGTAATGCGAATTTTCCCACCCAGTTTTTTGTGTAATGCAATGGCACGTGCTGCAGTGTCGTTTTTCTTCATATCTCGCGAGTATATCACAGGGCTTATATACTAGATGTATGGATCTACGCGAACCCATTTCCGAGCACTTCCGGCTAACAAACATTCAAAAAACTGCCTTGGGGAAACTAGGCATAAAAACACTACGCGACCTGCTGTACCACTTCCCCTTTCGTTACGAACAGGCCGGGAGCGAAGCGAGTACGGGCGAGTTGCAGGTCGGCCAGGAAGTTACGGTTGTAGGGATCTTGGAAAAACTCACAACAAAAAAGTCGTGGAAGCGGCGTATCCCCATTTCCGACGGCTACCTGCGCGACCAAGGCGGCCGCGTAAAGTTGATGTGGTTTAACCAACCCTACATTGCCAAAATGTATGCCGACGGCACACGTGTAAAAGCAACCGGCAAAGTTACCGGCTCCCCCGGCAAACTCTACTTAGCAAACCCACAGCTTGAAAAAATTTCTGCAACGGAGGAGGGGTTATTCGTACAGACCGGAGGCAATAGTGCCGATGGAGGGGCTCCACAGGGCGACGGCCCGAGGACTGAGCAATTTCCTAGCAAGGAAATTGTGTACCCAGAATCGGCAGCTGTTGCCGAAGGCCTGTTCGCCCAATACCCCGAAAGCCGCGGAGTTACGTCACTTTGGTTCCGCCATGCGATACAAAAAGTACTTGCAACAGGAATTATCGAACAGACCGAAGACCCGCTGCCTCCCGACATGTTAAAGCGCTACAACTTACCAACGCTTGGCAGCGCGCTTGTGTGGATGCACATACCTGAAAAATTAAAAGACGCCGACGCTGCGCGTAAACGTTTTGCGTTTGAAGAAGTATTTATGATCCAACTCGAACGTGGGCTCGAGCGTAAAAAACAATCACACGAAAAAAGTTTTGCCGTCGACGCTCCTAAACAAGCGGTCGACGACTTTATAGGCACATTCCCCTTTACCGCAACGGGTGCACAAGAAAAAGCAATTGAGGCAATTTTGCATGACATGCGCAGCGGCCACCCGATGTCGCGCTTACTTGAAGGCGATGTAGGTTCGGGCAAAACTGCCGTTGCAGCAACTGCCGCCTATGCGACTGTTCGTACGCGCCCAGAGAACCAGAAATTTGGCACGCTGCAGGTTGCGTACATGGCCCCGACCGAAATTTTAGCAAAGCAGCATTTTGAGTCGTTTATAAAATATTTTGAAACGTTCCCTATTAACATTGGGCTTATTACGGGCTCGGGATGTTATAAATTTCCATCAAAAATAGGGCGCGGCAAGTCGACCACTATCTCTCGTACGCAGCTGCTTAAGTGGGTAGCCGCGGGCGAGATCCCTGTTGTCATTGGCACGCACGCACTTATTCAAAAGTCGGTGCAGTTTAAACACTTGGCACTCGTTGTGATAGACGAGCAACATCGCTTTGGTACCGCACAACGACAAAAACTTGCGACTAAAGAAAAGCGGCTCCCCCATCTGTTGTCGATGACAGCTACCCCCATTCCCCGCACGTTGGCGCTTACTATATATGGAGACTTAGACTTAACACTGCTCGACGAAATGCCGGCAGGCCGCAAGCGGATTATTACAGAAATTGTAAGCCCCAGTGGGCGCCCAAAAGCCTATACAAAAATCCACGAGCAATTAGCAGAAGGCCGGCAAGCATATGTTATCTGCCCCCGCATCGACGAACCCGACCCCGACAAAGCTTTTGCATTGATGGCAAAGTCGGTCACCGCAGAAGCAAAACGACTTAAGAAAGATGTCTTCCAAAACTACGAGATTGCGATTTTGCACAGCAAAATGACGCCGAAGGAAAAAGACGAAACGATGCAAAAGTTTGCTGCGCACGAAATCGACATTTTGGTCGCAACGTCTGTGGTCGAAGTGGGCGTCAACGTGCCAAATGCCACAATGATATTTATCGAGGGCGCCGAGCGCTTTGGTTTGGCACAGCTCCACCAACTACGCGGGCGCGTGGTGCGCAGCAACCACCAGGCCTATTGTTTTGTCTGCCCAGAGTCCCGCGGCGAACATACACTTGCGCGGCTCAAGGCATTGGCCACTGCAAAAAATGGTTTTGAACTTGCCGAACAAGACTTGCTGCAGCGCGGGCCCGGTGAACTTTCGGGCCGCAAACAGTGGGGCATCTCTGACATCGGCATGGAAGCACTAAAGAATCTAAAACTTGTTGAAGCCGCTCGGACCGAAGCGCTGGCCCTTGTGGAGCAGGACGAAAATTTACTGAGACACCCACTTCTGCAGCATGCACTCTTTGCACGAGCCCAGACCCTACACTTTGAGTAGTAACCGAGGTATATTTGGCAGCGAGTACCTATGTGCCTGTAGCTCAGTTGGTTAGAGCTCCGAGCTTATACCTCGGCGGTCCCTGGTTCGAGTCCAGGCAGGCACACAAAAGACAGAAACACCTCCCCTACGGGAGGTTTTCTGCTTTTGTGTGAGGCACAGCGATGTTTTGCACTTGCAAAACCGCGAGCCGGGGTCGCGAAAGTTTCGAGCGTCGGCGAGAAACTATTTGTGACCACAAAAATAATTCCGTGCTATCGTGCGAGTTTGGCGGACAGGTCTTCGTCGATATTCTGATGTACCTCGATGGCAAAGTTACCGCTTGAAACGTAAGCGCCGCCCCTCAGGGACGGCGTTTTTCTTTTTTCTTCAATGGTGCTACGCTGCCAATACACAACCACCAAGGAGAGTTCTTCATGACCGACCAAAAGCCCACGCCGCGGACGCGCACTCCTGAACAGGAGCGTATCGAGCAGGCGTTCCTGCGCGCAGGCCATCCGCCCGAAAACCTGACCTGCGACCACAAGCATTACAGCTTCAAAAGGCACGGGCGCATCTGTTCCTGCGGAACTTCAATGGTCGACTACGGAGACTGACCAACCCCTCCAACCCGAGCCTGCGGAAACGCGGGCTTTTCTTTTTAAAAATTAACGGTAACGGGCTCGGTAGTAATTTCTTGTTTCTTTTTGAGAGGGATGCCGTGCGCGACCAAAATACCTTCAAACTCTTCGCGCTCGAGAGTTTCTACTTCGACAAGGCGGCCGGCAATAGCGTTCAAAACTTTTCGGTGTTCGGTAATTATGTTCAGCGCTTTTGCGTATGCTTCGTCCATAATGCGCTTTACTTCAGAGTCGATATCGCCAGAAACTTTTTCAGAATATTCTTTACCAGATACGCCCGAGCCAAACAATGCGCGGCCGTCGCTACCTTCAAGTGCCACGGTGCCGATTTTCTC
Source organism: Candidatus Adlerbacteria bacterium (assembly GCA_026397405.1). Lineage (GTDB taxonomy): Bacteria > Patescibacteriota > Minisyncoccia > Phycocordibacterales > SBAW01 > GWA1-54-10. Next base: position 365,577 of record JAPLUW010000001.1, on the reverse strand, counting down.
TGACATACCAAACTTAGTAACCATGTCGCGCGCAAGCGCACTTGAAACCTGGAGGTCGTTGGACGGCCCGGTTGTCACGTCGCTAAACACTTCTTTTTCGGCAATGTAGCCGCCGAGCGACATCGCGATGTCGTCCAAAAATTCTTTTTTGCTTTGCATGCGCTTGTCTTCAAACGGCAACTTCAACGTATACCCTGCAGCGCGGCCGCGGGAGATGATAGAGATTTTGTGCACTGGGTCGGCATGCGGCAAGAGTGATGCAACAAGTGCGTGGCCCGCTTCGTGGTAGGCGGTTATTTCTTTTTCTTTGGCGTTCATCACGTGCGACTTGCGCTCGGGGCCAAGCATCACTTTCTCAATTGAACGGATAAGGTCGAATTGCGCAACTGTTTTGCGCGCTTCACGTGCAGCCAAAATCGCACCTTCGTTCATCAGGTTTGCTAAGTCGGCACCAGAAAAGCCCGGTGTACGCTCTGCAATGACTGAAAGGTTTACATCTTCGGCGAGTGGTTTTTTGCGGGCATGGATATGCAAAATTTCGTTTCGGTCTTGGCGGTCCGGAAGTTCGATAACAACGCGGCGGTCAAAGCGGCCCGGGCGCACCAGTGCTGGGTCGAGCACGTCGGGGCGGTTAGTAGCTGCCATAACGATAACTTTTTCGTTTGGCTCGAAACCGTCCATTTCAACCAAAATTTGGTTCAGTGTTTGTTCACGTTCGTCGTTGCCGCCGCCAACACCGGTGCCGCGCACGCGGCCGACTGCGTCAATTTCGTCAACAAAGATAATAGACGGTGCCGAATGCTTTGCCATATGGAAGAGATCGCGCACGCGCGATGCACCAACGCCGACAAACATTTCAACAAATTCCGAACCTGAAATAGAGTAGAACGGCACACCTGCCTCCCCTGCTACTGCACGTGCAAGCAAGGTCTTGCCGGTACCGGCAGAGCCCATCAACAAAATACCTTTAGGGATACGTGCGCCAATGTCCAAAAACTTTTTTGGGTTTTTCAAAAAATCGACAATTTCGAGCAGTTCTATCTTTGCTTCTTTAGCGCCTGCAACATCTTTAAACGTAACTTTTTGTGACTTGTCGTTAGGGTCAATGACGCGGTGTTTAGACTGCCCAAACGAAAACGCTTGCATGCCGGCGCCTTTAACCTGACGTGAGAGATACCAAACAAAAAATGCAATCAACAGGAGTGGTGCCAAAAACGGTGCGAGAGTTGTGAGCCAAAAACTCCATCCACTTTCGCGCTTGATATTGATAGAAATTTTGTCGAGCGACGCGGCTGGCACACCGTAGTTAAAGAGTGTTTGGGAAAGTGCGGTACCAGTTTCCTTTTTAGAAATTTTTTCAGTCTTGTCGGCGTAGGTAATTTGCAGGTCATCGCCGTCAACAGTAATTGCACTCACGCGGCCGCCCTGGACGTCACTCGCAAGTTCAGAAATGGCGATGTCTACAGGCGCAGTTGTTTTGTCTGCTGCAAAATAGGTGTAGGCGCTTGCGAGCAAAAAGAGCAGCAACAGGCTTGTTGCTGCGTTGACCCAGAACGAGTCGCTGCGTGGCATCTTGGGGACTTTAAGCCCGCGCTTTTTGTTTTTATTCTTTTGTTCAGGCATGAATACTACATTGTACCATTTCGATCTTTTTTGGCAAAAAATGGTATATTCATTTTGTGAACTTACTGGAACACAAAAAGGCGCGAATGAACTACGACCTACTCGAAGAATTTGAGGCAGGCTTGGAATTGCTCGGCCACGAAGTTAAAAGTATCCGCGCGAAACACGGCAAGCTTGAAGGTGCGCATATAGTAGTACGTGCAGGCGAGGCGTACATTGTGGGAATGAGCGTGCCGCCGTTTCAAGTGGCAAATACCCCTGACGACTATGACCCGGAACGCAGCCGCAAACTCTTGTTGACTAAAAAAGAGCTAGGAATATTGGCCGAATTTGAGGGTCAGAAAGGCTTGACATTGGTGCCACTTTCGGTGTATAATAAAGGCTCTAAGTTGAAGGTAAAAATCGCTGTCGCGCGCGGCCGTAAGAAGTACGACAAGCGTGCCGTCTTAAAAGAAAGGGACACCAAGCGCGACATCAGCAGAACTTTGAAAAATCAATAAACGTCAGCTGGCATTCGTAAAGAGTTCGTTTCCTGAGGAGAAATTATTTCTTTGGGGATGCCAGGCCTAGACAATGAAGCCATCTATTCGGATGCGCGTAGTGAGAGCCCAGACCTCTCTAAAAATCTGGAAAACATAACTGCAAAAACAGTTGCCTCGCCGTATTTTTCGGCGAACGATTTCGCTTTCGCTTACGCCAAGGCCTAGTCGCATTCACTCTTCCCCACTTTGCGGGTTGAGACCGGATGTTATATAGCAAAGGTATTACTTCAGAAACCGCTTCGGTCTGAAGCTGAAACTAAGGAGCTGCAGGGTGTCATGATTTCGTTCGCTTAGCCCATGACACGCTAAAGAAACAAAAAGCGAACTAGACTCCGTAGAAGCTCCAGTAGCACTTCATTGCACGGCGGTTCAATTCCGCCCATCTCCACAACTATTGACTTTTCTATTAAAATAGGCATTATATGTCCTGAAAGGACCCCTTGAATGGGTATCGGGTAATTAATGCGAGTCATCGTTATTCTAGTTCTGCTTCTTCCCTGCACTGCTGCTGTGGCGCAGGAAAAGAAGTCGGTGTGGCCGAAGGACTGCCCGGTCTTGATTGACGGTGGTGGTTCCATGGACGGACTGCGCCGGAACATGGCAGAGGCCATGAAGCTTGATCCTCGGGCATCGTGGGTCGAGATCAACACCGAGCGTGATGCCGGCTGTCCGACGCTCAACAAGAAGAAGTAACCGGGGGCGCACATGGTTGACACAATCGTGCGTATCGACCGTTCGACAGTACCCACCCAACCCCAATGGCTGAAGAAACCGTTGCATCCTGAGTTGGCAACGACTGGGCCTGCCGAGTACGACCTCGCCGCTATCCAACTCTGGCTGCACGAGAAGCAGAAGGAGGGAGCGAAAGGACAAACACTCTACGGGCATCTCACGCGCAACAACATGCTCGAAGGATGCCTGGGCTACGCGGACGGCCTCGCCATACAACAGAAAGGTCTGGAGGTCTTCCGCGGACTGTTCGGCCGAACCACTCTGTTTTTGTGGAGGTCGGTAGGCAGGAGTTCCAACCGACGCTTGGTGGTTCCATGTATCGGTGAACGCAATGACGAACTCCTCCTGGGTTCTAACTGCGTTCACGGATTGGAGGAAATCACTTGGGGTTCTGATTATCCTGCAGGTTGTTACCCAAGCTGACTGGCAGCTTCCTGCTCTTGAACTTCGAGCGTTGTCTGAAATATGACAACGCTCTTTTCTTTACCACCCCCCCCACTCGGAATATATAATTCCCTTTTTATTTCTCTTCTTCTTTTATCTCGACCAAATGCACATGGTAGTGCTGCGGAATAGACTTGGTTGAGTGCGTTGCTTCCATAATGTACCTGTAATGGGAGTTGATGTACGACTTTTTTATTTCCTCAAACTCCGCCTTTTCTTCTTCGTTAAGTTCGGCAGTATGGCGGATAGGTATTAACATGTCGCACGGTTCAAACACTTTGTTGTACGGAAAGCGGTTTGGTATGAGCCGCCAATAAGTAAAGGTCATGGAGATATCCTCTTCGCACAGACGGCACTCGTGGGACATCACCCCGCTGTCTTTCATTGCTTGATATTTCGCCTCCATCTCGGGAGTTCGCAGTGTGCGTACTTTCATGGCTCCTACAATATCACAAAACCCCTCGCATGTGAGGGGTTTTGCTACGGCTATAGCTTTTATTTTATTGAGCAGGCTGGGGGTTTGTGTTCCCACCCGTCGCTGGAAGGGTGACATTTATATTTGTCCCACCGCTCGGCGCTGCTGCAGCACGGCGATGTGTATACCAGTACCCGCCTGCAATAATGACCGCGATGAGGATAATAACTGCTACCGCCCACCCTGCACTTCCGTCTGTGCTGTCGCTCGGGGTCGGGTTGTTAACTACTGTTGTCATAAAAAATTATATTCGCAGGTTAATAAATATGTTGCTCTGCAAACCAACAGTAACAATCTCTAGATGAATTTTTTATGAAGTTTTTTCATACACCCGGGTAATGAACACCTCACTCATGCGTCATCTTGTGTGTGCGTAGAAACTATTATCAATTATTTATTTAACTCATTTAGTATATGAAAAACAAACTTACGGTTCTCGCGGCAAGCATCTCGATGCTTGCATTAGCTGCACCTGCACTTGCAGCAACGATTTCCACACAGATGGACATCGGCTCACGCGGTTCAGATGTGACAACACTCCAGCAAACATTTGCAGGCGATGCATCTTTGTATCCTGAAGGTTTGGTAACTGGCTACTTCGGTTCGCTTTCTGCAGCCGCAGTAAAACGTTTCCAGGCAAACAACGGTATTGTCTCGAGCGGTTCAGCAGCAAGTACTGGCTACGGTCGTGTGGGTCCTTCAACCATCGCGAAGTTCAACGCGGTATATGGTTCAGGTACTTCAGCAGACGACATGGCTCCGTTTCTCTCAAGCGTAGCGGTAGCGCCAACAAACAGCGGTACAACTCTCTTGTGGAACAGCAATGAACCGGTAACAAGCATTGTGTACTACAGCACATCTCCATTGACACTCCACGAAGTTATGAGCGGCGCACCAGGCGTCACTGGCAACAACGTGTTGAGCATGAGCGCATCGCTCAACAGCTCTAACTCGGTACAGTTGAGCAACCTCTCGTCACACACTACGTACTACTATGTAGTTGTAGCGACCGACACATCGGGCAATGTAAGCATCACGTTGCCTTCGACCTTTACGACTAACTAACAGTTAGTAGAGGAGTAGAAAAAACCGCCGAGACTAGTCTCGGCGGTTTTTGTTTTGGGCGCGCACGTCTATATGTAAACTGTGCAAAATGTCGGCCTGCTCTTCAAGCGACGCATGCATTCTCTTGGAAAAACTTTCTCTTGTATCTACTTTGGAGTGGGTCGATGTAGCCTGCGGTACTGGCATTGTTGTTGTAGGAGCAGCTAGTGCAGCTTTTTTTGTAGCTACTATGGCTTGCATAGTATTAACCCGCATAGACAATGCTGGGGCTTCCTCGTCCTTACTATAAGTATCGTCCTCCTCAGGAACTGGCGCGACTTGGGGCGCTACAGCAAGAACTGTAGTCGAAGCCACTATGCCGAGCGCAGCATCGGAGTCTTCTGCAAGGGCAAGTGCCTCTGCGGCATGTCTGCTGTAGTTTTCAGAAATTTCTTGTGCCGTTTGTGGTGTTAGTTTGCCCTGCACTGCCAATATTTGTGCTTCCCGCACACGCACGGTGGCGATGTCGGCATTAACTTGTGCTTTTGCTGCAGGGCTGGTTGCAAGTGCAACTTTAAGTGGTTCGATAACGCTTACTTTTACCGGGTAGAGTGTGCCCCCAGGTAGCGAGCCTTCTGCGGCATATGCCGTACTGGTAGAAATGATAAGTAGCAGTGCAAATGCCGAAAGCGCGAGTGAGCGCGGCAACAATATCCACGCATAGGGGCTGGGTGTGTACGCGGGCATAGGTTGTGCAGGCATAGCACGCATTACCTCTTCTAACCTCGCGCGCATGGCGCTCTTTTCCGCATCGCTTAGGCGGATGTGCGTAGTTTCGTTTTGTAGGTGGGTGTGTAGTTTGTTCATATAGGGTTTTCCTCGAGCAGTTCGCGTAACTTTTTTATGCCCCGATGGATGCGTACTGATATCGTATTTTCGCTCTCTTGCATCGTTTCTGCAATCTCTTTTGGGGACAGGCCGTCAATGTAGCGCATCACGAGTACGGTACGGTGCTGCTCTGTAAGCTGCGTGAGCGCTTTAACTGCGGCGGCGCTTTCAAACCGGATCATCGCCTCTTCCATATTGTCCGTTTCATCGCGAAGCAATGTGCCTTCAACCGCTTGTTCGGTCGTCTCATGTTCGAGCATGGCGTCTAGCGACTGGGTTTTGTGTTTTCTGTACTCGTCTATGATGAGGTTGTTCAAAATACGATACAGGAACGAACGGTACTGGCGAACTTCTTCACCGCCTTTTGACATATAGTTCCATGCCTTAAGGAAGGTCTCTTGCGTCAGTTCAACCGCGCGTTCGCGGTCGGACAGGCGCATAACCGCGTGCCGAAAGAGCTCGTCCGAATGTTTCTCGAATATTTCGGCAAATTGTTGTGCAGTATCCTCCATATACAATAGACGGATGAAAGGCGTATACCTTTCATCCGTCTATTGTAGACTGCTCCACGCCTATGCGCGAGCAACCAAAGAGTGTGATTGTTACTTTGTCTTAAAGGTTACGTTGTCTCCGCGAAACTGACCTTTGCTGTTTTGTGCCACGATGCGCGCGTAGTATGTCGTGTTGCGGGCAAGCCCTGTAACATTTGCACTAAGCGACCTTGCAGCAGTTCCAGAACCCGCACTTGCTTGTGGTGTTGTCTTTAACAAGACTGCACCAAGAAGTGAGTCTGTACTATATTCAAACCAGTAGGTTGTCTGTTCGCCTTGTGGGTTAATTGAACCGCGCAAGGTAGCGCTGGTGTTGCCCACCGCAGTGGCATTGCTGGTCTGCACAGCGGGTGCTGGTGTTGCCGCAGGCCCAGCCGTTGTAAAGCTTAGTGTCCCACCGTTTACGGTGCCAAATTGGTTTTGTGCATTCAAGCGGAAGTAGTACGTGGTAAGGGGTTGCAAGCCCGAAAGGGACGTTGCTGCAGGTACCACCGCAGTGCCACTACCAACAGACTGGAGTGATGTTGTGTTGCCGAGCGCTACCGTTGTCCCATATTCAAACCAGAACTGGGTAGATGCTCCGTTTGGTATTACCTGACCGTGCAAATTTACGGCAGTTTTTGTTATACCGTCTGCACTGACTGTAGTGCTTGTTGGCACGCCTCCCTGCGGCGCAGGTGTGCTGTGCGTGGTCAACAATGTGTGGGCTGCGCCATAGGTCCTGCCATACTGATTTTCCGCAACAAGACGGAAGTAGTATGTGGTGTCTCTGCTTAGACCTACAATATACCCCGGTGCCGAAAATGATGAGTATCCCGAGCCAACTATTTGCGCTGCTGTTTTAGCGCCCAAAGCCGCGGTCAAACCATATTCGTACCAATAACTAGTGAGGGCGCCGTTTGGCACAATACTGCCGGTAACAATGGCTGTTGCGTCGGTTGTTGTAACATTTGAACTAGTTACTGCGCTTGCCGTACCTGCAGTGTTTGCCCCAGGAACCCCCGTAGTGTCCGGAGTAGTCGTCGCTACCCCTTGCGGACTAAACCCACCCTGGTTTGCGTATACAAATAAACCCCCGAGTGCTATAAGAACCACAATGCCGCCCACTATTGCTGTTGTTCTGTTCATACAAATAAATTCGCGTAGTAAATAATAGACTGCTGTTTGAAACTGCACCCACATTGTCCCCTATTCTTAATGAAGCTCTCGTGAGGACTCCCAGTGGTAAAAAACACCTTTTCTGGTATACTGTTTCCCAACACAACTACTTTGGATACACGCATCAACCACCACATACGCGCGGCAGAGGTACGCGTCATAGGCCCCGAAGGCGAGAACTTTGGTGTTTTGGCGCTTTCTGAAGCTATCCGTCGTGCCGAAGAGGTCGGTTTGGACCTTATAGAGATCTCGGCCGGGGCCGTCCCACCTGTTGCAAAAATCATGGAATATGGTAAATTCCAATACGAACAGGAGAAGAAACGCCGGGAAATGAAGGCGAAGTCGCACACCACGGAGACGAAGAGCGTCCAGGTGAAAATAGGGACCGGCGAAAATGACCTGCAATTAAAGGCCAAAAGGGCTGCAGAGTGGCTTAAGGAAGGCCACCGGGTCAAAGTAGACCTCTTTTTGTGGGGGCGCTACAAGTATATGGAGTTTGCCTTTTTGAAGGAACGCCTCGAGCGATTTTTAAAAATCATCCCCGAGGAGTACAAGATAAGCGACCCCATAACCAAAAGCCCTAAAGGCCTGACAACAGTAATCGAGAGAGCCGGCAAGAAAGCATAGATTAGAGAAATTTCCATGAAAACAAACAAAGCATTTACCAAGCGCATTAAAATTACCAAAAACGGTAAGCTTATTGCGCGCAAGCCAGGCCAGAACCACTTTAATGCAAAGGAAGGCCGTTCGACCCAGATGGACGGTAACCGCTCACAGCAGTTGACCGTAAGCCCAAAGGTGTCGCAGATGTACGTCGGTACTGCGTCTAAGAATAAGAACTAATTACACTACTATGTCACGCGTAAAAGGAGGAGTAAATTCATTGAAGCGCCGCAAGAACATGCTTGCGATGACCAAAGGCTACCGCTTTGGCCGCTCAACAAAAAAGAAGCAGGCTCGCGAAGCTATCTTCCACGCGGGTAAGTACGCGTTTGCCCACCGCCGCGACAAAAAGAACGACTACCGCAAACTCTGGAACGTGCGCATCAACGCCGGCCTCGACCAAATTGACGAAAAGTTTTCATACAGCAAGTTTATAGGTGCACTTAAGAAGGCCGAGATTGCGATAAACCGCAAAATGCTTTCTCTCCTTGCAGAACAGTCTCCGGAAATATTTGCAAAGATAGTAGCCAAAGTAAAATAATAAACGCTCCAAATAAAAAATCCCTCTAACCTAGAGGGATTTTTTACCGTTTTACGTTTTACCTTATTCTAATACCACCGCCAATGAGAAACCCTTCAGGTTGCTTTTGTGGTGGCGGTGCTTGCAAAACTTTTGGTGGTGGTCCAATGATCCCCTTGCTGCTTAAATAACCAATAGGATCACTCCAAAAAGACGGAGATTCAGTAGCGGGCGCTGGCGAAGTAGCAGAGCGAGAAACTGGAACATCTACTGCGGAAGTACGCCCTGTAATAGGATCAACTGCTGTAACACGCCCTGTAGCCGGGTCAATCGTGAAGTTATTAGCACTTGTCGGTGTGGTAGCGGCGGGAGTAGCCGGTCGGTCGGTACGCAACAGGTCATCTACTGAAGAATATGGGGTTTGTGAAGTTGGAGCAGGAGCACTAGAGGAACGTCCTGTAATAAAATTCCATGCCCGTTCGAAGAAACCGGGAGGCTCGACAGGGACAGGAGCATTAGCACTTGCCTGTATTCTATTTACCAGAGCCGTTTCAGCGAAGCTCTGCCCTCCTTCACGGGTTGGTGCAGTAGGTGTAAAACCACCGTCCCCTGTGGACCACACACGAGTGTACCCGGCTGGTGGTGCTTGACCTTCACGCAAGGTAACCAAGCCGGTACCTTCCCCTTTGAGATTTACATAATATGAAGATTCAACTCCTGCGCTGCCCCCGCCTGTGACAGCAGACCCTGGGGTGTTAGAGCCTGTGCCACCACCAACTACTGGCATCTTAGCGCCAGCTGGGACAATATTATCAGTACCATATAAAGGGTCATATGGCTTATTAGGAGTAGGGTTGCTAAATGTAGGCAACACATTAGAGCCTGGAGTGAGATTAAATGGTGGGAGCTTTGAACCCGGAAGACCTACTGTAGTTTCAAGTCCAGCAACTGCGCGGGGGCCCAGACCTGGCGGTACTTCGTTACGAGGACCAGTGTTTGGTGATGGATTTTCATTCCCTTGCGGTCCTGAAGGGGCTCCTCCAGGCTGACTTTTAAACTCATATATTCCGCCACTCCGTATCTCTGTTACATCTCCTTTTGCCTGTAGTTGTTCTATCAAAGCTTTTCTCTCATTGAGATCTACTGGCGATGGATACCATTTATTATCCACAAAAACAGCATCCGCACTGCGAGATATTAAATCTTTCTTGCCCTCCTCAAGACTAGTATTAGGATCAAAACCGGGCGGAAGCGTAGGAGCAAGCTTATCAGCAGTTGCACCAGGAACAGTGTATGTTTCGATTTGCTGCAAACCACCCGCCGGCATCAAATTTACCTCTTTAGTCTCTGCTCCCCCCGCTGTTAGCACGACTCCTCGAATATTCTCATAACCTTCTTCCTTTAAAGCTGCTACTCCTTTAGCGATTCCCTCTGGTTCACTATTATATCCAAGACTGTACCAATATCCGACACCGCCTTTCTCAACATATGCAAAAGTAAAAGGGGCAGTGTTTACATACACATTTGGCAGGGCGCGTATGCCTGTATCATAATCATTCCCTAGCTGGGGACGTGAACCTCCTAGATATTTGCTTTCTAGAGTACATGAGGACCCATCTGGAGTTTTACATCCAGAGTTAGAAACCATCGGGCCATCTTTTGTATCTGCACCAGTTACAAAGTCATAGAGCCCACCCAAAATAGTTTTTTGTTCCTCTGGTGACACTCCGTTTGCGTCGAGAAATTTTGATGTGGCGAGTACATTTTGTGCATTCAGCGAATCTTGTTGCTTTGGTGCTGGCGCTTGAGCTTGGTTAAGCGGCATATAGTCTAGTTCTTTATATGCAGTGTCTTGTGTTTTATATTGTACAGGTTCTTGTCCTAACTCTGGTGTTTCCTGTTGGGGTTTTTTAAAAAGACTGAATCCGCCCCCGACAGCAACTTCCGCATTACCACCAAACGAAGGATCAACTGGTCCGTTTTGTGCCACTCCATTTGCACCAATCTGCTGCTCCGGCTCTGGCCCCTGTTGTTGGGGCTTCTGAGCTTGGTTAAGCGGTGTATACTCTTGTCCTCCTTGCTCTGTATATCGACTTTCTGTTACTTCATATTTAATGGGTTCTGATGTTTCCGGTTGAAGCGGCCCTCCTCCCCACCCAAATGTTTTGAGTGCTGGTGGGTCGAAAAAACTAATTGGGACAGAAGTTGGATCTCCCGTACTACCAGAACCTCCACCGCCGCCACCGACTTCTGTATTACCGCCAAACGAAGAGTCGACGGGTGCAGGTTGTGTGGGCTCTTCGTTTTGCATGGGCTGGGCCTCTGGTTCGGGCCCTGACTGTTCGCCGCCTTCTTGGGCAAGTACCGCACGCATAGCCGACGCAGCTTCAAGCGACGGCGCGGCAAACGACAACGGTGACAAAAATATGTTTTGTACTATAAAACCAAGAAATGATTGTTGGGGCTGCGGCGCAGTATCTTGAGCGAGCGCAACAAGCGGCGCACACAACACTGCCGACGCTACAACAAAACTAATAGTGGCGACTTTTTTGCCTATAAAAAATTGCATATGTCCCCTAACAATAGCTGATATTCCCCATAGGCAGAAGAAGGGGGTGGGTATAACTTACAGAAGACCGGCTAATTAGTAAGCCCTTTTCTTTTCAAGAAATCCTTCTGTTGCTCCAAAATTGCATTTTGAAGATTTATCTGGTTGACTGCGCTTTGCATCCATGGAGGAACTGGCTTGTTTTCGACTTCCAATTGTTTTTTCTGCTCCACAAGAGCCTGCTTCTCATCAGGGGCCAGTCCGTTTATCGCTTCGTAAACTCTTGTCAGTTGCGCGTCATACGCCTTGGATGCTGGACTGTCTAAGGGCGTACCTGGAGGTGGAGGGGTTAATTTTTCTTGAATTGCTGCAGGCGGCACAAACACGGTTTCTTCTTCCTCTTTCCAAGGAGGTATTTGGGTAGTGCTTGGACCACCCACTTTTTGCTCTGCCGGAGCAGGAGATGATGGAGCAGGGGCAGGGGTAGGTTCGGTAGGAGCAGAAACTGGCGTGACCGGCAGGGTCGTAGGAGCCCCGGCCTGGTTTACTGGAGAGTCTCCCACAGACGGCGTTGAATCGAGATATTTTGAACCACTTGATGCCGCAGGTGGTGTGCTACTAAACAAACCTCCAATAGAGCTCCCCCAACCGGAAAGAGTGTCTGCAACTGAAGTAATTCCCTTACCTACAACATCTCCGACCTTCGCGCCAAATTCACCCACAGCCGAACCAATATTCCCTACAAAGTTTTGTAGCCCTCCCCCACTTTGTGTGCTTGGGGCAGGGGTAGACGCCTGTTCGGGTGCTGGACTAGAACCGCCCACTCCAGGAGTTGCCAGTAGGAGCCGCGAACCTTTTCCATCTGCGACGCCCAGCGTCTGTCCGGCTGGAACCATAGTACTTTCTTTCTCGTCGTATGGTAACGGTTTGCCGCCAGCGCTAGAACCAGGAGGTATGTTCACATCGGGCCCCGCAGAAGAGCTGGGAGACGTAGGGGACATGCCGGGCAGACCAAACCCAATTGGTTCCGCATTTATTGCGCCGTCGCGCACTTCTACAATTTTGGCATTTTGCCCTTCTGCAAGATATCCTTCGGCCTGTAGTCTATTCACCACATCTGTACGCTCCTGCCCACTGAGAGGAAGCGGTATCCAGGAACCGCCATTTTTTTCACTGAAAATATAGTCTTCCTTGCTTCCCGTTTCGGGGCTAGTCCTAAGCTCTTTGATACCCGACTCAAGGGTGGTTCCAAGTTCTTCTGAAGGCAAAGGTTTACCTCCGGCGTTAACGCCTTTTTCGTCGCCGCCCTCATTTGGCCCACCAAACGCCCATGTTTCCAAATTTTGTAAAAGGGTCGGCGTGTCTGGGCCTGTCAAATTGGGATTATTTGCCGCATTTTCGTTCAGCTGCGCATTCAACGCATCTTGCTCTGCACGCGCTTGAGCTTGGTCCAGCCGTTGATAGTCAAGAGCCGAAACAGGAGGAACGTCTTTGTTAAGCAAATATGGATCGTTTAGTTCATTGCGGGTAAGGCTGTTTTCAAGAGTATTAAATTCTGGTGACACAGTACCTTCAGGGAAGAAATCGTAGGTTCCAACATTGTTAGTGTTGGTTAAACTTTGGTTGATGTAGTCGTATTTGTTAGGAAGTTGGCTATTGAGCAAGTCCTGTTGGTCTCTGTTACTGTATTCGATCGGTACTTCTGTTGGACCGTTATAAGTCTGTTCAGCACTTTGGGTAAGTTGCCGCTGAAGTTCGCTAAAGCCAGTACTACCTCCACCGACTTGAGGTTCGCCCAGACTTCCCTCCCCACCCCAGCCGGAGGTTTCAAGTGCAGGTGTGTCGAAGAAACTAAAGGATGCGGTGCTGGCACCTTCCGTGCTGCCGCCGTATAAACTATTGTCGTCGCTACTTGTTTGTGCAGACTGCGTAGGTTCGTCATATTGTTGCTGTTGTTCTGGCGCCGGACCCTGCTGTTCGCCGTCTTCTTGGGCAAGGGCTAACGTCGGTACACATAGAAAAGAAAGAGCGAATACAAAAGAGAGAAGAGTTTTTGTACGTAAAAATTGTTGCATATATATAAAGATACGGTACATACCCCTCAAACAAAAGGCACCTGCTGGGTATAATCGGGCTACTCTTTAGAGCGCAGCCACGTGGAAACCCGCACGTTTAACTCTGTCTTTTTTAACCATCTCTACGACCCTCTCCACCAACGCCTTAGGGTCGCTGTCAAAAATAATCATGTCACTTGGGCGGTGGCCGTTGTTAATGATGTCATGCAACACTTCGTCTGTTTCCCACGCGCCTTCTAAAATGCCTATTGGTTTACCGTCTTCAAACGCGACGGTAAATTCGTGTATAGTGCCAATGCGCCCGCAGCCAAAGAGCATGCCGTCTGTGGAGTGGGTAAAAATAATATCACGCCCCGGGTACCCAAAACCGGTGTAAACTATCATGTCCATATACTCGAGCGGTAGGTTGTATGTCTCGATATGCTCTTTCTCGCCTGTCGCAGGCGAAAGCCCCACAGAAAGTCCTCCTGCTTCTTTGGCACCCATCGCACTCCACATGGGGAAGCCGGTTGTAGCGCCAGTCAAAAGTATCGCGCCTTGTTGTGCGATTTGGCGGCCAAGCTCCTTTCCCTTTTCTTCTGCATCAATGCCACAGTGGCCAGTCTCGGCTGCACCCGCCACTCCAATTTTTATCTGCCCCGGCATATACGTCTGTTCCATATCTGTAGAGATTATACCGCCACTTCTGCTTTTTCACCTGCAGTGGGTGCTGTGGCATGTAGTCCTACGTAGTCGCGTAGGCGCTGTACTAAAAAACTTGCCGCTGCAGGTTCGCCCATCACGACAAACACTTCCCGTAAACCGCCACCTGTGTTTGCCTCACCCACCTGTTGTGCAAATGCCAACAGCTGTTCGCTGTCCATATGCGCCGAATACCCGTACATAGTGTCGACATGTGCACGGACAGTAATTTTTTGGCCTTTTATCGACACTTGTTTGGCGCCTTCTGCGAGTTTGCGACCTAAACTCCCCGCAGCTTGGTAGCCAACAATAAGCACGGTCGACTTTTGGTCGGGCAATATCTCGGCTTCGTGGCCAACAACGCGGCCACCGTTGCTCATACCCGAACCCGCCAAAATAATTTTAGGGCCAGGGCGTGCTGCAATTGCGCGAGACTCCCCTGCGTCGTGCACATACTGCAGTTCGGCGAATTCAAAAATATGCTCTCCACCCTGCACGCGCTGTTGCATTGCCTTACTAAAATACTGCGGGTAGGCCAGGTAGCTGGCGGTAATTTTCTCTGCGAGAGGCGAGTCTAGGTACACCGGCACACTCGGAACTTTTTTTTCTGTCATAAGTGCGCGGATTTCATACAGCAAGTCCTGTGTGCGTTCGGTTGAAAATGCAGGGATAAGTAACGTGCCGCCGCGCTCTGCATTGTCTGTAATATATTTCCCAAGATCCTCAAGGCGGTTGGTGCGGTCTTTTTGCACACGGTCGCCGTATACGCTTTCCATCACTAAATAGTCGACACCTTCTGGTATTTCGCAGAGTGAAAGTAGGGGCGAATTGCCTCCGCCCAAGTCACCCGTAAACACGACCGACTTCCCTGCTCGGGTAAATTTCGCTAGTGCCGAACCTAAAATGTGCCCGCTGTCGAAAAACTCAACACTAAAACCGTCGGGCAGCTCCACTACCTTGTGGTACGGCACCGTGTCCCACTGCGAAAGCGCCTGTCTAATATCCACTTCGTCATACAACGGCTCTTTGCCAATATGTTCGGCTGTACGGCGGGAAAGTTCCATGGCGTCCAAGAGCATCGGCTCTGCAAGCGCTTTAGTTGCTTCGGTTGAAAGTATCCTCCCCGTGTAGCCGTCTTTAACCAACTTTGGAATACGTCCAATGTGGTCGATGTGTGCGTGTGTATTTATTAAATATGAAATCTCGCCAGGGTTAAAGGGGAACGGCAACCAGTTGGTGTCGTCAAAGGAATGTTCGCCTTGGAACAAACCGCAGTCTATTAAAATTTTAGAATGTCCTCCATCTAGCAAAAAATTTGAGCCCGTAACCGTGCCTGCCCCACCGTAAAAAAATATGGTTGATTTATTCTCCATTGAAAGTTTTTTACAGAAAATCCCGCGCCGGACGCGGGGTGCTCTGTGGGACCAGGGAAGCAAGTGTCTACTTTTGTGTAAAGTGGGTGTTCTACGAGCCACACCACGGTGCTGCCCGACAGCGAACTCCCGGTAGATCACTTAAGGACATTTGCTTCCAGGGTCCTGCGCCAATTATATCACAAACGCTAAAGGGCAAATACTTTCGAAAAAGTCCTCGGATCTCCTGCTCCCAGCAGGCCAGACTTTTCCTTAAGTATTTGCCCTTACGCTCTCTACTCGTCAATACCAAAACGCTTGTATTTGAAAATTGTTTTTTTGCCAAACCAGTGCGCGATTTCATGCTTAGCTTCTTCGGGAGTTTCCGACGCATGGATAAGGTTAAGTACCGGGCGGCGTTCCATGTTGGCCAACAGCGGAGAGTCGGTGGAATAGTCGCCGCGTATGGTGCCCATCTCGGCCAAGTACGGCAAGGTCGGCCCTACAATTTTGCGCACCATGTCTATAGCGTGCACGCCTTGTACAACCATTTTTGCCATAGGCGCGCTTATCATAAAGTCGATAAGCCAGCCGCGCACCGTCTTACCAATTTTGAGCAAGTCGTCGGTACCGAAGTCTTTTTTTACATCGTAGCCGTACTTTTGGTAGGTGGCAGACGTTTTTTCGCCGAGGCGGCGTATCCACTTTTCGTCTTTAGGATAGTGTTTATCCATCTCCGCCTTGGTTGCCTGGAACATCTCAAGGGCCACAACTTTAATGTCGCGCTGTTCAAAGCGTTTGATTATCTCCCCTATCAGCCCTTTACGAACACCGTCGGGCTTAATAAGCACAAACGTTTTTTCCTCCTTCGGATTTATCATGGCGCTACTATACAACAGTATGTAAATTTTCGCAATATACCCTTTCCGTACAATTGCTTCTACTAAAACGGGGTCAGAATTTCTACTCCTGCTTCAGTGACCATCACAGTTTGTTCAAAATGCGCTGCGCGCGAACCGTCATGTGTTGCATACGTCCACTCGTCGTCTTCAAGAACTATGTCACCTTTCCCAAGTGTGAGATGAGGTTCAAGTGCAAGCACGCTGCCCAGAGGTAGCACGTCGCCAGTGCCTTTTTTACCCACGTTCGAAATGTATGGTTTTTCGTGGACACTTTTTCCTACTCCGTGCCCGCCCAAGTCTTCGACAATTGCGACGTTATATTTTTTTGCAACAACTTCTACTGCAGCACCTGCGTCGCCTGTGCGTGCACCTGCTTTCAATGTGGCTACTGCCGCGTCGAGTGATTCGCGGGCAGCAACAAGCAAGCGCTGCGCGTCTGCGTCGCCCGCGCCCACAATGCAGGCAAGCGCTGCGTCGGTAACGTACCCGTTATATGAAACACCTAAGTCGAGAGACACGATGTCACCGTCGGCAATAGCACGATGTTCGCTCGGTATACCATGCGCAACTTCGTCATTTATCGTGACACATAGTGCTGCCGGGTATGGAAATGATGCGCCAGAGGGTTTGTAATTTAAAAATGCCGGCACTCCCCCCTGCTCGCGGATTCCCTTTTCTGCGGCCAAGTCGAGCTCGGCAGTTGTCACTCCAACTTGTACAAGCGGTATAAGCTCTTTCAGCACGTCTGAAAGTATTTTGCCCGACATGCGCAGACCTTCTATGTCTTCCTGTGTTTTAGCTAGCATGAATTACAATCCTAACTTTTGCACAATGTCAGCATGAATTTCCTCTACTGTTCGCTCACCTTCAATGTCGAGCACGGTGTAAGACGGGTTAGCACGGAACCACGCGATGTTTGGCATGGTGTCATTGCGCGACCACTCGAGCCGTGTGCGGATACTTTCTTCTGTGTCATCATGGCGACCACGCAACAGGAGGCGTTTTACTGCCTCTTCGTCTGAAATATTTATACACACCACCACAGCTGGCTTTGCATTAAAAAAGTCGAGTGCGGAGTCGAGCATAGGCACCTGGTCTTTTGTACGAGGAAAGCCGTCGATAATAATATGTTCCTCTGCCTGCGACGCGTGTTGCATCAAATATTGCACAAACACCGAGCAGCTTATCGCGTATGGGATAAGCCCACCTTCGTGCAAAATATGTGCTGTTTTTGTGCCGGTAAATGTTTCCTGCGCGCCAAGTTCACGCAAACATTTGCCCATTTCAAAATGGACAATTTCCCGCCCCGCATCCTTTGTTTTTAAAAGCTCTTTTAAGAGTGCAATTTGCGTCCCCTTCCCGCATCCTTGCGGTCCTAAAAATATAAGTGTCTGTTTATTCACGCTTTGCATTGTACATTACTTCGCAGAAAGTGTTTGCACTGCCGCAACAAAGTCGTGTTTAGCCACTTCCAAGCCGCCGTCCGGGTTTTTTACTACGATGTCTGCGTGGTCTTTAAACGGCGCTTCAGCTTCAAAACGTGCGCGACGCGAGGCAAGTTCTGTTTGCTCTATCGGTGCGCGCGCAACGATGCGTTTTTCTAAGTCGTCCCACGTGCCGGCGTCTATATAAATAGTGCGAACATTTTCTTTAGGCAAAATGTCTTGGATTTTGTAAAAACCTTTTATATCAATTTCTCGCACCACTGTCTTGCCAGCTTCTACCGCAGGGACAATTTCGGATATAAGGGTCCCGTAGCGTTTGCCGTCGGTATATACCCATTCCAAAAATTCATCTCGAGCAGCACGTGCCTGAAAGTCTTCGTCACTAATAAAATGATACACCGCGCCATCTACTTCGCCTGGACGCATCGGCCTTGTTGTGCACGAAACTGGGAAGACGATCTCGGGCATCTGTTCCCGCAGATATTTGAGCAAGGTACTCTTTCCGCCGCCTGCAGGACTGACAACGAGTATGAGTTTCCCTTCCATTTTCTTAATACTCGCGGATAGAGATCTGCGCGTCAATGCGGCGCGCAAGGTCGAGAATTACAGAGACGACGATAAGCAGTGCGGTGCCGCCCAAGGTGAGCGTCGTGATACCAGTGACCGACTGCATAGCGATAGGCATAACTGCGATAAGCCCGAGGAAGAGCGCACCAACAAACGTAATGCGTGTGATAACGCGACCCAAATATTCCATAGTGGACGGACCTGGGCGAACGCCGGGGATAAACGCACCGTTCTTCTGCAAGTTTTCTGCAATTTGGTGTGGGTCAAACGTAACGGCTGTATAGAAATAGGTAAAGAGGAACACGAGCAGGAAGTAGAGCGTGCCGTACAGCCCCAAGTTCTGGAGTGCGTGCAACACCGCGTTTGATGCAGTCGCGAGCCACGCATGTGTAGAAGTTGCAAAGAATGTTGCAACCATCTGTGGGATAAGCAGCAGAGAAAGTGCGAAGATAATAGGGATAACACCTGCCTGGTTTAGGCGCAGTGGCAAGTAGGTCGACGCACCGCCGAAAAACTTCATACCACGGACACGTTTTGCGTAGGTAACCGGGACTGGACGTTCTGCTTCCGTAATAACAACAACCGCTGCAACAACAGCAACGGCAGCTGCGGCAAATGCCAAGTAGACCGGCAACTGTGCTGGCGTAAAGGAAAAGAGTGCCTGGGATGCGTCACGCGGGAGGCGCGCAACAATGCCGGCAAAAATCAAAACTGACACACCGTTACCAAGGCCAAATTCAGAAATGAGCTCACCTATCCACATCAGCAATAGCGAGCCTGCAACAATCACGAGCAAGTTTACTGCAAACTGGAACGAGGTTAAGCCTGGCATCACACCTTCGCGCTGCAAGATAAGCAAAAAGCTAATGCCCTGGAGTACGGCTACGGGCAGCGTGAGCAGTCGCGTGTATTGGCTAAAACGCTGGCGACCTGCTTCGCCTTCTTCCTGGTAAAGCTGCTTCAAGGCAGGGACCATCATGGTCAACAACTGCAAGATAATTGACGCGGTGATATACGGCCCAACGCCGAGCAACACGAGCGAAAGGTTAGAAAGCCCACCACCTGAAAACAGGTTCAAGAGCCCAAAGAATTGGTTGTTATTAAAAAATTGCTGGAGCTGTGCCGCGTTGATGCCAGGAATTGGAACAGACGCGAGCAACCGAAAAACTGCAAGTGCGCCAAGCACAAACAGTAAACGGTTCCTCAACATCTTGTCGCGGAGGAGGAGTGTGAGTTTTTCAGCAAATCCGCTCATATAGATTTTGGTTTATTTAATTGCTACTGAACCTCCGGCTTTTTCTATCTTTTCTTTTGCGGATGCAGAGACTACGCACCCGGAGAGTATAAATTTCTTTGTAAGCTCACCGTCACCCAAGATCTTAACAACAGGAGCCTTCGATGCATTTTTACGTGTGCGCACGAGACCGCGTTCAACAAGTACTGCTGGTGTGATAGTGTCGCCTGCAGCAAATGCCATTTCGAGTGACGCAACGTTCACCACCAGAGGTTTTGCTTGGATAGACATGAGGCCACCAATACCGCGACCGCGCATCTTTGGAAGTTTCTTGAGGATCTCGCGGATGTCTGGGCGTTTCTTGTGGCCGGAACGAGCGTTCTGACCTTTAGTACCACGGCCAGATGTCTTGCCGCGCCCGCCTCCACGGCCGACTCTCTTTGGTGCTTTTTGCGCGGTTGCGCGTTTGAGTTCGTTTAATTGCATAAAATTATTTCACTTTGAGCTGCTTTAGGGCTTCGATTGCGGCGCGGGCATTGTTCAAACCGTTTTTTGAACCAGAGTGAATTTTTGCAACGGTGTTGGTGATGCCGGCAAGTTCAAGCACAGGGCGAACTGACGAACCTGCAACCAAACCGCGACCATGTGCGGGCATAAATGACACACGCGCTGCGCAGTATTTTGCCGACACTTCGTGTGCGATAGAGCTGTCGTTTGTAAGTGCAACCGTTATCATGTGCTTTTTTGCATCACGGACTGCTTTGTCGATAGCGAGGGTTGTGTCCCCTGCTTTGCCCAAGCCCACACCAACTTTGCCTTTTTTGTTACCAATGATAAGTGCGACGCTAAACGAGAAGCGGCGACCTCCGGCAACAACACGGGCAACACGGCGGATGTTGATCATCTTCTGGTCGTATTCGCTCTTTGCGCGTGGCGGGCGTGAGGAAGGGCGGCGGCCACCTTTGTCACCTCCTCTCCCCGCACCACGAGGCGCGCGGTTGTTGCGGCGGTCACCCACAGGAGCAGCAGTTGTTGCTACAGGTGCAGGAGTAACATCCGCAGTTTCTACTGCTGCCACTGTCGGCTCTGCAACTACAATTTCGTTTTCGTTATCAGTCATATATTAAAATTCAAGACCACCTTTGCGTGCTGCTGCTGCCAAGGTGGCAACGCGGCCAGTATAGCGGAAACCACCGCGGTCGAACACTACTGCGGTAATGCCAGCTGCTTTTGCTTTTTCTGCAAGCTGGGCTCCCAACTTTTCTGCAGCGTCCATCTTTTTTGCGTTCTTTGCAATGTCCTTAGTAGTACCTGCAACCAACGTTACGCCCTTACCGTCGTCGATAATCTGCGCGTGCAAGTAGCGGTTAGACTTGTAGACGGCCAAACGTGGGCGTGTAGCAGTACCGATAACGCTCTTGCGGATGCGGTTGTGGCGACGTGTACGAGTAAGTTGTTTGTTGAGAGTGTTAGACATATAGGTTTATGCGGCCTTTTTACCCTGCTTGCGGCGGATAACTTCCCCATCGTAGCGGATACCTTTACCTTTGTACGGTTCTGGCTTTTTAAGTGCGCGGACGTTTGCTGCAAACTGGCCCACCATTTCTTTATCATGACCTTCAATAGTAAGTGCCGACTTTTCTGACTTTACCGCCAAACCTGCAGGTATTTCCATAACAACCGGGTGCGAAAAGCCAAGTGAAAGGTTCAACTTGTTGCCCTGTACATCCCACTTGTAGCCGACACCTTCAACAAGGAGTTTTTTTGTATAGCCTTCTGTCACACCTGCGAGCATGTTGCGGACATGTGACGCGTAGGTACCAACAAGTGCACGGCCTTCAAGTGAAGCGCCGCGTACTGCAACCTGCACACCCTCTGCGCCCACTTCAACAGAAACAAGGCGGTGAGTAGCTTTTTCAAGCGTACCCTTTGGGCCTTTGACACGGATCATGCCTTCCGAAACTGTAATTTCGGCCTTAGACGGTATAGCAATGGGGCGTTTAGCAAGTCGTGACATAATATTTTACCAAATTTCGAACAGTGCTTCCCCACCGACATGTTTAATCTTTGCCTGCTTGCCGCTCATAACGCCAGCTGGGGTTGAAAGGACAAGGAGACCGTAGCCGCGTTTAACTGGCTTTACATCGTGGACGCTAAAGTACACGCGGCGTGATGGTTTAGAAATGCGCTTAACACCCTGTACAACCGATGCACCGTTTTTGTACGCAAGCGAAAGTGTGAGCTTGCCTTCCTTCTTCGACTTTTTGTCGACCGCAGCAATGTAGCCTTCCTGCTGCAGGACTTCTGCAATAGCAAGCTTCATCTGCGAAAACGGCAAAGACATGCTTTCCTTTTTAGCACGTGACGCATTCTGAATGCGGATTATCAAATCTGAGATTGGGTCAGTTACCATAAATTACCAAGATGACTTGCGGACGCCAGGGATAAGGCCTTCGTTTGCAGCTTCGCGGAAGCACGCACGGCACATGCCGAAGTCGCGCATAAACGAACGCTTGCGGCCACAACGGAAGCAACGACGAACGACCCTCGAAGCAAACTTCGGAGCCTTGTTTGAGCGTGCGACTGTTGATTTTTTAGCCATTATTCGTGGTTACTCCCCATATACCTTTGGGAGTTATGATTCTACCGGTTTACCTCGCCTTGCGACTAAGCGGCACCTAGTAGAAAAAAGGAGCCCTGTTGGGCTAGGCATCAATATACTTGAACCTACTTTAGAAGTCAAACTCCTTCTTTTAGAATAAAATTGTTCAGATTTTGTAGAGGTGGTATAACGTTGGCAGACAGTTTTTCACGGGAGAGTTGCATGAGCTGCTGCGGCATTGTTATGCCTCGAAAAGAGGTTGACCTATTTGACGAAACGGAGTCGGACCAAGGGTGCTTACGCGAACATGGCCACACCGGGGACCACCTGACACTAGGGAGAAAAAGATTTATATGGTGGAAGTTTGAAGAAGCTTACTGCGAGGATTCACCTAGGAAATGCTCGTGCTGGGCCAGCGATGGCGGCCTGATAGAGTGTTTCAACTATGGGGACGCAACCCCCGCAGAAGCGGCCAAACATATCTGTCCTCTCTATTTCGTCAATTCCCTCTTTGTTTCTCAAGAACCTACACGTGACGAACATCCAAACCAACAGGAATTGGATTTGGAATAGTCCGAAGCGGCGCACACAAAGCGCCGTTTTTCTTTTACCAAAACAAAAACTCCCCCTGTGGGGAGTTTTTGAGGAGGAAAATAGTTTTTAAACTAATTTGTTTTTTTGAATGGGAAGCCGAGGTGGGCCAAATATGCACGCGCCTCTTTTTTGTCTTTTGCTGTTGTGACAACAGTCACCGCCATGCCAAAGACATCTTTCAATTCTTCGTCGGCAGTTTCAGGGAACACTGAGTGTTCTTTAATACCAAGTGTGTAGTTACCCATCTCGTCGACTGACGTAGTTGGGATACCTTTAAAGTCTTTAGTACGAGGAAGCGCGATGTGGATCATGCGGTTCAAAAAATCCTGCATGCGCTTACCGCGGAGGGTTACTTGGTAACCAATTTTGTCACCAATGCGGGTTTTGTAGGTAGCGATAGACTTCTTTGCACCACGCACAGCAGGCTTCTGCCCGGTGACACGACCAAGACGGTCTTCGATAAGTTTTACTTTGTTTTTGTCTTTAGTAGAACCAACGCCTACAGAAATTACCACCTTCTGGATCTTTGGTACTTGCATGACGTTTGTCCACCCAAAGTCGCCCTTGAGGTCTTTAAACGTTGTCTTCTGTTGTTCTTGAATTAAGTTAGGCATGGTGGTTTATTTTTTTGCTGCGCGAGTTTTCTTTACAGGTGCAGCTTTTTCCTTAGTAGCTGTCTTTTTTGGTGCGGCAGTATTTACAACTTTGCTTGCGTGAATTGGGTGATGCTTGTCGATGATTTGGCCTTTCTGACCTTCGCGACGCGCCTTTTGGTGCTTCTTGCGCATGCCGACACCTTCAACAAGGACCAGGTTTGTCTTTGGGAACACGCCAACCACTTTGCCGGTCTTACCTTTTTCGTTTCCCGACAACACGCGGACATTGTCGCCTTTTTTAATGTGGAGAGTATTCATACAAGTTATACGACTTCAGGTGCGCGGGAAATAATTGTC
Source organism: Candidatus Adlerbacteria bacterium (assembly GCA_026397405.1). Lineage (GTDB taxonomy): Bacteria > Patescibacteriota > Minisyncoccia > Phycocordibacterales > SBAW01 > GWA1-54-10. The sequence goes on along the minus strand of JAPLUW010000001.1, from coordinate 341,984 downwards.
TGGTAGCCAAGCTCCTGGAGCTCGCGTGGTATAGGGCCGAAGATGCGTCCTGCCTTTGGCTCCTTTTTGTCCTTGCCGGACGTTTCCAAAATGACTACTGCATTTTCGTCAAAGCGGAGGTACGAACCGTCTTTGCGACGAAACGGTTTGCGCTGACGTACCACGACGGCCTTCAAAATATCTTTCTTTTTTACTGCTTTGCGAGGCTCTGCAGTTTGTACTGAAAGGACAACAATTTCGCCAATTTCTGCATAGCGCTTTTTTGAAGATCCGGGAATCTTGAAAATGCGGCCGATTTTGGCGCCGGAATTATCTGCAACAACAACGAGTGAGCGGTCTTGGATCATAAATTAATTCTCAAATACGATTTCGAACGATTTGGTTTTGGAAAGTGGACGGCACGAACGGATAGTAACCTGGTCGCCTTCCTTCGCGCGGTTGCCTGGGTTGTGTACGTGGTACTTCTTGTTCTGCTTCATGTACTTTTTGTACTTTGGGTGCTTTACATAACGCTGCACAGAAACCACTGCAGTGTCCTGCATTTTGTCCGAGGTCACGACGCCGCGGAGGAGTTTTCTATTTGTTGTAAGTGTTGTTTCCATGGTGGTTATGCGTTTCTGCGGGCGTTCAGCTCTGTCAGGCCGCGGGCAATGGTTTTGCGCAAGGTACGGCCCAGCTTTACATTACGATTTTTACTCCCTGCGACCGAAAAACGCAAGGTGCGCAGTTCTTCCTGCTTGTCTGCAACAAGGCGGTTCAAATCTTCGACAGAGTGTTTTGTGAGTGATGTTTTCTTTGACATAAAATTAGTGTGCGACACGCGATACTACTTTTGCCTTAAGCGGAAGCTTTTTTGATGCACTGACAAGTGCTGCGGTTGCAAGCTTTGCGTCAACACCGTCCACTTCAAACAAAATGCGTCCCGGCCAAATTTGGACTTCGTATCCAACTGGGTCGCCCTTACCTTTACCGAGCTTCACTTCCGGCGGCTTTTGCGTAAATGGCTTGTCAGGGAAAATGCGCACCCACGACTTCCCTGTTTTGCCGAGTGAGCGTGCGATAACCTTGCGAGCGCTTTCAATTTGGTTTGAACGTACCCGAGCAGATGTTGTCGCCTTCAAACCATGGCTACCAAACGCAATGGTGACACCACGTGACGCAACCATGTCGCGCTTGGTGTTGCGGCGCATCGTGTGCGACTTTCTAAATTTTACTTTCTTTGGGAATAACATAAAAATTTCAGAGGATGTGTTTTATTTGTCTTTTGCGTTGGACGCAAAGACTTCGCCACGGTAGATCCAAACTTTAACACCAATCACGCCGAGCGGTAGGTTTGCACGTTCCTTTGCGTAGTCGATGTCAGAACGGAAGGTTTGCAGTGGGATGCGGCCTTTCTTCAACTCTTCCTTGCGGGACATAGAACCGCCGCCGAGCATGCCGCCGAGCGCGATACGCACACCTTTAACGTCGCGGTTTGCCATTACTTTTTCAATTGTCTGCTTCAACACACGGCGGAACGGGAGGCGTTTTTCAAGACCTTCGGCTACCAAGTACGCAACAATAGCTGCGTTAGACTCTGGCGAGCGGATTTCTTCAATATCGAGTTTGATTTCTGGCGCGACAAGTTTTTTTGCTTTAAGGAAAGCGACGATTTTGTTCTTCAATTTTACAGAGCCTTCTCCCGAGCGGCCAATGATAAGACCCGGGCGAGATGTTTTTATCAAAATGCGGAGGTTTTTGTCGTTGCGCTCAAGTTCGATACCACCAATGTGCATACCGCGGAGGTCCTTCTGCAAAAACTCGCGGAGCAAAATGTCTGCCTTCAAATATTCCTGGTATTTTGCACCCATAGCAAACCAGCGATGACGCCAGTCATGGATAATTCCCAAACGATGTGCAAATGGATTTACGATTTTAGACATATTAGTTTTTGGCTGCGGCTACCTTTTTTGCCTTAGGTGCTTTGTGAGGCATCGAAGTCAGGGTAAGGGTGATAAGGCTGGTCTTCTTCTTTATTGCTGATGCGCGGCCACGTGCGCGAGGCATCGAGCGTTTAAAGACAATGCCGCCGTTAACTTCTATCTTGGAGATAACCAAGTCAGCAGCTGCACTACCTTCGTTCAAGTTTTGTGCGTTTGCAATGGCAGACTTAATGAGTTTTGCCATTGGGTCCGATGCGCGCTTTGGCAACATCGAAAGGAGCGCGAGCGCGTGTTCTGCGCGTTTGCCGCGTACCAAGTCGGCCACCAAACGCACTTTGCGAGGAGCCTGGCGATAATTTTTAAGTGATGCAATTGCGTCCATATAGGTTTATTTTTTCTTTGCGGCAGCGGCTTTAGTGTCGGTTGCTGCTTTTGCTGCCTGGGCAGATGCGATTTCAGACTCCTTCGCCTTCTGTTCCATTTCCTTCTGCATTTTACCGCCGTGACGAACGAACTTTTTAGTTGGCGAAAATTCACCCAAACGGTGACCTACCATGTCTTCAGAAACTAATACTTCAACATGTACGCGGCCGTTGTAGACGCCAAACTTAAAGCCCACCATTTCAGGGGCAATCTGGCTGCGACGTGCCCACGTATTAATAACCGCAGCAGTCTGCGGTTTTTTGCCCTCAATCTTCTTGAGAAGCTTCTCGTCCACGTACGGACCTTTTTTAAGACTACGAGCCATATTTCGAAAATAAAACCCCGATCGGGGTGTTGCCAAGATACTAGCAGGTAAGGTTTGAAGAGTCAAATTTAGGCCGTATACTCTAAGGCAGTGAGTTTTTGAAGGAGGATGGTATGACCGACCCTGTAGTGAAACTTGCAAAGACAACGGCTGCGCAACATCTCAATGGACTCGACGCAGGCGTAGACCTCGTGTTCCCGCAGTCTGGACGGAACGGGATGCATGAGCCTGGCGCGACCGTCCAGGAAAACTACGGGAGAACCATCTCCCTTACGATTGTAGTGCCCGGGAGCGCCGGCTTCACGGAAGACGAGACCTTCCATGACTTCTGTCAGGCCATCACCTACGGGCAAAGAAAAGCCCCACAGACTGCTGTCGTCCCAGCTCCAGGTAAGACAGCTTGAAACGACAATCCCCGCCTTGTGAGCGGGGATTTTTTCTTTGTTTTATTGAGCGCTTCCGCGTTTGCCTACTTTGCGGCGGGAGACGATAAGGTAGTTGGAATACTTTTTAGGAGTACGTGTCTTCTGTCCCTTGCCTGTTGGTTTACCCCAGGCAGACTTTGCGCGGCGCAAACCACGGCCCTGGCGGCCTTCACCGCCGCCGTGTGGGTGGTCTACAGGGTTCATCGCAGTACCGCGGACTGTTGGGCGGATACCCATCCAACGCGAACGGCCAGCCTTACCAACAACCACCAAGTGGTGTTCGTCGTTCGACACTTCGCCAATGGTTACGTAGCACGTGTCGAGCACTTTGCGGACTTCTGACGAAGGCATCTTCAAGTCTGCGTAGCCTTGGTCGCGTGCGATAACTTCAATGTGGGTACCTGCCGAGCGGCCAAGTTTACCACCGTTACCCGGCTTAATTTCTACGTTGTATACAAATGCGCCAATCGGAACGCTCTTAAGTGGCATACGGTTACCCGGAGTCGGAGGAACATTTTCGCCAGTCTGTATTGTGTCCCCTACCTTTGCAGAGCCTGGCAACAACATGTAGCGGCGTTCACCGTCTTTGTAGAGCACGAGGCCGATAAAGCCTGAGCGGTTTGGGTCATATTCCACAGTTTCAACAACTGCAGGAACAAGTTTTTTGTACATAAAGTCCACATCGCGGAAAAGGCGCTTGTGCCCACCACCCTTGTGGCGCACGGTAATGCGGCCTGCATTGTTGCGACCAACATAGCGCTTGCCTCCCGTTGTAAGCGCCTTGTGCGGCTCGCTGGCGGTCAACTTCTCACGGAAGTTGATGCCGGTCATGTGGCGGCGCGATTTTGTGTATGGTTTGTAGGTTTTCATAATCTAGTGAAGTGAGAGAAATGAAGCTTGCTTTAATTTCCGAACGAACGACGATTATATAAATTTTTCATAAAAATTTCTATATATATTTATATAATCTCGATCTTGTCACCCTTCTTCAAAAAGACATATGCCTTTTTGCCACCCGCTGTCATGCCAGTGCGGTTAGTACCGCGGGTCATCACCTGCTTGCGAGGTGTCGCCAACATGCGGACCATGCGCGGCTTTACCTTAAAGAGTTCAAATACTGCGGCCGCAACTTCGTGCTTGTTTGCCGTGCGGGCAACGTTAAACACATAGGCGTCCTGGTCGCTTAGGTACGCGCCCTTTTCGGTGATGCGCGGTGACAATAAAATTTTTCCAGAGTGTTTTTGCATATAATTTATTTTGTCTCGACTGCTTTAACCACGCGCTTTTTACCAAGTGTTTCAAAAGCCGCTTCCGGGTTCGAGATAATAAGGTATTTGCTCGAAAGGACGTTCACCGGGTTAAGTGTGCGGACTTCTTCAACGTTGATATTGCCGATGTTTGCAAAGCTCTTCATCGTTGGTGCGTGACGTTCAGTAAGGGCAACCAATGCTGCGTTTGTTGCGCGCTTAAATTTAAAACCTGCATTGGTCAAACCAGCAATAACTGCCTTAGCCTGGACTGTCTTTGGCACTTCCATGTTAATAGAGTCGACAAAAATAATTTCGCCATCTTTAAATTTGCGAGAAAGGGCAACAAGAAGTGCCTTCTGGCGAGCTTGGCGGTTTATTTTTTGAGTATAAATTTTTTCGTTGCGAGGACCGTGGGTAACACCGCCGCCTTTCCAAATTGGGGAGCGTGACGAACCGTGGCGGGCGCGGCCGGTACCCTTTTGCTTCCATGGCTTTTTACCGCCGCCGCGTACTTCGCCGCGGTCTTTGGTGTGTGCAACAGGGGTGCGGTTGTTTGCCTGCATAGCAGTAACGACGCTGTGCAAAAGGTCAGCGTTATATGCCACGCCGAAGATGTTCTCAGGGAGTGTTATCTTCCCCGTCTCTTCGCCCTGCATGTTGTATACGATTGTTTCGAATTTCATAAAAATATATTTGTCTAGCCGCGAACTTCAACGACAGTGCCACGGCGGCCTGGTATTGCACCTGCAATAACAAGTTCGTTTGTCTCAGGGATAACCTGAAGCACCTTCAAGTTACGTACGGTCACGCGGTCCTGGCCCATGCGGCCGGCCATCTTCATACCCTTTGCAACACGACCTCCGGCACGACCACCCGAGCCACCGATAGAACCTGGTGAGCGCTCACTGTGTTTTTGACCGTGCGAACGTGGGCCGCCGTGGAAGCCGTGGCGCTTAACAACACCCTGGAAGCCGCGACCTTTTGAAATTGCCGAAACCTGCACCTTTTCGCCGGCCGTAAATACAGACACGTCTATAGTTGCGCCAAGTTCAACACCTTCTGGTAGTTTGCCGTCGCGCTGGCGATGTTCGACAAAGTGCTTCAAGATTTTGCCTTTTGCATGACCAATTTGTGCCTTGTTTACATGCTTTTCCTTGCCTTCAAACGCACCAATCTGGACGGCGTTGTAACCCTCCTTTTCAGTAGTTTTAATCTGGGTCACTGTGGAAGGCGCAGCAGCAACTACTGTTGCGGCATAGGCCAAACCGTCTTCGGTAAAGACAGTAACCATCTTTTGTTTTGTTCCAAGTATGAATTTCACGTTGTCTATTGGTCCCTACGAGCTTGTGGCCCGGCCTGCCCGACGAGGCGGGGACGTGGATCAACTCCTGTTATGTAAGAGTCTCAGAGAATATACAGGATAGCTCCAAAATATGCAAATACCCCCACAAGACACAAACAAACCCCCATGCATGGAGGTTTGTTTGTAGAATGCAGAATTTCTTTGCCTGGCTTACAGGTAATGCCCTGAAGTTGTACGTCAAACAAAAAAGCCGATTTCTAGACATCGGCCGAAATTACTTTCTCTCGAACGTTTGCAAACGAATGTTCTTCTTTTTTTAGTATATAAATTTTTGCATAACTATTCTCTTTTATTTTTTCTACTAGACCATCTTTACCTCAACCGTAACTCCAGATGGGAGCGAGAGGTTGGTAAGGGCTTCTATGACCTTACCGGACGGCTCGAGGATGTCGATAATACGCTTGTGAATACGCATTTCAAACTGCTCGCGGGCATCTTTGTAGATGAAGGTTGAGCGGTTGACTGTGTATTTTTTGATTTCAGTCGGGAGCGGAATAGGTCCTGCAATTTTCGCATCGTAGCGAAGTGCGGTGTCCATAATCTGCCGTACCGACGCATCGAGTACCTTGTGTTCGTACGCACGTACTTTAATGCGAAGTTTCTGTACTGCAGCCGGAGCGGCAACTTTTTTTGCGCGCTTTACGGGAGCTTTTTTAATTTCATCGGTAGCCATAATTTTGTGAGTCTAGTTCTCCCCGCCCTAGGGCGGAGTAACCTATACTCGGTTAGCTTACTCCTAATAATCTTTTGCCGTGCCTCGCCAACAAGGCGGGTTACGCAACAACCTTTGTTACGACACCTGCACCCACTGTCTTGCCTCCTTCGCGAACTGCGAAGCGAGTCTTCTCTTCAAGCGCAACTGGCGCTACAAGCTTAACTTTAAAGGTCACTGTGTCGCCTGGCATAACCATTTCGGTTCCTGCTGCCAAGGTCACTTCGCCAGTCACGTCTGTTGTACGGACGTAGAACTGTGGTTTGTAACCAGAGAAGAACGGCGTGTGGCGACCTCCTTCTTCTTTGCTCAAGATGTATACTTCGCCTTCAAATTCTGTGTGTGGAGTAACTGAGCCTGCCTTTGCAAGAACCTGACCACGGTGGATGTCTTCTTTCTTAGTACCGCGGAGCAAGATACCTGCGTTGTCGCCTGCCATACCCGATTCGAGCTGTTTGTTGAACATTTCGATACCCGTGATGGTGGTCTTTGCGGTTGGCTGGAGGCCGACAATTTCGACTTCTTCACCCACCTTTACCTGACCGCGTTCAATGCGGCCGGTAACTACAGTGCCGCGACCTTCAATTGAGAAGATGTCTTCAATTGGCATAAGGAACGGCTTGTCCATTTCGCGAACTGGGTCTGGGAAGTAGCTGTCCATGGTGTCCACGAGGTCTTTAACCTTCTGTGACCATTCATTGCTGACGTCAGTGCTTTCAAGTGCTTTCAAACCTGAGCCGCGGATAACCGGAGCGTCTGTGTAGCCCTGCTTGGCAAGAGCTTCTTTAACTTCTTCTTCAACGAGTTCAACAAGGTCCTTGTCGTCAACCATGTCTACTTTGTTAAGGAAGCAGATGATTTTTGGCACACCCACCTGCTTTGCAAGGAGAATGTGTTCGCGTGTCTGGGGCATAACGCCGTCAGTTGCTGCAACCACAAGCACTGCGCCGTCCATTTGAGCGGCACCGGTGATCATGTTCTTGATGTAGTCGGCGTGGCCCGGAGCGTCGATGTGTGCGTAGTGGCGCTTTGGCGACTCATATTCTGAGTGGTGGAGCGCAATAGTAATACCGCGCGCCTTTTCTTCTGGCGCGTTGTCGATACCATCAACTCCTTCTACGCGTGCGCTGTAGCCTTCCCCTTTCAGCATGTCGAGGGTGTGGAGAATAGACGCAGTAAGCGTTGTCTTCCCGTGGTCGACGTGACCGATTGTGCCGACGTTCATGTGCGGCTTAGCTCGTTCAAATGTTGCCATATAAAATTACAATAAATACTAATAACTACCCTATATAAGCACAGCCAAACACGGCTCTACGTGTTGCCACAAATAGTAGCAAACATGTCAAAAAATGCAAATTACACTACAGCGTACCGTATGAGGTAATTGTCACAGTGCCTAGCGTATTCCCAGAAGAATCTTTAAGAGTCGCTTTGTAGGTTCCTATAGAAGTATAGCTATGCTGGGTTGACGTCACCGACTGTGCAACTGCCAGACAGGTTCCAGAGCATGCGGCTGGCATTACCAGCGAGCCTGACGAGCTGCCGTCGCCATAGTCTATCGAATACGTCTGACCGTCTTGAATGCCAGAAGGGTAAAACGAGACAGTAAACGGTGCCGTGCCCGACATGGGTGACGCAAAAAACAAAACCGTAGCCGTATTCGCTACACAGCTGCTACCCGACGTATGGTATCCAATTTGGCAAATAAGAATAACTGGGGTCGCTGGAGAAAGTTGTTCGCAATACGACCCGAGCGAACAACCGTTTGCATCAGTCCCAAGGGAAATTGGCTTGTCGTTTTCATAACATACGGGTGTCCGTACTGCAGGACACGAAATGGATCCGCGCACTTGTATATTTTGCTGCGCATCTTGTGACAGACATTGGTATCCCATTGAGCAGCCGTTGTTGTCGTGGCCAAGGCCCAAAAGAGTGCTCCCAACACCACAGACCGGCTGTGGATACGCCGGACAGGTTATCCGCGGTGCCGACTGTACTGAAGAGCTAGTGCTCCCACTCTGGCAACCAATAGCTGCACGAGTGCGTGCCCCTACAAGGCCGTAACCTGTCGAATTTTCGTCACCCGACGACGCCAACCCCTGCCCCGCCTGGAACTTTTGCACTGCGGCGCGTGTGAGTGAACCAAAATAACCGCTTGCAGAGCCTCCGGCAAGCAACCCTTTACCTATAAGAAAATTTTGGAGCGCTGTCACGTCTGTTCCGCGGCTCCCCAAGCGCAATGTACTTTGTATCGACATGCATGCGCCACCTGCCGTGGCAGCAGGTGTTGATACAGAAAGACTAGTAGACGTCGGGGGTACAGGCGTAGCTGCAGATGGGAGACCGATAACCAACCTGGATGGGATAAGCAAATTACCGTCGCCGTCATATAAATACAAATCGTACGTACCACCGGCCAAGTTATAAAACGGCACCGACCAGCGCGCACCTACAACCGGCACAACCTGGCTGTTGTACCGCTTACCGACACTGTCTTGCAGCGTAATGCTTATTGAAGACGTGTTTGACGTACCTGTAACTATTGGGTTTGGAGTCGCAAAGGATGCCGCGCTTGGGTCAATGATAACCCGTGGGCCCGTGCCAGGCGCGCAGTTTGGATACTGGCCTGTCGTACCTGTCGGACACACGGTGCTTACCGAATTGTTTATTGGCAACGTGATAATCGTTGACGTGCCTCCACAAGAGTTTTGTGCGGTCACGTTTATTGTGTATGTACCCAATTGTGTTGGCGAGCCGGTAAGTACCCAGTTATGCAATTTAAATGAGGTGCTTTCGAGTTCAATTTTTTGGTCCTCCAACTTGATACCTGGTGGCAAACCTGTTGCGGTAACGGTTGTGTTATTAAAACCTTCTATGGTGCCTATCAGCGGCAAACTCCATGGAGTGTTAAGTGCAGCCCCCGTTAACGTAAATGGGTACAACACCGGAACAGGGCATGTAGATGTTGCGCTAGCAGTAGTTGCAGCGTAGGCAGTCGGTGCCACAGAGAAAAATACTACGCTTAGGGCAACGGCAAGGAGTTTATATAGAGACATAAGGTAATTTTACCACCCTTCCCGCCTCAAAAAAGAGCCTATGTGTACAAAACAAAAACCCCTTGCTTTTGCAAGAGGTTTTTGTGGAAGTACTATTTTTATTTTCGTCCGGCAACAATTGTTGCAGCGACGTTTGGCGGCACAACTTCGTAGTGGTCAAATTCCATCGTAAAGCTTCCGCGACCTTCAGTCATCGAGCGAATTTGTGTGGTGTAGCCAAACATTTCCGAAAGCGGCACTTTTGCTTTAATAGCACGTGCCAAACCGCGTTCTTCCATGCCTTCAATTGCGCCACGCTTGCCGGAAAGTGAGCCGGTGATGTCACCCATGAACTTTTCTGGCACCACAACCTCCACCTTCATAATAGGCTCAAGCAACACTGGGCGGGCAGACTTGGTAGCTTCCTGGAAGCCCATCGATGCGGCAATTTTAAAGGCAATTTCCGAGGAGTCCACGTCGTGGTAGGAACCGTCGTACAGCTCGACTGAAATGTCCACCATGCGGAAGCCAGCAACCACACCGCGTTCCATCGCTTCGCGGACGCCCTTTTCAACCGGGCTGATAAATTCCTGGGGAATAACACCTCCTTTGATGTTGTTGATGAATTCGAAGTGGTCTTCGCGTGTAACGTTCTTTGCGAGTTTTTTGTCTGGGTTGACCGGCTCAAGTGGCTTGATGCGCAAACGTACATGGCCGTACTGACCCTTACCTCCTGTTTGTTTAATATATTTACCCTCGGCTTCTGCTTCCTGCATGATAGTTTCGCGGTACGCAACCTGTGGTGTACCAACGTTTGCCTCCACGCCGAACTCGCGCTTCATGCGGTCAACCAAAATTTCCAAGTGCAATTCACCCATGCCTGAAATAAGTGTTTCCATCGTCTCAGTATCGGTCGACACTTTAAACGTTGGGTCTTCGTCGGCGAGTTTCTTCATCGCCATACCCATTTTTTCCTGGTCGGCTTTTGTCTTAGGTTCGATGCGGAGCGAAATAACCGGTTCAGGGAATTTGATCTGCTCGAGCTGGATAGGGTTTGCTTCGTCGCAGAGGGTGTGCGATGTTTTTGTGTCTTTCAAACCTACGGCAGCGGCAATTTCACCTGCATACACTTTTTTAACTTCTTCGCGTTCGTTTGCCTGGAGGCGGACGATGCGGCCGAGGCGTTCCTTCTGCCCTGTTGTTGAGTTGTAAATATATGAACCAGCTTCAACGGTACCCGAATACACACGGAAGAATGTCAGTTGCCCGACGAACGGGTCAGCCTGGAGTTTAAATGCAAGTGCGCAGAATGGGTCGCTGTCTGTGGCATGACGTGTTGTTGGCTCCCCTGTGCGTGGGTCCACACCAACAATCGGCGGCATGTCCACAGGCGACGGCAAGTAGTCGACAACGGCGTCGAGCACCAACTGCACACCTTTGTTCTTCAATGCCGAACCTACATAAACTGGGAAGATTTTGTTTGCGATAACTGCCTTACGGAGTGTTGCTTTGAGCGCTTCGAGCGTTGGTTCTTTCCCGTCGAGATAGTCGGTCATCATCTGCTCATCGTTCTCGACGATCTTTTCAATGAGTTCTGCGCGGAACTTCTTTGCCTCGTCCATCATGTTTTCAGGCACTGGCATTTCGACAACGTTGTCGCCCATCGCGCCTTCGTTTTTGTATGCCTTCAACGTGAGAAGGTCGATAATACCTTCAAACACATCTTCTGCACCAATAGGAATCTGCATACGAACTGCATTTTTGGTGAGACGGTCGAGAATAGACGCGTATGACTTTTCAAACGATGCACCTGTGCGGTCGAGTTTGTTGATAAAACATACACGGGGCACATTGGCCTCGTCGGCATAGCGCCAGTTAGTTTCTGACTGTGGTTCCACGCCTGCAACACCGTCGAAGACGCAGACTGCGCCGTCGAGCACACGCATTGAACGCTTCACTTCCACCGTAAAGTCGATGTGCCCTGGGGTGTCGATAATGTTAAAGCGATATTTCTTAGATATATCTTTTTTGTCCGCTTCATCGGTGCGGCTCCAGAAACACGTAATAGCGGCGGCCGTAATGGTGATGCCGCGTTCCTTTTCTTGCTCCATCCAGTCGGTGGTTGTACCGCCGTCGTGCACTTCGCCGATTTTGTGCTGGCTTCCGGTGTAATACAAAATACGCTCCGACGTGGTTGTTTTGCCGGCGTCGATGTGGGCGATGATTCCGAAGTTACGGATTTTCTCTAGTGGATAGTCTCTTGTTGGCATAAATACAAGTAATTGGAGTAAAAAATAAGCGCCCTAGGCGTTGCCAATACAATACCTTACCTAGCAAAAAATGCAAAAAGAAAAACCCGCCAGTTACGCGGCGGGTTTGGCGCTTTCCCTTTTCCTTTTCAGCTCTGTAAACAAGCGGTCGTGTTCGTCCCTGCATTGACGGCAGTTCGACGGCTCTGGAGAACCGTGAGTACAGTCAACTTGGGAATATGTTCTGTGTAGAAATCCTCCACTCACCGCAGGAGCGAATGATTTGTCGTTTTTCTGTCCATACGACATGGGAAACACCCCCTAGTAAAAACAAAAGAACGGCCATGTGCCGCTCTTTGTAACATATTTTTTAAGAAAAAGTTCCAACTACCACGCGAAGTGGGCAAATGCTTTGTTGGACTCTGCCATCTTGTGGGTATCTTCGCGCTTTTTTATTGCAGGGCCTTCGTTGTTTGAGGCTGCGATAATTTCTTCTGCAAGGCGGTTTGCCATCGGCATACCTTTGCGTGCACGTGCGGCAGTAAGGAGCCAGCGGAATGCCAAAGCCTGCTTGCGTTCTGGGCGGACTTCGCGCGGCACCTGGTAGTTGGCACCTCCGACACGGCGTGAGCGGATCTCCATCGCAGGGCCGATGTTGCGGATAGCAGTTTCAAATACTTCTAAACCGCTTTCTGCTTTTGTTTTTTCCTGAACGATATCAAAGGCATCGTACACAACCTTGCGGGCAGTGCTCTTTTTGCCGTCCCACATAACGGAATTGATAAACTTCTCAACCTTAGTTGAGTTAAATTTAATGTCTGGGGAGACTACGTGTGGGTTTTTAATTGGGCGACGCATATAAATTTATTACTTCTTTATTTGCCAGTTGGCTTTTTAACTCCGTAACGTGAGCGTGACACATTGCGCTTTTCAACGGCACCTGCGTCGAGACGTCCACGGACTACCTGGTAGCGCACGTTGATGTCCTTCACGCGGCCTGCACGAACAACTACCACTGAGTGTTCCTGCAAGTTGTGTCCTTCGCCCGGGATGTATGCAGTGATTTCCAAACCGTTGGTCAAACGTACACGGGCAATTTTACGGATAGCGGAGTTCGGCTTGCGTGGGGTCATGGTTGTCACCTTGGTGCAGACACCGCGCTTAAAAGGTGAAGGGTAAAAGACCGGGCGGTTTTTAAGTACGTTAAAGCCACGCATCAATGCGGGTGACTTCGACTTCGACTTTATGATTTTGCGTCCTTTGCGGACAAGTTGTGATATACGTGCCATTTCGAATGAAAAACCGCCCCGACGGCGTTGCAGACAATCTACTATATATACGCCAGAACTGCAAACTTATAACGTCACCCCTGTTATAAGCTGGAATGCCGCTACCCACAAAGCCGAAAAATATGGTGAAAGCCAGTAGAAGATAATCAATATAAGGAGTGTGCCGGACAAGACGCCAAACTGTTCAAAATTTGCACGGAATGAGTCGTATGCACGGCCCACCGCATTGTTGCTACCAAGCAGTCCCGAAAGCACTTTCGAACCGTCGAGCGGCGGGATTGGTATAAGGTTAAATAACGCCAAGCGCAGGTTAACGACAACAATAACCGCAAAGGCCGTTAACATCGGCAGCGACATCGCTACCCCACCAAAGCGGATAAGAAACCCGAAAATAACTGCCAACAATATGTTCGTACCCGGCCCCGCAAACGCAACGAGCAACTCTGCATATTTCCCTTTTAAGTTATATGGGTTGTATGGCACCGGTTTTGCGTAACCTATTAAAAATGGCGAGCCGGTAAACACGAGTATCGCCGGGAGCAAAATTGAGCCCACCATGTCTATATGCGAAAGTGGGTTTAACGTAAGGCGGCCTTGCAAGCGCGCCGTTGGGTCGCCCAGCCAGTTGGCCATGTAGCCATGGGCCACTTCGTGCAAAATAACAGAAATAATCAGGACAATGAGGCTAAAGATAAGGTCCGGTTGCATAATGTAAAAATAATGATATCATAACTCGGACATAAAAATTGTATGGCAAAAATCTGTCCTATTACGAATAAAGGCTCAAAAGTTGCTGGCGGCTACAGCAACCGTATTCGTGCAACCAAATTTAACCCTACGGGCAAGGTACGCAAGCAGCCAAACCTCCAGAAAAAGCGTATTTTTGTGCCGGAGTTGAACAAGACAATCACTCTCACGATTTCAACACAAGCAATTAAGACAATCGCAAAAAATGGTGCATACGCCACTCTCAAAAAAGCAGGGCTGATCTAGTCTCTACAGAATACGCAGCAAAAAAACGACCCGCACGGGCCGTTTTTTTGTTACTTCCCCAAAAATTCAGCCGTATTATGTGTATACTTTAGATATATGGAATACACAGAAAAAAAGTTTAATTTACCGGAAGAAATGGAGGGCCTTTCGAAAGAAGGCATATCCCAGCACCTTGGCCTCTACGGCGGCTATGTTAAAAACTTCAATGCAATTTCCAAACTGCTGCCCGAATATGCAGGCGACATGGAGAAGCACGGCCTTGCATTGGTCGAACTGATACGCCGCCGCTCGTTCGAATTCGGCGGTATGCGTTTACACGAACTATATTTTTCACAATGGGAAGGAGGAGCACAAGCACTCGATCCAAATTCTGCCCTGGCCCAGGCACTTGCTAAAGACTACAAAGACGCTGCGCACGTTGTCCCCTACCTTACCGCAATAGGTATGATGCGCGGCCCAGGTTGGGCACTCCTGTATTGGGATCCGGAAGCTAAACAATTTTTAGCGGGGTTTTCGGGCGAGCAGCACCAAGGACATTTCGCAACGCTACCTGTCGTACTCGCGCTCGACGTATGGGAACACGCGTTTCTCCTCGACTACGGTGCACAGGGTAAGGCAAAATATATTGACGCGTTTTTCAAAAATCTTAACTGGAAGGTACTTGAACAACGCTTTGCCGATATGACCACAGGGCAAAAATAACGAGCGGGACATACATACAAAACGCGACCCAGCCGGGCATTGCGACAATAGTTGTCGCGGCGTAGGGAATGTTCTCCACCGTTTGCGCTACAAATAAAATCCATCGCAACAGCAACTGCCCAAAAAATGCAGGAACAAACGCAAGCACTACACCAAAGACGCCGGGTATAAAGTTAAGCACCCCTGCAGCAAACCCAAACAACATCGCCCACGGCAACACCGGCAATGCAAGCACGTTCGCTGGCAGTGCTAAAAATGACAACGTGCCGGTGTAGTACAGCAGTGCGGGCAAGATAAAAATCTGTACTGAAAGCGTCGACGTCGCAATGGCGCGCAGTTCAAATTTTTCTGGCACCCAGTGCAGCCAATGTTCGACCGTGGGCGAACAGGTAATAAGCCCAAATGTTGCCAGCACACTTAAAATAAACGACGTGTCCCACAACAAGACGGCAGGATTCCACAAGACCATGCCGGCCGATGCAACCGCAAGTGCGCGCAAGGCAATACTTTGCCGGTTAAAAAATCGCGCGAGTAACCCGATAAACGCCATGCCGCCCGCGCGTATTGCCGTCGACGACGCACCGACCATCCCAATAAACAACAACATAAAAAGTGCGCCCAGTGGGTAGCGAAATTTCTTTGGCAAAAACGAAAGCGTGCGCATAATCGCGTCAGCGATAAGCGTAAACACGTGGCCAGACAACACCACAATGTGTATAAGGCTCGACACGATAAACGCATGTTCCAAGGTGGGAGAGATACCGCGCCGCTCACCTAAAATTATGCCTTCCATCAAGGTACCGAGCGGCGGCTGGAATATACGCTCCAGCGATATATTAAATTTTTGTTTTATAAAAAATAATATTCCATACAAAGACAAAGGCGCCGGCGTACTTGAAGCTAGCTGTGCGCTTGTAAGCATTGCCGAAATCCCCTGCACCTGCAGGTAATGTGGGTAGTCAAACATATTTCCACCGTCGCCCTGGAATGCGTCGGGCAGCCGCAGTGTCCCTTTTGCATCGACATGTTGCCCGTACAACAGCGGCATATCAGAAGGAAAAAATGCAATCAATGTCCCCTGTACCGGCGCGCCGTTTATAGCTTCTACCTTTATATTTGCATGTAGTGTTGTGTCGCGCCGGTCCGGGTCGGCATCCACAACTCCTGCCACCGTAACTTTTTTACCATTCTCTGGCAGGCCGTGCGCTAAAGCTACCAACGTCTGTGCGTTCCACGTGGTGGTATACAATTCTGTCCGCACACAGCCTACAACAAGTGCCGCACAAAAAATCGCATATGCAAAAACATGCACATTACCTCTTCCTAAAACAACAAACACTGCTGAAACACATAAAAGCCCTGCTAAAACCCAAACCGGAATTATAAAAACTAACGACAGTGCAACACCTATACATATTCCACCCGCAAGGGCGTATACAAATGAGCCGCTCACACAGTAAATGGTACACCTAGAAAAAGACGGCCGCTCTAAGAAAACTGGCGGATTATTTGCGTCTCTTCGGCGCTGGACGTGGCTTTTTTAAAACGAGCGGCCTTTCCTTTTACGCGCGCCTCGCACTCGCCCCACGTTTTATGTACTTTAATGACTCCATCCACTTTGCTTATGTAGGAATAAGCTTTTAGTTTTGAACGTGCACTTGATTCAGACTTTTGTTTCTGTTTTCCCTGGTCAAGCGAGATGTCACCTATAGCAACCGTGTATGCAGAGGCTGGGCCGGAGTAAAGTGTTACCGGAATTTCTTCCGCAAAGTTCGACGCTATTTCGTCGACACGTTCGTTACCGACAATGCCTACATGTCCGCCAACATATTCCCATGCAATTTTTCCGCTCCTGTCCCGCACTGCTGAAACAAGTTGTTCCCACAGGTCTCTATTGAGTACCGGTTTTTTATTTTGTGTTACCCATCCGTTTGCTTCCCATCCCTTTACCCATTTGGTGATACCGTTTATTACATAGCGCGAGTCGGTGTATACAGTCGCAGGAGCATCTTTGTGCGGCGCATGCACCAATGCTTCAACCGCGCCTTTTAATTCCATCCGGTTGTTAGTTGTATGCTGTTCGCGGCCACCTAGTTCAAAAACATTCTCACTATTCGCAACAATGGCTCCCCACCCTCCCCGGCCTGGGTTTCCCTTCGACGCACCGTCAGTAAAAATAGTAATTTTTTCCATTGCTAGAGTATATCAACAATGCGCAGACGGGGCTGGCCGCGCCAGTCGAGTTCGACATGGCCGACGATGTCGGCGCGCATGCCAGAGATGATAGGTTTTTGAAATGAGTCAGGAGTAGAGAAAAAGGCGATACCCGAAACTCGAGAATTTTCGTTTACTAAGGCAAGTTCCAAGTGGTCCATTTTTTTACCAAACGTGCGTACCGACGCAACTGATACATTAGGTACCAAAAAGAGTGGTTTCGCATTATCCATCCCGAACGGCGCCAAGTGCGTAAGTGCGCGCTGCGCGTGCCCCACTTCAGCCAAGTCGAGCTGCCGGTCGACAACAACTTCTTTTGCGGTGCCTGCAGTTGCGCGTAATGCAGTGTAGGACTCCACCAAACGCGGCAACAGCTCATGTACACGCTCGGGCGGGACTGAAAACCCGCCCGCCGCAAAATGTCCCCCAAAGTCGTCAAATAATCCGGAAGCACCACCCTCGGCCGTAGCCCTATGGGCGAGGCGCATAAGGTCGACGATATTTACGTTACCGTCCGAGCGGACTGACCCGCGCAACATCTCGCCACCTTCCCTGCCCCACAAAAAAACTACTTTGTTATGTGCTTCAGCAA
This sequence comes from Candidatus Adlerbacteria bacterium, assembly GCA_026397405.1. Classification (GTDB taxonomy): domain Bacteria; phylum Patescibacteriota; class Minisyncoccia; order Phycocordibacterales; family SBAW01; genus GWA1-54-10. The sequence goes on along the minus strand of JAPLUW010000001.1, from coordinate 324,490 downwards.
GTGAGTTTGCAACAAGCCCCAAAATACCCGGCCGCCACGTAGGGTTGCCCATCACAATAATCGGGCTCGTCTGCATGTCGCTCTCAAGCATGCGCTTATTGACCTCTTTCACTGTAGTTGCCACTAACGTTTTACGCTCTGCGTTTATACCGTCGAGCTGCCCCGCCAAACTTTTTGCCTCAATTGGGTCTGTTGCGGCAAGCAAGCGTGCGGCAAGTTCTGGCGAGTCCATGCGTGACGCGGCATTGATGCGGGGCGAAACCATAAATCCAACGTCGTCTTCGGTAAGTGTGTTTGCCTTAATTTTGAGCATGGAAAGGAGCGCGGCAAACCCAGGGCGGCGGTTACGGCGCAACACTGTAAGGCCGTAGCGTGCCAACATTCTATTTTCACCAAGTAGTGGCACCATGTCGGAGAGTGTTGCAACACCGACCAAGTCGAGTAGCCATTTTTCCTGACCTTCTGCTATGCCAAAACGATTCTTTTGCAAAATCGCCTGTACTAACTTCCAGGCAACACCTGCACCACACAAACCGTCGAACGGATACGCACTATCTTTTCTTTTTGGATTAACCACAGCAAGTGCAGGTGGCATAGCTTCCGGAACGATATGGTGGTCAGTGATTATCACATCCATCCCCTTCTCGTTTGCAAAAGCAACAGCATCAACGTCGGTAATACCGAGGTCAACAGTAATAACTAGCTTTACTCCACCCGCCGCAACATCTTCGAGTCCTGTATTATTTAACCCGTACCCTTCTTTATGTCGGTGCGGGATATAGTGTCGGACAGTCAGGCCAATAGAGCGTAAAAATTCTGTAAGCAACACACCCCCGGGGATTCCGTCGCAGTCGTAGTCGCTCCACACACATACCTTTTCACCCAAGCGCACAGCTGCCAAAATACGTTCAACCGCTTTGTCCATGTCAGGCAATAAAAATGGGTCGTGGCTGTCGCGTGCAAAGTCGGGCTTTAAAAAAAGCTGTTGTGCTTCAGGTTCTAAAACCCCACGTGCGTGCAACAAGTCTGTCGTAAAATCTTCGTGCGCCCGCTCCCGAACCCTATAGGATTTCATTACTCGCTAGTATATTCTATCTAGATGGAAAACTGCATTTTTTGTAAAATCGTAAGCGGCGAAATCCCAAGCAACAAAACATACGAGGACGAGAACTTTGTAGCCTTTCTCGATATACACCCGCAGGCGCCAGGCCACACGCTACTTATCCCAAAAGAACACCATCAGTGGTTTTATGATGTCCCGGACGAACTTTCCGACCAGCTATTCCGCCAAGCAAAAACTCTCGCCAAAAAGTTAAAAAACGAATACAACGCCGACTACGTGCGTCTTTCAATTGTAGGTATTGATGTCCCGCACGTACATCTACACCTTATTCCACAGAATTTGTAAGAGCTTCAATTCCCGGCAGTGTGCCGTCGGCTAAAAACTGCAGCATCGCGCCACCTCCTGTTGAGATAAAAATCCGTGATGGGTCGAATGTATGTTTTGCGAGTGCGGCAGCAGTGTCACCGCCACCAATAACTGCGCGACAGTTGGAATTGACCAGAGCTTCTGCAAGTGCGTCTGTTCCTTGCACAAACCCTTTTTCATACATTCCAACAGGGCCGTTCCACAAAACAAATTCGGCTTTTTTAATTTCCTCTGCCCACGCTACAGCAGTCCCCACACCTATGTCGACAATGCGTTCGTCTGTGCGAACATCAGCCGTGTGTGCAGGGCGCGAAACAGTACCTTCTACTACTAAATCAGTTGGTGCCACTATATGCACATTTTCTGCAAATGATGTTGGCATAGGCACATCAGAGACAAGCGACGCCCCCACTGGCAACCCGCGGCTTTTGAGTAAGTCATTTGCAAGCGCGCCTCCAAGCAACACCGCTCCATAGAGCGCAACTAGTTTTTCGATAAGCGGCTGCTTTGTTTCAAATTTTGCACCACCCACAATAGCGAGCGAATTTTTAGGCGGCGTAAGTGCAGGTGTTAGTTTTTCTATCTCTTCTATAAACCGGAGTCCTGCATAACTAGGTAAAAATTTTGGAATACCAACAATAGACGCGTCACTGCGGTGGGAGACGGGAAATGCTTCGTTTACAAATACATCGCCCAGGTTTGCAAGTTCTTTAGCAAAACCTTCATCATTTGCTTCCTCGCGCGGGTCGAAACGCAGATTTTCTCGAATCTCAATTTCCGGATAATCCACCAATGCACGCAATACGGCAGCGAGCGGCGCCGTCCGCAATTGTTCTACTTCTTTTCCTTCAGGTCGACCTAGATGTGTGAGGATAATTATTTTTGCCGCGCCTTGTTCATGCACATACTGCAAGGTAGGAAGAGCGGCTTTAATGCGTGTGTCGTCGACAATGCGCGCCTCCCCCGCCGAGAAATCGAGTGGCACGTTAAAGTCGACCCGCACCAAAACGCGTTTACCTCTAACATCTGCCTCTTTGACCGATACTATTTTTTGCATACGTTTAAAATTTCTGTAAATGCGTCAATATCTGTACTTGCTCGACCAACTAAAAACCCGGATACTCCTCCTTCTCTCAACAACTGCCGTGCATTACTGCCGTCAACCGAACCGCCATACAAAATAGGTACACGAAGCGCAGCGGTGCGGTCGAGTATATCTGTTAAAGTCTTTCGTATAAAAATTACCATCTCTTCAAGCTCCCCTGGCTGCATCGCCTCCGCTGCAGTTTTGCCAATAGCCCACACGGGCTCGTACGCAATTGCGATTCTTGTCCTTCCGCCAGCTGGCGGATTTGAAAAACCATTCAGTGCCGAAGAAAGTTGCAGTGCAATGTCTGAAAAATGCGCGCCGCCATGGTCTTTCTCTTTTTCGCCAACACACAACATGACATGCAACCCCGCGTTTTTTGCTGCCCGCACTTGTGCGCACACCATGTCGTTTGTCTCGCCCGCAGCGCGACGCTCCGAATGCCCGACAAGCACCCAGGAAGCGCCCAAGTCTTTCACTACTGCACCAGACACATCTCCTGTATGAGCACCTCCACTAAATACAGAGATTGTTTGCGCGCCAAGCGCAACAGAAGTTTTTCCAAGCACCTGAGCAACGGCGGGTAACAGCGGTGCCGGCGGAAACAGCACCATGTCTACGCCGGGGAATAGTTTTACCTTGCGCTTAAGTACTGCTGCAATTTTTTTAGCCTCTTCTGCACGCTCTATGTAGAGCTTCCAATTGCCAGCGACGATGTATTTTTTCACCACGTAACTATACTATATCTCCCCTTCTGCCTCATGTGCCGCTATATCCAGCAGGTCTTCAACTCCAACTAAGCCTTGCACTGCTTTGTACAATGCATCTTCTGTGCGTGTTGGCATACCTCGCTGCGGTGCAGCCGCCCCACACACTTCCTGTATACCAACCACTCCTGCATATCCATCTTCGCATTCGCCACAGGGCACGGGGGTATATAACGGCACATCTTTCCACGCGGTATGTGCGTCGACAATGTGCTGCTCTTTAAGAGCCGCAAGTACTGTACCTATGTTTGCATGTGCCTCAAGCACTGTCTGCTCTGCACGCGAAAGGCGATATTCTTTTTTTGAATGCTCACACAATTTTTGTACACGCTGCGTATATATAGACAGCACACCTGCTGCCTCAAGGAGAGCTGGGTCAACACCAAGCGAGTACAACTGCTCTATTCCCTCTGCAGCAGAAGAGGCTTCCACCACCAGCAACACTAGCGTACCCCTGTGTGCTGCCCCTAGCGCAAGCGCAGCAGTTTCTGCATCAAGTGGGGCGTCTACCAACACCACGTCGGCGTCGTTGCGGAGCGCCGCACGCACAGAGGAAGCTGCCGTCATCCCAGCCTCCGCGTTTAGTTCAGTCTGCGAAACTGCAGGCAGGGAGCTATGCACCTCTTCCTCCACTGTCACAATATGTTTTGTGGGCTTTGTAAGCAGGTCAAGCAATGTGTACGCAAGTGTTGTCTTTCCGTCGCCAGGGCCGCCACATATAAGTATGACGCCCGCGCGCGCGTCGAGCGCGCGCTGCACTTGTTCCATATTTTCTCCGTGTAACCCAAGTGTTCCGAGGCTAAACCCTAGGCGACCGGTATGTTCCTGTGCAAGATGGAGCACAATTTTTTCTGCAGGCTGTCCTTGTTTCACAACTGGCATGACAGAAACTAAGACGGAAACCTGCTCGAGGACAGCTCCTTCTTCGACGGCAATTTTAAATCGTCCTGTTTGCGACACTCCCTGTGCAAACGGGATACGTGCAAGCAATTTTAAACGTAGTGCAACCGTGGCGTATGCCGAAAGTGGAAGAGTCATAGCATCAAACAACTTTCCTGCGGTACGGTAGCGGACACGCAAACTCCCTTCGTACTGTTCCAGATGCACGTCGGTTGCATGCTGGTTCAGTGCATGGCGGAGCAATACTTCCACAAGACGTATAGCGGGGGCGCTCCTCGCTAATTGCAGTGGGTCTTGTACATTTTTTTCGTCTTGGGCCCGAAGGTTTGCAGCTTCCGTGCCAATAGCTACGCCAAATGTCTCTTTTAAATGTTTTTGATACTGCACGAGTGCACGCTTCATCGACTCGGCGTCGGTCAGGCGCAGCAGGAGTTTGTGGTGTGTGTCATGCTGCGCCTGCACTGCCGCAATATCTGCGCTGTCGAGCACTGCAATTTCTAAAGCATCACCTTGTACACGAAATGCAACTGCATTGTGAGCGCGCGAAAAAGACTCTGGCAAAAACACGAGGGCTTCGTTGTCTATTTCCTCTATAGAAAGGCGAACAAATGGAATTCCCAATATGTGCGAAAGTGCGCGCCGTGCCTCGTCGGCGCCAAGCACTCCTGTTGCGACAAGCACGGTAGCGAGCGGCTGTTCTTTTTCTTCGGAGGCACGTGCGGCGCGCTCAAGGTCTGTGCGAGACACTAACCCACCAGACAATAAAAAATCTTTTAGTTCATTGTCACTGACCTGCATTACAGAAGTATATCGCGATACGCGCGTCGAAGCACAGACTAAATTTCGATTTCAGTTGGGACGAGCATGACCTGCACGCTGGTAGTAACGGGAGATGCAGTTGTCAGACAATTTAATGTAAATGTACTCTGGCCAGCAATGGGTGCGGTCACTACATCTCGCGAAGCAATAGTTCCACCAGTAGCACTTGCCGCGTCCGCAGTGCCTGGACCTGCCAAGGTGCAGCTGACAACGTTTGTTGCAGACCAAGTCAACACCGACGTACCGCCAGAGTGTACGCGTGACGGAGATGCCACAAGCGAAACACTCGGCACAAGTGCCACAACGGACACTGTTGCTTGTGTATGTGTCTGGTCGCAATACACCGTGTACGTTGCATTTGCACCGACCGTCACGTTTGCAGAGCCGCTTGCGGCACGATTGCTCGAGAAAGTGTTTGAATTCGACGTGTTTGGTGACGGACACGACCAGGTGATAGTTGCGGTACTGCCAACAACCAAGCTTGCTGTGGGACCTGCAACAACTCCAGGGCCTCCAATAGTAACCGTTGGCGGCCGTGGGCAGCTTGCATCGGAAGGCGCCGCAGCCGAACATGCACCACTGCACTGCACCGTTCCTGCGTTAGTTTGACCGCACGAATTTGCCGCCGATGCGCAGGCGGTGCCGTATCTTGCAGGGTTTGCAGGTGCTACAGCCGAACAGGTGCCGCAGGTATCGTACGTGCCTGGGTTAGTCGCTCCACACGCATTTGCCGCAGTGCAAGCCTGGCCGTAGTTAGCCGCATTGTTGTTAGAGCCACATGATGCGGGGACAATACTACCCCCCAGCAGACCGTTCGGCGACGTTGCAGAAAAACCAACTTCTGCATAGTGATACGAATTTTTAGATTGCGAAACAGTAACAAACCCGAGGACCGCGATAAGCAAAAAAAACCCACCCAACATGTGTGGTGTGAGTATCTTTGAAAAAGACTTATGTATCCGAGAATGGAGATGCTTCATGGCCTTACGTCCAGTTTAGCACCGGGCGTTATATGCTGCCCAACTTGCTGTGGACAAGAATAAGATTTTGCGCAATAGTAGCGCGCGTTTGTTCAAGCCCGCTTGCATATACAGAAGGGTCGTTCCCCGAATATGCCGCTCCCCATTGTGCAGGAGTCATTGCTTCAAAAAGTTTTTGAGCATTTTCTAAATATGTTTGTGCCGCAGCGTAGTTACCAAGGTTGAGTTGTGCAACAGCGTAGGAGTTTTGTAGCCACGGGCTACCCGGCCAGCGGATCATACCTTTCTTTGTTATATCGGAGGCAGCCTGGTAGTCGCCTTCTGCAAAATAGATCCACGCTAAGTCGTTGTACCCAGCCCACGTAGGAGTTGGCTCCCCTGCGATAAAAAGCTTAAACTCTTCAGCCGCTTGTATATATTGTTTTCTATACCCATACGTCAAACCTTTTATATAGTGTGTACGAAAATGGTCAGGATACGTGGCCAGTTCTGCATCAGCTTCAAACAACGCAGAAGCAAAGTCACTCTGTATAAAATACACACGGCTTAGTTGGTAGTGTGCAAAGGGGTACCTACCCCCGGCATGCGCCAGCGCTTGCTCAAAGCTGCTCTGTGCGGTCTGTAGGTTGTACGAGCCGCCGCCAAAATAGTAGAGCCCGCGGTTAAAATAAAAATCAGCAACAGTCTCTTTACCGCTGGCCAACAGCCAACCTTTGCCGGTGTACAAAAAATGTCCTGCGCACGCGAGCAATGCGACTACAGCCACACACAACAACACTACCGTGTGTCTCTGGCGCATTCTAACCATATGTCTCTATTCTAATATAGAATGTAGGTGCACCCACAATGTTTCGCTTATTTTTTGTAGAATTTTGTTTTTTTATTTTTGCGGTTATTTTTTATATCCCAACATCGGCAGTTGCGCTGCTCATGCCTAAGAGGAAGCGGCCCATCTGGTGGCGCAAAATGTCCATAGCTCTCATCAAAACATCATTGTTTCTCGCTGGTGTACGTGTACGAGTTATAAATCGTCCGCCATCGGGCGACGAAGGCCCCTACATTTATGCATCAAACCATCCGACACATCAAGACGGCCTCATACTACAAACAATACTCGGGCCCCACGTCGTACCCATCACTGCCCCGCTCGAACAGTTCCCCTCCATTATTGCCACGTGGATGCGGAATGTGGGCGCAATAGATATTTTGCGCGATGACATAGACAAAGCGCGCTACAAACACAGCCACACAAAACGCGAAGCACTCGACAAAGCGCTCGGGGTGCTGCAAGGCGGCGAGTCGCTCATTATCTTTCCCGAAGGACACACAGAAATGCTGGAAGCGCTCTACTACTTCCACACCGGGGCTGCACGCTTGTCGCTTGCGGCCGGGGTGCCCATACAACCTATTGTTATAAAAAACGCACACACCGTGCTTACTAACACCTGCACGTGGAACAAGGGTGTCATTACATTTTCTTTCGAACGTAAGGTTGCACCGGACAGCACGTACGGAGAGTCGATTTTGTGTACTACGTCGGAACCACTACGACAAAAAGTGCGCGACCTAACCGCGCGGCTGGAACACGAATTTTTAAAAGAACTGCCACTGCGTTCGATGCACGACCAGCGCACCTCTGCCACAGACGTTGGTGTGTTTGTCGACATCGACATGACCTTATACCAAGGGCTTTCTCAACTAGATTTTATTATCCACCTTGTAGAAAAGAAACTCATTACCCTCTCCCAAGGACTGTCTGTGTTTGGTTTTTTTGTGCTGGGAGCACTCGGCATTATTTCGCACGAAACTATGATGCGCCGTGCTATGCAGATGCTTGCCGGATGGAACACAAAAGCAGTAGAAAAAATAATCCATCGTTTTTTTCTACATATTGCGCTCCCAAAAATCCAATACGGGCTCTTTTCCATACTCGAAGACCACCTAGCAAAAGGTCACAAATTAGTGTTTGTTTCAGAAGCTATCCATCCCCTTGCACAAGCTTTTGCCGACTTCTTTGAAGCCGACGGCGCAATAGACACCTCTCTTAAACGTCGAGGCAAAACATATACAGGCGACATCATGCTACTGCGCCGGGGAGAAACAAAAGCGTTAGGAGTGATAAGTTTTGTTGAAGAACACAACATTAATCTTAAAAAAAGTTACGCCTATGCCGACAGCTTTAGTGACGTGCCATTTTTGTTACTTGTAGGCTACCCCACCGCGGTACACCCCGACCGTAAACTTAGGCGCTTTGCATCTTCGCACGCGATGCGGATTTTGAAACACGTTTCTTAATTTCCTTCGGGAGCGAAACAAGCGGATAGGCCAAAATTTCCCCAATACCTTTTGCATACACCATGCGCGCAGGGGCAAGACCGTATCCTTTTTCTGTAAGTAATTCGTGCGTTTTTGCACACACCAGTGTTTGGCCGCTGTCTGCCAAGCCCTGCAAACGGCTCCCCAAGTTCATTGTGTGGCCGATGCAGTCAAAGCGCCGCAGCGTGTCGCTGCCGAATTCGCCGATAACAAACGGCCCCGTTGCAATACCTATACGTGTAAGCCATGGGTATTTGTCTATCACGCGGTCCATTTCGAGCGCCGCCTTTGCAGCATTTTCAACCGCATGCGCCCCGTCTTCAAGACCAAAAATAACCAAAATGCCGTCACCCAAAAACTTGTTGACCCACCCGTCGTACTTAGTAATGATGTCCGACATCTCGGTAAAATACTTGGTGAGCTGCTTTTCTATAACTTGTGGAGAAATGCTTTTACTGTACGCGGTAAAATCTGCAAGGTCGGTGTACATAACCGTGCCCTGTATCTCGCGTGCCTGCAGGCGGCCTTCCATCATGGCTTTTACAATATGTTCGGGCAGCATGGTGCTAAGCAGTTGGTCCGCCTTGTCGCGCCAATATTCCGCTTCTAATTTTGATTTGTGCAATTGTCGGGTGCGTTCAATAACTTTTTCTTCCAACGTCTCTACATAGTGGCGTATGGTGTTAAGCGACGACTCCATACCCTCTATGTACGCGCGCTTTGAACCAAACGAGTAGAGTGAGAGATGCTTGATTTTATTAATAAACGTCATCGGCTTCCACGTCACGTGATACAGAAAGAACGGCGCGTTATATATCTCCCCCGCGCGCAATGTGAGGCGTTTATTTATTTCAACATCTTCGGTTATACGCAATGCTATATCTGCACTAGTAAGCGATGCATCTGCTGGCGCATCTACGTACCCCGCAAACGACTTTTGTTCGAGTCGCACATCAAGCAATCGCACTTTCTTTCCAATGTCCTTACCGTTAAGCAGCAGCGTAGCGCCGTGCAACTTTGCCGCACCTTCAAACAAGCCTCCCACATCGGTGAGCAGTTTAAACAAGTCGTACTCTTTTGTTACAGACGTAATGGTAGCGGGCGGGAGTTTCCAATTGCGGGGGAAACTTGCCATCAAGCCCTGTATAAACATGTCGCTGTGGTAGTCGTCTACCGGGTCGACATTATTTTTAAATTTGACCTGTATATAACATTCGCCGTCGCGCAGACCCCACACGGCTATATTTTTAGTTTTATTAAAATGGGTATTGTAGTACCCCATCCGTTTGTATGCTGCCGGAGGCCCCGTGACAACCGCGACAAAAATCTGCTGCATATATTTAAATAACCCTCCCCACGAACCAAGCGAAAATGCCGAAAACCCCATTTTGTACGGAGCCTGCGGGTCTTTAAGCAGGTCAATGGCCCGGTCCATTATGTCGTTATATAAGGAGAGCGGTATCCAGTGATGTTCGTCTTTAAGATAGTCGACCGGGTACTCCAAGTCTGAAAACAACAGTGCGTCACTGCCAAGCTGCTGACTTACATATGCAGCGATGATATTAATATTCCGGCATGAGACCGTATTTTGGTCTAACATAACGTGTGCTTATACTAACACCACACACAGACACAGGCAGCAACAGTGCTTGACTTCTGCCCCAAAAAGAGTATATTAAAGGTCTCTGGTACCGTCCTGAATAAGGTCGGTTTTTTTGTTCCCAGACCTTAACTAGATAACACTCCATATAATATGTTTGACCTTAAAGTAATGAACTCGGTGTTAGGCGAACTCGAAGAAGAGCGCGGCATACCCCGCGAAAAAGTAATCGAGGCAATTGAAGCCGCACTTGCAACAGCCTACAAAAAAGAATACGCAAAACGCGGGACTATTATCCGTGCCAAACTCGACCTTAACTCCGGCACAACCGAATTCCAGCAAGTAAAAGAAGTCGTCGACGAAAGTACCGTCCGGTTTGTAGACGAAGCACTAGAAGAGGAAGAGCCGAAGAAATTTGCGGCAGAAGTTGACACGTCTGTTGAGGGCGAGTTGCCACGCTTTAACGCAGAGCAGCACATTATGTTGGCCGACGCCAAACTGATGAAACGCGACGCCAAGGTCGGCGACGAGCTCATATTCCCACTCGAAACAAAAGAAGACTATGGCCGCATCGCTGCCCAAACTGCCAAGCAAGTTATTATCCAGAAAATCCGCGAAGCAGAGAAAGTTTCGGTTGTTGCCGAATTTGGCAAACGCCAAGGAGAAATTGTCGCGGGCACCGTGCAGCGCATGGAGCGCGGCAATATTTTTGTCGACCTCGGCCGTGCAACAGGTATTTTGCCGTATGACGAACAGATCCCTGGTGAGCGTTACCGCCAAGGTGAGCGTATCCGTGGGCTTTTGTACCAAGTAGAGGAAAGCCCACGTGGTATCTACCTCCGCCTGTCCCGTGCAAACCCACAGTTTTTGGCAAAACTTTTTGAAATGGAAGCGCCAGAAGCCGCACACGGCACCGTTACCTTTAAAGCGATCGCTCGCGAAGCTGGCAGCCGCTCGAAAGTGGCCGTTGCGTCAACCGACCCGCACGTTGACCCAGTTGGTTCACTCGTTGGCCAGCGCGGTGTCCGCGTCTCGACTGTTACGTCTGAGCTTGGCGGTGAAAAAATCGACATCATCGAGTGGAATGAAAACCCTAAAGCCTTTATCGAAGAGGCTCTCTCCCCTGCACGCATCACTTCTGTTGAACTTGATGAAGGTGAACACAAAGCAACTATTAAAGTCGCAGAAGACCAGCAAAGCTTGGCTATTGGTCGCGGCGGGCAAAACGTCCGCCTTGCAGCAAAACTCACCGGGTGGCGCATCGACATCCAGTCAACAGGCGGTGCAAAACTTGCCGAAACTGACGAAACAGGCGAACTTGCAAAAACTACTCCTGCGGCGGAGTAATTATTTTCTAGGCTATACTACGCATATATGAATCTATGGCATGACATACCGTTGGGCGTTGATGCTCCTGCGGAAATTAACGTAATTATCGAGGTTCCTAAGGGTTCGCACAATAAATACGAAATAGACAAGGAAACAGGGCTTATTGCTCTTGACCGTGCCAATTATTCGGACGCAGCCTTCCCCTACGACTATGGTTTTGTGCCACAAACATTGTGGGACGACGGTGATGCGCTCGATGTCATTGTTATGACCACGTATCCGCTCAATGTCGGCATTTTGGTCGCAGTGCGTCCTGTTGGTGTTATAGAAATGATAGATTCGGGCGATAGCGATTTTAAAGTTATCGCGGTACCTGTTAATGATAAGCGTTGGGAAGACGTGCAAGACGTTGGCGACCTCAACAAACATACAGTAAAAGAAATTCAGCATTTCCTTGAAACCTACAAATTGCTCAAAGGCAAACCAGCACCGGTTGAAATAAAAGGAATAAAAGGCAAAGCAGAAGCTATGGAAGCTGTTACACGCTCCGTCCAGCTCTACAAAGAAAAGTTTTCAAAGTAGCCCCTGCCTCGCCAGACGGCGGGTGTGGACAACCTGTTCCTGCGGTACAATAGCCGTATGGAAGAGACTCCTCCTGTTGATGTAGAGATAGTAGAGAAACAAAAACCCCAACCTATGGGGCCTATGTTTGCTGCCGTAATAGTTGTACTTATTTTTATCGTTGGTGGCATTTACTTTTTAATAAAACAGGAGCAGCGCCTGCGCGAGTTAAAACTCCAGCAACAAGAAGTCCAGTTGCCAGCGAACTCCTAAAAAGGTAGTATCCAAAAATGCAATTCGAATCATTGGCGAAATCATTCGCAAAAAAGGAACTTCCTGCGTCAGAAATTGAGCTTTCGGGCGAAATTCCTGCAGATATAATCGCCCCCTACCGCGAGCGGGCACTTGGCGAAATTGCCTTGGAAGTTGATATGCCCGGCTTCCGTAAAGGTCACGTCCCTACCGACATCGCACTTAAAAAAGTCGGCGAGGTTGGAGTACTCGAAGAAGCAGTCGAGCTTTTTATGCGCGACTTCTACCCCGAGCTGTTGCAAGTACATGCAGCAGACGCTGTGGGCCGCGCAGACATCCGCATTACTAAACTCGCACCCGGCAACCCGGTTGGCATTATTGTTGCCACTACTGTTTACCCTACTGTCACGCTCCCCAAAGACTGGAGCAAACTCGCCGGCAAAATTGAAGTGGAAACTGTGCCTGAGGTGTTAGACGCCGAGGTTGAAGAAGCGCTGCAGTCTATTAGAAAAGCCCGGGCGAAGACTCAGCCACACGAAGGCACCAGTGCCGATGGAGGGGCTCCACAGGGCGACGGCCCGAGGACTGAGCAGATTCCTAGCAAGGAATCTGCGTACCCGGAATCGGCAGCTGGTGCTGAAGATAAATCCGCTAAAAAAATCCTTCCTGAGTTGAATGATGAATTTGCGCAGTCACTTGGTAGCTTTACTGATGTTGCCGACTTAAAGGTTAAGTTGCGCGAAAACATGAAGCAGGAAAAAGAGCAGGCAGCAAAAGACAAACGCCGTGGCAAAATAATAGAAGACTTGCTTGAAAAAACAACCCTGGAAGTCCCTGCGATTTTTGTCGAAAGCGAATTAGAGAAAATTTTAAACCAAATGAAGGAAGACACCCAGCGTTTTGGCCTAACATTTGAAGAATATTTGAAGCGTGTCGAAAAAACTGAAGACCAGATGCGCGAAGAGTTCCGCGAGCAGGCTCGCAAACGTGCAAAGTTGCAACTTACCTTAAACAAACTCGCCGACGACGAAAAAGTAGAGGCCGACAAAGAGCGCGTAGAGGAAGAAATGAAGCATGCGATGGAACACTTCCCCGATGCCCGCCCCGAGTTGGTGCGCATACATATCGAAACTGTGCTCCGTAATGAAAAAGCTCTGCAGTTGCTCGAAGCAGGAGGGATAAAATAGTTTCTATCTATAAAAATACAAAGTAAAAGGGCGGCGTATGGTGTTTAGCCAACGCCGCCCTTCGCACTATTTCTTCTTCTTTTTCTTTTTTCTCCACCCCTGGGTCGCAATCCAGAGACCAAAGAGCATGACGTCCAGGACCAGCAGACCCATCAACAGATCGTTGACGGCCTGCCGGATCCCCGACAAGCCGTACTGCGGGAGGACCAGAGTGTTGGCTGTCATCAGCGCCAACAGTACTACGAAGAGCGTAAGCACGAAGCTTAGGTAACCCTTCGTAAAGCCCTCCTTCAGCTTTTTCTTCCCCCACTCCAGCAGGCCCTTGGCGATCGCAACTGCGATGCCGAAGATCTTCTTCAAAGGCCAGATGATGACCCAGTAAATGATCTTCTTCAGCAGCCAGCCGATCCAGTAGATCAGCCGGCGTATCATGCGACCCACCCACTTGATAGCGCTCCAGATCATCCCGACGACTCGGCCAAGCAAGCCGAAGAAGAACAGGATGAAAGCGGCGGCCACCAAAACCAGAAGTACTGTGGAGCCAACGGCCCACACCAGCACCAGGTTCTGGGATAGAAATGCCAACATGGTATTTCCGGCCGAGACAACCCAGGCAAGGGCTGCCATAAGCAACGCTTGAACTTGTGACATCATTATATTTCCCCTATGTTAGGCACTTCTAAAGAGTGCCGTTGTGAATGTCCTAACCTATCTATTGTACCATATTAGATACATATTGTCAAGTTAGAAAAATCATTAAAAATTGGTACTATTTACCCATGCAACACAACAAATTCAATATGGGCGAGCGGGCCGAACTCGTGCCCATGGTCGTAGAAAAAACTCCTTTTGGCGAACGCGCCTTCGACATTTACTCACGCCTGCTTAAAGACCGCATCATTTTCCTCGGCGGGCCAATTGAAGACTACACCGCCAACGTTGTCATAGCGCAGCTCCTTTTTTTGGCGTCGGAAGATCCTAAAAAAGACATCCAGCTCTACATCAACTCCCCTGGCGGCTCGGTGACTGCAGGCTTGGCTATTTTGGACACCATGAACTTTGTAAAACCCGACGTCTCGACTGTCTGCATCGGCATGGCAGCGTCGGCTGCTGCAGTAATTTTGGCCGCAGGCGAAAAAGGCAAGCGCTTTACCCTACCCAACGCCGAAGTGATGATCCACCAACCATGGGGCGGCGCACAAGGCCAGGCAACCGACATCGAAATTACCGCCAAGCACATTTTGGCAACGCGTGACCGTCTGAACAAAATTTTGTCAAAAGCAACCGGCCAGCCGCTTTCGAAGATAGAAAAAGACGTCGAGCGTGACTACTTTATGAGCGCCGAAGAAGCAAAAAAATACGGTGCGGTGGACGAGATTTTTGGCCACAAAGGCGCACAGGTAGGCAAAAAATAGCCGCTTGAAGGGCGGCCCGCGCCTAAGGCGGGCAACCTTGCCGAAAGCCCAACTCACTGGTATTGTGGGTTGGTGCTTTTCTTCTTAATGAAATTTATGTCCCCCCTATATGTTTACAAAAACCGTATTGGCACTTGCCGTGATGGCAGGGTTCTGCCTCGGCGCCGCAATTGGCTACTGGCTCCGCCTGGTCTTACTGCGCGCTCGTAAAAATTCGCTCGAAATTGAAGTTCAAAAGATAGTACTCGATGCACAAGTAGAAGCAAAAACAGTTGTAGAAAAGGCCGAAACCGCCGCGAAGGAAAAAATCGCTGCAGTCGAAAGTGAGCTGAAGGAAAAAGAGGAAAAATTAACCCGTCTAGAGACCCGGGTTTTTACACGTGAAGAACAGTTAGACAAAAAACAAAATGAACTCGACAGCGAAGTTGCTGCTGTTAAAAGCCGTATCGAAGAGGTTCGCGCTATAAAAGAAAAAGCCGAACACTTGCTTGCTGAACGTAGCAGCGAACTTGCAAAAGTAGCTGGCCTTTCTAAAGAGCAGGCGTTGCAGCAGCTCCATGCCGAACTCGAGCGCGAGGCAGGCGACGACCTTATGATGCGCGTCGCCAAGCTTGAGCGTGACGGCATGGAAAAACTAGAACGCCGCGCTAAAGAAATTTTGACCACGGCCATACACCGCCTAGGCAACTCGGTTGCCTCAGACACCATGGCAACCGCGGTGACAATTCCAAACGACGAAATCAAAGGCAAAATCATCGGCAAAGAAGGCCGCAACATCAAAGCGTTTGAACGTGCCACCGGTGTCGAGGTGATAATCGACGACACGCCAGGCTCCATTGTCCTTTCTTCCTTCGACCCAATGCGCCGCGCTGTTGCCCGCATGGCGCTTGAAAACTTAATCCTCGACGGCCGCATCCAGCCTGCAAAAATCGAAGAAGCTGCCGACAAAGCCCGCGCCGACATTGGCAAAATAATTAAAGAAAAAGCCGACGCCGCATGTTTTGAAACCGGCGTGCTTAACTTGGACCCACGCCTTATGACAGTGCTTGGCCGGCTCCACTTCCGCACATCGTTTGGGCAGTCGGTGTTGCAGCACTCAACCGAAATGGCGCACATTGCCGGCATGATAGCCGAAGAGCTTGGCGCAAACGTGCAGGTAGCAAAAGCCGGTGCGTTATTGCACGACATCGGCAAAGCCTTGGACCACGAAGTGCAGGGCACCCACGTGGAAATCGGCCGCCGCATATTGCAAAAGTTTGGCGTGTCGGAGGAGGTGGTGAAAGCAATGCAGGCCCACCACGAAGAATATCCGTATGAAACGGTGGAGAGCATCATTGTGCAGGTTGCAGACTCAATTTCAGGCGGCCGCCCAGGCGCACGCCGTGACAGTGTTGAAAATTACTTGAAGCGCTTGGGTGACATTGAAGAAATTGCCAATTCCTTTGCCGGCGTGGAAAAATGTTATGCAATTTCTGCAGGGCGCGAAGTACGCGTCTTTGTAAAACCCGAAGAAATGACCGACTTCCAGTCACGCGAGCTTGCCCGCAACATCGCCAACCGTATCGAAAACGAACTGAAATACCCGGGCGAAGTAAAAGTAAACGTCATCCGCGAGTCTCGCTCAATTGAGTTTGCGCGTTAATAAAAATAATCAACAGGAAAAATTTAATACATTATCATCAATAGTGTATACTGTTTGAGGACACGTTCGCGCACTAGGCCCTTTGCCACACTGGTGGAGGGCCTTTTGCGTATCCAGAAC
Organism: Candidatus Adlerbacteria bacterium; assembly: GCA_026397405.1. Classification (GTDB taxonomy): domain Bacteria; phylum Patescibacteriota; class Minisyncoccia; order Phycocordibacterales; family SBAW01; genus GWA1-54-10. The sequence goes on along the minus strand of JAPLUW010000001.1, from coordinate 308,086 downwards.
CATGTAGAGGTTTTTATTTGACACGATATTAGCACTAGGAGAAAATGTATGATAATATAATACATTATGAGCACAATATCAGTCCCACTTAAAAAAGACCAAGAAGAAACACTCGACACGCTGGTGCGAAACGGCGTGGGCGAAAACCGCGCCGCAGTAATGCGCAAAGGCCTCGAGCAACTCGCCCAAACAGAGGCAGTTGAGGCCGTGCTTTTGGCACAGCGCGAGCCAACCCTCAAAGGCGACCTTCGTTCCCTTATGAAAAAACTCTAAAAGCCTATGCAGGTTGCCTACAAACCACGGTTTATACGCCAGCTCAAAGGGTTGGAACCGCGGTTGCGAGAAGAAGCGATAGAAAAAATCGAACTGTTTAAAGACAAAAAGAACCACGCAGCACTTCGGGTACATACATTACACGGCCCACTTAAAGGGTTTTTTAGTTTTTCTGTTAATTTTAAATATCGAATAGTCTTCTATTACGAGTCAAAAAACGAAGCCGTGCTCCTTTCCATTGGCGACCATAAAATATACGACAATTAATTAATTTTTTGTCAATTTTTACTATCCCCGTGGCTCTGTTGCGCGGTTTTTTAGGAAGTATATACTAGTGGCGCAGGGCAACAGTCTTTTAACCACCTAGCTCATACGTATGAACAAACAAGATATCGCAGAAAAAGTGCACGGAGTCCTTGGGGGAACCAAGGCCGATGCAGAACGTGCCGTTGAAACCATGATAGATACAATTGTCGGCTCTTTGAAGAAAGGCGAAGACGTTTCTATCGCAGGTTTAGGCATCTTTAAGACAAAAATGCGTGCAGCACGCACCGCCCGCAACCCACGCACTGGCGCAACTGTACAGGTTGCCGCAATGACAGTGCCTAAGTTCCAGGCCGCAAAAGCTTTGAAAGAGGCTGTTAAATAAGGTTTCCAACCTATTTGACGCAAAAACCACCCAAGCGGGTGGTTTTTGTTTTATATAAAAAAGAAAAAGCCGCCTTCCAAGGTAGGGAGAGCGGCTTTTATTACACCTGTGCCTGCATCAGCTTGCCAGACACAGGCGCATCGTCGAAAAGGTAGAGACGCGGCTCCGGAGCGCTCTCACAAGCAGCGACCCCCATCGCTAGCAAGCAAGACAAGATGAATCTACGCATCTGAGACCCCTCAAATACTGTAGTAGACAGTCCTATACCGACGGCACAGGTCCTTCTAATTGGCACGATAATACAAATTTGTTATTTTGTCTAACTCGTTGCCTGAAAGCGCGCAGGCCAGTTGAAGTAGTAGTTTGTTAGCCTCTTTGGGCGTAATCCAAGATATATCCAACGCAAGTAGTTGGTGGCCCGCTTCCAAAAACTATTGGGCAGCAAGTCAAAAATAAGATGTATGCGCACCTGGTCGGAATTATTAAACGACTGGTGGGCAGCTTTGTTGTTGATCCACCATACTTCGCCCTGCCTTAGAGTTTCTTCTTGTCCGGCAATAACCATCTCACCTCCGGTGCTTTGCAACACCAAGTGGTACCTGTCGCGCGGTGCAAAGTAATATCCGCGGTCAGCATGGCGGTACACTTGAGATTTTGGTTTTAGTGCAGCAATTATAATTCGCCCAACACGCGCACTATGTTGCCGCGCAAAAGCATCTATCCACGCCGTCAGCTTCGGATATTGTACGTACAAATCTGTATTGACTGATTCAATGACGTTACCAGGAAAACCTTTTTGTAAAAACTCTTTCTGCGAAATTGTTCTCAAAAACAAGTGAAATGCCTCCCTGTGTGGCCACTCTTGGGAAGGTGTAGCAAATTTCAACCCGCCTCCTTCATCAAACAGCTCACTCTCAAATACATCTGTCTCGACCCCTTCCTCAATTTTTAGAAGAGTCGGGACAAGCCCAAAAAGAGAGTCGATACGATCAACAAACATGGGCTAATTGTACCTCACAAGTGGGCTATATTTTTGCTTTGGTTTATAATGCCAGCACTCATGTACCGCTTGTTTAACTATTTTCATAAAGAAACAAAGGACAAAACCGAGGGAGGGCTGGTCTATATACCCAGCGACAATAGTTTGTGGCCAAAAAGCTGGACAACTGTTGTATACAAACAAATTGAGCGTGCGGGCCATATCATCCTAAAACCCCATACTCCTACAGCGGCCGATTTTTACACAGTGGCGAGTTCGCGCAAATCGCCTGAAACTTTTACAAGGGGCACAATCACGCTCGACCAGCTAGCGAGCTTTTTACAACTCTCCTATGGGGAAAATAATACAGGCAGTGCGGCGCGGCGCTTAGTACCTTCGGGCGGCGCACGCTACCCACTTGAACTATATGTTTTGGCTTTAAACATAGAAGGGCTTGAGCCTGGTGTGTATCACTACAATATTAAAAATCATCAGCTTGAACACTATTTCTGGAAAGATTTCTCCCCGGAAGATATTTCAAAATACACGAGCTACTCATGGGCAGGAACAGGAAACGCTCTTATTGTAATGACGGCCGTTTTTAACCGAACCACACAAAAATATGGCAGCCGAGGCTATAGGTATATGCTTTTGGAAGCTGGGCATGTGGGGCAGATGATGTGTATGGCAGCGAGATACCTAGGGTTTAACACCAGGCCACTTAGCGGCACAAGAGACGAAGATATCGAAAAACTGCTAGACGTAGACACTACCCGAGAGTCTCTCGTGTACTGCATGGGGGTTGGAACATAACTATGAGACCATACATTACTGGAGACAAACAGTCGTACCTAGAGCCCGCCCGAGCTTTTTTTAAACGTAGCAAAGACGAACAGAGGCCTTTCCGCTTACCTAAAAACTTTGCAACACTTAAAGACTGGCTCCATATACGTATTGCCAGCCTTTTTGTGCGTTTTTCAGCCTTTGGGCCAAGTCTCCTTATAAAAAATCCCTACGGTCTTTCACTCTATTGGACTATGGTTACTTCTTACCTTGTAAACGAAGGCGTGCTCAATTCACTTGTTTACAATTACAAAGCCGACGGGTACCCACCCGTGCACGCTTTTAGTGCAGAAGGAACTATTTTAGATGGAGAAAAAACCACTTATATAAATTCAGTTGCTGCGCACCACAACAAAGAAATTGCACTTTCAAAATGCCTTGGCGAGCTACTAGAACGCCGGTTTCTCGCCATGCCCATTAAAAAGGAAAGGAAGCAGATGATACAGACAAGCGCCAAGTCTCTTGCGGCATCGGGTAAAGACTACTGTGACGCCTTTACCTACAACCGATATACAAATCCGCAAAAAAAACATCTAAAAAATCTTGGATGCGACGAAATGGAGCCTCTGCTGTGGGTGCGGGGTAAAAATCTTTCAAAAAAAACATCTGCATTACTCCCTGCACAGACCACATTTTGGCAATTCACACAAAAAACTCGAAATAACGAAGGCTTAATTAGTGACCCCACCTCAAGCGGTTGCGCTGGATACATGACGCGTACTGGCGCCACCGTACGCGCACTAAAAGAACTGCTACAGCGTGATGCATTTATGTGCTACTGGCACACCAAGAGTAGCCCGCGGAAAATACTTTTAGACTCCATACCGGATGCCCATATACAAAAAATACTTGCGGAATTTAAACAGTACAACATCGAAATCCATGTACTCGACATAACAACCAACATTGCCCTCCCCACTATTGCGGTGGTGGCAATAGACAGAGCAACAGCACGACCTCGCCTACACATAACTGCCGCATCGCATGTTGACTGCATAAAAGCGATAACTAATGCGCTATATGAAATGTATTCCTTCGTGGGCTGTTTCGACAACGGGAACGAACAGGCTCTGCCGGAGCAATTTCAACCTTTTATAACGCCTTTTGGCCGTTCGGAGCGTATACGATACCTGCATGGGGAAGATATGCTCGCCCGTGTCCAGTGGTTTTTAGACGGAGAAGAAATTACGTTTGACCGGTTCTCTGAAAGCTTTTCTGCAGTACCCCGAGGAGACTCCGAAGAGCTAGTTCACATCCTGTCCCTTATGCAAGGCAAAGGGGAAGGTTACGAGGTCTATGCATACGAGTCGCAGGCACCTATGTTACGTACACTTGGGTACCACGCAGTTCGCGTTTCCGTTCCAAAAATAATGCAAATATATTTACAAGAGGAACTTGCAACGCTCGACTCCGACCGGCTGCACGAATTTGCTGCGTGGAAAGGCAAAGCATATTCACCTGAAGCACTGCTGACAGGAGTTATCCCTCCCCACCCCTTTCCATAAAAAACAGACAGTTGTTACAATGGATACATGGTACAAAAAGCTCGCAGAAAAACAGCACATCTTTTTGGAAAAAGCATGTTGCTTCTTACACAACTTGCTCTCTTCTTAGGTTTCGCGGTCCACACAAAACAAGGTTCGCTTATTGAAATTTTTTCAACTCCTATAGCGAGTGCAGATGCTCCTGCAGGTGGAGCTGGCGGAGGAAGCCCTTCTGACCCAGCGCAGAACGGTTCTTCAGGCTCTGCTGGCGGCGGTACGGCATGTGGTTCTTGTGGTAACGGTGAAGGTACTGACGGCGGTCCTGGTGCTGCTGCCGCCTCTACTTCTTCCGATGCGGGTGTTGGTGCTGGCGCTGGCAATGCTTCTTCTGATGGTACCTCTGGAAGTGGTGGGGGTGGCAGCTCTGGTGGTTCATGATATAAATCATGCCTAACACTACTTCAAAAAAGAAAATTTTCTTCATTATTAGCACTTTACTGATTATTGTTGCTGCCATAGGAGGATACTACTATGCACATGTTTTACTCCCTTCATCTAAACTTGGTGCGGCCGACATACAAAAACTCATAGCAACTAATCAAAGTGTGCAGTTACATGCAATCGCGAGCAGCGACCCAGCAATAGTAGGGCGCGACAACTGGGTGTTAGCGAACTTGTTTGTTGCAGACGAGCCATTTTTAAGCCCTTCAATTGATCCAAACAAAGACACACGCACACTCCAAGAAGTTAATGCCTCCGACGCTGCAGGGCTTGTAAACATCGCTAAGGTACTCACCCTAGACAACAAAAACCCGAGCGTGGCTGATGTACTTGCGTGGGTTGTCTTGGCCGAAAAACTACGCCGCGTCGGTGTTGGAACAGATGCATTTACTACCTATGTACTGCCAAATAATTCTGCAATTGCAGCTCTTGCAACTTCATACCAAAAGACACTTGCGGAATATGGTCTTGACACAAATTCTGCATCAACAAAACAAGATGTAATACTGTATTTTGTTGGTAGGCAACTAGAAGAGCTCTACACAATAATTGCCCGTAACCCATCGTATTCTGACGGACTTAAGCAAGACATGACCCAAACCATGGCACTGTTCTCATTTCTCAATTCAGGCACTTTAAACAATGATCCTGCTTTTAGGACATACAAAAATAAAGTAACCGAGCTCTTCCGCACAAGCTCACCCGACGGTCTCGATATAATCCCGGAATATAAGTTACTTATAAAAAGTAGGTACTTCACAAGTATATATTCGGTCAAAAAGTCATGGAACTTCGGTTTAATATATTTTTGGCAACAAAATCATATCGCGGGAAAAGACTTTGCAGTACAAGATACTGTCCCTTTCGACCTTGTACGCAATACAACCCTTAATGCCATTACCTATATTGAAAAGCTATATGCAAACGCAAGTACAACATCTGAACTAGGGTCTTTTAACGCGAACGGCTTACGTGTTTCTCTTGCCCTGACAACTGCGTTTGCTGTAAGTAAAAAAGATCCTCACGTGTCTGAAGCAGCTGCAACGATTCTTGTTAAAGACTTGTTTGCGCCAATAGTAAAACTATACGCAGAAGAGCCTCAAAATAGATTCTTTAGCTTCCTGCGTGCATATAAAAATATTCGCTCTGCGCAAGAAGTCGCTGCTCTAAAAAACCTTACTGCTAAAGAAAGTAAATCCGCTTCAGGATTACTCACAATCCTCGGTTGGTAAAAAAAGAAAAAGGGTCGCGTAATGCGACCCCTCTGAACGTTGCTGACTTCTCGTTTCGAGGACTACTTCCGCAGGAAGGTCCCCGACTGAGTGCCTATCTTCTTGTTGCCGTAGTAGTCGGCGAATCGCCTGAGAAAGACCAGGCTGCTCCCGTCGTTGCTCATGACCATCGTCATGCCCAGAGCAGGCTCCTTGGGCCAGACATCCAGGATAGCCCGCCCGTCGAAGACGACGGTGACATTTCGACCTTCTTGCCTAGCGTTCCGCCATTCGTATGCGACCTTGCACACAGGACGGTCGTATCGCACGAGCATCTCCCCTTCGGAACTGAGAACGAGCGTATAGTCCTTGCCGTCTTCGGGGGTCCTGCCAGTGTAGGTGACCTTCTTGCCAAAGAACGCCAGGCACTGCTGCTGGACCTGTGCCAGAGCAAGGCCAGGAGCCGCTGGAAGTATCGATGCCGGCGCGCTGTCGGGGACAGCAGCCTGTTGCACGGGGGGCTGCGCCTGCGCAATGATCGGGCTCACGAGGAACGCACTCACGAGGGCCAGAAGGACACAAAGGCGGTTCTTGAGGTACATGATCTTCTCCCTTTCGGAGTATCCGAAGCCCAGGGACATCCCGGACAGTACCTATCATTATTCAGTTTTTAGCATTTTTGTCAATATACTGCTGTTGACAGCCCTCGAAGGCTTCGAAAATAAAAAATATTTTGAATTTTCTCTCGCCCTAGAATTATCTGCTATCGTATTCCATACAAACTATCAGATGAAAACTTTTCTACTTCGTCTTCTTCTTGCTGCAATTGCAGGCTCCTTCATTGGATTAAGTTTTTACTTTCCCTATGGGTGGCCAGTGGTACCAGCGGCGTTTGCGTTATTTTTATATATACTCTCTCGTTCCACTGCACGTGAGTCATTTACCCTAGGGACAATTTTTGGGTTTTGTATAATTGGTTCTTCCTTAGGTTGGGTGCTAACCCTGCTTCCTCTCGATCGAATGGGTATATATAACCAAGTATTTTCTGTTTGTGCTGTATTTGGAGTATGGTTTTTGTCCGCACTCGTACTCGCAGCCACGGTCGGCCTTTTTGCGCTGCAGGTTCGCACCTACATAAAAACTTTTTGGATTTTGTGTATCGCCCCTTTTTTGTGGATAGCCGGCGAACTTATGCGAGCCGCACTCTTTTCTCTTGTTATGTGGGGGTCGGGGTCTACATTTGGAACTGACTTCTCTTTTGGTTTTATTGGCTACACCTTTGCAGCGTCGCCAGGCCTTTTGTGGTTTGCACAGGTAGGTGGTGTATATGCCTTGAGCTGGCTTGCGGCAACTTTGGGCACTTTCCTATATATAGCCGCAACTCACACAAAAATATCTTCTAGAGCCCGCTCGTACAGTTTTGTTGGCATATACATATGCATATTTGCCGTAGGGTTTGGGCTCCCAAACCCCTTAAAAGTCGAGATCGATCCGAAGGTGGTAGTGGTTGATGGGCTCCGGATTGTGCCTATTTCTACACATCTCGATCCAAGTCTTTATTACACTCAGGCACAACTTCTCGCCAGTGAAAAATCTCTCGCAAGTAAAATAAATACAGCTTTAGAGCAAAAACCCGATATTATTATCCTCCCAGAATATTTCCACTTCCTTAGAAACCAGATGTTACTTCCACCCGCTCTCCGTACTACATTGTTAGAAGGGTTGAAAAAAACTAATACTCTTCTTGTCGACTCTGAAGCAACACCAGGCGGACAAGGAACTATAGTATTTTTTGACGGAACAAGTGGCACTGTGGTTGCTCGCCAGGAGAAACACTACCTTATGCCATTTGGCGAATATCTCCCTCAATCACTTATTTTTATTCTGAAATCTCTTGGATTTGGAAAAGAGATCCGTGACATTGTCGCGAATAAAGAATATGTCCCTTCGGAGGAGTCTTTTTCTTCTCGCACATTTACGTGGAAATCTGCCAACCTTGCTGTTTTTGCGTGTTCAGAAGTTTTTGCTCCTTTTGGATATAAAGAAGCGTCTAACGCAGGTGTCACAATTCTTATCAACGTTGCGTCGCACGGGTGGCTACATTCCAATCTTTTGTATAAAGAAACATTTGCAATGGCAAAAGTTCATGCCGTCTACACAGGCAAGCCGTATATTCAGGCAATTAACTACCAGCCTTCGTTTGTTCTCTATCCAACATTTTAAAACTCTGGTGCGGATTAGCAGGGTGCTACAATAATTTTATATGAAACGGTTTTTTGAGTGGATAGGGCTCAAAGAAAAACTCCACAATAATGAACATCGCGCTCCGTTTGTTTCAGAAAGAGATTTGTGGTGGGCAAGCCTTGGCGAAAATGTGGGTTCGGAAATGAACGGGAAAAGCGAACGTTTTTCACGACCTGTATTAATTATCAAAAAGTTAGCACACGGATTTTATCTTATCGCTCCAACTACTACTCAAAAACGAGACGGGAGCTGGTACGTACATGTCCAATTTGGCGAACAAGATGAATACATCTGTCTTAATCAGATACGTACTATCGACTACCGGCGCCTACATTCAAAGTTGGGACAGATCGATACCGATAATTTTGCAAAAGTAAAAGAAGGATTTCAGAAATTGTACCTATAAAAACATGTTCCCCCGCCCTTGCGGGCGGGGGTCGCGGCCAAATGCCGAATGTAGATATAGTATATACCCAACCAAGTGAAGGTCAAGTGAAATCATTCATATGCGGGATGGGAGAATTGCCAGCTACACCAGCAGATGCTTTTTTCACGGTTTTATCAACTATAATCGTGAAAAATGTCTTTTTTTCTTACATTTTCACGGTTTTGACCATATCAATGCGCTAAACATAGCTCGAACAAATTGCTAGCTGAAAAGCAAAAGGCGTTGTAGGATAAGATTTATATAGAAAAGCGGGATTAGTTTAATGGTAGAACATCAGTTTTCCAAACTGATGGCGGGAGTTCGATTCTCCCATCCCGCACAAAAGTCCAAATTGGTATACTTTAGTACATGTCTGCGCTTCTTTCCTTTTTCTCTAACATTATTGCAAGTGTATTTATCACCTTCCACTCACTTTTTGGGGCTGTCACTGCACACGCGCCCGTAACGGCTTCCCCGCTACCTGTAGCAACATCTACAGGGGCAGTAGTAGCCACACAAAGCAAACCAGTTGCGACAAGCACCACTGCTCAAAAACTGCTGCCAGTAAAAACTACTAAGGCAAAGACACTGTCGGTTGCGGAGCCGAAGATCGACGCAGAGACAGTGTCTTTGCCTACTCCACCACCTCCTCCTGCACCAACAGTGCCCCCAGGCGTTGTAAATGACGGGACGCGTGCTGCGCTTGTTAACATCCTCTGCACAACAAAAAGCGGCGGCTACTTCCACCCGATTTCTGGTAGCGGGGTTATTGTCAGCGACAGCGGCGTTATTGTAACCAACGCACACGTGGGCCAATACTTTTTGCTCCGCGACTACATAGTACCGGGCAATATCGACTGCGTCGTGCGCACTGGCAGCCCTGCCGCGCGTAAATATCAGGCGACACTGCTGTACCTACCGCCTGCGTGGGTCGATGCAAACGCAAAGCAAATAACGTCAGACGAAGCTGTTGGCACGGGCGAAAACGACTACGCATTTTTACTCATAACCTCGCGCACCGACCCGGCTGCCACACTCCCCGCACACTTCCCCACCATCCCTGTCACGCTCGACGAACCGCAGAGGCAAGAGCCAGTGCTACTTGCCGCCTACCCCGCTGGTTTTTTGGAAGGCATTACTATTGAAATGAATTTGTATGCGTCGAGCGCCTTTACTACCGTGCAAGATATTTTTGCCTTCGACAGCCGCGGGCTCCCCGACGTTGTGTCTGTCGGCGGCAGTGTTGTTGCACAGGCGGGCTCCTCTGGCGGGGCTATTGTCCGCACACACGACGGCGCACTGCAGGCAATAGTGGCGACGGCAACACTTGGCGACACTACTGCCACACGCGACCTGCGTGGCATAACCCTGAGCCACATTAACCAGAGCCTTGCCACAGCAGGCATGGGAGGAGTTGTCGCGCTCCTTACAGGCAACATGCAACAAAAAGCCGACCACTTTGCCAGCACCATCGCCCCCATTTTGCGCCAAAAATTAGTTAACGCCCTGGCACATTAGCGCTTTTTTACTGGAACAGATGATATATCTAATTCCAAAAGGAACGTTGTGAGTATAGTATTAAATTTTTCTAAACTTGGGATATCTACCCACTCATTGTCGCTACCGATACCCTCCCCTATTGGGCCAAATTCGATACCAGGACATTTGTATCGTCCAAAATGTCTTGCGTCTGACGACCCGAACGCACCTCGTTTGGTAATTTTTTTCTTAAGAATTTTCGAACTTACGCCTTGAAGCGCTTGTATGTAGGAATTATTGGAATCAGTATCAAGCGCTGGCTCGTCCGTAAGTACTTCCATAGAAAAACCTTTTGGTAAAAGCTTTTTGATTTTTTGTAGTACGTTTGTATCTTCCGGGATGTATCGAATATCTAAAGAAACAGTACAATCGTCAGGAATTTTATTAAGCGACTGATTGTTCGTTTCAATTTTTGCAACGTTGACCGTCGTTACCCATTTTTCTTTAGTAGGAATAGGATATTGTTTTTTCAACGCAGCAAGAAACTCGTGCATCGTCCAAATGGCATTTTCTCCGCGCCATGGGTATGCCCCGTGTGCTGTTTTGCCACGAGAGGAGATTTTTAACCATATAATTCCACGTGCTTTGTACACAATATCAAAGTTAGTTGGTTCGCTGGTTAAAACAAAATCCGCTCTCACGCCTTGTTCGACTTGATATTTTGTTCCGTCAAAACCACCGAGCTCCTCGTCTGTAACGAGTTGAAGCCCTAGTGGGTACGAGACTTTATGTGCAGTTTCCGCAAAGGCATACAACATACTGGCGAGGTTTGCCTTCATATCCATAACTCCAACGCCGTACAACCGTTTACCTTTTACCACTGGGGTGTACTGCTCCGGCTTACCCGGGATTATGTCCAAATGGCCGTTAAGCAATACTTTAAACTTTTTTGGCCGTACAGGACCTACATATACTAGTGCGCTTGTAGCACCGTTTCGTTCAAAACGCTCAATAGTGAAATTAGAAAGTTTTGAAAGGGCAAGATTTAAAATAGTAGCGAGTGCCTCTGTATTGTCCGGGTTAGATGGAATAGACACAAATTCTTGTGCCAAATTTAAAATATCTTCTTTCATGTCTCTATTCATACCATGTTTGCCTATGCGGGTAAAAAAATACCGGACATTGGCAGAAAGAGTTTCCTCTTCTAACCAATGTCCGGTACAAACGATCGAAATGGGTTTTAGGTCACCACTTCGGCCCAGAGGGTCTCTTTGCTGCCGTGATTTCGACCCTTACGCGCTTCCATGGTTTTGTCCGGCATAAGTGACCGGAATCCACCAAGGAAGTCGTATCCATTGCCGTTCCAACCGAGGAAGTTCCGGTCGATAGCAATGTAGGAGTCCTCTTCGTCGAGCTCATTGACCAACTTGAGAAGAGGCAGTTCGGGTTGCAGGATGTAGGAGCCCCTGCGCTGCCGTTCGCGATTAAGGTTGCCCTCAAATTTGTTCACACCGATACGGCCGTGGATATGGCCATAGCAGCCATACGTTCCGAGTGCGGGCTTTGCTCGCAGAGCAGCTTGCCCTCCGATTACGGCCTCAGGGTCGACCCCACACGCTTCGAAATACTCCTTCGTCGCGCTGCGTTTCAGGAACGTTGTAAGGTCGACGTGACCTGGGAGCAAGACGCCCATACCCATAGCGGGCATGTACATCTTGGTGTCATTCAGCCGATGCCAGGGTTCTGCAGTCGGCGTATCAACATTGAAGGTCAGTGCATCCCGCCGCACCTTGTGCCGAACCTCATTGTTGCCAAGAAGTTCATGTCCCACACGAACCGTGGGATCCCTCAAGACCGCAACAGGGTCGGACGTACGTGCATACAGCGCGTATGCACTTTCCCCGCCGTTTTGCCTAAGATGCCGGGAAAAGCCGTCAGGGCTGAACATCGCGTCAAACCCTGATATATCGAGCAACTCTTCCTTGGGAAGCTTGTCGTGTAGAGACTTCCCGAATTCCGAGCTACGCATCGCCTCGTACTTCTGGTCGGTGACAGCCAGCAGAGCAACTGGCTTGCCGGTATGTCGCCGAAGAGTGTCCATGAAGTCGGCGAAGCGACTTTCAAAGAAGGAAATTCCTCCCCTGGCAAATTGCCTCCTAAGCAGCTGGTACATCGCCAGCGAGTTTTCGATCTCGAAGATTCGTCTCCGTAAGATCTCGACAACCTGTTCCACCGACATACTAACGGCAAGCGCGAGAAACGCCTCGGGCAAGGCCGGCATGTCGATCTGAACGCCGAAGTTGATCGGCGCCCCATTGACGAAGCAGTGCCTGTAGTCGGCGTCCGTTTCCTGGTTAGCAGCCACAAGTGGCGCGAATGCCGCGTTGTATTCCGCAACCAGCACAGCCAGAGCTTGAACGACCGTTTGCGGATAGACCACCCGGTATTCGGGCAAGCTCTTGAACGGCCCCATATCGGACCGAATGGTGTCATTGACCACCATCGGTCCGAACGAGACGGGCGTCGGCTGCCCAAGGTGGGCATCGAGCACATCGAACGATGTCTCTTGGCCTTTTGCCAACTGTTCCAATTCAGCCATTATCTTCTCTCCCATTGTGCGCCTTAGCGCGTTTGAACGAACTCTAAAATAGTCTCCCGAAACGAAACAAGGACCCCTTGTGGAGGTCCTTGCATCTTTTTTGGTATCTTAGTTGGATTACCGCGTTGCAAAAACCCCTCGTGTAAGAAGGTAAATCATCCAGACGAAGAGGGCTTGCGAACGTTCCATATGTCCACCGTACTGCCGAGTGTAAAACCTGTCAAGCTACTTTTTCCACCGAGCAAAAATACCAGCAGGAAGTATGCGGCCACTTCCCTGCTCCTCAATCCCTAAATCGCCATATTCTAGTGCCCCGCCGTACTTTTTTTCAAATTGCTCCAAGTTGTATGCAAACGCCAAAGGCGAATATCCTGCCGCGTAGCCGTTTACCAAAAAGAAGAGTGGTTGGTCCGACAAAAGTTGGCCGCAGAGGTCTATAAGTTCAATCAAATTCTCTTCTATCTTCCAAATTTCGTTTTTTGGCCCGTGCCCAAATGCTGGCGGGTCCATGATAATGCCGTCATACTTCTTCCCACGTGCAATTTCGCGGCGGACAAACAACAGCACGTCTTCAGTAATCCACCGTATAGGTGCTTCTTCCAACCCCGACGCTTGTGCATTTTCGCGTGCCCACGCAACTGCTGTCTTTGATGCATCTACATGCGTCACCTGCGCTCCAGCTTTTGCCGCAGCAAGCGTTGCACCACCTGTGTAACCAAAGAGATTGAGAACGGAGACTTCCCTACCAACTTTAGAAATTTGTTCAGCAGTCCAAACCCAATTTGACTCCTGCTCAGGAAACAACCCTGTGTGCTTAAACGAGGTTGGTTTGACCAGAAATTGCAATCCTCCAAAACTTATTTTCCACTCTGTAGGCAGCTTCCCCACCCATTTGCCACCTTCCCCACCCTCACGCACATACGTGCCTGTGGCTTTATTCCATTCGCTCTCTCCTAACTTTTTAGGCCACAACGCCTGCGGGTCCGGTCTGCGAAGCACAACATCGCCAAATCGCTCAAGCTTCTCTTCCCCACCCGAGTCGAGTAGTTCATACCCGTCGGACGGTTTTGTTACAAGAGTTAGCCGTTCCATACGATTAATTTTGTCGGGGTACTCAGAATCGAACTGAGCCATCTTGCTCCCAAAGCAAGCGTACTACCGATATACGATACCCCGCTTCCCTACTTATAGAATAATATTCTCGAACAGCTCCACTGTAGCGCGCCTGGACGAAAAATCCAAGTAAACGCAGGCAAGGTCTATTTGCCACTCTACTTCCCCGCCCACCTTCTTTTCCATCATATACGTCTGCAAGGCCCTGTGTAACCTCATAACTTTCTTTTTGTGCATATTCTCTTCCGGCCTAACTGTGCCACGTGTAACATCCCCACCTGCTTCACGTGAAACCTGTCCCGACTCACGGCGGACGGTCTTAACCTCAATAAAATGGAGCTTTTTGTCCTTACGAGCAACAATGTCCAATTCGCCCCAGGGTTTGAGGTAGTTCCTATCCAAGACAATATATCCCCTCTTTTCAAGATATTTCGAGGCTATATCCTCGCCTAAGTCGCCTATTTCTCTCTTTTTAGTCTTTTCCATGAAACTGTTTCATGTGAACCAAATAACCTATAAAGTGTCATCTTAGAAACACTACATGCCATTATAAGCCATAAAACCCACTTAAAGACACGTCTTTAATACACCTGTCCCCATAGTTATCCCCAGAAAAGTGGATATGTCTTTATTTTTCAAGAGATCTATTGTCCACACCATAGACGTCTTTTATCTTATATCGTACTTAGTGCGGATAAGCAGAGCTTGTTTCGCACGTCGTCTCTTAAAAATGAAAGAAATCTTTCATTTTGGTCGTTCCTAGTGCGGATAGGGAGAATCGAACTCCCGTCTCATCCTTGGCAAGGATGTGTTCTACCACTAAACCATATCCGCATCCGCAAACACTGAAGACTATATCACAAACTTTTGTCTAGGCACACGTCGCGTGTGCTCCCGCCAGGATTCGAACCTGGAACAGCTGCTTCGAAGGCAGACATGATATCCATTTCACCACGGGAGCTCCTACTGGCGTGTTAGAATTCTGCCATGCAACTCCTCGAAGACCAAATACCCGCGGAGGTTTCACGAATAACCGAAACGTTTACCAAGGCCGGCTTCGAGGTCTGGATAGTAGGAGGGTGCGTGCGCGACCTGTTGCTTGGCCGCACGCCTAAAGACTGGGACATAACTACCAACGCCAACCCGGAAGAAATCCAGAGTTTGTTCGAAAACACCTTCTATACCAACGAATTTGGCACTGTCGGTATCGTAAATGACGACGCTACAAACGAAAATGTAAAGATTGTCGAAGCAACGCCGTACCGCCTAGAAGGGAAGTATAGCGACGCTCGCAGGCCTGACAACGTTATTTTTAGCAAACATATCGAAGATGACCTTAAGCGCCGCGACTTTACCATCAATGCGATGGCGTACGACCCAGCTAAAAAAAAGCTTCTTGACCTTTATGGCGGCATAAAGGACACAGCCGCAGGCGTGGTGCGCGCCGTAGGGGAGCCAGAGGAGCGTTTTGCCGAAGATGCGTTGCGTATTATGCGTGCAATACGTATTTCGGCAGAGTTAGGCTTTACAATTGAGGCTGAAACAAAGGCCGCAATGCAAAAATGTGCCTCCCAGCTGGGCAAAATTTCAAAAGAACGTATCCGCGACGAATTTGTGCGTATTTTAAACTCAGCCAAGCCGATGAACGCTATTATTTTGGCTCAAAGTATAGGAATTTTAGGATATATCGCTCCAGACTTGGAAAAGGGGATAGGGGTAGAGCAAAACCAGGCCCACAGCTTTGACGTGTTTGAACACAACATACGCGCTCTGCAGCACGCAGCTGACAAAAACTGGAGCTTCGAAGTACGCCTAGCCGCCTTGTTTCATGACATAGGCAAGCCTGCGAGCCGTCGTTGGTCAGACGAAAAGCACGACTGGACCTTCCACGGCCACGACGTCGTAGGTGCGCGCATCACAAAAAAGGCCTTGGAAGCGCTTAAATTTTCACGTGAAACTATAGAAAATGCCGAACGGATGGTCCGGTGGCACATGTTCTTTTCTGACCCCGATAAAATCACGTTATCTGCCGTCAGACGCATCATAACCAACGTAGGTAGGGATAACATCGAAAAGCTCATCGAACTACGCATATGCGACCGTATAGGCACTGGCAGGCCTAAAGAACAGCCCTTCCGTCTGCGCAAATACCAGGCAATGATAGAAGAGGCTCTGCGTGACCCAATTTCTGTTGGTATGCTCGCTATAGACGGGAAGAGGATTATGGAGGTAACGGGGGAGAAAGCCGGCCCGCGTATTGGTTGGCTCCTGCATGCACTGCTTGAAGAGGTGTTGGAAGACCCGAAGTTAAATACAAAAGAATATTTAGAAGCAAAAATACTGGAACTCGTTAAACTTTCAGATAAAGATTTACGTGCAATAGGGGACGCAGGAAAAGAGAAAAAAGAGGAGTTAGAGGAAGAGAGTATTAAAGAAATTCAGAAGAAATACTTTGTTAATTAAGGCTAGAAACTGGGTTATCCCCAGTTTGTCTTTTATATGTCCTTTACACTGTCCTTTATAAAACATACAGTTGTCTCAGAGCTTATTAAGGAAATGTTTTGCAACCACTGCCCTGCGGTTGTACTAGATTAAATTTTTGAGCACAAGTTCTTTCGATACATAATCTTGCGCTGCAGCGCACAAATGTGTTCCCGTTTCCGAAGAAACTTCAGCAGTGTTCGTAGCTGATGTTGAGCCGAGTACGTATATTCACAAATTCTTAAATAATTTTGGATTACGAGGTATTACGTTTTTCGACCCAATAAGTTAGTTCTTTAGTTCTTTTTGAAGAAGTCACTTCAGAAGCAGGCACAGAGCCCGCAACCACCTACTCCGGCGTTGCGGGTTTAATTGTGCCCAAATTTACTTACTCGAAAGGTTCCACAACACCTCAAAAAACCTCCGGTATCCGTCCGATATCACTTTGTTTGTAAAGGTAAAAGAGACAACCGGCTCTCCAAAGAGATGGAAGATTATTTTATCCATCAAAATGTCAGTGTCTACGCCTGACGCGGCGTCGGGCAGAACACGGTAGTCAAAAAACTCACGTGTTTGAGCCATTATCTTCAAATAATTATGGTTCCCAGCTGTGCTGATGTACCGCACAGCTACTTTTTTGCTTACACGCAGTTTTTCGTACTCGTTCATCTCGTGACCCATCAACCCCACATATTTGTCACCTCCGCCCCCGAGCACATCAATAACGCCCCCCTCAGGCATTGCTTCAAGCAACGCAAACTCGTGGGCGACAAACGCCGAGTCACCTTGAAAGACCTCGAAGCTCTGTTCGTGCTTGCCGGCAAACTGCTCTTTGAGCTGCCGCACCACTGCCTGGGCCGCCAACTTTTTTTCTTCAACAAGTGAGAGTATTCGCTCGGGCGAGCCAGCGCTAAATTTCTTGCGGCCGCTTTGCACGACATGCTTGGCCAGCCCCAACTCTTCCAGCCGCTCCAAGGCTTGGTATACAAACTGCCCGTGCAGCCCCGTTGCCCTAATTAAGTTGGAAGTACCCGTATCTTGGCGGGGAAGTAAGGCCAAATACACCCGAGCTTCCTTGTCGGACAGGCCCAGAGCCTCCAAATTGCTTAAAAGCTCCTTATTTGTATTTTCATCAATATTTTTTGACATCTTCCTTAAAACTCTAGCATTTATAATGCTTTTGTGTCAATTTTTTATCATCAGTATTTATTGACATCAAGGTTTTAAAGTGCTATTATGTATGCAGTACCGAGTTCGTCGAAACAATCGCCCAGCAAGGCAGAGGAGTGCGCTATGTTGCTGCTTAAGCTAATTATTCTACCAGCGTTCATCAGTACCCTTCTTATGAATCCTCTTATTCCATGGGTCATGAGAGGCACCACGGCAAACGGTGGAAGGAGAAGGTCGATTTTCCTCCTCGTTGGTCTGGTGCTTGCCATTATTGTGCCCCTTTTGAACTTATATCTGTGGGGCTATATGAATGAGAAGTACTGGAATTAAAATAACCTCTCAGTTTTCACTCCAAACGCCGGACTTCTTGTCTCGGCGTTTTTCTTTTTATCTATTCACCTAATTGACACAAAGTTTACCTTAAGATAAACTTATATCTATGAATACCAAGTCTACAAAACAAACTACGGTTGGTTTGAAAGAACTCCGTGAAAATATGGAGAAGTATATTGATGCTGTAGACAAAGGCGACTCTATAACTGTCTTTCGCCGCTCGACACCAATCTTCCGTCTTATGCCTGTAGACAGTGAAGAGATGGGCTGGGAAACAGTCATAGACTTTACAGAAATCAACAAAAACGGCGTCTCTGGAAGGGATGTTCTTGCTGCCCTGAAGAAATTGGATGGATAAAATTCAAAAATTTCTAGCGAGACTCTCGCCAAAAGAGCGGGGAACTGTCCGGGAAACGATTCAAATAGTACTTTCAGGAAATACCCAGGACCTTGATATTAAAAAATTGAAAGGTTTTGATGATATCTTCCGCGTGCGCGTGCAGAGTATACGAATTATCTACCAGAAACGTGCGGACACTATTCAGATAATAGAAATAAGTCGCCGAAATGAGGACACCTATAAAAATTTCTAAATTCGTCGACTCTGTGATTTTAAAAGTGTAAACATCCCTTTAAGCAAATGCACGGTGCTTGAGTTTTTTATTTCAACACCAACCAATTGTTCCCAGTCGAGGAAGAGTGCTTGGTCACGGAATATAAGCACTTCGGTTGAAGATTTTAAATATCCCTTGGGAATACTATGGAGTTCGCTTGTAAGCCCGGTCAGACTTTCTAAAAGATATTTATTCGCGTATTTGTATATCTGTATTTCAAAATCTTCTTCCACA
The DNA here is from genome assembly GCA_026397405.1 of Candidatus Adlerbacteria bacterium. Classification (GTDB taxonomy): domain Bacteria; phylum Patescibacteriota; class Minisyncoccia; order Phycocordibacterales; family SBAW01; genus GWA1-54-10. The sequence goes on along the minus strand of JAPLUW010000001.1, from coordinate 289,452 downwards.
ATAGCCTCCACAACAATTTTCTTTTGCCCGATAAGATGGTTTACATGCAACCACTTTTCGACAGGCACCTGCACTATGTGTCGCCACATACCGCTGGGCTCTATTGCATACAAACGCTCGCCTGCGTGAGCCGCAAGAAATTTCACGTTAGTTTGGTACATCTCGTCTGCTCCACGAAACACAGTGACCTGTGCAACGTCAGAGAGGGGGAGTGTGGTCTTTCCAGAACTCCCGGGCATGTCGGCAAAAATTTTTTGCAAACGTTTTATGTGGAGCTCCGGCCGCACCAGCGACCAACGCACTTCGTTTAACAATGTTTGCCGGGCAACAAATCCACGCTCGCGCAAAATTTTGAGCAACCGCATGGCCGTAACACGAGGGAGCTTAGCTTCAAACGCCAACTCCATAGTGTTGAGTACTCCTTTTTTATGCAGCGCGTCCAACAACCGCTGCTCTTTTTTCTTCAACCCAAGTGCCTGCCGCTGTTCTTCATTCCACAACATACGTACCGTACATAATACAAAACTTCCGCTCTTGTGTCCATTTTTTGGACATATGGGCGTGTAAATACTATTGGAAATAAAAGCAAAATTAGAACTGGTGAGAAATTTAAATAAAAACAGCGGAATCTTGGAATTCCTCTACACTTGAAATTACTGAGGCCATGAAAAATTTAATCACCGAACCCGTTGTTTCGGCAATCCAGCCCCATAAATACTTGGGAATATTCGGCATGGTCTGGGTCACCATTTTAGTGGTGGGCATGTTTACAGCACTCAAAACATTCTACGTAGGCCATCTTGTCTTTTCGGTCGGGGCACTTGCATACCCATTGGTCTACATCTTCGCGGATATTTACACTGAAGTGTATGGCTACCGAGTCACTCGGAAAATTGTGTGGACCGGATTTAGCTGCATGTTGCTCGCAGGCACGCTTGCATCTATCTATACCTATATCCCAAACCCCTCGTTCGAATATAACGACTCGTATAATTTAATCTTCAGGTCTGCACCCGTCGTCGCCATCGGTTTTATTTTTGCGTTTTTCTGTGGAGAACTTACAAATTCGTATATTGTTGCCAAGATGAAACTCTGGAACGAAGGCAGATATATTAGTGCGCGACTCACTATATCGACGTTCTTTGGACAGATAGTCGACAATGGGCTGGCATTCTTTATCGCGTTTTATTTTGCCGGATGGTTTACCTTTAGCGAACTTGTGCCACTTATCACAACAACCGTTGTCTTTTGTACTCTGTGGGAAATACTCGCGCTTCCCGTAACACGAAAAGTTATACGTATTATTAAACACAAAGAAGGGCTCGATACGTACGACCACGGAACCAACTTCAATCCTTTTGCTCTAAATAAGTAGGCGAGGTTTAAGTTATATATCAACCTCCAATAAGACAGGACAGTGGTCGGAACCCATCACGGCAGGCAGGACTTCAGCGTTTTTCAGGTGTTTCGTGAGGGACTTTGAGGCAAACCAGTAGTCGATACGCCAGCCAACGTTACGTGCACGCGAGTTAGCAAAGTGGCTCCACCAGCTGTAGGCCTTCTCAGTAGTGGGGTGCAGATGGCGAAAAGTATCTACAAACCCGGCCGCAACTACTTTGTCTATTCCTTCGCGCTCTTCTGCTGTGAAACCATGCTTGCCAACATTTGCTTTTGGGTTGGCCAAGTCGATTTCCTGGTGGGCAACATTTAAGTCGCCGCAAAACATTACAGGCTTTTTTTCTTCGAGACGTTTCATATATTCCAAAAAGGCTGGGTCCCATTGTGTGTGGCGCAATGAGAGGCGCGAAAGATCTTCTTTGGAATTTGGCGTGTATACAGTTACTACATAATATTTTTCAAACTCTGCGGCAAGCACGCGGCCTTCGGCATTTGGGTCGCCATATTCATCACCGTCGAGCTTATATTTTTTTGCAATATCTTCTGGCAGACCCAGCAACACCGCAAGTGGTTTGTGTTTGGTAATCTCTTTATTTATCTTTGTTCGCACAAAGATGGCCGTGCCGCTGTAGCCCTTTTTTACCGCTGAGTTCCAATATTCTTCATAGTCAGGCAGATCAACTTCGCTCTGTGCTTGCTGCGCCTTTGTTTCTTGCAGGCACAAAATGTCGGGTTTGTACTCTTCGATAAACGGCACAAACAAATTTTTATTATGTACTGCGCGGATGCCGTTTACGTTCCAAGAAATTAACTTCATGTCCCAATAGTATGCCGTGAGCACATGCTTTGACAAATAGACCGCGACGTCTAGAATTGCCCTTGATACCAATTTGGTCTTCACGGGAGGGAAGTATGCTCGAGACGAAATCAAAACTTCCAAGCCCTTTCAGGGTCGGTACACAAGGGACGGGGAGGGATTCCCCATACTTCGACAAGTTTTTCATCCACCGCTTAGTAGCGGCGCCTGAAAAACCCGAGCGGGGGAAGTCCCAGTATCTCCACTCGGACGGCACCTTGCACGAAAGTGCAGTCGTCGATGGTAGCCCCACCGGCTACTACGACACTCTGGAACAGGCCCAGACCGTGCTCGACACCTGGTTCGCCGCGCAGCAGAAGCCCTAACTGAAAGGAAGGGGCTTTTCTTTTTGGAGTACACTTTATATATGAGGCTCGTGAATCTCTTATATATCCACAAAGGAAGTAAAGTGTTGCTTGGAAAAAAGAAGGAACGGCCCGGCAAAACATTTGGAGCGGGATATTGGAACGGGTTTGGCGGAGGAGTAGAAGAAGGGGAAACCGTTGAAGCAAGTGCGTGTCGCGAAGCAAAAGAAGAATGCGGTTTAGACGTACGGCAGGAAGATTTGAAAAAAGTCGCACATGTACTCTTCCGTTTTAAAGATGTTCCAGCGTACGACCACGACGTGCACGTATTTATTGCAAACAAATTCTCTGGCGAGCCTATTGAAACACGCGAGATGTCGCTGCCGGCGTGGCATGAATTAAAAAATTTACCCATAGACGACATGTGGCCATCGGACACGCACTGGGTGCCGCTGGTGTTGCAGCAAGGCAAAACAATAGAGGGCACGTGTTACTTTAGCGGCATCGAAAAACCTTTTGCGGTTGAGAAGTTTGAATATACAGAAGTAGAATTTTAACCCCGTAGGCGATTCTGCTGAATGAAAAGAAAAACAGCCACCCGTGTGAGGTGGCTGCGTAGAGTAGTTATCGGCCGCCTGTTACATCGACAACCGAACCAACCATGAACGCGGCTTCGTCGGAGAGAAGCATCGCTATAACCTTCGCAATATCTTCAGGTTCTCCTAATCGGCGCACAGGAATGGAAGCCTTTGTTCTCTCCAACCAAGCCAGGTCTTCGAGGGGCTGCTGTTCAGTTGCAACGATGCTCGGTCGCACCACGTTTATGCGAACTCCTTCCTTGGCATAATCTTTTGCAACAGCCAAGCTGAAGGCCTCTACTGCCCCCTTGCTCGCAACGTAGGCAACGAGATCGATGCCACCCGTCGTCGTTACCGTAGATGATATGTTGACGATAGCCCCGCCCGAACCTCCGCGAGACAGAGCCATTCTCTGCAATGCATGTCGCGTGCAGTGGACAGTACCTTTAAAATTCACGTCCAGCACCGCATCAAAGTCAGCGTCGGAAACCTCGAGAAATTTTTTGCGGCTCCCTGCAACCCCCGCGTTATTGACCAAAGCCGTTAGCCTGCCGAGATTATCGTCTATGGTACGGAAAAGTCTATCGACCTGGCGTGGGTCGGAAACATCCGCCTTCGCCGCAATGGCTTTTACCCCCTTATTTCTAATCTTCTCAACAAGGACCTGCGCCTTTGTTTTGTTGGTTCGATAATTGACGCAGATATTGTAGCCCTTGCCTGCCAAGAGTAGCGCAGTCGCTGCGCCAATACCCCGCGAACCGCCCGTTACTAGACAAACTTTTTGCATGGGACTCCCCAATGTTGGTGGACTTCTGCGCGTAACACTAATTTTTTACTGCCCACAAGTCAATGTAGACACCCTGGGCAATATCTTCCTTGTGGAGATGTACAAAACCAAGTATAAAAAGAGCGGATAGACCCAGGAGGTATCGATGTCACGTTACGGAAAACGTCTTGCTGTGGGAATTGCCACCCTGGTTGGAGCATTCCTTTCTATAACGTACTTTGTTCCGACAAACACACCTGTGTTCGTTGACCAGGCACCCCAGGTAGATGCGCTGCCCACAGCGTGGGTACAGGAACTCTTCGAGAAGGCGACACTGCACGAAATTAAACAAAAGAGTGGGATAGTTCTCGGCGTCTGGAAGGTGGCCCCGTGGAACGACCGCCGGAAAAAGCATGAGCTACTTCGTTTCGACATTCGTCTGGTGGCCGACGGCATCGTCTACACCTATACGCACGGAATAGACAGCGAAAGGGATTCACTGCTGGCTGTACGGACAGAGTACCCAAACGAAGGTATTTCTCTGCCGGTCTACGCCGACCACAAAAACAACGAGTTAGTAAAACTTCTCGGTGGTGGCGGAACCACAGCGCTCTCCTTGCCGTTCAACAGAAGAAACGGATACAAAGACGAGCATAACGAATGGAAGAGTAGGTTCAACGCCGCGCTGCTCGCACTTGCCGAAGCAGTAAACCTGCCCTCGCCCGAAGGGGTCTGGCAATAGAAACCGAAGCGCTCCGTAACTGGAGCGTTTTTCTTTTCAATTCAGCAGAATCGCCTGCTGGGTTATTCCGCCATGTTCCAGAGCATGTCGAAGAATTTTTTAAATAATGTAAACTTCACGCATGGAAGAGAATCCCTTTGAAGATGAAAAGGTAGCCCGAGAATGGATTAGAAGTGTAGAAGGAGAGAAAGGACTTATCCGCGATAATGAAATTTATCCACTACTAAAAAGATGGAGCGAAGGAATAAACGGAACAATTCTTGATATTGGCTCCGGACAAGGAGTAGCGTCAGAACAAATTTCATATCAGAAAGACACAAACTACGTTGGAATAGAACCTTCAGTGGTGCTTACTGAACGTGCAATAGAACGTTACTCACGTTCTGATAGGAAATTCTTAACAGGGAATGCTTATCAACTGCCAATTGAGAGTAATTCGATGGCCGGCTGTTTTTCGATAACTGTATGGTTCCACTTAGAAATTTGGGTATCGCTTCTCAAGAACTATATAGAGTGCTTAAATCGGACGGAAAATTTCTTATTATTACCACAAATCCAGAAGCCTACGATGCATGGGAAAGTATGTACTCAGATACTGAAAGGGTAGGAAAGCTGCTTATCGGAAAAGTAAAAATTCCAGTTAATCCTCTTTCTCGAAACACCATGTATCAACATTCACAGAAAGAAATGGTGGAAGCATTGCAACACGCAGGTTTGGAAGTTGAGAAAATAGAAACCTTAGGGAAAATATCCCGCGACCCAAATACACGGCTTTTTGTTGCAATTTTTGGCAGTAAAAAATAAAAGGTTTATTTCCTGCCCGTTCCGTGGAATTTTTTGTGGACTTCGTGCAGGTGTTTATCGGTGACGTGGGTGTAGACCTGCGTGGTTGCGATGTTTGCGTGCCCAAGCAAAGCCTGCACACTGCGCAGGTCGGCGCCGTTTTGTAAAAGGTCGGTCGCAAAGGAGTGGCGGATAACGTGCGGCGTTACTTTGCGCGTAATACCCGCTTTAATAGCGTACTTTTTAACCAACCTCTCGACCGAGCGGGGAGTGAGCCGCAGCTCTTTAGCATTTTTTGAACCTTTACCCATTTGTATAAACAACGCCTCGTCTACATCGCCGCGTTTGTCTAGATATTCCTTTATAACGCGTTTGGCAGCAGGGGAGAGAAAGACAACGCGAATTTTTTCGCCTTTGCCGCGGATAGAAAATTCGTCGCGCGTTAAGTCCAAGTCGCGGTTAAGCGAACACAGTTCCGACACGCGCAGCCCGGTGGAGAAAAATAATTCTAAAATTGCCCGGTCGCGTAATTCTGAAAGCCCCGAACCTTTGGGTCCCGCCATTAACCGCTCTAGTTCGGCGGAGGTAATAAGATCCAAGTCGCGCGCACCCACTTTGGCAAGTTCAATCCGTTCTGGATTTAACGACTCTATGTCGCGTTTGCGCAAAAACTTTAAAAACGCCCGTAGCGAGATCATGTAGTAGTTCTGTGTTTTGTGCTTCATCGTACCCGCAGTACCTGCCTGGCGGTTTAAGTGCAAGCGGAACTCGCGCACGGCGCTTTCGGTCAAATTGGCAGGGGAGGTAATTTTGCTATATGCCAAAAAACGCGAAAGGTAGCGGTCGTAGTTTTCGACCGTTTTAATAGAGCGGCCTTTTTCAATTTCCAAATATTCTAAAAACTGAGTTTTGAGGTCTTTTAAGTCTGCTGCCATAAACACATTGTACCTTTATATTATGGGGCTTAGACGTACTTGACAAAAATACAAAAGATGTATAGATTTATACCGGCTTGTTCACCTCAAATGGCGCGCATTAAGCGTTGCTGCCAAGCCAATAAGGAGTACCCTCTCGTGCGAAAATTACTCCATTGGACAGCCCTCTTGGCTGTCGTTAACGTGCTTATGTACATCTACATGAGGACGCTCGGACTCCCTCTCTGGATGGGGTCCAATGAGCTGGCAACATCCGCCATCGCCGGTTCCGCGATCACTGCCACGATCTTCGTGGCCTACAAAGTGATTTGGAGCTGGGTGCTGCGACCCTTTCTGAACAGAGAGGACGCGGAAATAGTGGGCTCTCACCCTCCTCCAGGAAGGATCGGGTGGCGGCGATGGTGGCGGCGTCGGCGCAATCCACCCCTCACTTTCGTCGTACGGTTCTAGCAGCCTGTCTGTGGTTAGCGCAGGCGACCCGGTAGCTTTCCTCTCCCTATTCAACCAGGGAAGGGAAGCTGCCGGGTTTTCTACTTTATATAGACCCTCTTGCAAAAAACACGAGCCTGTGCTACCATATGGGCCATGCTGACTACGAAGAAAAAGGCCAAAATAATCAAAGAAACAGGCATCCATGCCACCGACACCGGCTCTGCCGAGGTGCAAATTGCCGTGTTGAGCGAACGCATTGAAGAACTCGCCAACCATTTGAAAAAACACTTGAAGGACAAGCACTCACGCCGTGGCCTTTTGCAGATGGTTGCAGACCGCCGCACACATTTGAAGTATTTGGAAAACAGTGACAAAAAGCGCCACACCGCTATTGTTAAAAAGTTGGGTTTGAAGAAATAATCTTCTTCATTTTTTTACGCAGTAGGGCACCAGTGCTTCTTTTTTGTTCGTATACAATAGAGTAAGGCCTTTTATTTAGTCAGTTCGTATTTTAATAACCGTTCATTTTTTAAGCAGTTCATATTTATATGGCAATCATTAAACACAAAAGCCAGCGCGTCGGCATTTTTATAGACACGCAAAACCTCTACCACAGCGCAAAAAACCTTTACAAAGCTAAAGTTAACTTCGGTAACGTCGTTAAGGAAGCTCTTGCAGGCCGCGTACTTGTACGCGCAGTGGCATATGTTATCCGCACCGAAAGCGAAGAAGAAAAGAGCTTTTTTGATGCATTAAACAAGCTCGGCATCGAGACAAAAGTAAAGGATATTAAAATCTTTGCCGGCGGCGCTAAAAAAGCCGACTGGGACATGGGCATGGCAATTGACGCCATTGCAATGGCCGAAAAGCTCGACACCATAGTCCTTGGTACCGGCGACGGCGACTTTGTCCCGCTTGTTGAATATTTGCGCTACGCACGCGGCTGCCAAGTGGAAGTTATTTCCTTTGGTAAGTCGTCGTCGAGCCAACTGCGCGAAGTGACCGACGACTTTATAGACATGTGCGACAACCCACGCAACTACCTTATTAACTACAAAGGTGGCGGGGGAGCAGGCCGCGGATTTTCAATCCCTGGCTTTGGCGGCGGAGCAAAACCAGGCCCCACTCCCATCGAAGACGAAGGAGTCGATGTCGGCCAAGAAGTCTACGACGACAGCGATTCAGAAAATATCTAATTACAAAAAGAAAAAACCGCCGGCCCCGAAAGGTCGGCGGTTTTGCTATTGGGGGGGGGCAAAGTCTATTCAGGCCTCAGAATTTGAGGCGGCGGATCTGCCCAAGGCTCGGCAGCCGAGCCGAACCCAGAAGCTTCTCTTTGGAGTCTAAAAATCTGGTAACGGGACCAGAGGCTCTTAACCCACGAGAGAATAAACTTCACTTTTTCCTCCCTTTTCAACCACCCTCGGAAAATCCCTTGGGTAACAATTTCACCATAACCATATATTTGAAATAGATGTGCGTCAATGGAAATTAGTAGAAATAGAAACGCCGTCCTTGTTTAAGGGACGGCGGTCGCGATGTTGTGAACGGAGGAGAGGGGTTAGCTCTTCCTGCGTTCGAGCTCCGCGAGGAGCTCTTCTTGGCTGGTGTTGGAGAGAATGTCCTTCACCAGCCTGGCATAGACCCAGGGCATTACTGCCAAGCGCAGCAGCCTGGGGAGCAGCGAGATCAGGATGAACCCGCCGAACGCAAGGCTTAGAGCAGCCTTAGCTCGGTCATCCATTACCTCCGCCACTTTCTGGCTGCCCCAGGCAATGCCCTTAGCGAGGGGCTTGGCCAGCGGAGCCAGGAACCCACCTAGCTGGTTCACCTGCTGTCGGACAGGCTCGGGAACGGTGAGGTTCCAAAGCAAGTCCAAGAAGTAGTGGCTCAGCCAAGCCAAGACCGGCTTGACGACGCTCGTCACCGCCAGCACAGCTTGGGGGCAGTACTGGACCATCATGCTGAATGCCCAGAAGGACAGCGGCAGGAGAGACCAGTAAAGTACGAGCTTGGTTAGCTCGTACTTATAGAGCGGTAGGCGCTTAATCTTCAACTTTTTCCCCTTTTCAAAGGCTTTTGGGGCTAATTCCCCTAAGCTGACTCCTACCCTCTATTATACCGCATATCGGCATATTTGTCAAGTAATAGGCGGGAGGGTGTTTTTGGCTTACAGTGTATGCATGAAATCGAAAAAATTTGAAACAACCATAGGCGGGAAGGTACTTTCGGCCGAATTTACCGACCTAGCCGAGCAGGCAAACGGGTCGGTTATTGTCCGCTACGGCAACACGGCACTGTTGGCTACAGCTGTGATGTCGCACCGCACACGTGACGATATCGACTACTTTCCGCTCTCTGTCGAATACGAAGAACGTTTTTATGCAGCCGGCACCATTGGCGGCAGCCGTTTTGTACGTCGCGAAGGCAGACCAAGCGAGCAAGCAATACTGACAGGCCGCGTTGTTGACCGCACCATACGCCCGTTGTTTTCGCACCATATGCGGAACGAGATGCAGGTGATCATCACTATGCTTGCGCTTGATGAAGAGGACCCTGCCTCTATTGCCGTAAACGCAGCGTCACTTGCATTGGCAACATCGGACATCCCATGGGGTGGGCCAGTTGCTGCGGTGCGCATTGGGAAAAATGCAACGGGAGATTTTATAGTAAACCCAACATACGCACAGCGTGCAGAGACAGTGCTCGACATTTTGGCGTGCGGTAAAGACGGCACAATAAACATGATTGAAGTTGCTGCCAAACAGGCGAGTGAAGACGATGTTGCTGCCGGCTTTGTACGCGCAACAGCCGAGCACGATAAAATTTTAGAATGGCAGAAAAAAATAATTGCAGAAGTCGGCAAAGTAAAACGCGAAGCACCGAAACCGGAAGTTCCTGCAGCGCTCACAGAACTTTTTGAAACAGAATTTAAACAAAAATTAAGTGATGCAGTTTTCTGTGGAGTCCCAAGCAAAGACGCTATCCACGAAGTACAACATGAATGGATGAAGCGTCTCACTACACCGAATGTTCCTTCCGAAAAGTCCTCGGACTCCCTTGCTTCGCACGGCCAGACTTTTCTTCAGGAATATTCGGTTCCATTAGCCATAGCAAAACGTTTCTTGGAAGACAAAGTAGATGAAGAAATCCACCACGGCGCAGTTGAACGCGACATGCGTGCAGACAACCGCAGTTTCACAGAGGTGCGCCCACTGTTTGCAAAAGCAGGTGGGGTGTCGGACATCTTGCACGGCTCGGGTATTTTTTACCGTGGCGGTACACACGTCTTTTCTGCACTCACACTCGGTGGGCCCGGTGATTCACAGGTTATTGACTCGATGGAAGAGCACGACGTTAAAAAACGTTTCATGCATCATTACAACTTCCCGCCGTACTCGGCAGGGGAGACAGGTCGTGTTGGCGGCATTAACCGCCGCGCAACAGGGCACGGTGCACTTGCAGAAAAAGCGCTCGAAGCAGTGATACCGTCTGTTGCAGAATTTCCCTACACCATTCGCCTAGTGTCGGAATGTTTGGCAAGCAACGGCTCGACATCGATGGGTTCAGTCTGTGCATCAACTCTTGCACTGATGGACGGCGGCGTGCCGCTGAAGGCACCGGTTGCAGGTATCGCCATGGGGTTGATGCTTTCGATGAATGGCGACGGACGCTACAAAGTATTGACCGACATCCAAGGTCCTGAAGACGAGTTCGGCGACATGGACTTTAAAGTTGCAGGTACGCGCACTGGTGTGACTGCGATACAGATGGACATTAAACTCGACGGCGTGCCGGTACCTATTTTGGTTGAAGCACTGGCCGGCGCAAAAGCAGCGCGCATGCATATCCTTGATGTCATTGAAAAAGAAATTGCCGCACCACGTGCACACATAAACCCGCGCGCACCGGAAATTATTACGATGCACGTACGCCCCGACCAAATTGGTTTGGTCATTGGCGGGGGAGGAAAGACTATCAACGGCATTAAAGATGTCACTGCTGTTTCAGATATTACTATAGAAGACGATGGCTCTATCTTTATCACCGGCAAAAACGGAAGCGCCGAAAAAGCAAAAGGCATGATCGAGGCGCTCGTCAAAGAATATAAACCGGGCGAAGTATACGAAGGTGAAGTAACTCGTTTGATGGACTTCGGTGCATTCGTGCGTATTGGCCCCGGCAAAGATGCCGAAGGGTTGGTGCACGTGTCTGAAATTGCGCCGTTCAGAATTGAGAAAATTGCAGGTGTCGTAACTGTTGGAGAGAAAGTACGGGTTATGATTAAAGAGATAGACGAAAAAGGCCGCATCAACCTCTCTATAAAAGGAGCTGACCCAGAGTTTGCTGCACGTAAGGGTCTCGCGCCGTCTACACAAAACAATGCCACCAGAACCACAGGACCAACACTCGGGGGCGGGGGAGATAGACCTAGGTAAAATCCTCCTACCAAAAAAAGACGGCCCGTCCGTCGACTCTGCGCAGCGCATAAACGCGGGCGCACTTTTGGCGCAAGAACTGGGGGCAACGCTTGCAGAACCAAAACCAGAGGTGGTCCCTGTATTAGCTTCTGCTCTGACACCAGAACCTCTTGTAGAAGCGGAGTCGTCTGATGTGCGTAATTTACAGACATACCAAGGCGATGTGGAACGTGTCGTCCAAGGAAAGCATGTTTCAGTTGTTTCCATCGCCGCAGCAGAGGCAGAGAGGCGCAGCAAGAAGAGCCTCGAAATACACGAACTCATAGAGGCCACCCAGCCAAAACACACACTCCGTACTGTCGTACTTATTGCAGCGAGTGTGTTGCTGGTTATTGCCGCAGGGGTACTGGTGCACTACGTGTATGTATTTAACGCACCGCTCCCGGCAGGGTCACCAAATGCTGCGCCGTTTATTGCCGTCGACGGCACAACCCTCGTGTCGATGTCTCAAAACACAACACCAAGCGCGGTGATGAACCAGCTCGTGCAGGCAAAAAAATCTGTAAACCTCTCTCTTGGGTTGATTGCGCAATTGTATATACAAACTCCTGCCACAAGCAGCGACTCTGTAACGCAGTATGTCGATGCACCCACATTACTTGCGGCGCTTGCACCCGACATCCCGGGTAATTTATTGCGTGCGGTGCAGCCGGTGTACTTGCTTGGTGTACATTCGTTTGGACTGAACCAGCCGTTTTTGATTATTAAAGTCGACTCATACGAACAAGCGTATGCAGGAATGTTAGCGTGGGAAACAAGCATGAAGGCCGACCTCTCGCCTTTGTTTGCGTACACTCCAGCCCCTGGTGTGCGCGCGCAGCAAAGTGCTGGGTCGGCACAATTTTTGCAGACTAACTTTTTTGACGTAATTGTCGAAAACCACAACGCACGGATACTTACAAGCGCGGACGGGTCGCTTAATTTCCTCTGGACCTTTCTAGACCGACAGACAATTGTTATAACAACCAACGCTGGCACATTGCGTGAAATTATTTCTCGCTTGTTGCAAGCACCTATACTGCCGCTGCCGGGCAAGTAGCCCTGCGTTGCCGTACATTTTTTAGGCTGGTATGATGCAGGCATGATACACGAAACTACACACTTTAAAAAAGTACTGACCGAGCAGTTGCACACAGTTGAAGAAGAGTTGAAAAACTTGGGGTGGAAGAACGATGCAGGGGAGTGGGACGCTGCAGTAAAAGATATTGACCAAAGCGCGACAGAAGCAGACGAAGTTGCCGACCGCATTGAAGAGTTTGAAGAAAACCAAACAGAAATTGCCGAGATACAAGTGCATTGGCACGACATCAAACGCGCACTAGCAAAAATAGAAGAAGGTACCTACGGCTTGTGCGAAATTTGTGGAGAAGCAATTGAAGAAGATCGTCTCGAAGCAAACCCTTCAGCACGTACCTGCAAAACCCATATCGACGAAGAAAAAAACTTGTCGTAAAAAATTCTGCTATACAATATATGTATGCAGTACGCTCGTGTGTACGGTGCGCAAACTTCTCTTCTAACTCCACATATTGTTTCTATTGAAACTGACCTCTCGCGAGGGTTACATTCTTTTACGGTTGTCGGCCTCCCCGACAAAGCAGTGGAAGAAAGTCGCGACCGTGTTGCTGCCGCGATAAAACATTCGGGGTTTGAGTCGCCAAAAAGTCGGAACCAAAAAATTGTCATCTCGCTCGCACCGGCCGATTTAAAAAAGGAAGGTCCGATGTTTGACCTACCCATCGCACTTTCATATTTACTTGCTGCAGACGACATTCGTTTTGACCCAGAGCATTTGTTGTTTGTAGGAGAACTTTCGCTCGACGGCATGCTGCAACCAGTACGCGGAATTTTGCCACTTGTTGCCGAAGCAAAACGAAAAGGGAAGCGTGCTGTGTTTGTCCCCAAAGCAAACGAAGTGGAAGCCGCACTTGTAGGCGGTATAGAAATTTACGGAGCAACAAGTTTGGGAGAAGTTATTGACCATTTAAATGAAAAGAGAAACGCGACCAAAAAAGAAACACAGAAGTTAGTAGCTGCGCCGCAAACCAAACTCGAACCGTCGCTCGCAGAAACTCAGTTTGCATTTGAAGATATTCGCGGGCAAGAAAGTGCAAAACGCGCCGCAATAATTGCAGCCGCGGGTGGACACAATTTAGGTTTAAGCGGCCCACCCGGCACTGGCAAGACAATGTTGGCACGCGCACTTGCGTCAATTTTGCCGCCACTGTTGTTTGACGAAGTGCTTGAAGTAAACGGCATACATTCTGTCGCGGGAGTATTGCGGAGCGAACTAATTACGATGCCGCCGTTCCGCGCGCCGCATCACACGTCTTCCTATGTTTCTATAGTTGGAGGTGGTGCAACACCACGGCCGGGCGAAGCAACGCTCGCACACCGCGGTGTTTTATTTTTAGATGAGTTCCCCGAATTTGAACGTCGTGTGATAGAAGCACTGCGCCAACCTTTGGAAGACCGCGTTATTGCTGTTGCACGCGCAAAAGGTACGGCACTTTTCCCCGCGCGTTTCACACTCGTTGCGGCAATGAACCCGTGCCCCTGCGGCAACTGGGGCCACCCAACTGTCGCGTGCACCTGCAGCCCCGTGACACTCGAGCGATACCGCAGAAAAATTTCCGGGCCCATTGCTGACCGCATTGACCTGTGGATGGTGATGGGGCCGGTCGACCTGCCCGAGCTCGGTAAAAAAACAGTCCGTGGAAGTGAGACTACGGTTGCACGCAAAAAAGTTTTAGATGCACGCGCCATGCAGCAAGCGCGGTTTGCACGTTTTAAAAAAGAAAAAGAGGGGAAGAATTTTACAAAAACAAACAGCGACCTTTCGCCGCGCGAACTAGAAGACCTCGTGCCACTCAGCGAGAAAGTTCGCACCACACTCGAAAAAGCAGGGCAGCGACTTTCGCTTTCTCCACGTGCATTTCATCGTGTGATAAAAGTTGCACGCACCGTCGCCGACCTGGACGGTGCTCCCGACATCAATGAGTCGCACGTTTTGGAAGCGCTCCAATACCGTCAACGAAAAAATTAATTACTGCTCCCGAGCGGCATGTCGGCAAATGGGTTTTCGGCACCGCGAACTTCGAAGTGCAAGTGCGGGCCGGTAGCTTCGCCAGTGGCACCAACTTTGCCGAGTGTGTCACCTTGGTCAACACTGTCACCGGCAGAAACCAACACTTTGCTCATGTGCGCATACAAAGTTTGTGTGCCGTTGCCATGTTGTACGACGACATAACTTCCGTAGCCACCGTTCCACCCGCCGCCCGCCTGTGCAACAATCACCGTGCCTCCTGCAGCTGCATAAATTGCAGTACCTTTTGCTGCGCCAATGTCGACACCGTTCCATCCGTGGAGACCTTGCGTGATGATGCCGCCCGCAACTGGCCAGGTAAAGTACGAGCCAAGTGAAGGGCCCGAGCCGCCCAAGTATGGTTCGGTCTTTGAACCGTTTTTAATATTCGCGATAAGTTTTGAGTGCGAATTTGTCGGCGTCTTTGTTTTGGTAGGAGTCTTAGCAGGAGTTTGTACCGGTGCAGAAACTTCTCCTCCTGGGATAAGAATAGTGTCACCAATAACAAGCGAGTCACCTAGTGCGAGTGCATTGTATTTAGCAATGTCGCCTGCGTCGGAATTATATTTCTTTGCCAACGACGCGAGTGTCTCGCCTTTAAGCACCGTGTGTTGAATACCAGGGATTGGCAAAATAATAAGTGTCTGGCCCGGGTGCACTATGCCACCCTTGATGTCGTTTGCACCAAGGATGGTCCCTGCCGTCACATCGAACATTTTTGCGATACCCGACAGTGTGTCACCTTCGTGGACAGTGTAGACACTTACCTGCGGGTTGGTCGGCTTACTTTCAATATCGGCAGCGGTACCCGACGGACCTTCTTGTGCCAACAGTGCAGAGCCGTCCACCAAACTAATGTCGCCGCCACCCACAGCAGGGTGGGGGTCGAGGTTTACTGCTGGTGCCAAAAGCACCATGGTCTGCGAGTTCGAAGTAGAGCCCGCTGCGCTGGTCTGTGCAGCGGTTGTTTGTAGCAAAGACGCAAAAATACTTGCAGATGCAAGCAGTGGTATAGAAAATACAAAAGACGCTCCTCCTAACACAAGAGCAAGTACCAGCGATTTTTTTGCCCGCCCTGAGGAATACGCACGTTCCGTCTGGGCAGGGTCTGTATTGTGAAACAAAATAAGCCTATTTTAAGCGCTCGCTTAGCTATTTCTGCAATAAAACGGCTCAACAGAGCCATTTCATATATTCTTCACCCCGTACCTTAACTATAGTAAATGAGCCCGGGTGGTCAACTTGACGAGCGGGGAACTGTGGACAACTATATTTTGGCCCCAAAATAGCCTTATTTCTAGGTGTATATAAGATGAAGGAGGAGATATTGACGGAATTAAATACACATTGAGTTATATCTAATTATGTAAATATACCATTGTGCGCTACTTTATATAGATGACCGCAGATGCAGGGTTGAACGACGCGCAGAAGGAAGCGGTGCTCTCGACTGAGGGGCCGCTTTTGGTTATTGCGGGTGCTGGCGCGGGCAAAACACGAGTTATTGCCCACCGGATTTTGGAAATTGTGCGGGGAGGAGTAGCCCCCGAGCAAATTCTGGCTATTACGTTTACCAACAAAGCGGCGGCCGAGATGCGGGAGCGGGTTACCCAATTACTAAAAGCCTCCGCGGGACCCTCTGCGTCGATCTCCGGCTCCGCAACCGGGTCCCGCTCCGGCCCACACATCTCTGGCGTACCCTTTGTTTCTACCTTCCATTCGCTTGGCCTGCAGATAATTAAAGAAAATCATGTCTTGCTGGGGTACAAGCGCACCCCAACCATATACGACCGCGCCGACTCTATGCGCGAAGTAAAAGCGGCGTTGAAGGCATTAGGTAACGAAGAAATCGAACCTCGTACGGCCTTGGGAATAATTTCCAAACAAAAAGGGCAGGGGCGCGAGGCAACTTCGTTTGTAGAAAAAGCCGAGATGCCCGTCGACCGCGTGGTCGGACAAGTATGGCTTGCCTACGACGCAGCACTTAAAAAAGACGGCGCCGTGGACTTTGACGACCTACTCGTTAAAGCGATGCGCCTGCTGCAAAACAACGAAGCGGTGCGCCTTTCCTACCAAAAGCGCTGGCGCTATATACATATAGACGAATATCAAGACACCAACTCGGTGCAAGCAAAAATGGCCGAGCTGCTCGTAGGACCAGAGAAAAATATTTGCGCCGTGGGCGACATCGACCAAACAATTTATGGGTGGCGTGGCGCTGAAATTGCCAACATACTTTCGTTCGAAAAAAAGTACCCCGGGGCAAAAATTATTTTGTTGGAAGAAAACTACCGCTCGACCAAAAATATTTTGGCAGCGGCCAACGAAGTTATTGCAAAAAACACCAACCGCCGCGAAAAAAACCTGTACACAAAAAATAATGACGGCGAGCAGCTTGGCCTGTACCAAGCGTTTGACGAAACTGACGAGGCTGGCTTTATCGTACGAAAAATAAAAGAGCAGGTGCGTGACGGGAAACAGCCAAGAGATTTTTGTGTACTCTACCGGGCAAACTTTCAGTCGCGCGCTATTGAAGAACAGCTCCTCAATTCCGGGCTCGACTACCAGCTGCTTGGAACAAAATTTTATGAACGCAAAGAAATAAAAGACGTACTTTCGTTTATAAAAGCAGCGATACACGGAACACCGGGGGACTTGGCCCGCATTGCAAACGTGCCACCGCGCGGCATCGGCAAAGTTACATTGCTTAAAATATTAAGCGGACAAGAAGATGCGCTCGGCGGCGCCGTAGGAGACAAAGTAAAAAACTTACGCCTCCTACTTTCAAAAATACATCTGCAAGCAACACAGATGATACCGTCTGAATTTTTGAAATTTGTCATTGTCGAGTCAGGGCTCGAACGTATGTTCCGCGAAGATAAAATAGAAGGACCTGAACGGTTAGAGAACTTGCGCGAACTTGTTTCGCTCGCGGTACGCTACGACCCACTTGGCCCGGGCGAAGGACTGGACCAACTACTTGAAAACGCAGCGTTGCAGAGCGACCAAGACGAGCTGAAAGAAAACGCAAACGCCGTGCGTCTTATGACCGTACATGCATCAAAAGGTCTTGAATTCCCGTTTGTGTTTATCACCGGGCTTGAAGAAGGACTCTTCCCATATGAGCGTATGGGCGAAGAAAACTCCGACAAAGAAGAAGAGCGCCGTTTGATGTACGTAGCAATTACGCGTGCTGAAAAAAAATTATTTCTCACCTTTGCGTCGTACCGGACAGTCTTTGGTTCTAAAAACGCGACCATTCCTTCGCAATTTCTCTCTGACATTTCTGACCATTTGTTGAATTGGGAAACACCTGAGCGGATTGGAAGAACGATATATTTGGACTAGCGTATGGAGAAAATTATAAAAAAGAAATCACTCGGGCAACATTTTTTGAACGCACCCGTATATTTGCGTGCGATGGCGGATGCGGCTGGCATACAAAAAGGGGAGTGTGTGCTAGAAATTGGGCCCGGCGAAGGCGCGCTCACAAGAGAGCTGCTCGTGCGCGGAGCGACAGTAGTTGCCGTTGAAAAAGACCACCGCTTAATTTCAGTGTTGGAAGAAACGTTTGCGGACGAGATACAAAGTAAAAAACTTTTTATACACGAAGGTGATGCGCTAGAAATTGATGCCGGAGAAATAGTAGGGAAGAAAGATTTTAAACTTGTTGCAAATATTCCGTATTACATCACGGGCGCACTGCTACGAAAATTTTTGTCTGAGGAAAAAAAACAACCAAGCACGCTTGTATTTTTAGTACAAAAAGAAGTTGCCGAGCGAGTTGCAAAAAGCACAAAGGAAAGTATTCTCTCACTTTCGATCAAAGTATACGGCGAGGTGAAATATATAAAGACTGTTCCACGCGGAGCATTTTCCCCGCCGCCAGATGTCGACTCTGCAATTTTAGCAGTAACAAATATCTCGCGGAATAATTTTAAGGACGCAGCGCATGAAAAAAAGTTTTTTGCTGTACTAAAGAGCGGCTTCGCACAAAAACGAAAAATGCTAAAGAAAAATATTACAGGAATTTTTGGAAACGGAACTGAAGCTGCTATGCAGAATGCGAGTATTGCAGAAAACAGTCGCGCAGAAGATATAGCGCTAGAGAAGTGGCTAGAACTCTCTTCACACTAAATGAGTGCCGAGACGCTATCGATAGATTTAACCTTATATTACGCTCTGGTTTGCCCATTGCATACGCTGCCCCGGAAGTGGAGGCCATACCACAAATGGGAAGGTACTGGAGATGCAACTAAATGGTACTGGAGTTGGAACTGACCCGGGAGCACAGCACCAGAAAGGGATGTCTGCAATGCCTGCAATTTCTTGTCCAGGATGAAAAGGTGGGGGAAGGTCAGGCATTATAAAAGACGGGGGCCCTCCGCGCAGCGTTGCCACAGTCCACACATAGGCAGGAAATTTAGTAAATGGGGCAGGCACAATAACAGTCCATACAGAAGGACCAAGCAAACTAAGACAAGGAAGTACAAAAGTAATCCTCCCACCAAAGGAAAGCCCCGCCTGAGCCTGCGCAGAAGCGGAAAAAGGTGCGAGCAATGTTGCGGCGAGGACAATACCGGCTGTAAAACGCACTATGCCTTTCATATATAAAATAAGTATACTCCAAAAACAACGGTATACTTATAGGTAAATGAAGGTACCAAAATATTTCCCCAGTACGCAATTTTCCGTTATTTTTGGCTCTATATTACTTTCAGTAGGGCTCGTATTTGCAGCGAATGCATTTACAACACATGCTCCGGCGCCCACTATTACAGTTGCGCAGACACCGCATGCAGGTACTACCGACCCAAATTGGCAAACGACGCTCGACACGGTACAGGCAGAGTCGGGAACCAACCTCCCAACCCCGGCCGACCAAAATGATGTCAACAACCTTTTACAAGCGGCGCAAAGCTCAAATATTACCGACCGCCTTTCACGTACCTTGCTTGTTAACTTAAGCAATGCAAAAACCCAAGGCCTCGGAGACGACATCCCAACACAAAACGAACTTATTAATGGCGCACTTGCCCAAATTGGAACGACGCAGCCTACAAAACAATATAGTGAGGCTGATATTACGGCTACTGACAATTCACCCACGAGTTTGCACGACTATGGCAATGCGTTGATGACTGTTTTTAAGAAAAATGCAAACGGAGAATTCCTTAAAACGCTGGCGATTATTGACACTGTTACCGCAACCAACGACCCAATCCAATTTAAAGAGTTCCCGGCCATCCAAAAAAAGTATGCTGTGTTTATAAAGGGCATGCTTGCTATAGACGTACCGAAAACACTTCTTCCTTTTCACTTAGGGCTGTTGAACGACTTTGCAAAAATGATTGCAACATATGCAGACATGCAAACTGTGCTGTCGGACCCACTGCGCGGCCTCTCGGGTATCCAGCAATACAACTCATTCGCCCAAGATGGTGGCAAAATGTTTATAAATATCGCGCAAGCACTTGGGAAAAACGGTATACTTTTTACTAAGGACGAGCCGGGAGCGTCGTGGGCTTTGTTTGGAACCCCACAATAAATACTGCGGGAAGAAACCACATGCGAAAAGTAATTTATATCATCCTCACCGCACTCGCAGTACTAGCACTCGTACTACTTGCGTGGTGGTGGTTTTTCCGCCAGGCACCCACACAAATACCCACAAATGGAACCTTCGGTACGGCAGCAAACTCAGGTAGTACAAATGGTACCAGGGCTACCGGGGCAAACAATGTAGGCACTACGCTTCCTCAAAACGGAGGTACCGAAACTCAAACCAACGTACAACTTGGGAACGTTGGCACTGCAACCGGCGGCGGTGGGGTGGTTGGTGGTGTAAACGGTGTGCCGGGTGTTATCTGGCTTTCTGGTGTTGCCCCAGGAACAGCTACTCCTACAAACAGTGGCTTCCCTGGCACTGTCTTTAACCCTATAGGAATAAACAACATTCTCGACTCAAACCCAACGGGTGGGGGCGTTATCCCCGACATTGGCATCAGCGGCAATGGGCAACAAGGGGCTGGAGGTGGCGGGGGGCTTGGGCTTGCGGGCACTGCAGCCATAGCAGTTGGCGCCGGCGCACTTGTCTGCGGTGCCTCGACTGGTATTAGTCTTGCAATGCAAGCGCTCGGCCTTACAACTGCAGCCGGAACCGCAGCTGCCGCACAAGCTCCAGGAGTAGTTACTATGGCGACGCTTATGCCCTTTAGCGTTATGGAAGTAAATGTTGGCCAAGTGATTGCGGAAGTAGCTGGAACAACTGCCCTTGCAGGAACGGCAGGCGCAGGAGTAGGTGCCGAAAACGGAGCATTTTCTGTTAACACTTTTCTTGGTTGTATTGCCCGCACTATTGCAAAAATAGCTATCCAGCAAATAACCAACAGCGTGGTGAACTGGATCAACTCCGGTTTCAAGGGCTCGCCATCGTTTGTACAGGACCCAAGCAAATTCCTTACTAACGTTGCCGACAACGCAGCGGGCACATTTATACAAAGCAGTGCATTGTCGTTTTTGTGCAGCCCCTTCCAGTTGCAGATAAAAATAGCCATAGCCAGCAGTTACGCCCAACGTAATGCCAACTCTTGTACCTTAACGGGCATTATAAAAAACATAAACAACTTTATGGCCGGGAACTTCCTTTCAGGCAACTGGGCGGGGATGATTGCTTTTACCACCATGCCGACCAACAACCCCTACGGCGCATTTATGTTTGCGTCAGTCAGCCTCAATGCGGCAACCTCGCAGGCAAAAGGCCAAACACAAACAAACCTATTACAAGCCGGGGGGTTCTTAGACTTTAAAGAAGAAAGCAACTGTAAAGACGTGGGTACTTCTGCACCTGCAACTTCACCAGGTAAATCTGTTAAACCAATAGAAGTGCCTGCAGGTACTCACTATAGAGTCTGTGACCTTAAAACTACAACCCCGGGCAAGATAATCGAGAGTTCTCTGTCAAAAACTTTAGATGGTTCTCTCGACGGACTTAACTTGGCAAAAAGCTTCGACGAAATCCTTGGTGCGCTCATTACCCAACTCCTTACACGCACATTGCAGTCGGGCCTTTCAAACTTGAGCGGCGCAGGCGGCTACAGCAGCAACTTCTACAGCCCCGACCAACTGCAAGCCCAAGACCTGGGGCAGGCACTCCTAACACAAATGCAAGGCGATGTGTCATACATACAACAGTACGCATCAATACAACAGGGGAGCATTAGCGATATTGAAAATTCACAACAGCAGCTCCACAACCTTGTTGATTGTTGGAACAATGTTGCAAGCACATCACCAAAATATGGCCTGGCACAGTCAAACGCCGCACAAGCGTCGAGCACCATTGATGCGCTGAACGTTACAATTAACGCCTACAACGACCGCATAACCGCAGCAAACAATAGTATTATTGTTATGCAACAACTCCAGAGCCAGGCGCTTTCGGCAGGCTCTACAGCAGACGTAAATTCAGTAACGGCTACCTACAACACGACGCGGAATTCTGGCAAAATCCCGACACAAAATGACGTGGTCAACGCACAGCAAAACCGCACAACACTCCAGAGCCAAATGAACGCCTTAAACCAGCAAACTGCCGTAAAGCTCCAACAATGTAATGCTTTCTAAATTTCTACATTCATCAAAGCTAAAAATTGCATTACGTATTGCAACCGCTTTTGTGTTGCTTGTGGTTGTGTTTTCGCCTGCACTGGCCGTGCTTGGGACACCGGCAGTGGCGCATGCACAAGGCGCTGGTGCACCTCCTGCCAGTACTAGTTTTTGCAACTCCGTTGATACATGTATCGGATCTATTGTGTATATCTTTACGGTGTCGTGGACAAGCGGCCTCGTGTATGTCGGTGCGTATGTATTTAATTTTGGTGTGCAGCTGGGGCTCAACAGCACCTCGTATGCACTCGACTTCCTTTCCCAGGGGTGGGCAATGGTCCGTGACATAGCCAACTTGGTCTTTGTGTTTATCCTTATATACATTGCCTATACAATAATTGTCGAAGCAGAAACCTCTGGCACCATGAAGACCCTGGCTATGGTGGTAACTATGGCGCTGCTTATTAACTTTAGCTTTTTTATAACGCGTATTGTCATAGACGCAGGCAACATTTTAGCCATACAGTTTTATAACGCTATAGATGTACGCGACCCAAACAACCCAAAGATTGCCGCAACCAGAGCCTCGCCACTTGCGGGCGGCAACCCACTTATAAAAGACTTGAGCGCTGGGATTATGAACGCAGTACAGGTACAAAATCTCCTCAGTGACAAATCGTTTCAAAATTTTACCAACCAGCAAACAGGATTTAGTGGTTTCTTGGCTACTGTAGGTATACAAATACTTGTATACACGGCTGTGGCTATTATGTTTGCGTTGATAGCATTTGTCTTTTTCTCTGTTGGTATACAGTTTTTGATACGCATTATCACGCTATGGTTTGTAATTATTTTTGCACCGCTGGCGTTTGCAGCAAAAGCATTGCCGCATGTTAAGTACGCAAAGGAAGGGTACGTGATTTGGCAAAAGCACCTTATAGAGTCAACATTTTACCCGGCAATATTCCTGTTTATGTTCTTGATAATTACCTTGTTCCTAAAAGAACTTGCGGGAACAGGTGGGGTTATACCGTCTATTTTTTATACTGCATTAGGAGGAAAAGGTTTTGAGGCTATTATCTTGATAATTGCGGGCGTTGGCGTGCGCGTGGGGTTGATTACTATTATGATGTTTGCTGCGCTTAAATTTTCGAACTCGTTTAGCTCACATACCAGCCTTGCTGGGCAAAATATCGCCAGCTGGGCAGGTGGCAAAGCGGCGCAAATGGGCGCGGGCACGTCGGCCTGGGCTGCACGCAACACCGCGGGACGTGCCGCAAATGCTCTTGCACGGAGCCAGACTATGCGCGACTTTGCGGCAAATAGTGTGTTTGGGCGACCGACCATGGCAGCACTGAAAGGGGTTGCGGGTGCAAGCATGGATGTGCGAGGAGTGTCCGGCCTAAAATCAGTACTAGGCAAAGTTGGCATTGATGCTGGCAAGGCCGGTGGAAAGGGAGGTATTGCAAAACAATTTGCAGACCGTGCCAAAACCGTTGAGGCTAACGCAAAGGATATGAACAGTACTGCGGCTGAAAAAGAAAAAGCGGAGAGAGAATTTGCGAAATTAAAGAAAAATCACAAAGGCGGAGAAGCTGGGTTTGAGACTCAAAAGAAATCTCTGGAGCTTGCAGAACTTATGAACAAAGAACTCTTTAAACAAGCCTCTAGTCCGGAGGAAAAAAACAAAGCGGCAGCGGATCTGAAAGCCATACAAATTCAATTGGGACCATATTTAGAAGGCGGAAAGAAGAAAATAGAACGACTTGATAATGCGCGATTGGGACGATATGAGAAGAGAATAGGTGAAGACAGCCTTGGCAACCTGGGCTTCGCGAGAGATATCCCTATTCTGGGCAGGGCAGTAGGGCCGTCACTGGGTAGTATTGAAGGAGCCTTAAAGGTCCGCAAGATGGCAAAGGGCAAAAGTGACGTAGAAGAAGCCATTGATGCCATGAAAAAATTAATCCCTACCCCTCCTCCTGTAGTTACTCCTCCAATTGTAGGCAGCCCTCTAACCAAAGCTGCTATTCGGCAAGATGCACAAAGACCAGGAGGCCTTGGGACAGCAGCAAATACTGAAATAACAGACAGCCCAATCTTTAGAGAAATAGCATCGAGGTTGCGAGAAACCAACAGGCTTGAAAAAGCTCAACTCACTGAAGAACAGGAACAGACCCGGCTGGCAAGAGAAGGGAAAAAGACTCTCTCTTCAATACAAACTCAAAAATCTAGAGAGTCTACCCAGCAACAAACCATAGTAGAACCACAAAAAAATCCAACGAGGCCCCAGACTCCGGTAGACAAGAGCCGGGCTGGAACAGGGTTCGTCACCAATTCCAATGGCCTAGCACCTGTGCAAAATGAAAGACCTACAATTAATCGAGCTGATGTCCCCGCAATGAGAAGCACTCTTGAGAGAATACGCCGGACCGGACCAACAAAACCCCCAACGCCAAAAGATATTCCTAAGGCATAATTATTAAATTATCTGGACACAGTATGGAAGAGAATTCAACAAAAACACAAATAGAGGAAAGGCTCGCGGAATTACCGCAAGAGGTGCGTGACGCAGTGCTTTCGGCTGACATGGGTACACATATTCGCGCTATTGGGCAAAAGCATGGCCTGCATATCGACCAGGTAGGAAAATTGGAAGACGAAACAATGCTTGTCATGCTTGGTTTTTTTGACCCCGACACATTTAACCAACAAATTGCCGAGCAGCTTGCCATACCAGCCGCAGATGCTGCAGTAATTGCCGGCGAGATAAGTGCTGAAGTGTTTGCCCCTATACGTGAAGCTCTCAAACACTTTACCGATACAAAAAAAATTCAAGCCATACCCGAAGAGCCCCGTACTTCCTTACCTATGGTCACCACAGCTCCAGCACTTCCTACTATCATTCCTGCAACAGCCGCTCCCCTGGATGGACCTAGTGCTCCGACACCTACCCCTGTCATACCCGCAATTTCTATGCCTACAGCAGAAAAAATGCTCACAGAAAAAACAGTTGCGACTGCCGCACCTCGTCCTATATACAAAACCGACCCGTATCGCGAACCGGTTGAGTAATTACTCCGCACTGCATGCGGAAACTGATATATACTAATGGGGAATGCGCTACCAAGTTCCTCAATTTATCGAAGTTGAAGATAAAATATTCGGCCCTCTTACGCTGAAGCAATTTATCTACTTGGCCGGGGGCGGGGGACTCTGCCTTGTTTTTTTTAGCCTATTGCCACTGTATATAACTATCACGCTCTCATTGCCTGTGGTTGGTTTTTCTTTGGCGCTCGCATTTTATGAAGTGAACGGCCGCCCGTTTGTGCACGCCATAGAACATGCGTTTGGGTATTTTGTCGGCAGCAAATTGTATTTGTGGAAACAACGCCTCCCTTCTGCTGGGGAAGGGCAGGTAGTAACTCCGGCAAGTAGTACCCCTGCAGCTATCATCGTACCTAAACTTTCCGATAGTCGCCTTAAAGACCTTGCCTGGTCGCTCAATATTAAAGAACACGCCGCTCTAAAGGAGACAAATAACGTATAATTATGGCTGACAACACAGTAAAAGCGCAGGCAACACAAGAATTTGTACCCATACAAGAGGTACGTGGCGGCATTATTATTTTAAAAGATGGCAGTTTACGGTCGTTGCTTATGGCATCGTCTATCAACCTAGCCTTAAAGTCGCAGGATGAGCAGGCGGCGATAATTGGGCAGTTCCAAAACTTCCTTAACTCACTCGAATTTAGCGCACAATTTTTTATACAGTCACGAGACCTCGATATCCGGCCATATATTGGTTTATTGGAGGCTCGTTACAAGGCTGAACTGGACGACCTGATGAAGATCCAAATACAAGAATACATTGCCTTCATTAAAGACTTTACGGCACGGTCAAACATTATGACCAAAAACTTTTTTATAGTAGTGCCCTACGACCCAGCACTTGTTGCACGCGGCAGTGGTATTACCGGCATAGTAAACGCGCTGTTGCCATCAAAGGGTACGAGCGGGGGTGGGGCACTGACAGACGAGCAGTTTGAAGAGTATCGTGTCCAGCTTGAACAACGCGTCTCGGTTATAGAACAAGGGTTGATACGTACCGGGGTGCGTGTGGTGGGGTTGGGGACAGAGGAAATTATTGAACTCTTCTACAAACTCTTTAACCCAGGCGAACTTGAAAAACCCCTGCAGGTAACACAAGTAGCAAAATGATAGTATAGAGAAACTTCTTATGGCACTCCTTGATTTTTTAAAAACAAAAACTGACGACCCTCGCACATCGTCTCTGGCACCTATTATGCCCGAGCAAATTTACAAGCAGGGCGTGCTTGAACTGCAAGATGTCATTGCACCGAGTGCTTTAAAAATCACCCCGCGGGAAATTAACTTAGGCGACAAAATTGCCCGCACATTTTTTGTCATGTCGTACCCGCGCACACTAACAGACTCGTGGTTTGCGCCGGTCATTAACCTCGACCGCGTTTTAGACATATCTATTTTTGTGCACCCTATAGACTCCGCAGACATTTTGAAAAAATTCCAAAAAAAGGTGGCCGAGGTACAGAGCCAAATTATGTCGCGGGAAGAAAAAGGCTTGGTGCGTGACCCTATTTTAGACACTGCATATAAAGACCTAGAAGACCTGCGCGACCAACTGCAGCAAGCAGAGGAAAAGATATTTGACGTGGGTGTGTACATTACGGTCTACGGCAAAACAGTCGAAGAGCTCGACAAAACCGAGTCGGAGATTAAGTCAATGCTCGAGTCGCGCCTTATATATGTAAAACCCGCGCTCTTCCAGCAAGAGCAGGGCTTTAAAAGCACCCTGCCTATTGGTCGCGACGAGTTGCAGGTACATTCCAAACTCAATTCGTCCCCGCTTTCATCAATTTTCCCCTTTGTTTCGTTCGACCTTACCTCCGACAAAGGTATTTTGTATGGCGTTAACCGCCACAACGCATCGCTTGTGCTCTTTGACCGCTTTAGCCTCGAAAACTACAACTCAGTTATTTTTGCCAAGTCGGGTTCGGGCAAGAGCTACACCACCAAGCTCGAAATTTTACGCACACTCATGTTTGACACCGAAGTTATCGTCATAGACCCCGAACGCGAGTACGAATTTTTGAGCCAGACAGTGGGCGGGCGGTACTTTAATATCTCCCTTTCGTCCGAGCACCATATCAACCCCTTTGACCTGCCGATACCCCGCGAAGACGAAAACCCTGCAGACATTTTGCGCTCCAACATTGTTGCCTTGGTAGGGCTCTTCCGCATTATGCTTGGAGGCCTTTCGCCCGAAGAAGACGCTATTATCGACAAGGCAATTACTGAAACGTATGCACTTAAAGACATCACTATAGACTCAAATTTCGCAGAAATAGAACCTCCGTTGCTTTCCGACTTTGAAACAGTGTTGGCCGGCATGGACGGCAGCGAGTCTTTGGGACAGCGCTTGTCAAAGTACACCAAAGGAACATGGTCGGGGTTTATAAACCAGCCAACCAACGTCGACATCAACAAAAAGTTTGTTGTATTTTCTGTCCGCGACATGGAAGACGACCTAAAGCCCGTCGCCATGTACCTTATTACCCACTATATATGGAACACGGTACGCAAAAACCTCAAAAAACGCTTGTTGGTTATAGACGAAGCCTGGTGGATGATGAAGTCGGAAGACACCGCCTCGTTTTTGTACAGTATGGCAAAGCGCGGCCGCAAATATTACTTGGGGCTTGCAACCATTACTCAAGACGTGGACGACTTTTTAAAGTCACCCTACGGGCTACCCATGATAACCAACTCGTCTATACAGTTGCTTCTTAAGCAGTCGCCTACAACCATAGACAATTTACAAAAAACGTTTAACCTCTCGGACGAAGAAAAATACTTGTTGCTCGAGTCGGACGTGGGGGAGGGAATATTTTTTGCGGGCTTAAAACACGTAGCTATAAAAGTGATAGCCTCATACACTGAAGACCAAATAATTACCTCCGACCCTTCGCAAGTGCTGGCTATTCGCAAACAAAAAGCCGATGCTGCTGCACAAGCATAGCGAGTAGAAAAATAAACGCGGTACAATAGAACGTATGAAGGGAGCGGCACTTATAGCTTTTGCACTTCTTATAGACGGCGCACAGGCATTTATGGCGTTTGCTTTTTTCCTATTTGGCGCATTCCCGGGGACATTTGCAGGAGGTGCTGCGGGGTGCGCATTAGGTGCAGCTATTGCAGACCGGGTTGGTTGTTTTATAGGAGGTGCTGCTGGTGCGTTAGTGGCGACCCCAGCTGACGCACTTGCAGTCTATACAATTCCTATTGGTGTAGGGCTTGGGATTGCCGTAAACCTGTGCATTGACGTTACGCTAGGGTTGCTCCTTGTTGCACTGCTCCGTTTGTGCGGCATGTTTTACGGGCGGTATGCAGGTTTTGGCGCAATTATGGAACTTGTACCTGGCCTCAACAACGCACCTGGGTGGACTTTGATGACAGTGATGTCTGTTGTCCGCAAAAAAGCCGAACAAAGAAAATTGGAAGGGGGTGCACAAGGGGCGTTTACAAAAATACTAGCACCAGGAACTGTGTTTGGTGCCACAGCGCTTGGCATTGTGGGCATAAACCAAGCGACCGCGCAGATGGCGCGAGACAAGGGTGCGTCTACGCAAGTACAACAAAACGCAGCAAGCGACAGACAAGGGTCTGCGGTCTCTGCCGAATTAAAAAATATTGATGGTATCCGACATCCTAGACAATCTTTCAACACTACTGAGGCTACTCCAATTCCACATGCGGCATAAATTACTCATTGGCATATTCGCACTTTTTTTTGTAACTACGTCACTTGCACATGCGCAGTCGGCGGTGCCTGACCCGTTGCAGTTTATTATCTCGCCCGAAAACCCAGGACCAAACCAATTAGTAAATATAGAAGTAAACGGCGTTGGGCAATTTTTGGGCAACTCCAGCCTTACCTGGCAGGAAAACGGCAAGGTGGTTGAGGCATTCGCAGGGCAACAGTCGTTTACGTTTACGACAGGCGGGGTGGGTGCTGTAACGTACATCCACCTTGTCATTAACTCGCCGACACTTGGGGTGATGACACGCGACTTTGTGTTTAACCCGTCGGTTGTCAACCTAGTATGGGAAGCAGACACCTACACACCCCTTTTGTACGTAGGCAAACCACTCTACAGCGCAGGTTCCAACCTACGCGTTGTAGCGTTCCCTACAGTAATGCTCGGAGGCAAACTGGTAGACCCTGCCAAGCTTTCCTTCCAATGGAAGCGAAACGACACCCCGGACACAAGCGCGTCGGGGTTGGGAAAAACGGCATTTTCCTTCCAAGGTGACCAACTACAAACAGAGGAGGATATTTCGGTAACTATATACTCGGGCAACTCGGCGGTCGGAAGAGGGGACATTGTCATACCTGCAAGTGCGCCACAGGTGGTGCTGTACGCACGCGACCCTCTGCGCGGAGAGTTGTTGGAAGAAGGGTTGAGGGACAAGGCATCACTTGCACAAAAAGAAATTACGCTGCAAGCAGAGCCGTATTTTTTTGCAACTAACAGTGTAAAAAATAAAACGCTTGTCTATACATGGCAGTTAAACGACCAAGAAACTACCGGCCCTGCAGCGGCACAGGGTATGCTTACACTGCGCCAGACGGGGAGTGGGAGTGGCGCGGCTGACATTGGTGTGACTGTGCAAAATACCAACACCACCCAACTTATACAAGCTGCAGACACACGGCTGCAGCTTGTATTTGGACAAAGTGCAGGTTCGGCAATTTCATCATTCTTTGGCTTATGAAAAAAACAATAATTTTTTTCCTATTTTTTGCATTACTGACACCTTACGTCACGTTCGCTGACTCACAATCTGGTGTGGATATCGGGGCATACAATGCATGTGTAACTAGTTGTCGTTCAGGTGTATCATCTTTATTTAATTCGGCTGCAGATTGCGCAGGAAAGTGTGTCTCAAAAATAAATACAACACCGCCAGCGAACCCTGCGCCCGCAGCAACAAATCAACCAGCCGCACCTACACAGTCAACAATATCCGCTTCAACACCTACGTGTGTTAGCGACGAAAAAGCAACTCCTGTTGGGATGCCTGATTCTGCAGGCAAATGCCCAGAGGGTTCAAGTTGTGTTGTAGGCGGAAGAGCTTGCTCAGCTTCTTCTCCAAACTTAACGTACGTTCCGCTTGAACCACTCCCTGGCCAAAATACCAACGGGCAAACAAATTTTTGCCAGCTGATAAATTTGATTTTTAAGCTACTTATCTACCTAGGTGGTATGGTTGCAGTGCTGTTTTTAGTACTTGGAGGTATTACCTACATGATTTCGGAGGTGGTAAACAAAAAAGACTTTGCTCGCCGACGTATACAAGCGGCTGTGTGGGGGCTGTTGCTGTTGTTAAGTTCATATATTATTTTAAATACCATCAACCCCCAGTTGGTGACTGCATGCAACATATTAAATCCTTCAACAGCGGTAGGAATAGCGACAGCCCCAGCACAAGATCAAACCGCAGCACTGCGAAATGCCTGCCAAACAGCAAATGGAAAAAACGGAGTGGTGTACGAAACTGGCACCAACATACAAGTTGGCACTGGGGTTCTGGGCCTTAGTCTTCTAGTTTCACCAATTGGCCCGTTGTACGCAGCTACTCTCAAACTACTTGGCAAAGACATTTTGACAAGTGTTAACCCGCTCGATAATGTACCAGCAACGTGTGCAGGCAGTTATCTTGCAAACTCAGGGGCCTATACTTGTAAGGATATCGCGCCAGGAGAATTATGTTTGCTTCCTATAAATAATCCTGTGTGGGGAGTGCCTGTATTAGGACAAACTGAATGAAAAATAAAACCATTTACATAGTAGGAGGGCTCGTTTTTCTAGCAATAATTTTATTGTTACTGTTTTTCTTTTTCCACTCAAACACAAGCACAGGAACGCCGTCGACTGGTTTTTTTGGCATTGGGGGTAATGTATCAACAACACAAACAAATGTCGGGGACTCGACGACTCCGGGACAAGTAGGGAACCAGGTTCTCCAGCGTGTGTTTAAAATTGCCGACGGGCCAGTTGCTGGTGCCACGTTTGTACAAACATCTAACCCAACAACAACCATTGCCCGCTACGTTATGCAGGATACGGGGCATATATCCGACCTCGCAGTCGACGTGCCTGGTGCCGCAGTGCGCCCTATTTCTAACGTAACCATACCGGGCCTTACCGAAGTGTTGTGGGGTAACCACGGCACTTCTACGATACTCCAGTATGTGGAGCTGGGTGTAATAAAAAGTGTGTACGTAACGTTTACGCCCGCAACCTCAACCAACGCCGCCATACCTCCCCGTATGCAATTTTTGCCAAACGGCATGGAGTCACTTACGGTGTCGCCTGACAAACATAGCCTTGCGTATCTAGTTACGACTGCCACTGGTGCAAATGCATTTACAGCAAACATAGACGGCACAGGTAGCAAAAAACTATTTTCTCTGCCGCTTTCACAAATGTTACTCTCCTGGCCTGCACAAAATGCACTTATTGCACAAACAAAGAGTGCCGCAGGGGTGCCAGGTATCGCATTTTCTATAAACGCAAAAACTGGCGGGCTTTCACCACTGCTCTACACCCCGGGGTTGTCGGCGATTGCAAACAATACCTTTACAAAAGTTGTGTACCAAACAAACGCAGGTAGCGGCAGCGCACCGCACACCTATATACACGACATTGAAGCAGGCAGAGACGCTAACATTTTAAAAACACCACTGCCCGAAAAATGTGTTTGGGCCAGCACTGCAGCCGATACGTTGTACTGCGCACTGCCGCTCGATACCCAACCCCAAAACTACATAGACTTGTGGCACCAAGGGCTCGTACAAACGGCGGACAGTATTGTAGAATTTGATGCAAATAGTGGAGGAGGAGTTGTGGTAACGTTGCCGGGCAATGGGGGACCAAGCGCGCCCATTGACCAACTTGGGGTGTCGCCAGACGGAAAGTATCTACTATTTATCACTCGCGGAGACCATTCGCTCTGGGGTGTGCGACTCTAGTATAAAAATTATAAAGAGGCTTTGTCGGTACCACGGGCTGCAAGCACAATATGGCGGAATTTACCTTCGCCTTCGGAGCGGGTTCCGACTTCTGCATCGTTAGCAAATAACTCGTGCACCACTAAGCGTTCGTACGAACTGAGCGGTGGCATCTCTACGTCGTGTTTAAAAAGTCGCACCCTCTGGGCCAACAAGCGTGCGTTTGCGCGAACTGTTTCCATCTGCTGTTCGTGGTAGCCGTTTACATCAATAAGAAAGCTCGCAGCCTCTACACCATACTTTTTTTCAACTAACCTCCGCGCAACTGCATTTAATGCACGCAGATGTTCGCCATCCTGGCCTATAAGCAGCTCTGCATCGGGGGAGGTGACAGCAACAACAGTGCGGTGGCCTGAAGAAACTGCAACATTTGTAACCGAAAGGCCGAGCAACCCAACCAGTGTAGAAACTGTATTTTGGAGAAGCTCGGGAGTCATAGAGCCACAATACTCTAGGTGCCCCGTGCCGCGCAACCCGGCGGCGGCGGACAGGCTAGGTTGCTATTTTTTCTGCATCTGGCGCTGGATTATCCATTCTTGCCCTAATGAAATTACGCTACCTGCGGCAAAGTATATGCCAACTGCCGCAGGGAGCGTGTAAGATACAACGCCCATAAGCCCGGGCAGGAAGTACAGCATCATGCCCTGCTGGAGCTTTTGGCTCATTTCTTTTTCTGGGTCTACGCCAGTCGCAACAGCGGTTGTGCGAAACAAAGAAAGTTTAATAACTGCGTACTGCAGCAAGGCAACCACCACAGCAAGGAAAATATTGTGTTTGAGTAACAGGTCGATTAAACCAAAAAAGTTGGTACTTACTACCGTGGGTACCGACACAAACGAATAGAGCAGTTCTGTAGCTATTTTAGGCAGATCTTCGCGGAAGAACGCGTAGTAGAGGGCTAAAAATACTGGTATCTGCACAAGTAGTGCGAAAAAAGCGCTGAGTGGCCGCACTTTATGTTGCTTAAATAACTCCATCGTGCGCTTTGCACGTTCGTCTGCGTTGTCTTTGTATTTTTTATTTATCTCGTTCAACTCCACCTGCGCTGCCTGCATGCCCATCTGGGTACGGATGTTGGATGCAAACAGCGGGTAAAACACTATACGTATAAGCAGCGTCATCGCGATAATTGCCAGACCCACGTCTCCTCCTGGCATAACACCAATAAGGTAAATAAACGCGTTGTATATGGGGTTTATAAGAAAAGTATGAAACATAATTAGCCGTTCTTCTTCAACAATACCATTAATTCTTCTCGAAAGATCGGAGCCAAGGGGGCGGTTGGAACTTTTTGCACGAATATAACCACGTCTCCTGTACTCAAAAAGGGTACAAGCGCCCGGTACACTGCCCGGCGCAGGCGGTTGCGCTCGACAGCACCCCTTGCCACCTTTTTAGACACTACTACCGCAGCACGGAGTTGCTGGGTGCTAGGTATATGTTTTACAGAAAGGAATCCGGCCCGGCCAGAGCGGCCTGCCGTAATGATATTCCTCACTTCTGCAGCGCTAAGCCGCCTCCGTTTTGGAAGCATGGCTGGTATTAGACTGTTACACGAGCGCGGCCTTTGTGGCGTCTGCGGGCAACGGTTTTCTGACCCCCTGGGGTGCGGGCACGCTTAAGGAACCCGTGTGCACGTGCGCGCTTACGCTTTTTTGGCTGGTAGGTTTGCGACATGTGTCAAATATACTCTATACCCAGTTTCTCCACAACTTGTGCACAAAGCGCGTTTTTTGACGGGCCAGACTATCCCGCGTATCCTTAAGGCCACCTCCTCCATGACCACCACGAAAGAACTTTGGGAAAACGCACTTGTTGAGCTTGAACTTACTATCTCCAAGCCAAATTTTAATACCTGGTTTAAAGACACACACGTAGTACGAGTCGAAGAGGGGACAGTCTACCTTGGTGTACCATCACAATTTGCTCGCGACTGGCTTTCGACTAAATTTCATAAAGATATCTTACGCTCACTGCGCGGACTTTCCGACACGGTACGCACAGTCGAATATATAATCTCACGCGGACCTAAAAAAAATGTAGAAGATGCACGTACCGTACCAGCAGCACCGTCGGAGTTGCCGCTTGAAAACGTTCATGCAAAAACAAACCTGAACCCGCGTTTTACCCTACAGTCGTTTGTTGTAGGGCCCTTTAACGAACTTGCGCACGCAGCCGCACAAGCCGTTATACGCAAGCCAGGTAGCGCGTACAACCCATTACTTATCTACGGCCCCACCGGTTTGGGTAAAACACACCTTATACAGGCGATAGGGAACCACTTCCGCGTTAACGCACCTGAGCGAAAAGTACAGTACGTAACCTCGGAAAAGTTTTCCATGGACTATGTGTCATCACTACAAGCAGGGAAGGTGCAGTCGTTTAAAGAAAAGTACCGCCAGTACGACTTGCTTATCATGGACGACGTGCAATTTTTGGCGAAGATGGAAAAAACAAAAGAAGAATTTTTCCATTTGTTTAACTTCCTCCATGACAGTAACAAACAGCTGATTTTTTCTTCCGACCAACATCCAAACGTTATACAAAACTTGGAAGACCGCTTAAAGTCGCGCTTTAGCGCGGGGATGATACTTTCCGTAACCCCGCCCGACCATGAGTCACGTCTGGCTATTGTCCGCACAAAAGCCTCTGCACACAACGTTATTTTGCCCGACGAAGTGCTCGAATACTTAGCAACTGCGGTTGAGGGTAACGTCCGTGAACTGGAGGGTGCATTAAATCTACTCCTTATACAATTCGAGCTACGCGGCAGCGAGCCGCTAACAATAAACGACGCAAAAATGTTGTTGCGTGGCGCATCTAACGCTACAAAAAAGGCGGTCTCTGTGCAGGAGGTAGTGCGCACAATTTCTGCCTTCTACGGGGTCGAAGAACACAGTATTTACGAAAAAACACGCCGTAAAGAAGTGGTGCGCCCTCGCCAGATGATTATGTTTTTGTTACGCGAAGATTTTAAGATATCATTCCCCACAATAGGGGAGAAGCTTGGCGGCCGCGACCATACAACAGTTATCCACTCGTGCGAAAAAATAAAAAACGACCTACGTAGCGACAGCGTGCTCACAAGCGAGTTAAACCAGATTCGCCTTATGTTGAAATGATGTGGATAACACACCTAACAACACCTGAAAACACCATGAACAACTACGCACAAATAAAGTTATCAACAGAAGTTGTTACCACATACCAACACGTATTTCGTTTTTTAAATTCTACTTCTACCTTTGCAGGACAACATGTATTAGACTTGTTCGACCTATACACACCCTTAGTAGTAGGTAAAACTTTTATTTAAATATATGAAATTTGAAACTAATACCGACGAGTTGTCCCAGGCAGTTGCAACAGCTGCACGTTTTGTTGAACGCCGCGCAAACCTACCGGCACTTTCTGCAATACTACTCGCTGCAGAAAACGGCCGTCTTACATTACGTGCAACAAACCTCGAATGTGGAGTTGAGATAACCGTGCCTGCAAAAGTGAGTGCAGACGGTATCGCGGCACTTCCTGCAACGATTTTTGCGGGCTTTTTAAACAATGCGCGCGGCAAAGTAGTGTCGGGGTCTCTGGTCGGTGAATTGTTTAAGGTTGAAACTGAGCGTGCGTCGGCTGCGATAAAAACAATTCCGCATGACGACTTTCCTGTACTGCCACGCGTTTCGGCAGAGAAGTCGTTTACTGCAAAAAGCAGCGACCTTTCTAAGGCTATTCGCAGTGTTGCGTACTGCGCGTCACTTTCAGCTGTAAAACCGGAATTACAGAGTGTTTTGTTGTTTGGCGAAGGCGGAAAGCTTACAGCAGTTGCTACAGACTCGTTCCGCCTTGCGGAAAAAACCGTACCACTGCGGGGTGGGGGGAGTACACCGCAGTTGCTTGTACCTGCACGCAACGCAGCAGAGTTGATGCGCATCCTCGACAGTGTGGGTGGGGAGGCAGAAGTATATTTTAATGAAAACCAGCTCTCGACCCATGTGGGCAATGTGTACTACACGAGCCGCATCATAGACGCGGCGTTTCCAAACTATAGACAAATTGTTCCAAAGACATTTTCAACCGAGGCAGTTGTACTGCGTGAAGATGTCTCAACTGCCTTGAAGTCTCTTTCTATTTTTGCGGACAAATTTTCTCAGGTGTCGCTTGCGATAGAGCCGGCAAAAAAGTCAGTACTGCTTTCGTCCCGCAACCCCGACGTGGGCGAGCAAACATCAACCGTGCGCGCAACAATTTCTGGCGACGAACTAACTATGTCGTTTAATGGCCGCTACCTAGCAGATAGCCTGCAGTCTATTTCGGGTGACAGTGTGCGCCTGCACGCCAACGGCCCAGGGAAGCCTATGCTTATTAAAGATGCAGGAGACGAGTCATTCTTCTACCTCGCAATGCCGATGAACAGGTAGCCTCTGTTGTTTTCTAGAAGGTATACGTTTTATTGAATGGGAGCAGCATGAGCTGTTGGTTGTGCAGGTGCGCTATTTTGTGCGAGCCAGTTTTGCACAGGGATATCCCAACGGGCAAACTGCGGGTCGGCACCTGGGTTGCTTGGTGGGGGGCCGGTCGGGTTGTCGGTATCTACCCAGTACAGTATTTCGTGATACTGCCCGTCGCTCCCTGGCACTTGCCATGCCCCTCGCAGGGCAGGTTTGGTAGTGCTGTAGTCTGGCTCGCTGCGTGTAAAGGCTTGGTTCGGTATTTTACCTAACGCATAGGCCATAAATTCGTGCCACATAGGGCCCACAATAAAGCCTGAGACCTTTTTAACCATGGGGGTGTTGTCGTTGTTCCCAGCCCAAATACCTACAACCAGGTTAGGGGTGTACCCGATAGTCCACGCGTCTTTATAGTCGTTTGTTGTACCGGTTTTAACCGCTACGTCGTGGCCAGGGAACTGCAGCAGGTCGTTTTCGCCAAGCGGTGCGCGGGCAACCGGGTCGGAGAGAATGTCATTTATTTTTTGTGCAATGTCTGGCTGCAACACCTGTGTGCCTGCAGTTTGTGTATTGTCTTCAATGATACTTCCGCTCGCGTCTTGAATTTTTAATATTGCCTGAGGTTGATACTTCATGCCGTCTTGCGCAAATACGCCGTACGCGCTCGACATGTCGAGCAGAGTTACTTCGCCACCACCAAGCACCAACGTTAAGCCGTACTGGCCCGCCTTACCTAAGGTTGAAATACCCATAGACTTTGCCAATTCAAGCGAGTTGGCGATACCTGCCAAGTACAGAGCTTTAATAGCGGGCACGTTTATAGACTGCGCTAGCGCATCGCGGAGAGTCATAGGGCCGCGGAAGAGCCCGTCGTAGTTAACCGGCGAATAACATGGTGAAGTGCTGTTGGTGGTGTCCCCGGCAGAGCACGAGGTAGAAAATTGCGTTCGCACGTCAAACACAACAGTGTCGGGAGTGTAGCCTTTTTCAAACGCTTCAGCATAGACGAACGGTTTAAATGCAGAACCTGGCTGGCGTTCTGCTAGTGTGACGTTGAAATTTCCACCAATTTTTGTGTCGAAGTAGTTCCGGGAGCCTACCATTACCAAAATTTGGCCATTGGTGGGGTCGAGGGCTATCATCCCGGTGTTCGATGCATTAAAATTTTTTTCGTTGCTTGCGGCGTGCCCTTGGACAACTTCTTCGGCTTTTGCTTGCAAGTCTGCATCTAGCGAGGAAGTTATTGTCCAGCCTCCGTGTTGTAGTGCATCTTCTCCATATTTATTTTCCAAATATTGCTGGACATAAAATACAAAGTGCGGCGCGGTGATGGAGCTTGTGCGTTGTGGCACAAAGGTCACCTGTTCGGCTTTTGCCTTCGTAGCTTCTTCCGCTGTTAGGTAGCCGTGTTGCTGCATTTCCCGAATGACAAGGTTTTTGCGGGCATCAAGTTCTGCTTTGTGGTAACCGTAGGGGGAATAGCGGCTTGGGGCGGGGAGTACAGCGGCAAGGTACGCCGCTTCTGCAACGTCCACGTCCGACGCATGTTTGCCAAAAAATGTTTCGGACGCTTGCTCGACCCCGTAGATACTACCCCCGTACGGTGACTGGTTTAAATACAGTTCAAGAATTTGCGACTTTGTGAGTACGCGTTCAAGTTTGAGTGATAAAATCCATTCTTCAAACTTACGGGCGATACTTTTAGTACTTGTGAGAAGTGTGTTTTTAACCACCTGCTGGGTAATGGTTGAGCCTCCTTGCGACGCAGAGAGGGTAGTGATGTCGATAAAAATAGCGCGGGCAATGGCAGTGACCTGTATACCGCCATGTTGGTAAAAGCCTGGGTCTTCTATTGCGATAGTTGCGTTTTGAATATTTTGAGAGATCTGGGTGAGAGGCACAACCGTCCGTTGTGCGTCGCTGTTGAGGTTGTACAACAATACGGTGCCGGTGCGGTCATATATTTTTGTCGACTGTTGGACTTTGCGTGTTTGGATAGATGCCAAGTCGGGGATACGTAGCGTCGCAGCCCATACAAGTAGTACCCCTGCTGTTACAAAGCCCAAACACAGGCCCCATATAATGACCGCTCGCCAATGTCGACGTATAAAACGGCGTAGTCGCCGAATATGTATACGCACCCATTTCAGGAGTTGCCTCATGAGCCCCCATTCTAACACGCGACCGCCCGTGTTACAGTGTTTTGTATGTCACTTTTTTCACGCACTCCGGCAGTTTCAACTGATGAAAAAGCGGTAGACGAGTTGCTTACTCGAGGTGTCGCTACTGTTATCCCTCGTGAATTGGCAGTAAAAAAATTGCGTTCGGGCGAACGTTTGCGTGTGTATTGGGGTATAGACCCGACAGGTGCACAGATCCACCTTGGACACACACTGTCGCTCCGTAAATTAAAAGCTTTTTGTGACTTGGGGCACGAAGTTATTTTAGTGATCGGTAGTTTTACTGCCATGATAGGCGACCCAACCGGCCGTGACGCTGCACGCGCACCGCTCACTAAGGAACAAGTAGAAGCAAACTTTAAAGACTATAAACGTCAGGCACAAAAAATACTCGACTTCTCGAAGATAGAAGTGCGCAAAAACGGCGAATGGCTCGCACCACTAAATTTTTCCGACATTGTAAAACTCGCCAGCAACTTTACGGTAGGGCAGATGCTCAAACGCGACATGTTCCAGCGCCGTATAGAGGAAGATAAGCCTATTTCACTTCACGAATTTTTGTATCCGCTTATGGTTGGCTACGATTCGGCTGTGCTCGACGTAGACTGCGAACTTGGTGGCAGCGACCAAGAATTTAACATGCTTGCCGGCCGACACCTGCAACAGGCGCTCGGCAAACGCGACAAGTTTGTGCTCACAACTAAGCTTATTGAAGGCATCGATGGCCGCAAAATGAGCAAGTCATTTAACAATTGCATTTACTTAGACGATGCGCCGAGCGATATGTACGGCAAACTGATGGCGGTCAAAGACGAGCTGGTAGAGACCTATTTTGAATGTACAACCAGCGTACCCTTACTCGAAGTAAAAGAAATTTTGGCAGGTCACCCCAAAGAAGCAAAGATGTGTTTGGCGCGAGAAATTGTGACGATGTACCACAGTAAGGAGTTGGCAGAAAAAGCAGAACAAGAGTGGGAAAAAACTTTTTCAAAAGGTGAGGTGCCCGAAGAGGTCTTAGTTGTAGAAAAAAAGCCTGAAGGGTTGATGGTGTCGGTTGTTTCTGCGGGTGTTGTAAAGTCCAATAACGAATTCCGTCAGCTTCTGGCAAACGGCGCAATTTCTTCTGTGGCCAGTGGCGAAAAAATTACAGACTCAGGGTACCAAGCTCAAGGCGAAGAGGTGATACGTATCGGCAAGCACCGGTTTATAAAGATCAAATAAAAAAACCGCCATGTGGCGGTTTTTTTATTATTCGGGGTCTCTAAGCCCATTAGGGTCAGTAGGATCTACGTCATCTTCCTTTTCTCCATCGTCATCGAGTTCGGAGTCGTCAGTATCTACTTCTTCCTCATCTCCATCGAGCAAAAACTCATCTAACTTAAATTCTTCTGGCATATATGCGTTGCTAACTTAATAATTTACACAGCAATATCCTAGAGTTGTACCAAAACCAGTATTCTTTGCAAGTCCACTAAAAAAACTCTGTGGATAAACAGCTACAGGGTACTCCGGACAGACGCCAAACACGTAAGACCTACGGCAATTGCGTCTATTTCGTCGTCAAGACGTTTTTTGGCAGGGATCGATACAAGTCGTGGCACCATCATGCCCACAGCCGACTTGTTGCTCTGGCCGTAGCCGGTAATTGCAACCTTTACTTGTAGTGGCGTGTATTCGTACACCACAAGCCCGGCCTCGGCAGCAAGGTAGAGCAGCATGCCGCGCACAGCCGCAACGTCCATCGCGGTTTTTGCGTTCTTTTCAAAAAAAACATTCTCAAGTGCGGCGCAACTCGGACCCCACTGTGCGATGAGTTCTTCTACTGCGCGGCCTAGTATCAATAGACGTTCTGCAAACGGCAGGGAAGCAGAGGTACGTATGCAGTCGGAATGTATCAGCTGTTCTTTACCTTGGACTTTTTCAACTACGGCAACCCCGAGCCTCTCAAAGCCGGGGTCAAACGCAAGCACTCGATTTTTATTAGGCTGCATTTGAGTAAACCTCACTCACGTCGTCGTGTTCTTCAAGTGCGTCGGAGAGGTCGGCCATTTTTTGTGAGTCCTCGTCCGAAAGTTCGATAGCAGAAAGAGGTTCAAGGTTGCCCGCAGCATTTTTTTGGAAAGCCCATAGTGCGGCACCGGGTGTCGCGATACTTCCGCCATGCAGGCTCAGGAGATGTTTCAATTCCTGCGAGGTGCGGTTACGCGAGTCAGTGTAGCCTTCGATAATAAGTGCACAGCCGCCTGGACCATAGGCTTCGTATACAACCTGTTCAAGTTCTTTTCCGTCCGATTTACTTAGTGCGCGCTCGATGTTGTTCGCAGGCATGTTTGCAGCTTTTGCTTTTTCGACTGCTTGGCGTACACCTGGAGCTGTTTTGTCGCCTTTCGCTTTTTTAAGTTCGCCTCCAATAATTTTAACCAACTTACTAAAAAGCTTCGATTTTTGTGTATCGGTTTTTCCTTTGGTGTGTTTTAATTTCGCCCACTTGCTGTGTCCTGACATATGCAGACAATATTACAATAATTTCTCGTTCAAGTTTGCAGGTGGTGTACGGCCCACGTGTGCATAGGCAGCGGCAGTTGCAACGCGGCCGCGTGGTGTGCGTTCAATAAGCCCAAGTTGTAAAAGAAACGGTTCGTGTACTTCAGAAATTGTCGTAGGCTCTTCTGACAGCGCCGCGCCAAGTGCTGCAACGCCTGCAGGGCCGCCGTTAAAACGCTCAATTAATGCAATAAGAAGTTTGCGGTCTATAGGTGTGAGACCTAGCGCGTCTACTTCCAAAAGACCTAGCGCGTCGGCAACTATGGTTTCTGAAAGGGGAAGGCGTTTAAGTTGTGCAAAGTCGCGCGCGCGTTTAAGCAGGTAGTTTGCAGTGCGTGGTGTCGCGCGGCTGCGTTTGGCGATTTCACGCACGCCCCCTTCTTCAATATCAACACCTAAAATGCCCGCCGAGCGCCGTACGATGTCGGCAATATTGTCTTCCGAATAAAATTCGAGTCGAAATACGCCCCCAGAAAAACGCGAACGCAGTGGGGCCGAAAGGTCGGCAACGCGGGTTGTGGCAGCGATAAGTGTAAACGGCGGTAGCGGCAACTCAAGCGTACGAGCAGAGGGGCCTTTGCCGATGATTATATTAAGTGCACCCGACTCCATAGCAGGGTAGAGTACTTCCTCGATAGTGCGCGAGAGACGATGGATTTCGTCGATAAACAGCACGTCGCCAGGGACAAGGTTAGTGAGCAATGCGGCCAAGTCGCCGACACGTTCAATTGCGGGGCCGGACGTAGAGCGTAAGTTGCCGCCCAGTTCTTTTGCAATTAAGTGGGCGAGTGTTGTTTTACCTAAACCCGGCGGCCCATAAAAAAGAATGTGTTCGGGAGGGTTGCCGCGCTCTTTTGCTGCAGAAAGTAAAATATGTAAATTGCTTTTAACAGTGTCTTGCCCAATATATTCGTCAAACGACGATGGCCGCAAGGTTTGGTCAAGAAAGGTATCGTTCCTTGGTATAAATTTTTCTTCCTCAGAGGTACTTGACATAAAATCGATACTATGCTAACCTTGTTTCAGATCTCGCATGGCGCGAGTTTTTTATTACCTCATTCGGAAAACGACTTTCGAGCGTGCATATCTCTAAGCAATGAGCCTGCAAGGGTTTTGGAGCCATTACAAGGACGTTTCGGCACCCACTTAACGGTGGAATGCGGGGATTATCCTCAGAACTGGTCCTCCGCTTTTTTGCTGGTCAAAAAAGATTATTGCTTAGAGGTACGCGCTCTCGACACACTTCGAGAACCTGCCCGCCGGCAGGCGGGCCTGTCTCTACTGTACTCCTACCCCGAGTTCCCGCAACGTTGACCGTGCGGTTTTTTGTGCTTTTTATACAGCGTCCAAATCAACGACGCGTCGCAGCTCTTCCAAACTAGTGATACCACGCAAACATTTTAAAATACCGTCTTCTTGCATTGTTGGGA
This sequence comes from Candidatus Adlerbacteria bacterium, assembly GCA_026397405.1. Classification (GTDB taxonomy): domain Bacteria; phylum Patescibacteriota; class Minisyncoccia; order Phycocordibacterales; family SBAW01; genus GWA1-54-10. The sequence continues at coordinate 246,764 of JAPLUW010000001.1, read as the reverse complement.
CACCTTGCGAGCGAGAGGTGGTTGCTATCTCGCGCTCACTCGGTTTACTGCGTAAAATTTCTTCAACAGCGCGGTCCATAAAAATAGCTTCATAAATGCCAATGCGGCCTTTGTATCCACGGCCGTGACATTGTTCGCACCCTGCTTCGTTTGCCACAGATATTTGCGACGTATTTTCGGGCACCAGTGACTTGTCGACAATACTATCTAGATATTTTTTTAACGTCGCGGCCTCTTCAGTATTTGCTGGGCGGGTTGTTTTGCACGCAGTACAGAGTTTGCGCAACAAGCGCTGTGCCATCGCAACACTCACCGCAGAGCTCAAGACTTTTTCGCTGACGCCGAGGTCTATAAGGCGGGGGAACGAACCCGCTGCGTCGTTGGTGTGCAGAGTTGAAAACACCAAGTGGCCCGTGAGCGCTGCGTTAATCGCAACTTCTGCCACTTCAGCGTCGCGGATTTCGCCGACCATAATAATGTCAGGGTCCTGCCGCAAAGCAGAACGCAAACCCGCAGCAAAGGTGTAGTTTTTTTTGTCGACCTGCGTTTGCACGATGCCGTTTAGGTGATATTCGACTGGGTCTTCAATAGTAATTATTTTTGTTTCGGTGCTGTTGACCTTACGCATAAACGCGTAGAGCGTTGTTGTCTTACCGCTACCGGTGGGGCCGGTTGTCAAAATCATACCGTTTGGTTTTGCAATTTCTTTTGCAATTTTCTCGAGCAGCTTTGGTTCGATACCGAGTTCTTCCAGGGGTACGGCAATAGACTTTGGGTTCAAAATACGCAAGACCATCGTCTCGGCATAGTTGCCAGGCAAAATAGAGGTGCGCAATTCTATTTCGTCGCCTTTTACTTTGATACTAAAACGCCCGTCTTGCGCGTCGGCAACAATATTTAATTTCAAACCCGAAAGGAGTTTGAGGCGAGACAACACCAAGCGATATGTTTCGTGGTCAAACGTCAGTACGTCGATAAGCACACCGTCTAGGCGGTAGCGCAAGCGCACAGCAGCTTCTTCTGGCTCAAAGTGGATGTCGGACGCACCAGTTGAAAGGCCTCCTGCCAAAATAACTTCCAATATGCGGGTAATGCGGTATGTGTGCTTCATGGACTTAACTGCTTCGTCTATAAGTGCACCGATGTCTGCGAGGCTTTTTACTTTTACAAGAATTTCTTCAAGTTCAGTATTGGAAAGATTAAACACACCAGCTTTTGACTCGGTTGCGTAGGAGAGTTCCGAGTAGTGGTCGTAAGCACGCTTTAAACTTTCCTTCGATGCCATAAAAAGTACTGGTGTGTAACCAGCTTCTGTAAGCCGCTTAACTTCTTCCTGCACTTTTGGGTTAAGCGGGGCGCGCACGGCAAGACTTATGCGCTTGCCGACAAGCCCGAACGCTGCCATTTCTGCAGCGCGCGCTACAGCGTCGGGTATTAGGCGCAGTGCATCGCTGTTAACTGCAACAAGTGAAAGGTCGATATAGTCGACGCCATATTTGTGTGACAACATTTGCGACAACTCTTCTTCCTCGCGGCGTTTGAGGAAGTCGACGTGCTTTTCTTGTTCATCATCTCCAAAGACTACAGTCATATATACATCATACAACGCATTTCTCTAGAAATTTGCTAGACTGCCCGTATGAAAGTACAGAAAGAAGAATTGCCCAACTTTGTGCAGGAAGTGTTGCAACGCATCCCCGTGGTGGGGGAGCGTGCGGCTGTTATTGCACTGCGCGGGAACTTGGGTGCAGGCAAGACAACATTTACGCAAGAACTTGCTTGTGCAGTAGGCGTCGTGGAAGTAGTGCAGAGCCCAACGTATGTGTTAATGAAGTCGTATCCAATCTCATTCGGTCGTTTTAAAAAATTAGTGCACATAGACGCATACCGGCTGGATGCGCCCGAGCAATTTAGTGCACTCCTGCCCGAGCAGTTTCTTTCCGACAAAGAAGCACTGGTCGTTATTGAATGGCCCGAGCGTGTCGAAGGGCAGCTCCCCATGCCCGACATTGTGTTAAATTTTTCCGCTGATGGCGCAAGTGAGGAAGAGCGGTATATTGAAGTAGCATGAAGGAAAAAAAGCGGCTTGTTATACTCGACACCCATGCGATCTTGCATCGCGGGTACCACGCGCTGCCCGACTTTGTATCCAAAAAAGGCGAGCCTACAGGCGCTCTGTATGGGTTGGTGTCGATGCTCTTAAAAATTGCTACAGATTTAAAGCCCGACTATGTCGTTGCAGCCTTCGACCTGCCGGGCCCCACACACCGCCACTTGGCGTATGAAAAATATAAAGCACAGCGGAAAGAAACCGACGACGCGCTGGTAGCGCAAATAATACGTAGCCGCGATGTGTTGGCGGCTTTTGGGATCCCTTTGTATGAGTGTGAAGGCTTCGAAGCCGATGATGTTATAGGTACGGTTGCAGAAGAGATGAAAAAGACCAAGGTCGACCTGGTTATTGCCTCGGGTGACATGGACATGCTGCAATTAGTTGATGACGACCGCGTGCGTGTGTTTACGTTTAAAAAGGGCATAGCCGATACAATTTTGTATAACGAAGCAGCAGTGTTTGAGAGGTTCCAATTTGGGCCGGAATTAATCCCTGACTACAAAGGTTTGCGTGGCGACCCGTCGGACAACATTCCAGGTGTTAAAGGCATTGGCGAAAAAACTGCAGGCATTTTAATTTCGCAATTTGGTAGTGTCGAGAACATATATAAGACGCTAAAAAAGAATCCAGAGAAACTGGTAGAAGCGGGGATAAAAGATGGCATGATGGAGAAGTTGAAGGGAGGGGAGGAAGACGCGCTATTTTCAAAAGGGTTGGCGCAAATTCGCCTCGATGCGCCTATCAATTTTGTAATGCCCGAACACGAATGGCAGGAGAGTATCTCACGCGAAAAAGTACTGGCAATGTTTGCAGAGTTTGATTTCCGCTCGTTGTTGCCGCGAGTGAATAAGCTATTTAATGCTGGGGGCTCCGAGCAAATAGCTCCTTCGAAAAAGTCCTCGGATCTCCTTGCTACGCACGGCCAGACTTTTTCTCAGGACAATTTACTCTCCGTTTCTGGGCAGGTTGATATGTTTGCAGATATGGCTCCTGTCGAAGATGTGCCAAAAGATGAATTTGCAAAAATAGCATTGGCAGTGTCGGTACTTGACCCAACAATTACAGAGCCAACTTTAGACGACATGTATCGTGTGGGACGGGCAGAGAAATTTGCTGAAGCCGGAGCCAATATTTTGGCAGAAATCAAAAAAGAAAAGTTAGAGTTTATATACGAAAAAATGGAACTCCCGCTTTCGCCCGTGCTACGCACGATGGAAGCGCGCGGCGTGTTGGTAGACAGGAAGTTTCTACAAGATCTTTCAAAGAAATATCACACCGAACTTAACTTAATTGCAAAGCGCATTTTCGCAGCAGCAGGGCAGGAGTTTAATATCAATTCGCCCAAACAGTTGGGCGACATATTGTTTGACACGCTTGGGCTTGCGGTAAAAAACCAAAAAAAGACAGCAGGGGGACAGCGTTCCACACGTGAGTCGGAGTTGGAGAAAATGCGCGACCTGCACCCGATTGTCGGCGACATTTTGCATCATCGCGAATTGCAAAAACTGCTTTCGACCTACATAGACACCATTCCGCAACTGCTCGACAGTGGCGACCGTTTGCATACGTCGTATGTACAAATTGGTGCATCAACCGGGCGCATGGCGTCTAAAAACCCGAACCTCCAAAACATTCCTATTAAAACAGAACTTGGCCGGGCAATACGCCACGCGTTTGTTGCAAGCGAGGGGATGGAGTTGGTGTCGTTCGACTATTCGCAAATTGAACTGCGCATTGCGGCGCTCCTTTCAAAAGACGAGTCGCTTATAGATATTTTTAAAAATGGTCGCGATGTCCATACAGAAGTTGCGACACGCGTGTTCCACGTGCAGCCGGAAGATGTTTCATACGAGCAGCGTCGCCGTGCGAAGGTTATTAACTTCGGCATCCTCTACGGTATGGGTGTAAATGCGCTGCGCGAGTCTTTGGGTACGACACGTAGCGAAGCGCAGGAATTTTATAACCAATACTTTGAAGCGTTCCCACGTTTGGCCGCCTACTTAGATGAAATAAAAGGAGATGCCACACGAGTGGGCTACACCGAAACTTTTTTTGGTCGCAAACGCTACGTGGAAGGAATTAAATCGTCTATTCCTTTTGTGCGTGCTGCAGCGGAGCGTGCTGCGGTAAATGCACCGTTCCAGGGTAGTGCGGCCGACATGCTCAAGCTTGCAATGGTCCATATAGGGCAATGGCTCGCCGAGGGGAAAACAGCAGAAGGCGTACATATGTTGTTGCAGGTGCATGACGAGTTGGTGTTTGAAATTAAAAAAGACGCTGTACAAGGTGCCGCCGCACATATAAAGAAACTAATGGAGCAGGTGGTAGACGCGAAAGACGCGCACGGCATCCCGTTTACTGCGGAAGGTAAGGTGGGAACTAACTGGGGCGAGATGAAGGAATTAAAAATATGATGCGCGTTGTTGTAGGGAAAAGTGCTGGAGTAGGGGTGGGTGCAGAAGAGCTGCGGTGGGAAGACATAACTGCAGAGGAGCTTGGCACGCTTGCCTCGACTGCGTCACTCCTTGGTGACACGCAAACATTCGTACTAACCGGCGCGCTTAGTGGCGAGCGGGGAGATGAATTTATTTCGCTCGCAAAGGGTCTTGTCCTTTCGCCACATACATTTATTTTTGAAGAAGAGAAACTGCTTAAAAAACCAAGCGATGCACTGGCAAAAGCTGGAGTGAAAGCCGAAGTCCAAGAAAAAAAGAAAGCAGCTGAATGGAAGTTTGACCAGTTTGGAGTTGCTGCAGCGCTCGGGAACCGCGATAAAAAAAAGTTATGGCTCGGCGTTGCAAAGTCGCTCCGCGCCGGAGAAAAACCCGAAGCAATTGCCGGCCTCTTGGCATGGAAAGCGCGGAACATGAAAGATGCGGCGCTTTCTCGCGAAATCGTAACTTTGTACCACGACTCGCACCGCGGAGCAGGGGACTTGGAACTGCTGCTCGAGCAGTTTGTGCTCACGCTATAGATTTTTGTGGTCACGAATAATTCTTCGCCGTCGCTCAGAATTTTCTCGACCCCAGCTCGCGGCTGTGCAATTGCACAGCAACGCTCTGCCTCGCACAAAAGACAGAAAAACCTCCCGTAGGGGAGGTGTTTCTGTCTTTTGTGCGCCCACTTGGATTCGAACCAAGGACCATCTCCTTAAAAGGGAGCCGCTCTACCAACTGAGCTATGGGCGCATTGCACGCACTGTAGCATAAAGTCTCTTTATTTCTCAACCTTTTTAATCCCTTGACAAACACTCCCAAATAGTATATAATATAAGAGAACGTACACCATATATTTTCTTGGGGAAAAAAGATGAAAAAGGCTTTTGAGTTACTCTGCCTCAGCATGATGAAGGGCTTCATCCGCTGGTTCGGCGGGTTGCCCTGGCAAGCGAAGATCATCGTGATCTTCGTGGGGGTTGTCTTCGGGGCAGTTGGAGGCACTGCCTTCCTCTGTGTCGCGGTGATTCTCGCGACCTTGGGCTTTATCCTCAGGAGGAGTCACAAGTAGTTCACAAGGGCGGCGTTTGGTGAAAACCAACGCCGCCCTTCAACGTTTCTTCACGGTGACTTTTCTATACTTGTAGAGTTACAAAAAGTGTACACATAAACAAATTCTTCTATGTCGAAGATGTCATAAGCCGGAGAGGTCGTCTTCTATTAAGTTAGAGATGGCCTCTCCGGCGTATTTTTATTTTAGTAGTGAAAACAGCGCAATACCCGCAGCAACAGAGACATTTAACGACTCTTTTGTACCGTGCATGGGGATCTCGACCACTGCATCGCACAGAGCCAGTTCGCTTTTTAAAATACCCTCTACTTCACTCCCCAATACCAAAGCAATATTTTTTGTGGGTGTTTTATATTCAAACAGGGGGACAGAGGCTGCGTCTTGCTCTAGGGCAACAACTGTACAACCTGCTTCTTTTACTTTTGTTACCGCCTCTGCAAATGTCTCTACCTGCTCCCAGACTACAGTGTTTTCTGCTCCAAGCGACACTTTTGCAAAGTCTTTACGCGCTCGGCCAAAACGGTCGAGAGGAGTAGGGGTGTATCCGACCAAGATAATTTTTGTAACGCCGGCGGCATCCGCCGTGCGAAATATAGAACCAACGTTATGCACGCTCCGGATGTTGTGAAGCACTAGGGTACAAAAAAGGCCAGTGAGAAAATGGTCTGGCCTGCCGGGGGCAGGAGATCCGAGGACCTTTTCGAGGTGGAGCTTTTTTGTACCCGCCATCCTATAGCGGCAAGTCCATCGCAAACGCACCAGCCCCACTTATCAAAAGGGAAAGAGATATTACAAACATAAGTAGGTATGCAGAGCGTGAGAGAGGGGACAAAGCGTGCAAGCGACTTGGGATGAACGAATATTTGAGTGAGATAACAGCACCAAGGACTGCCGCATATTGTGTACCGTATCCAAAAAGTAATGCAGCCGCGACAAGTGCTGTGGCTGATGTCGAAACCCATACGAGTGCCACATGTGGCTTGCCGAGTATGGGAAGTGACATGTTTGAAATAACGTCCCGATGTTTCAAAATCTGGTACGCGCTGTAGCCAAGTGCAATAGCAACAGCAAGGCGCAACAATGTAGGTACAAAAAACCCAAGGAACAGTAGTTGAGGGAAAGGGTTGAGCATACTAGTACTGCGAGTCTACTTGTGCGTTTGCGTCGACATTAGTGTAGTCGGATGGTGGTGTGTTTGTAGTGTCTGCCCCTGGCTGTGGCCGGTTTGGGCCGCCTTGCACCCACCAGAGTGCCCCGAGAACAGCTAACAGTCCTACAATAAATACTACAGTTGAAGGAATCCCTCCTTCTGGTTTTGGTTCATCAGCCATAGAGCTATATGATACTGCTGTTTAGCTCGTGGCGCCAAGGAGCTTGTCCAGCTCTTCTTCTGCAACGCGTTTGTCGCTCCATACTAGTTTTGAACCACGTGCGCCCATAATGTAGGGGTCGGTGCCTTTGCCGGTAATTGCTACTACCGAACCTTTTTTAGCACGGCGCAGTGCCGCGGCAATTGCAGTGCGGCGGTCAAGAATAATTTCTGGTTTGTGCACGGTAAAACCTGCGGCAATATCGGCAATAATTTTTTTAGGATCTTCGTCGTACGGATCTTCGTTAGTTAAGAAGATATGCGAACATAGCTCGTCGGCAATTGTCCCCATAAGTGGGCGCTTCCACTGGTCGCGGCCGCCGCCGGTTGAACCCATTACACAAATTAAATTTTTACCTTTGTATGTTTCAAACAGTGCACGAAGTGAGTCCGGCGTGTGCGCGTAGTCGACAATGACAGAGAAGTCCTGGCCACTCTCCACAGGTTCGGCACGCCCGGCAACCGGGGGAATGTGCTCGAGCGTTTTGCGCATTACGTCGTGGCGGATACCTATAGCATCGCCTAGCGTTATGGTCGCTAAAATATTTTTGAGGCTAAACAGCCCTGGTAGGGGCACGCTAAACAACTGACCTTTTTTAAACATAAACCGTACACTCGTGTCGTCGGCGGTGTAGGGTTCGGCATCGCGGAGCGAAAACGGCGCACGGACTTCCACTTTTGCTGCTAAAAATTGTTTGCCGTACGCATCGTCTGCGTTTGCCACAATGTAGCGCGGGCGTTTAGGAGACTCTTCCAAGTGCTTCGCAAGCGAGAGTTTTGCCGCTGCATATGCTTCCAAACTTCCGTGTGACTCAATATGTTCGGGGGCGAGGTTGGTAAAGACAAGTGCGTCGAGTTCAATTCCTTTGTGGCGGAATTGCTTTGCACCTTCGGATGTCATCTCTATAACCGCGTGTGTGCAGCCGGCGTCGACTGCCTTACGCAAAAACTTTTGCAAGTACGCGCGGCCGGGCATGGTCATCTTAAACAAGTTCGGTTCGCTTTCAGTACCGATTTTAAATTGGATGGTTGATGCAAGTGCGACTTTATGCCCAGCCCCGGCTAGTACCGTGCGAATAAGTTCGGACGTTGTTGACTTGCCTTTGGTACCTGTCACACCTACAACAAAAAGTTTTTTAGATGGGAAGCGATACAGAAATGCGCCACCGTATGCAAACAAAAGGTGGTAGAGGTCGAGTACTTTTTTTGGGATATATTTACGCATAGGTTTTTATTACAGTGCTTTTGCAGAAGTCCCGAGATATTTAAGTGCTGCGGCAAGCCGCCCACTTGTGCCCGCGATGTCTTCGGGAATTTCTTTGAGTATTTTGCGGCTTTCGTCGGCGCGGTAGCCCAGTGCCATTAAGGCTTCGATGACTTCGCCGTCGCCGCCCGCCGTATGTGCAGGTAGGCCGCGGAGTGTCGCTTCGGCGGTGAGTTTGTCGCGAAGCTCTACAACTAAACGCTCGGCGCTTTTTTTGCCGATACCGAAGACTTTTGTTAATTGCCCTGCATCGCCCGCGGCAATAGCACGCTTCAAAGACGCAACGTCGGCAACATTTAAAATCCCTAGAGCTGTTTTTGGGCCAATACCCGACACGCTCATGAGTTGTTTAAAAAACCCAAGCTCTTCTTCGGTGGGGAAGCCATACAGGTCGAGTGCGTCTTCACGCACTGTTGTGTGTATAAAAAGCGACACCACTGAACCGCTGTTTTTAAGGACATCAAGCGACAAAAGAGGGGTGCGGACACAGTAGCCGACACCACCGACTTCAACAAGTACCATGCCGTCTGCGCCATTTCCGCTCAAGGTACCTGTCAGCTTGCCTATCATTCCTCTATCATACTCTAGCGGACCCCCACGAGCGAAATCGCGGTGGGGGCTTGTGTTTTTGCCAGTTATTGCGTAGTGTAGTGTCTATGGCAATCACCAAAGGAGCTAAAAAGGCACACCGCCAGTCGTTGCGTAAAAACGCAATGAACCAGACCCGCAAAACTGCTATGCGCACGGCTATGAAGAATGTCCGTGGAGCAGAAAAGGGCGATATAAAAGCGGTTGCTGCTGCCTACCAGGCAATCGACAAAGCACTCAAACGCGGCATTATAAAAAAGAATACTGCTGCTCGCCGCAAGGCAAAGGTCGCAAAGACCCTCTCCACAAAGTAGTTTTTAGAGAAAAAGAAAAAGCCGTCCCAAAAAGGGCGGCTTTTTTGCTAGCTCTGCCTGACATAGGGTATACTTTCCTATATATGGAACAAGAACCTCAAATAACACAGGAGCATATTCAAAAAATGCGTGAGGCTATTACTATGCTCGAAGAGGTAGAAGAATAATTTATATGACTGTTGAAGCGGTAGCAAGCATGTTAAACGAAAGTCCTTTTTCACCCGACGTGCACGAGGCAATGGACACAATTTTAAAAACCGCCAAGCAGCGGGGGAATATAACTGCTACCGAAAAAGCACGTTTGCTCGCGCTGGTTGATGAGGAGGAGCGGAAGCTACAAACCGCGTAATATTTTTGTGCTCCCGGCAGGAATCGAACCTGCATCACCTCCTTCGGAGGGAGGTATTCTATCCATTAGACTACGGGAGCGTACAATCCCATTCTACTTATTTTCTTACTTTGTGCTCCCGGTAGGAATCGAACCTACATCATATCCTCCGCAAGGATACGTCCTATCCATTGAACGACGGGAGCGTTCCCACAGACTAAGATAAAAACCTTATTTAGTAAAGGCAGACTATAGCCCCAATATTTCTGCGATATGTTCGCCAAAGTGGGGCCACTGCTCTTCTTCGCGGGCAAAACGTTTGCAATACACACGGACTTGTTCGGCATGTGCGAGGTTGTCGAGTGGTACGGTAATGCGTGGGGCCAAAATTGACTTTGTTGTCAGGTAAATGCACGGGCCGCCGCGTTCTGTATTTGTATTGACCCAAAAAGAGTCAACTGTTTTCCATACATACAATGTGCCGTCGAGTGCGATGCCGCGTGAGTCGACACGGACCTGGTGCTCGCGTGGCCCACGAATTTTGAGCGTCATGATAGACCCCGCGCCGATAATTAAAATAAGTGCGAGCAAAATATTGCCGAAATAAATTGAAAGCCCAGCACCAAGGAGTGTCAGCAACCCAAGCGCCCAGTACCAGTCGGCGGTATGGACTTTATGTTCGTGAGTAAGTACGTGCCACGTAATATTGTGCTCGTCGGGCATGTCACAAGTATACACCCGTCAAATTCTGTAGAGATGATTAATTTAAATACACTTACTCTGTAAGAGGTTAGTGAACCTGTCGTCTTCACACATATGCACTTGCTTGTTGTTGAAGATGAGGAAAAGTTGGCCGGGGCGCTAAAAAAAGGTCTAGAAATGCGCGGCTATGCTGTCGACTGGCTCGCAGACCCCGAAAAAGCGCGCTCGCGCATATTGCTCTACCGCAATGAATATGACGTTGTCCTCCTGGACTTAGTGATGCCGGGGCTTGATGGGGCAACTATCTTACAAGAAGTTCGCAAAGAGGGTGTCACAACACCAATAATTATTTTGACCGGACAAAATGATACAGAGCACAAGGTCGACTTACTAAACAAAGGCGCGGACGACTACGTGGTCAAACCTTTTTCGTTTGAAGAGCTCGTGGCACGCATCAACTCGGTACTACGGCGGCCCAAAGTGTCACAGCAGGTGGTACTTACTGCTGGGAGTATTGAAATGGACAATGCAACACGCACGGTCCGTGTGGAAGGAAAAGAAGTTAACGTAACTCTTAAAGAATTCTCACTGCTCGAATGTTTTATGCGTGAACCAAACGTCGTGCTCACGCGCGAAAAATTATTTGACCATGTATGGGACTTTAACTTACTGTCCTGGAGCAACGTGCTCGACGTACATATGAAAAACCTCCGTAAGAAATTGACCTCCAAACATGGCAACACCTATTTTGAAACAGTGCGCGGGGTAGGGTACAAATTGGTAGCTGGGTAAAAAGGCGTGACGGTGTGGGGTAGAATAGGGGAATGAATATTCTCTATCTCGGTACCGCGTTTGTTGCCGGGCTGGTTAGTTTTCTCTCACCGTGTGTATTGCCGATTATCCCTGGCTTTTTAGCCTATTTGGCAGGCTCAAGTGATGTCCAGTCTTTGACCAAGCGTCGCGATATTTTTATAAATGCAGTATTTTTTGTATTAGGTTTTTCCACTATTTTTGCATTGCTCGGTATTTTGTTGCAGACCGTACTCGCAGAGGTTGCTCCTGGCGTGCAGATGTGGCTTTCGCGCGCAGGCGGCGCGGTTATTATTTTCTTCGGGCTCTATGTAGTTGGGCTTATTAAAATTGGATACCTTGAAAGCAATCACACGTTTGCGGTTAAGAAAAAATTTAGCTCACGTTTTTTAACGTCGTTTGTATTTGGCATGGCATTTGCGGTGGGTTGGACGCCGTGCGCGGGTGCCGTGCTAGGGAGTATTTTAGGACTTGCGGCGTCTGCGCCTCTGTCGGCGTTCTTTTTGTTGTTTGCATATGCGCTTGGTTTAGGGGCGCCATTTTTACTAGTGGGGGCGTTTACTGCCGGAGCAACAGCAGCTATAGCGCGGGTAGGCAGCGCGTTTGTGTGGGTTAATCGTGTGTTTGGGGTACTACTCGTGCTCCTTGGCATACTCGTGTTTACAAACGACCTTTCACTATTAGGTAACTTAGATGTTATTAATAACTTCTTTTTGAAATAACAGTATGAACGCCACAACAAAACGCACTACTACACTTGTCGTGGTTCTTGTACTTATTGCAGCGATCATCTGGTATTTGGAAAGCGGGAAGGCGGGTCCGGGCCCTTCTGGCGTGCCTGTTGCAGTAGGTGCACATTCGGCAAACTTTGCGGCCAACAGTGTGTTGTACTCCAAGGCGAATGAGTTTGTATCGCCCGACGGATATATAAATACGCCGGCAACAACCACACTCGACACACTTATTAACCAGCAACACAGGGTTGTACTTGTGGATTTTTGGACATACAGCTGCATCAACTGCATGCGCACTATTCCATATCTGGAAGCGTGGTACCAGAAGTATAAAAACTACGGGTTTACCATTGTTGGTGTGCACGCTCCAGAATTTGCATTTGAAAAAGTGCTCGCCAATGTGCAAGCGGCAGTACAGAAATTTGGTATTACCTACCCAGTTATTTTGGATAGTAACTTATACACGTGGGGTGCGTACCACAACCAATATTGGCCAGCAGAATATCTTATCGACACCGACGGTTTGGTGCGCGAACACTCTATTGGGGAGGGAAACTATGAAGAAACTGAAAGTGCTATTCAAAAACTACTTGCAGAACGCAACCAAACACTCGGGTTAGTGGCACCAATTCCGACTGGATTTGTCGACGTCACGAGCACGATACAAACTGCGAGCCCAGAAACATATTTTGGATTTGCGCGGAACCAATATTTAGGAAACGGCGCGCAGCAAACACAAGGTACACAGACTCTTGTGGCACCCGCTCTAGCTAATGCTGCACCAAACACGCTGTACCTGGGCGGTATGTGGAATTTTGGAAGCGAGTATGCAGAAAACATATCTGCACATGCAACTATCACGTACCACTACAGTGCAAAAGATGTGTATTTGGTTGCAAGTGCTGCAAAGGACGTGACGCTAACTATATATGTAGACGGCAAAATAATTACTGCAAACAAAGGTGCTGACGTCGATGTGCAAGGACAGGTGCATGTACAAGAGTCGAGGCTCTATAAATTAGTTGAAGGCGCAACACAGGCAGAGCACGTTATAGAAATTAAAGTTTCCTCACCGGGGCTGGACGCATATACGTTTACGTTTGGGTAATATCTAGGGTGTGCATGCATCTGGGTGAGTAGAACTTGTGTCTATGGCCGCAAGGTGTGCCACTTCTTGTATGCATGAGGCAACCAAAGACTGTTCGTTGCTGTACTGTGAACACAGTGCATCTGCAATGGCAGTATTTCCTTGTGCATGTATGTATATTTCATTTCCAATACCTGCAAAGCAGGAAATTTGTAAAAAATGTTCAGGCAACGACTCGCAGTAGCGGCCTGTTGCGGTTACTGCCGCAGTGCTTGTGGCAGAGGTGGGCCAGAAATTTTTCCTCCAGACTCGTGGCATAAAACTGACACACTGCGCGTGTTCGGATGCCGAAAACCCACTGCAAGGGGCAAATGGACTGTCTTTAGATATTTTGAATGGGGGAGTGTCTGCGCCCAGCATTGTCTGATCAAAATATTCCATAAATACACCTGCTTCGCATTTGCCCGCAGCAGCCGGTGTTGAAGAATTTTTGCATAATGAAAGAGCGCGGGTGAGTGCCTGTGCATCGTATCCAACATATGAAAGTAGGCCGTGGCCAATACCATGTTCGCATAGCGAATATGGGTCCGCCGCTTCCGACTGTACACACAAGGCGTGCAATGCTGGCAGTACAGACACACCTTGTGCATGCAGTGCACGCCCGAGCAGTTCGTGCAGGCAGCCATATTGAAACCGGTCGTCGCATGTAAACGCACCGGCCAACCCAACTTCTTGATACAGTGCTGCGCCAAAGTAGTGCGCCTCTGTATGCCCTTGTACTCCCGTTTTGTTTTTTAAACTGCATGCTAAGCCAGCGTACGCTTTCCCTGCGCCTTCTATTTCAATACGCCCCTTCCAGTATGCGATTTGAGTAGTATCGCCTGTGGGTGTTGCGGGATGTGTCCGCAGCCACAGAACCACGGCTACTCCCATACACAGCAGTACTAGGGTTGCCACAGATATAATTTTTTTGTTTTGCCCGAGTTGCATCTGCCCAGTATAGGGCACATAGCAAAAGCCCCCGCATGTATGGATGCGGGGGCCGGTTGCTTTACTCCACTGTTGGTTAGCGGAAGAGGTGTTTGAAGAATCCAAACCAACCAGTGAAGATGCTTATGATGGACGCGGTAATGCTGGTGTCAGCATTTGTCGTACCAGTAACAATTACGTGCGAACCGGCAGCCACTGCGGCTGAGGTTGTTGCTTGGCCGTTTACTTTGTACACAGTCGAGGCGTTAGTTGTGACAGTAGTTGTTGCTTTTGTGCCGAACGACTTGAGTGTGACGGTTGAACCGTTGACCGATGTCACAACACCTGCGCCGGCAGCACCTATTGCTGCGAGGAAGTTTTTTGTACCTTCTGCGCGGCGTGTTTTTTTATCAGTGTCATGATTTTTGTCTTTATCGCCCCCAATGTGGAGAGAGGCACGTGCTCCAGTTTGTACTGATGCATGTTTAGAACCTTCATTTGCGCTGGCAAGTGCAGGAGCCGCTACTGCAATAAGTGCAAGTGCCACGGTGCTTGTTGCGAGGTAGTAATTTATTTTTTTCATATGTATTGTTTAGGCCAGTAAACCGTTGCCGAATAAGGGCAACATACATGATGACGGTTTAGGTGGGAGGTAATTACAAAAGAAAAACCGGCTGATGTGTAGCCGGTCCGCGCTACTTTACGGTCCCCACTATGAAAAAGAAGAGGACCATGGCGCATATAAAACCTACTCCTACAATCCCATCAATCAAACCCCGATATTTTCGAAACATATTAGAGAGACTCATGAGACCTCCTCTGTTTGAAGTTTCGCGTAAAGAACCAGAATCTGTGCCTGGCGGAGGAGGTGAGATTCGGTCACGGTCTGCCGGCTTTTTCTTCGCATGTTTGAAAAAGCCTGGCATCCTCGACCCCGACTCAAAAATTCGTTCCCCGAACAAATTTTTTCCGTCTTTCGAATCTCTCCATCTTCATTCCACAGAAATAAAAAAACAGGTGCAGAAGCACCTGTTTTTCATTTTGCGGAGAGGGTGAGATTCGAACTCACGGTACCTTGCGGTACGCCGCATTTCAAGTGCGGTGCGATAGACCACTCTGCCACCTCTCCGTTATATATTGCCTTTCTGCACAATCACTTTCTGGCGAAATTCTGTTAGGTTTTTAGCCCTGAGTTTTCGTAGAATTTTTGGATTGCTGCTACCAATATCATCTAAAAACTTCTTAATATCAAGTCGGTTACTTATGTAGATATTTTTCCTCGAATTTTTGGTCGGTTTGAAACCTAGCAGAGTCAGTTTCTTTTCCAAAAATGATAAAATATTTTTATTAGAATTAGTGCAGGTTAGTTGCCTATAGAAAGTATCTCCAAGCGCACCTCTATAAAATTTGAAAGAAACAGAGCCTTCCGTATCAAAAAGTCCTCGAAGAGTGCGTTTAGTGAAGGGCACGTTGGAAGATATCCAAGCAGGGACGGTGCGTTCTTTCGGTTTAAAACCAATTGAAAAGAGATAATCAGACACTGCCTTGGAAGAAATCTGGACCTCGACCACCCCTTTTGCTGGTCGGTCGTATCGGGTTACTGATGCTTTTGGAAAAAGTCTTTTGCAGAGTTTAAAAACAAATGAGACGTATGGTTTGTCCACCACTCGATTTAGATACACTTTTGTAAAGTATGTTTCAACGCTACCGTCTCCAAGCAAAATACCGAATAGTTCGGCTAACTCGGGGGAGTACGCAGCGGGCAAAACGACCTCATTATTTTTGTTGTTAAGATGTTTGCGATTTGAACATCCAACACTGCAAAATAATTGTTTTGTGTATCTTTTTTGAAAAGATTTTTTGCATTGTGTACATAGAGTGGAGAGGGTAGACATGGTGTTCTTTAAACCACTCAATTATATCAAATATGTTATGCTGTCCTCTAATGAAATATCTCGGGATTGATTACGGAACCAAACGCATTGGCGTTGCGGTTTCAGACGAAACGGCAACTCTGGCCTTTCCGCTGGGTACCGTAAAAGCAGGGGAGAATGCAATAAAAGAGGTACTGGATATTGCACACGAAAATGGCGTGCAGAAAATTATCCTCGGCGAGTCGCGCGACTACAGTGGGACACCTAATCCGGTGATGAAGTATGTGGAGCTGTTTAAACAAAAACTTGAAGATGCAGAATTGTTGGTAGAGTTTGAACCGGAGTTTATGAGCAGTATGGCGGCTGCGCGACAGTTTGCGCCCGACGGCTCACGGAAGCAAAACCCAAGCCAGGAAAACTTAGATTCTTCTGCCGCGGCACTTATTTTGCAAAATTATTTAGACCGAATGAAGCAACGACCTGATGTAGAGTAATAAAAATAATCGCAAAAAACTATGGAACCAATTTCAATTGATGATTTTAAAAAAATAGAAATCCGCGTCGGGGAGATTTTGAGCGTGGAAGCTATTGAAGGGAGCGAAAAACTTTTAAAGTTGAAGGTTAACTTTGGTGAAATGGGCGAACGCCAAGTGCTTTCGGGTATTGCTCCATATTTTTCTGATATTTCTGTATTGGTAGGGAAGAAGGTTCCGTTTGTTACAAATTTGGCACCGCGTATGATGATGGGCCTTGAAAGCCAGGGCATGATACTTGCAACAGGCGGGGGAGACGCACCACTTTCGCTTTTTGAAACTGACGCAGCACCGGGCAGCTTAGTGAAGTAATTTTTTCTTTCTACTCTTCCACCACTCGTGCACCACCGGCAAGAGAGAAATAAAGACAACCGCCACCACGATAGGGAGTATATAGTTCTCGATGTTTGGAACTGCTTTGCCTAAAAAGTAGCCAAGCAACGTAAACACCGTGCCCCAGAGGAAACCTCCAATAGCGTTGTAGACAAGGAACTTTCGGTAGTGCATACGGCCCACCCCGGCAACAATAGGGACAAAGGTGCGTACTGCCGGCATAAAGCGGGCAAGCACGAGTGCCCGCGTTCCGTATCGTTCATAAAATTCTTGCGAGCGCGTGATGTGTTTTTGGTTAAACAATAACGAATCTTTTTTAGTGAACAGCCGTGGGCCGATAAAACGTCCAAACGAATAGCCAACACTGTCGCCCATAATTGCGGCTATAGGAATAATAAGAAGTAGCGCGGGCAGCGAAAGCACGCCCTGTGACGCAAGCAGCCCTGCGGTTAGCAGTAGCGAGTCGCCGGGGAGGAAAAACCCAATAAGTACACCTGACTCGGCAAGTACGATACAAAAAATACCAAGGTACCCCAGCGTGGTAATTATCTGCAGAGGGTCAAGATGGAAGGTTGGCATGGTGTTGTTTCTTTTGTTGATGACGGTACTCGTGCCATGTCAGTACAATAAATAAAATATCGAACGCGGTGACGCACAAGAGAATAGGGGAATGTGTGTGGAGGAGCCGGTAGAGCTGGTACACCAAAAAGAGGCAGGTTATACCAATAGCAACAGGGTACGCCCACAGCCGGTTTTTGTATAAGTTGTATGCAAGGAACATGTTGAGCAGGCCGTGCAGCAGTAGATATACGCCAACAAAGTTTTTTGTACTGACAGACAAATGGTTAAGCTGTTCGCTTGCAAGACGGAAGATATATTCGTGCCGCCCACCCACAAACTCTTCCTGGGTCAAGAAAACGAATCGATCCCGAAGCATGGGGTGTGTCGAAAACAGCAAAAAAATTCCTGCACCTGTCTCCCACACGCTGTTGAGCGCTTTCAAAAAAACGCCTGCTTCAAACAGCTGGTGCCAAAACTTTTGAGTAAATATATGGCGTACCATGGATACTAGGTAGTATATATCTTTAATGAGATGTTGTTTTGGTCACAAGTATTTTTCTGTGACCCACATATTTTGTGCCCCCGCGAGGAATCGAACCTCGAACAGCGGCTTAGAAGTCCGCGGTTATATCCGTTTAACTACAGGGGCTGTGCAGTCAGTCTATACTATTAGCAGTGTATAGAAAATATCTTTTTATTGCCGGGCTTTTGTTGCTGCTTTCGGCTGGCGGTGCGGCAGTGTCGGGCGACTTTTTTGCGCATTACGACCGGGTTATTAAGCAAACCGCCGCGACAGGGGCGGGTGTACTTGTTTCGCCCGTTGAAATTAAGGCTGCGCCGCCTGAATATTTTTCGCTTGTTACCGAACCTGCGGCAGGAGTCGCGCCCGTGCTCGCGCTTATACAAAACGCGCAGAAGTCTATTGACCTGGTGATGTATCAACTCGACGACCAGGCCGTTGTTCAAGCGCTGGCAGCAGCACAGGCACGTGGTGTCGCGGTGCGCGTTATGTTAAACGGCGGGTACTACGCAAAAAAGGAAAAAGGAAATGACGGAGCGTACGCTGCGCTGCAAAAAGTAAACGTGTCCGTGAAGTGGACGCCGACATACTTTGCCTTGACGCACCAAAAAACTATTATTGTCGACGGCTCCGAGGCATTTATTATGACCTTTAACTTGGTACAAAAATATTACGCGACTGGTCGCGACTTTGGCGTACACGACACCGACCCAGCCGACGTGCGCGCAATAGAAGAGGCGTTTAATTCGGACTGGGAGGGAAGTGGTGCGATCGCGAAAGAGGGTGACGACTTAGTGTGGAGCCCTGGTTCGGAAGACGAACTTCTCTATTTAATTAATTCCGCAACGTCGTCGTTAAAAATTTATAACGAAGAAATGGCAGACGCTGACATCACTGCAGCACTTGTGGCAGCTGCAAGACGCGGCGTGCACGTACAGGTTGTGATGACCTACGCCACTAACTGGAAAAAAGCATTTATGGAACTCCAGGCTGCGGGAGTTGGTGTGCGTACGTTTCCATCGACCAAAGGCAAGTTGTACATACATGCAAAGATGATTATGGTCGACAACACGACCGCATTTCTCGGTTCGGAAAATTTTTCCAACAACTCGATGAGCAAAAATAGGGAACTAGGGCTAGTACTTTCTGCCCCTGCGGTTATTGCATCACTACAAGCTACGTTTACTACTGATTGGGCAGCAGCGCGGCCGTTTACGATGACAAAGTAGAAGCGCGTTGTTTTAGACGGCATAATGCGGTATCTTGGGAGCGTAGCGTTCGGGCGATTAGCTCAGTTGGTAGAGCAACTTGTTTACACCAAGAAGGTCACAGGTTCGAGTCCTGTATCGCCCACATCCACTGTTTGAAAGGTGTTTGTGTCATGACACATCGTAATTTACTTGCAGCAAAAGGCTGGGGCGGGGCAGAAGGCGACGGGAAAGAATCCCATCGTTCTGTCTCTGTACCTACGGGCGGCCACTGGCTGTGGAAGTTGCTCGCGTTTTCGGGGCCCGGCTACCTTGTAGCAGTGGGCTATATGGACCCAGGGAACTGGGCAACCGACTTGGTCGGCGGTTCGGCATTTGCATACAAACTGCTGTCGGTTATTTTGCTTTCCAACTTAGCAGCGGTGCTCTTTCAGCACCTATGTGCAAAACTTGGTATCGCAACCGGGCGCGACTTGGCACAGCTGTGTCGCGACCATTTTCCAAAACCCGCAGTTATTTTTTTGTGGGTGATGGCGCAGGTGATGATAGTTGCGTGCGACTTGGCTGAAGTTATTGGTTCGGCTATAGCATTGTTACTTTTGTTCCACATCCCACTTATGTGGGGCGTGCTTATAACTGGTGCCGACGTGTTGTTGTTGCTCATGTTACAGCGGTTTGGTTTCCGTTGGCTCGAGGCAGTTGTCATAGTACTTATTGCAACTATTGGCGTGTGTTTTGCCATAGACGTTGCGTGGGCCCACCCGGCGTTTGCACAATTGTTTGTGGGTTTTATACCTTCATCAGACATTATATTTAACAAAGAGATGTTGTATGTAGCTATTGGTATCATTGGTGCAACCGTGATGCCGCACAATTTGTACCTGCACTCGTCGCTCGTGCAGACGCGCAACTACCAAGAAACAGAAGAAGGTAAAAAGGAGGCGGTATTTTACACATCACTCGACTCAACTATTGCACTGTCGCTCGCATTTTTTGTAAATGCTGCAATTTTAATTGTTGCCGCGGCTGCGTTTAATGCCCACGGTCTCACAGAAGTTTCTGACCTACAAAGTGCCTACAGGCTGCTTGCCCCGGTGCTTGGGGGCACGCTTGCGGCTGTCTTGTTTGCACTGGCCCTACTTGCGTCGGGACAAAATTCGACAATCACCGGGACGCTCGCAGGACAGATAATAATGGAAGGGTTCCTCGACCTGCGTCTGCCCGCGTGGCTTACGCGCATGCTGACCCGCGGCTTAGCACTTATACCTGCGCTCCTTGTTGTTGTGTGGTTTGGAGGCAACTCTCTTACACAACTGCTTATCTTAAGCCAGGTCGTGTTAAGTGTGCAGTTGCCGTTTGCACTCTTTCCCCTTATTTACTTCACCTCACAAAAACGCATTATGGGTACGTTTGTAAACCCGCTGTGGGTGACAGTACTTGCGAGCGTAGTTGCGGGTATTATTACAGTACTTAACTGTTGGCTCGTGTGGGCAGTTATAACCAGCTAACATGACTATTAAAGAGCCATACATACTGTACGAAGATGCGGATATTATTGCCCTAGACAAACCGTCGGGGATTATTGTCTACCCAGACGGCAAACACGACTACCCGGCGCTCGACGCGTGGTTGGAGCAAAAGTACGGCGTCGGCAATTTTCATTTTGTGCACCGGCTCGACCGCGAAACATCCGGTGTGCTGCTTGTTGCCCGCACGCAGGAGGCACATGCATTTTTAAAAGAGCAGTTTGCAGAACGAGAAGTGCGCAAGGTGTACCGCGCGTTTGTACACGGAGTGATACAAGACGAACGGGGAGTGATAGACAAACCCATAGGTAATGCCCGCGGCGGCATGGGACCGCGCTCGACAAAACAGGCGCACGGCCAGATGCGCGAAGCCCTCACAACATTTCGCGTGATAGCACGTACGACCCTTGCAACAGAAGGCGACCGGGCCAGCTATGTTGAAGTCTTCCCCAAGACTGGCCGCACACACCAGATCCGTGTCCACTTTTCGTCAATTCAGCACCCGGTATTGTCCGACCGCCTCTATGCGCCGGGCCGCCCGAAACTCTTGGGGTTCGAAAGGCTCGCCTTGCACGCCCTTTCTATAACTATTACGCATCCGTCGGGTGAAGAGATGACATTTACCGCGCCTCTGCCTCCAGAATTTGTAACAGCGGAGGCTCAATTGCGCAGCCAGTAGCAATGTGGTACAGTCCTCTCATCATGCAAACCGCAGTTAAAACAAGCCCTGTTAATAAAGAAGCGCGCGCGGCGCTTGGTATCCGCTCGGGCGACACCGTCCGCGTGTGGCAGAACATTGTCGAACTTAAAAAAGGCAAGGCTGCTAACAAAAAAGAAATAACTACTAAAAACCTCCGCCGCCAGGCGTTTGAAGGCTTGGTACTCGCGGTTAAACACGGTGCCGAGTCGGGTGCTATGTTTACTGTCCGCAAAGTCTCCAGCGGTGTAGGGGTTGAGAAAATCTTCCCACTTTACTCGCCGATGATCGACGAAGTCGAAGTGCTCCGCCGTGCACGTACCCGCCGCGCAAAACTTTACTTTATCCGCCGCAAGGCAGCGTCTGAAGTTAAGCGTGCGATGCGCAAGTCTATCCGCATCGAGCCGTCGGCAAAGGCATCAGCCAACGAAGTCGCTCCTGAGGAACCTACCCTAGAAACTCAGGCAGAAGAAGTTTCAGCAGAGTAATTTTCATCAAAACAAAAAACCGCCCTGGAATTCCGAGGCGGTTTTTTAATTGATAAAATAGTAACTGTCCGATATAGTACACACGCAACCTATGCCCAGGTGGCGAAATTGGTAGACGCACTACCTTGAGGTGGTAGCCCCCGCAAGGGGTTGGAGGTTCGAGTCCTCTCCTGGGCACACTGTTTTCTCTAGTATAGTTGTTGGTATGTTAAAACTTTTTATCGGACCGGTGCTGGTGTCGGTCGTTGCATTCGTTGCAACCTATGTGTGGGGCGGAATGGAGGCCTTGGCGCTGGTGCTTTTTTTGACGGTGCTGGAAGTGTCGCTGTCGTTCGACAACGCGGTCGTTAATGCTCGTGTGCTTATGCGCATGGACGAAAAATGGCGCAAGCGTTTTTTAACGTGGGGTATGTTTATCGCGGTTGTGGGGACTCGGCTTGTCTTCCCGGTGTTGCTTGTGTCGCTCGCAGCCGCTATTTCGCCTGACGTGCTGCTGATGCTGTTGTTTAACAACCCTGCAGAGTACGCACGTTTGGTGGAAGGTGCTGCACCGGTTATACACGCTCTTGGCGGGGCATTTTTGGCGATGGTAGCGCTCAAATATTTTTTTGACGAAGCAAAGCGGGTGCACTGGATAGGGTTTGTCGAACAAAGGCTTGTGTCGTGGGGGAAAGTCCAGGCCATTGAAGTCGCCGTCGCGCTGTCTTTGCTGTTGTTGTGTGCGTGGCTTTCGCCTGTGCATGCGGCTGTGATACTTGGCGCAGGCGCTGTTGGAATTGTGTTGTTTGTATTGATGGAAGGCGTGGTCGACATGCTTGGTACGTCGGGTGCACAGGTTGCAAAACAGGGGTTTGGATTGTTTATGTACCTAAACGTGTTAGACGCAGCGTTTTCGTTCGACGGCGTAGTTGGTGCTTTTACGCTAACATCGGAGTTGCTTATTATTGTCGTGGGGCTTGGCATCGGCGCATACTTTGTTCGAACGTTTACGGTGTTGTTAGTAGAAAAAAAGACGCTTGCAACATTGGTGTACTTGGAACACGGTGCCTACTGGGCGATAGGGGCGCTGTCGCTGTGCATGTTTATAGGTTTGTTTAAGCCGGTACCTGACGCGGTTGCGGGGTCTATTAGTTTGTTGTTTATAGGTGCTTCATATTTCTCGTCTTTGCGCGAGCGCCGCAAACAAGTGTAATTGCTGGCTCTTAGTGCCGCAGTTTGCTATATATAGGGGACAGCAGGTGCGAAATATGGTGCTTATGGTGTAACGGTTAACACTCGAGTTTGTGGAACTCGCAATCTGGGTTCGATTCCCAGTAGGCACCCCTGATGGTTCAATTGGTCAGCGTTTGTCGATTTTAGGTTGTAGATTGGGGCTAAATGAGCGGTTTTAAAACCTCGATACTGGAAGACCAGATTCTGGGGGAAGAATAGACCTCTTAAAACCCGAAGCTCTCCAGGTTCTAACTCCCTCCACATAGTAGGGAACTCTTGGACTACCCGAATTCCGAACTCAACAGCCTTTTTAACTTCTACGTCTGGGTTTTCCATACCCCTCCACTCTGTCTCCAGTTCTCTTTTCTCCGCTTTGAATTTTTCATTCGTGCGTAGGAAATAATCATCGTCAATCAATCCACGTATTTTAATAGACAAGAGCGACTCCATTTCCTTTTCAACCTTCTGCAACCGTACTTCTATTTTTCGTACCCGCTGAATATTATCCGCCTTATCTTTTTCGTACGAGACTACCATTGCTTCTTTGAGAGCTTCAAGCACGACAGGATTAGGAGTGATAGATTCCAAGAATTCAGTGAAATCATCTTCAAAGTCTGATTTGCGTATAGCTGTTCTATAAGAGCAGTCTCTACTACATCCGTAGTAGGCGTATTTCTGATTTCTGCCAGTACTGAAGCCTCCAGACAAGTGTGCGCCACACCTACACATTAGTCCTCTAAGAGGGAAGTCAGGATTATCCTGATGTCTCGGTAACTTGCTCCGCTTCCCGCTGTTCATGATGGTCTGTGCCTCCTCAAACAATTCTTTCGAAATTATTGGCTCATGTTTGCCTTGCACATCTACATTCCATTTTGGAATTACCACCCTCCCGCAATGAATTGGATTGCGTAGAGTTTTATAGACCAACTGTTTGCTTACTTTGCAGCCATGCCGAGTGCGTACATCACTCATCTTATTCACCTTGAGTGCAAGTTCTTTGTATCTCACCGCCCCTCTGACAAACTCTTCGAAGATAAACTTAACGATAGGAGCTCTCTCTGGATGGGGGACGATGATTCTTCTTTGTGCTTCATTCTCTATATTCATGTATCCCCAAGGTGCGACGCTTGGCCAACAACCATCTTGGGCTTTTGATATCATTCCTCCCACGCTCCGTTCAGTGCGGATATTGTTATCAAATTCAGCAAACACAGCGAGCATTCCTTCGGACAATTTCCCTTGAGGACTTTCGTCAATTTCTTCTGTGACCGATCTAAGCTCTACACGACAGTTACGGAGTAGCAATTTTATTGCAAAGTGGTCTATAGGGTTTCGAGCGAATCTATCCACTTTATAGATGAGTAAATATCCGATTCTATCCGCATTTTTTATGCAGTACTGTTGCATCTTTTGCAGCTCTGTTCTTTCAGAGTTTTTTGCAGATTCACCTTTCTCAACAAAAACCTCAAGTACGTTCCATCCCTGCCTCCCCGCGTAGTCTCTGCAGGCTTTTTCCTGACTGCCTAAACTATAATTTCTAACTTGCTCCTCTGAACTCACCCGCACATAAATGACGCAGGTATTTGGGCGTTCAACTTCTTTTGATATCTTTTTCATAATTATTTTATCTGGTTTTTAACGTGCCTTTATCTTTTTAATCTATACTTGATTGATTCAATTTTTACTCCGTATGTCTTCAATCTTTCACGGAGTGCTAAGTAGTCCGGCCAATGTGCCGCTAGTACTTTTTGTTCTGCTATAAACAGAGCGTCAACTTTGTTGGGATTGTTTTGTAGATACTGAAACAGTTGAGGTAGCTGACGCCGTCCCTCTCTGCGTCTATAGGATTTGTCCCTAAAGATTTTGATTACTGTGTAGCCGTAGGCTTCTGCATGTCGCCGGCAACTTTTTTCTTGCACTGATAGATTTATATCTGCCCATTCACCCCAATAATTTGTTCGAGCGTAGATAATTGCTTTTTTCATATTGTTATTGTTTAAGTTAACCTCGTTATTTTTATCCTTCTGGAAACCGCAGAGTTTTTTAATTTTTTTAATCTGCGTAAAACCACTTAGAACGTTGGAACCTGTGCAGAGTGGTGATTCCTCCCAGCCTTCGTGCTTTCTCTGCGTAAACACCAGTTTTGAGGCTTAGGGGAGGTAAAGAAGCCACAACCTCTGAGGCGAAGCGGGGGAGCGCCAGACTTATCAACCTTCCTCCCTTCCTAGGGCTTTTTTATAAAGAAGCTTTTAAAAAAAGCTTAATTAAGAATTTTTTATAACTTCGTTATAAAATTAATTAGGATTTTACCCATGTTTTGTTTTCAGTTTGATAGCCTCCTTAAACCATTTTGCAGATCGCCGGACTTCCTCAGTCAATCTCCAACCATTCGTTTGTTTTGCCTTACCTCTGACGATGCAGTTTCGGTGTTCAAGCTTTTCAAGCACCCTTTCTATCTCTTCGGGTGTGCCGCCTGAATATTTAGCAAACTGTTCTAATTTGTAGACACAGAGCATATTTCTGGACATATTTTCAATGATTGAAAAAATATGACGCTCCAGAGGCTCTTTTACTCCGTACTTTTTACAGAGGCCGTGCATAATTAGTGAATACTTTGCGTCGTCTGGGTCGTCTGCAACAAAGGAAGGAGTATGCATGAGTTCGCCCATTCTTTTCATGGACTGCTCTTCGTTCTCTTCCATATTTTGATGAGTTCTGGTGCCAACCGCACACAAAAGTCTTCAATTTCTTGAAGTTCTGTCGTGTGCGCTTGGTTGTTATTAATTTCGACCATGCGCTGACGGTAAAATAAAAAGAGTCGGCAGCCAGCCGACATATTTCCTTTGAAAATACTTCCCTAATTTAACTCTTGCGAAGTTTGTTGTATCTTTGAACTACCTTTTTGATAGCGTCAGGTTTGGGTAGTGCGTAGTTCAATCTTTTAAAACTTTTATATATGTCCAAAACATCATCCACTTCTATCCCTCTTGTGGCCAAAAAAACTTTTGCGTTTTTTAGGTTATATACTCCCGAAGCTTTTAGAACTCCCCAATCATAAAGCTCGATAATTTTTCTATCTCGATCACGCTGTGTTCTCTTCTTAACCTTCAACGCTTGCCGCTCTGGATGTTTTTCTTGGAGCCAATATTTTATGTAGTCCCAATTATCCTTCAGAAACTGGATTGTATGGTTTTGAGTTGCCTCAGGATAGATATACATGAGAAAGTGATCGTCCTGTTCTGATAGTAAACAACCAACAGTCACGGAGACACTGGAAGTCAAACCTTTGTCATAACCATCTCCCTTGGCAATATAAGAGATTATTATTTCTTCTAAATGCGGTCCCAGATTAAGTCTCTTCAAAATTTCTTTAGCGCCCTTTTCGATAATCCTTCGATCGTTCGTAGATACATGAGCTTCCCAAAAAAAGATAGAATGCCCATTCTCTTTTATGATTTTTGTGATATCTAGGCCAGCAGAAGGAAGGTGTGCATTGTGGCGCACTTTTGCCACTAACTTCAAAAAATCCTTCCTTTCTCTGAGATCACTAAAATGCTCAAGAATTTTCTTATCTGACACCCATGTCATATAGCTTTGATAGTACACACAAAAACTGCTCCTAAACAGCCTCCTTTGCCATTTTGAAAAGAACGTTAAACTAAAGGGGTTCGACAATTGAATAGGGAGAAAAGAACCTAACCCTTTGGAAAGAGTCCAGAGGTAAGGTTGAAAACCATGCAACATAGAAACCCCATCGTTAGGGCATGTTGCATGTTATGTAGGGAAACTTACATAGGGCGCAAGCCTCCTAGCGGTGGGATTTGTGTTTCCACCTCTGGAACTATTAGTTAACTAATGTTTATGAAGCAAGAACCAGAGTCACTTGGAAGTTTTCTAATGAGTTTGTTCTGTTGGTTTCTTTTCCTAGTAGTAATCTTTTGGGTAATCAAAACAGCGTATATAACTGTTTTTGGAGTATGAAAAAACGACATAGTTTTTTAATCTTTTTGATTCTGATAATGGTGGCATTCATTTCAATCTTTTTAATTCTCCACCACCCAATCAAGGCAGAAAATATCCAAACCTATAACGCAACAGAATTTGGCTTCTCCTTCAAATATTCAGCAGATAATTTTCTTGTTGGTAATGATACAAACAACACTGACGGAGGTTGGATATATGTATTGCCAATTGCCTCCACGAAGAATCAGGCTATTGAGGAGGCAGGAGCAATAGTTATTAGCCCTAGAAAGATTAGTCCATCTGA
The DNA here is from genome assembly GCA_026397405.1 of Candidatus Adlerbacteria bacterium. Lineage (GTDB taxonomy): Bacteria > Patescibacteriota > Minisyncoccia > Phycocordibacterales > SBAW01 > GWA1-54-10. The sequence goes on along the minus strand of JAPLUW010000001.1, from coordinate 219,760 downwards.
AACGCCTCTAGACTGGCTTAAAAGCTCTAATTCTGGCTACGATGTGTCCCAAGGATACGAAACGATACAAGTTGGTGGTCAGCAGGCAATATCTGTTAAATATGGGAAATATGTTGACTGGCTCATAGTTAATACGCCGGATAACAAAGAACGCCTGAGTATTGCCATACTTCCTCCCTCAGCTACCTCCACAGATCTCACAGTCCTACATAATGAAATGGCGACTATAGTTAGCTCTCTGTCGTTCGAGCATTAGTTTGTTTTTCTAACGAAGAAATTAAGTGAAGGATCCCCATATTTCCCGTGTGCTCAATCTGCTCTTTTGGTTTGCCAAGAGAATATTCAAAGAGTAGTCGAGTAGCGGCAACGTCTCCATTTTCAGCAGCGTCTATGAGAGCATCGAAGACTTTCTTTGCACGAGGCTTCAAGCGTTTCAGCATTAGCTCACGTATCTTTTGAGTCTCCAGAGTTCTTGAGGAAATGGGAGCGCCAGCCCCAACTCTAGCTCCTCCCCACGCATTCTGTTTCAGTGCAGTAGATTCCATAGATATTCAAGTTTCAAGTTAATTAAAGCTCTACATTGGAGATATCGCTACTGATAGGGAATTTAATCAAACAATGCTTTCCATTTCATGGAATTGTTGTAAAACTCTATGTCTTCAGCAAATTTACCAAATTTCAGGCAAAAATGTCGGAGCCAATTATCTTAAAAGAGGTATAATTACGAGGTATGAGTAAACTTCGAGAGCCAGACGTCGAGACATTAATTACCTCCGATGTTTTTCCAGCGATTTCTACAAAAATGAACGTTGAAATCACAGCAAATAAATACTACAAGGCGCTCTTAAATAAAGAGAAAGAAATTCATCGAAATGGAATGCATTCGTTTCACCGATATTTCGGCAAACTTATACCCGCAATACCAGGCTTCGCTATCAAGAATTTCACGAAGGAAGGAGATTATGTACTCGATAGTTTTTCAGGATCTGGCACCTCTCTTCTAGAGGCGAAGAATTTAAATAGGAATGCTTTTGGAGTGGATATTAATCCGTTAGCAACGTTCATTTCTAAAGTAAAAACCACAAAGATTGATAGAAAAATAGTAGAGCAGACTTGGGAGAAATTACAGAAAAAAATAGATACAGATAAGTCAAAGCTTTCCACTAAGTCTGAATTCTATTGCATAAATATAGACCATTGGTTTAAGGATTTTGCGAAAAAAGATCTTCTTAGACTAAGGAAAAATATACTGGAGCTACCAGAGGGGGACGTTAGGGATTTCTTCCTGGCATCTTTTTCAGCATTTCTACGTGGTGTTTCAAATGCAGATCCCAGACATGTATTTCCTGGCTATAGTAAGCGTCTGAGAAAATTAGACGCCGAAGGTAAAAGAAAAATAGACGTCAAGGCGTCTTTTACGAGAACAATAAAGCGCCGGTTGGACTATTTAGACGCTCTACCCGTTAATAGGGCAAAAATAAAAGCAATAGAAGGCGATTCGAGAGATCTTCCGAAGGAGATAAGAGGAATTGATTTAATAGTGGTGAATCCTCCGTATATAAGCTCTATACGTTACTTAGAAACCTTAAAAATAGAAATGGGATGGTTAGGTTTTATAGGTAACCAGAAGGAATACCTTTCTCTCGATACAAAACTTGTAGGCACAGAACGATTCTATAAGAAAGATTTGGAGGATACAATGCTGACTGGCTTTCCTAAATTAGATAAACAAATCTTTCAGCTTAAGAGAGATGGTCAGCACAAAATGGCTAAAGTCGTTTCTCAATATTTTAACGATATGCGAAAAAGTATGAGTGAAATGAACAGAGTTCTAAAAAAGAATGGCCACTTAGTAATGAAGATTAGTGATAGTACAGTTAGAAATGAAAAAATAAAAACCCACGAGCATTTTCTGCAAATTGCAGAGGATCTCAATCTAAAATCCATAGCTTGTTTCAAGGATAGCTTTGATGAAAACTCAAGATCCTTACTCACCTCGAGGAATTCGTACAGTGGGATTATGAATCATGACTGGATTCTTATATTCCGGAAAGAAGAATGAAAAAGGAATATCCCAAGACATATATCATGAGATATATGGGGTCTAAAATAAAATTACTTGATCGCATAGCCCCAATTCTCGAAAGAATGGTTTCAAAAGGAGATAAAATTCTTGATTTGATGGCGGGCACTCATTCGATAGGATATGCATTGAAGCCAAACCATCCCATCATTGGCAATGATGTACAAGAGTATTCAAAAGTTATAGGTATCGCAAGAATAGAAAACAACAAAGTACGTCTATCTGCTGAAGATCTTGAAAGAGATATATATCCACATCTTTCTAAAAATAAAACTTACAAACTATTTCAAAAATACTACACAGATACTTATTTCACTAAAGAGCAATGTGTGGAAATAGACAATGTCCGGTTTGCCATAGATAAAGTCAAAGATACAAAGAAAAAAGCGATTTATCTTACCGCGCTGATATATGCTATGGGTCATTGTCAATCTAGTCCCGGACATTTTGCGCAATATATGCCCAAGGATCACCCCCGATTAAAAACTCTTCGAAAGCTGAGTATCCTTGATGCATTTACAAAAAAATTATTGGAAAACCACATACTTTTCTCTAATTTCCAAAACAAGGTAGTTTCGATGGATTACAGAAATTTATTTACAGATAAAAATATCAAAAAATACTTGAGGGGAGTGAAGCTTGTATATATTGACCCGCCATATTCTCCTGCACAATATTCCCGTTTCTACCATTTGCTAGAAACAGCAGTCAAATATGATTACCCCAAGCTTAGTCACAAGGGGCTTTATAGACAAGATCGTTTTCAGTCAGATTTTTGTTACCCAAGCAAAGTAAGTGGAGAATTTGATTTTATAGTAAGCCACGCCTCAAATATAGGCGCGAAAGTAGCAATTAGTTATTCAGAGAGTGGGTTGATAACTTCAACGGAATTAAAAGCCATATGTAAAAAATATTTTAAAAAAGTTCGTGTATATTATTTTAAACACTCTCATTCTATGCAGGGTAGGGGCACTATAAAAAATATCAGAGAAGTGCTTGTAACGGGGGAAAATTAAGAGATAGGAAAATCTAAATCTATTTCTTCGAAGGTCTCTTCATCCCAATTGGCTCTATAAGCCTTTCGTACCCCATTATCCAAACAAAGAAAAACATCCGGAATACGTACACCATGTATTTTTTTGAGTTCTCTGAAGAGTTTTAGGATTCTCTGTGGATCCCAATTTTCTTCTGCAAATATCCAACAGTTAGAGAATGCCCCGTTAGTGGGATGACCGTGATCAATATAGTTTTTCCAATTATGCTCCAACTCTAAAGCCTGCGTTGTACCTCCAGAAAATATTAAGCGAACATCGGGACCTCCGGAACTTGAGACTTTTATATCGATCACATCTTTCTTATCTATAGAAAAAAGCTTTCCCCAGTGTAAGAACTTTTCGAGAAATATAGAAAATTCATCTTCCTGCATCTCTCTATCCTCAACTTCATCTTCACAATTGTCCTCAACCACCTTTTTGGAATTATAGGCTAGTCGCTCGGAAATATTTTCTTCTGCTTTTGAGAAACTTAATAGGGCTTCTTCGAGGGGATAAAGCCTATAATTATTTCCATCTTTGTCCGTACAGGACAATTTATCGACATCCACTATCAAAAGAAGTGGTTTGTGTTTAATAAGTTCCTCGTTTTTTACTGCATAAATTTTATCCCACGAATCAGATGCAGAAGGTACAGCTAAGAGGAGATGTATATTTTTCTTTTTAAACTTTGTTCCAAACCACAAATTTGTAATATTGTACTCCACCAAGTTTTTCCCTCGGTTTATGTAATTGTTGAATAAACCACGTATGAAATATTGTCCCGATGGACTATATACGACAGATTCTTTTGGGAAACTCACATCATCCCTCTTGAGAGGGATATCTCCTTTTTCAAGACGCAACTTTATATGTGCCTGATCCTCACGGACATTTAACAGATGGGCTTCTGTTTCAAGTAGATCCTTCAATTTTTCATTGTTTGTATGAGCTGTAAAGTCTGATTCGCGTAAAACGATCTCTCCTTTCAGAAGTGCATTAAGAATGCGGTCGTCCCGACCTATCCCATAGTAAGAAATAATGCGGCTACCTCTCTTTACCATGCCACGAAAAGTGAGCACGGTTGAAAAATTACCTCGCAGGCCTCCAAACTTAGTATCCTCCAAGGATTTGTAGTCCTTCTTTGTCTTTTTGAGCCTAACTAGCTCACTGGCAAACTTATTGGCCAAATCAGCTAGATCGTTTGTATTTATGATATGCTTTTTGTGAAAATGGCGTGCTATCACTAAAACTAGGAATAGTACCTTCGGCAACTTTATCTCGTGCATATGTGCCAAAACTATGCCATGTTCTAGCTTTTTTGCAATACTTTGATGGATGTATAATGTAAAAAATATTGTATAGAGGTAACAACTTCTGCCCAGCTCATAATTCAAATTTATATGGCTATTTTTAAAATAGATACAAAAAAAGTTCAGCAGCTTAGTCTTAAAACAGAAGGTTTTGGTAATGAGTTTAATCTGCGTGATTTTTTTGCAGAAAATTTAGAGGAAATACTTGGTGTGAGGTTCCTTGAAAAAGAGTATCCTACTACAGACGGAAGAATTGATACTTTGGGAATCGATGAAAATAATTCTCCTGTAATTATTGAATACAAATGGCATGAAAATAAGGAAATTTTTACGCAAAGCCTTTCGTATTTAGGGTGGCTACTCAAAAATAAACGAGAATTTGAACTATTGGTTCAAAACAAATTAGGGAAGGAGATGGATGTAATCTGGGATAATCCACGTGTCATCTTAATAGCACAAGGTTTCGATAAGCGAACTAGAGAAGCAGCTCCTACCCATCAAAGAGTCGAGCTGAAAACATATTCCCTCTATGAAGGAAACGTTCTTAATATTGAGAATGAATATAGCCCTCGACCTGAGAAAAAACGTATAACGAAAAAAGAAAAGGAGGAGACCGAATATAACCTAGACTATCATCTTGATATAGCTACTCCAGAAATGCAGAAAGCATTCCTTACATTGCAAGAAAAACTTCTCCAACTTCCGTCAGTAGAAGAAGTGGCTGGACAAAAAACCGGAATCACTTATCGCACAACTAAAAGTTTTACCCGTCTTGAGTTTAAGGGAGCTTGGATACAGCTTCTTCTCAGGGATCCTTCTTATGAAGGAGATAGTAAAGGCATTGTAAGAGACGTGACTACTCACAGGTGGGGATTTAGAGGTGTGGTCAAATTTACCCCTGAGAGCGATATTGACTATATTTTCAGTCTTGTAAAAGCTTCCTACGAGTCCACTTTGTAGTGATATGCAGAAAGATAGTAATTTAAAATTTAAGGAAGAGGATATAGCTCAACTAGCGAAAATCTTTGATTTGCTTGCCAAATGGGACTGGGAAGATAAAAACAAGTAGAAACATTAGTCTATGTTTGCTTGTGTGCAGAAATAAGCCTATTCTGGAAGTGGTGCAATTTAGACGCCGCAGAACTCAAGCCCATAAGGAAATCTACTATTGGTTTTGAGTTTTGAACCGTCAGGCACCCACGGTGACAAAATACCTCGGCCATTTGGTCGGGGTATTTTGCAACGCGAGCGTTTGCCTGGGAATCGAACTGGACCCGAGCCCGCGGAGCGAATAGGCGAGGGCCAGAGGCTTTTTGAGGAGGCAGGCGACTATGTCGCTTTGCGACTGGAGCCAACGGGCAAAAAGGATTCCCAGTAGGCCTTTCTACTTTCCTCTATTCAGTGCTAGATTAAAACTGTCTCAATTTTATGTCCAAAAAGCCGAAACAAAAATTGCAGGAGTTTGCATTAGTGGTAACCCGCTTCGTGGGTTCGCTCGCGTCTATTGTTGTGCACTCTATTTTATTTGCAGCAAGCTTTGCTGCGGTGTGGAGCGGCTTTATTCCGTTTGATCGGATGCTTTTGGTGCTGACAACAATTGTGTCACTCGAAGCTATCTACCTTTCTATTTTTATCCAGATGTCTATTAACTACCAAGCAGCTTCTCTTGAAGAAGTTGAGCACGACATCGACGAGATCCAGGAAGACATCGACGAAATTCAAGAAGACGTGGACGAGATCCAGGAGGACGTTGATGAGATTCAGGAAGATGTCGAAGAGATGACCGAAGACGAAAAGGAAGAGGAGGCTCTGCATGCGGGCCAGAAAAAAACGTTGGAAGAAATTCAGCTAGGCCTCAAAAAACTTATTACCGACATCGAGCAATTGCAAAACAAGAACTAATTTCCTACACTGCTTGTATGAAAGGATTTAGAAATTTTATATTGCGCGGCAACGTGGTCGACCTGGCGGTCGGCGTTATGGTTGGTTCGGCGTTTAGTGCCGTGGTCAACTCGCTTGTTAAAGACCTAATGACCCCGTTTATCGCAGCGGTTGTGCACGAGCCGGATTTTTCTAAAATGATATTTACTATCCGCGGCAGCGAATTTCTCTACGGTGACTTTATCAACGCACTTATCTCGTTTTTGATTATTGCAACGACGATTTATTTTTTTGTGGTGTTGCCGGTCAACAAACTGGTTGCACGCTTCCAAGGTACGCCTGAAGTGCAGAAGAAAAATGCTGAAGTTGTGTTACTCGAAGAGATCCGCGACTTACTGAAAAAGTAGGGCAGGGCAGTGATATACTGGGCTCTATGTCTGAACATACAAAAATGGAGATATCTCCGTCGGTCGCGATACTTGTGGCCGGCGTTATTATTGCGGGCGCGATACTTTTTACAAACAACCGGGCCCCTGCAGCTGGTGTCGAGGCAGGTGCAGGGGCCCCGGCGCCTACAACTGTGGAAGTGCGTCCACCGACTGCAGGGGACCACATCCTTGGCTCGCCTACAGCACCCATTGTCTTGATAGAATATTCGGACTTCCAATGCCCGTTTTGTTCGGTTATCTACCCAACATTGAAAAAAATTGTAACAGAGTCGAACGGCCAAATTGCTTGGGTGTATCGCGAATTCCCACTAACGAGTATCCACCCACAAGCAGCACCCGCCGCAAATGCAGCAGAGTGTATCGCAGCGCAGCTTGGGAACGCCGGCTTTTGGAAATACACCGACGCAGTGTTTGGTAACCAAAAAGCACTCTCGGCTGAATATTCGGCAGGGCTTGCTAAGCAATTTGGTGCCGACCCAGCAAAATATGCCGCGTGTGTTGCGGCGTCAACATACCAAAAAGTAATTGACGCAGACACGGCCGAGGCCGAAAGTTTGGGAGGGAACGGTACGCCGTTTACCGTTGTATTAAATACTAAAACACACAAAGCACTCCCTGCGTCGGGTGCGCTACCGTACGCGCAGATTATGTCGGTAATAAAGAACGTGCAGTAGCGTCATCACAGCCGATGAAGTTTGCATTAATTATCTAATTAGTTTTTAGTATGGAATTATTTGAAGGTCAAACAGGTCATAGGTTGCAGCAAGCGCTGTGGGTCGCTGTTATATTGCTCGGCGTGTTCCTGGCGGTGCAGGTGCTCGCGGGTATTATGGGCCTGCGCTACATTGGTGCCGGCGTTGTTGCAACAAACACCATTACTGTCTCTGGCCACGGCGAACATGTTGGTGTGCCAGACATTGCAACATTTACGTTTTCGGTAGTGTCCGACAAGCCAACTGTTGATGCTGCACAAGCAGATGCAACTGCAAAAGCTAATGCAACAACTGCGTACTTGAAAGGCCAAGGAGTAGCAGACAAAGACATCCAAACATCAGACTACTCGGTACAGCCACAATACGACTACGTAAACCAGGCATGTACTGCAAACGGCTACTGCCCGGGCGGCAAGCAGGTGTTGCGTGGTTACGAAGTACGCCAGACAACAACAGTAAAAGTCCGCGACACTGCAAAAGCAGGCGCATTGCTTGCAGGTGTGGGCGGGAAGGGCGCAACAGAGGTAAGTGGTTTGAATTTTACGTTTGACGACCCGACTGCGGTGCAGACTGGCGCACGCGACAAAGCAATTGTTGATGCAAAGCAAAAAGCCGAAGTGTTGGCAAAACAGCTCGGTGTCTCGCTTGTACGTGTGACTGCATTTAGCGAAAGCAGCGGAGGCAGCTACCCACGCCCAATGATGTACAGCATGGCAGGCAACCAAGCCATGGATGCTAAGGCAGTAGCCCCAGAAATTTCTGTCGGACAAAACAATGTCACCGACGATGTCTCTGTCACCTACGAAATCCGGTAATCAAACTGCATCTTGTTCAAAAAAGCCCCCTATTGTGGGGCTTTTTTGTTGCTTGACGCAAAGCCCAAATGGCAGTATTATAGAACGCATATAAGGGCCCGAGAGGGCTTTTAAAAATGCCAAAAAATCTATATGTTTAACTACTTTAAAGACGTTCGCGCAGAGATGAAGCACGTGTCGTGGCCAACACGCCGCCAGGCTATTACGTATACCGTTGTGGTTATTGCTATTTCTATTCTCACGGCACTCTACCTCGGTGCATGGGACTATGTGTTTTCGCTCATCATCAAAAAAGTAATCTAATTACTCGTTCACTTCACACACCTATGTCAAAACAAGACTCAACAGTTGGGCGAGCATGGTACGCGATACACACCTACGCAGGGTACGAAAATGCCGTTGCTCGTAACCTAAAGCAGCGCATCGACTCGCTTGGCCTTACGGACAAAATTTTTAATGTCGTTGTGCCAACAGAGCGCACCGTTAAAATTAAAGGTGGCCGCCGCGTAGAAGAGGAAGAAAAGGTGTACCCAGGGTACGTACTTGTGGACATGTTGGTAGACGACCAGTCATGGTTTGTTGTCCGCAACACACCACGCGTGACAGGGTTCGTTGGCTCAGGTGTTAACCCGGTGCCCTTGAAGCAGTCGGAAGTCGACACACTCCTTGGTCGCATGCAGGAGAAGGAAGGTTCCATTAAACATGCAATTGATGTCACTGTCGGCGACTCAGTTGTCATTGTCGACGGACCATTTAAAGAGCTCGACGGCAAAGTAGGTGAGGTGGACGAAAGCCGCGGCAAAATTAAAGTGCTTGTTTCGATGTTCGGTCGCGAAACCCCTGTTGAGCTCGACTTCTTGCAAGTCAAAAGAATTTAACGTACTATCCCCATTACCTTTATGGCAAAGAAAATAACTAAAAAACTCAAAATCGTAGCCCCGGCCGGCAAGGCAACCCCTGCGCCTCCGCTTGGTACAACCCTTGGTCCCGCTGGTATTAACATCGGCGAGTTCGTAAAGAAGTTTAACGAGGCAACCCAGGACCGCTTGGGCAGCTTGGTGCCGGTTGAAATAACTATTTACGAAGACCGCTCGTACGACTTTGTACTTAAGACATCACCAGCCTCGAACCTTATTATGAAGAAGCTCGGCCAGGAAAAGGGTTCGGGTAAACCAAACACTGCAAAAATCGGTACCCTTACCAAAGCGCAGTTGCGTGAAATTGCAGAGGAAAAGATGTCTGACCTAAACGCAAACGACATCGAAGGCGCAATGAAGATCATCGCCGGCTCTGCACGTTCAATGGGCGTAGACGTGAAATAATTCACGTCTACGAGCCGGAGACACGACGGTGTCGAGGCGGGCCCGGCGCAATTTTCCAGCAGGAAAATATGTGTGGGTTGATGTGAAATAGTTTAAAAAATTTACAAAAGAAAAAAGCCGCTCCGTATGGGGCGGCTTTTGCAATCTAGGACACGGGAACATCGTGGCGGCACACAACGACGGTGCGTTTTACTGTGATGTTATTGATACGGTGCAGTACTTGCTGCGGAGAACCTAAAAAACCTGGTCCGCGCATTAAGAGCAAGTCGCCCGGCTCATTGCGGATAGGATGAGTGATGGTTCCCGCCCTATCCTCGCACGTGCAGAATTGCCCGTTGCCCTCAAGTACCAACAGGGCAATAAGATTTATTACGCTTACTCCGTCGTAATGAGGCTCGACGCCAATGGGGCCAGGGTCGTATGCCTGGACCGACATCTCGGTAAAACAGAGCGGGAGGGAAAGATGGTTAGGGAACTTGGTTGAGAATTCATTGTTTAACCACAGCGCCAGTTCGTCTCGGACTTGGAGAAACAGACTTCCTTCGGGCAAAAGCCCGACCATCTTGAGAGCTTGCTTTACTTTGTGTGGACCCCACTCTGCAGGCTGCCTTACCATCGCATGCTGCGAAAGTTCACCCAACAAAGCCTGACGGACATCTAGTTTGAGAAAATCGGACACAGTACCGGCCCCGTACTTCTTGATCTCTTCCACGCAGCCCTTCAAAGCACTCGCCCTATCGTTAAAGCTCGACATCGCTGCCTCCCTGTGGGGAACGTTCTGCCCCGCACTATACAGTTTTGTAAGAAAATAGAAAAGAGTGCGGGGGTTTTATTTTTAGGGTAGTGTGGGTGCATGGATTATGTGCATATCGACGGCCTCGTCTTCCGCGGCAAGCACGGCTACTACATTGCAGAGCGCCGGACCGAACAGGAGTTTGCCGTATCGGTCAAAATGGCGTTTGACACCGCGCCCGCGGGCGTGAGCGATAAGTTAAAAGATACGCTCGACTATCAAAAAGTGCGCAAAATAATAGGCGACCGCATAGAAGGGAACACCTGCTACTTGGTAGAAAAACTTGCTGAAGATATTTGCACTGAAATTTTGGAAGACAAACGCATTAAAAATATTGAACTGACGATTAAAAAACCGGCAGCATGGTATAACGGCACGCCAGGGATTACGGTTTTCCGTTCTAACTAAGATGCAGGTTACGTCTATAAAGCTCGGCAAGCTTGTGCCGCCCAAGGACGACCTGTTGAAGAAAATTGCTGCGTCAAAACTCAAACTTACAGATGGAGATGTGCTCGCTATTTCTGCAAAAGTTGTGAGCATAGACGAAGGGCAGTGCATTCCGGGAGATGCGATTACGAAAGAACAATTAATTAAAAAAGAAGCTGACTTGTACTACGCGCCAAAATTTACTAAACAATGGGGATACATATTTACGCTAACCAAGGGAGTGCTGGCATAGACCAAAGCAACGGCAATGGTTACTACATTGTCTGGCCTAAGGACCCGTTTGCGTCGGCTGCGCGTTTGCGTACGGCTTTAATGAAAACATATAAATTGAAGAAGCTTGGCATTGTTATTACCGACTCAACTTCTCGGCCGCTGCGTCGCGGAGCTTCTGGATTTGCACTTGCGTGGGCAGGGTTTAACCCGGTATATGACTACCGCGGTACGCCTGACATTTTTGGTCGGCCTATAAAAGTTGAACAGGCAAACATAGTCGACGGGCTTGCCGCCGCCGCGGTGCTTTGCATGGGCGAAGCGGGCGAGCAAACACCTCTCGCACTTTTGCGCGACGTGCCTAAAGTGGTGTGGGATGCGAAGCCTGCGAAAAAAGATGACGAATTTGTTGTCCCGCTCGAACGCGACCTGTACGCACCTTTCTTTAAAAACGCCCCGTGGAGAAAAGGGAAGCGTTAAGCTCTTTCGAGAGTCATCCAAGAATATTTTAAATCTCCGTATTTGCGGCTTTCCTCCGAAACTTTTTTTGTGAATTCTGTCTCGTATTCAGGGAAAAACGTATCTGCATCTTGTGCGTCGTCGATGAGTGTTAAGTAAAGCCGGTCGACATGGGGGAGCGCTTGTTTGTATAAGTCTGCGCCACCGCCGATATGAATTTCTTCTCCATCAAGCTCGCGGGCTTTTGCCAGAGCATCTTCAAGAGAATGAAAAACCAACACGCCCTCATGGGCCCAACTTGTGTCTCGTGTCACAACAATATTGGTTCGCCCGGGCAAGGGCTTGCCCAGTATCTGCAAAATAGATTCAAACGTCTTGCGCCCCATGATAACAGGGTGGCCTAAGGTAAGAGCTTTAAAACGTTTCAAGTCTTCTGGGATATACCAGAGGAGCTTGCCGTTTTTTCCAATCTCTCGGTTTTTACCAATAGCGACAACTATAGAAATACGAGCAGTCATATTATTCTGCAGGGAAATCTTTCTTAAGTTTTTTTATGTCACCATTGAAAACAAATTTCATTTCAGAGGATTTTTCTTTTTTTCCTTTTTCAACAACGTCTTTCTGGTGCCAACGGCTCTTTCGCGCAACCACTTTGTGAGAAAGTTCTTCAAATACAATCTGACAGAAGCGTTCTCCAGGATGGAGCTGGATTACTTGCGAGCGCGTGTTATTGCGGATAGGTAATGTAAGGGGTCCTTCGTATCCCGAATCGATAATCCCAGTTAAATCTACCGAAAGCCCTTTCCTATTTACGGAAGAACGAGGATAGAGGATTGCCATTAAATCGTCAGGGATTTTTATTGTTTCGAACGTTGAAACAAGTACATATTCTTCCGGTAGTAAGTCAAAATGTTGACCTTGTTCGAGCTCGACTATATCAAAATACTCGGGGCCATGGTCTTTGAGGGGGTCTATGGTAATTGCTTCGCGGCCTTTGTCGGTCAAACGCCATGCTTTTGGTACAAGGAACGTAAATCCGAGCCGCAGGTCGACTGCATGAGCCTGCAATTGGAAGCTATCCAGACTAGGTGAAAATACAATATTTTTTTCTCGAACACGCTTTAGAATTTCTTCTTTTGTAAGTATAGACATAGTTATAAGACTACTTGTAAACCTTTGATCGCTTCCAGGGGTTTGTATTGAGCGGTAATATTTTCTACGATCTCGTCGAGAAGTTTTTTATCTTTTTTCTCTGCACGATCGTAGGCATTTTTTGGCAACGTGATGTGAATAGGTTTGTGGGTGCTTTCCCGTTTCAGAATTTCTTTTGCTGCTTCGTATTGATTGTCATATATATGAGCGTTTGAAATAGAGTGAGAATAGACTCCTGGTTTGACGCCAAGCTTCTGCGCCAAGATTATCTGAAGCAATGCAAATCCTGCCACGTCTGCGGGGAGACCTAAGATGACATCGTTTGAACGGACAATGTTATGAAAGTGAAGTCTGCCGCCAATAATATTGACCGTGAATGTATACGGACAGGGAACGTTTTTTTTCTTGAACAAACTGAGCCCGTCGGTTGCTGGGTCCCACGTCACCACGACGCCGTGTCTTGAACTTGGCTCTTTTTTCAAAAGATCAACAAGAAGGCCGAGTTGGTCGCGGCCGAAATGTTTTCGCCAACGATATCCGTAGGCAACAGTCACGACGTCTGCCGGGTTCGTGAAGTTGTCCCAAATTTTTGTGTAGTCCCGTAAAAAATCTGCTGGTTTGCGAACGCCTGCGATAAACCAGATTTGCTCGGCGACGAACATTTTGATAGGAATTTTTCTGAGTGTGAGAATAGGAAACCCTTCTTTTTCAATATCGATAGAAAAATGCATGCCGGGAATGGCGGCAGTTTCGTGCTTCGTTCGCTCCGACATTTCTCGAATGCCTTTCTTTACAATAGTGCCCAATAGTTCTTGGTAGATAGAGTCAAATCGGGCCATGGCGCAATTATAGGGGCGGGGGAGCGGTGGGGCAAATAGCCAGGTTGGAGCCCGGGTGGTATAAATTTGATGTGGAACTAATACACTATCCTTATCTCCCGGAAGGTCGCATTATTCAGTATGTTCCCGAGAGTAATCCATTTATCCAAGAAGCGAAAGAATATTCACGAGAGCATTCGCTTGACCGTAAAGTTCCTACTGGTTCTGTCATCGTAAAAGACGGCGCAGTTATCGGTCGGGGGGCTAATGGAAGCGACTATCACAAGACACATGAATGCGAACGCGTGAAGCAAAAAATTCCAACAGGTCAAGGATACGAACTCTGTGAAGGATGCCATCCGAAGAATCACAGTGAACCAAAAGCTGTTGCTGACGCACAAGCGCATGGTCATGACACGAACGGTGCAGATCTTTATTTGTATGGCCATTGGTGGGCGTGTGAGCCGTGTTGGAATGCAGTTATTGCTGGAGGTATTAAAAATGTGTACTTGATGGAAGGAAGTGAACGCATCTATAATCGCGAACATCCTGATAGTAGAGTAGGAAAAGATTTCGCATGAAAAGAAAAGGGAAATTGATTGTTATTGATGGTTCCGACGGGGTGGGTAAGGCCACCCAAACTAAACTACTTGTTGAACGGCTGAAAAAAGAAAAGATCCCTGTTGAAACACTTGATTTCCCTCAATACGAATCAAATCTTTTTGGGAAACTCATAGGTGAATGCCTTGCAGGTCTACATGGTGACTTTATTGGGCTCGACCCAAAAATTGCATCAGTGCTCTATGCAGCAGATCGGTTTGAGTCGAAACAGAAAATAGAGAAGTGGCTTGCAGCAGGGAAGACGGTGGTGCTCGACAGGTATGTCAGCGCCAACCAGATGCACCAAGGGGGTAAAATCCATGAGGCCAAAGAACGCAAACAGTTCTTGCAATGGCTCGACCGCATGGAACACGAGGTGTTTGGTCTCCCACGCCCTGACGTTATTTTATATTTGGCATTACCGGTTGAAATGGCGCTCGAGCTTTTGAAAGAAAAACACCTTGCATCAAAAAAGAAATATTTAACCAAGGGTGCGAAAGATCAGGCAGAAAATAATGTAAAGCATCTTCTGGATTCTCAACAGAGCGCGCTCAAACTTATTCAAGGGTCTAATAATTGGAAAAAGATTATTTGCTCTACCAAGAAAGGGATACTGTCGCGCGAGGACATACACGTAAAAATCTGGTCAATTGTGGAGCCGCTAGTAGCGCGGTAAGATTATTTGTATGGATTTTCAGGAGTATCAAATGGCGGCGGCAAAGACGGCAAAATTCAGTAAAGAGGATGCTGACTACCAACTGATGATATTAGGGCTTGGTCTTGCGGGCGAAGCTGGAGAGGCGGCAGACAAAATAAAAAAGCTTGTTGATTACGAAAAAGGATCGACCGAAGAGTTGCGTTCAGCACTTGTCACCGAACTGGGTGATGTATTGTGGTACATTTCACAATTAGCAGCGAGGTTCGGGAGCTCTCTCGAAGAAGTTGCTCAAAAAAATATTGCAAAGCTTGCCGACAGGGCAGAGCGAGGAGTAGTAACCAAGGGGGCAGGCGACAATCGATAATATTTTATGATCTAAGTTTCTGACAATTCTTTTTTACTGATTAACTAGTCATCACTATGGATTCTTACGACCACATCAAAAAACAAGACGCTGAAGTATTTGCAACATTGGAAGGGGAAGAAACCCGCGAGCGGGAAGGGCTCGAACTTATCCCTTCGGAAAACTATGTTTCCAAAGCAGTGCGCGAAGCAAACGGCTCGGTCTTTACCAACAAATATTCCGAAGGCTACCCCGGCAAGCGCTACTACGGAGGGCAGACATACACCGACCAGGTTGAACTTATTGCTATTGAACGCGCTAAAAAACTCTTTGGCTGCGACCATGCAAACGTGCAGCCTTTAGGCGGTGCAAATGCAAACATTGGTGCATATTTTGCGTGGCTTGAACCGGGCGACACCGTGCTTGGTATGGACCTCTCGCACGGCGGGCACTTAACCCACGGCCACCCGGTTACCTACATGTCGAAGTTGTTTAACTTTGTTCGCTACAAAATGAAAGACCCCGAGACTGGCGAAATTGACTACGACGAAATGCGCGAAGTCGCAAAGCGTGAAAAACCAAAAATGATTCTTGCGGGTTACTCGGGCTATTCGCGCGAGCTCGACTACAAAATAATAGGTGAGATAGCAAAAGAAGTGGGCGCCGTTGCTATGGCTGACATGGCGCATGTTGCGGGGCTTATAGCTGGTGGGGTACACAAAAACCCGTTTGACTACGGCTTCCAGATTGTGACAACAACCACACATAAAACACTACGTGGGCCGCGCGGTGGCATGATTATGTCGAAAGGGATTGTCAGCAACCCGATGAAGGCACCGGAGAAAACGATAGAAAATTTGCCGACACTCATTGACCGCGCAGTCTTCCCGGGGTTGCAGGGTGGCCCGCATATGAACACCACTGCAGCAAAAGCAATTGCGTTTGGGGAAGCCCTGCATCCGTCGTTTAAAACATATGCGGCGCAGATACTTAAAAATGCAAAAGCGATGGAGGAAGTGTTTCGGAATAGGGAAGTCCGCATGCTTGCCGGCGGCACATCAAACCACCTTATACTTGCCGACGTGTTTGGCTCGCTTGGTATCCCCGGTAAAGAAGCTGAGGAAGTTTTGGACAGGGTTGGTATTACGCTTAACAAAAATAGTATTGCCGACGACACACGCTCACCATTTAACCCTTCGGGCATTCGTCTTGGTACGCCGGCCATTACAACCCGTAAATTGATGGAGGCAGAAAGCGCGCGCGTTGCAGAGTTGATGCTCGACGCATTGCGTGACCGCGCCGACCAAAGCAAGCTCGACAGCATACATGTAGAGATAAAAGAGCTGTGCGGCAAATTCCCTATACCGGACTCCTTCGTGTAAAGTATAGGCATGGCACGCCTCAATAGACTGGTAGAACTCTGGAGCCGATACGAAAAGCGCTTGGCGGCCGTTACGGTCCTGTGTGGTTTTACGTTTGACCTTATTCTTGCCAAACGGCCAGACAGTATCCCGGATAATATTCTGCTGCTTTTTTACCTGTCTACTGCTGCGACAATAATTATTTTCTTGAACCGCCGCAGTATGGAAGAGGCGACAGGCGACAAAAAAGTAGAACCGCTCTTTTTGCTGCTCGTGCTCCAGTTTTGTTTTGGAGGGTTGGCAAGTAACTTGCTTATCCTCTACGGTAAAAGTGGGTCGTTTGGCGGCAGTGTATTTTTCTTGGCACTGTTGGTGTGTTTGCTTGTCGGCAACGAACTGCTCAAAAGCCGCTACGCACAGCTGCGTTTTAACATCGCGGTGTATTACTTTTTGCTGCTGACGTACATAGTTATCGCATTGCCAACCTTTGTTTTGCACACAATAGGTACAAGTACATTTTTGATAAGCACTGCGGTAAGTCTTGCTGTTATGGCTGGCGTACTGTCGCTGCTTAGAATATTTGCACTGCGGGGGCCCGACAAAAAACGCCAACTGTGGGAAATGCGCGCAGTCATTGTCGCAATATTTGTGGTGTTTAATATATTTTATTTTTTAAACGTTATACCGCCGGTGCCCCTGTCGCTTAAAAGTGCAGGAATTTACCATTCCGTAACGCGCACCAGCACAGGCGACTACGCAGGAGTGTACGAAAAAAAGAAGTGGTACGAATTTTGGCGCGACACAGCCGACACCTACACCGCAGCAGTAGGGAGCCCTGCTTACTGTTTTAGTGCGGTGTTTGCACCGGGCGACTTGTCGACCCCGGTGGTACATGTGTGGGAATATTTTGATGTACCAAGCAACAACTGGCAGCAAATTTCGCGTGTGCAGTTTCCTATAAACGGTGGAAGGGCAGAAGGGTATCGAGGTTTTAGCATTACCGAGGCACTTGTGCCGGGCCAATGGCGCTGCATGGTAGAGACAACAAAAGGTCAAATTATTGGAAGCATCACATTTACGGCAGTCATTTCCAGCAGTACACCAGCACTTTCCACAACCACCCTCTAGCTGCTACTGTATGCAGTATGGTCCGGAATGATATTGAACAGGCAGTACAAAATGCACTGAAGGCTATGGGGGCCGAGGAAGTAGCTTTTGTGGTGGAGAGGCCTACTGACATGGCGCATGGCGACTATGCCACCAATGCAGCACTCGCGGCTGCCAAAATTTTAAAAAAGAATCCACGTGATGTCGCAGCAGAGCTGCAAGAAGCAGTAGGAAATATACAAGGTGTAGAAAAAGTAGAAGTCGCCGGCGCAGGTTTTATAAATTTTTATCTTTCAGCCGAGACACTTGCTGAGGTTGTACAGGAAGCGAACAAGGAAGGCTGGGGTAGCAATGATTTGTATATAGGTAAAAAAGTATTGGTGGAATATACGGACCCGAACCCGTTCAAAGAATTTCATATTGGCCACTTGATGAGCAATGCAATTGGCGAAAGTATCGCGCGGTTATTTGCAGCTGGTGGTGCAGATGT
This sequence comes from Candidatus Adlerbacteria bacterium, assembly GCA_026397405.1. Lineage (GTDB taxonomy): Bacteria > Patescibacteriota > Minisyncoccia > Phycocordibacterales > SBAW01 > GWA1-54-10. The sequence goes on along the minus strand of JAPLUW010000001.1, from coordinate 201,715 downwards.
TAAGCGGTCGAACTACCAAGGTGATGTTGGTGTGCATGTTGCTAAAGCCATTTGGGGCAAACAGCAAAAGCCTGGAGATTCGTGGGGCCAAGCGTATGTGCATGGCTCGGCAGAATATGAAACTCACAAGCAGGAAATAGACGAGCTCAACAAGACTATTTATGAAAAGAGTGACGCGACAGTAAACAAGCTCTATGACGAAGGTCGAGAAGAGTCGCTCGCGCATTTTGAGGAGATTTATAAAATCCTCGGTACGAAGTTTGATTACTATTTCTTCGAACACGAAACCGGACCGCTCGGCTTACAACTTGTAGAACAGCATCCGGAAGTTTTTACACAAAGTGAAGGAGCTATTATTTTTCGAGGTGAGGATGTGGGGCTGCACACGCGTGTCTTCGTAAACAGTAAAGGAATCCCAACCTACGAAGCAAAGGAGCTTGGTCTTGTTGTTGCAAAAAAGAAGAAGGGACAGTTTGACCTTTCTCTTACTGTTACTGCCAACGAAACGCGAGACTACTTTAAAGTTGTACGTGCAGCTGCAGAAAAAATCTTCCCAGACTTGGAAGACAAAATGTTGACTCGTTTCCACGGCTTTATGAAGCTCACGACTGGGAAAATGTCGTCGCGACTGGGGAATGTCATCACAGGAGAATCATTGATTAAAGATCTGACAGAAGAAGCACGTGGTCGGGAAGATGTGGCTGTTGGTGCTATCAAGTACATGGTGTTACGACAGGGGACGGGGAAAGATATTGTGTTTGATCCGGAAAAATCTCTTTCCCTCGAAGGCGACTCAGGGCCCTATGTGCAGTATGCACTTGTGCGTGCTCGTGCACTTTTGCGGAAAGCCACTGAAGCGGAAGTAGTGCAAAAAGAAACTGCACCCAGTGAACTCGAGCGCCTGCTTGTGCATTTCCCGGATGTTATTGCTCGTGCGTCGCTTGAACTTGAACCACATTACGTTATTACATACAGTACCGAACTGGCTGCGGCATTTAACAGCTGGTATGCACAGACGCGTTTGATAGTCGACGGAAAAGTCTCTGCCCACGCATTGGCGCTTGTTACTGCTGTTGAACATACGTTGCACAAAGGTCTAGTCGTTTTGGGCATACCGGCACCGGAGGAAATGTAGGGACGGGCAAAAATAGCCCCACAGTGCTATATTTTTGATATGGATGATTTGAAGCAGGGCGGGGAAGAGCTGCACCCAGAAGCGGTGCATAAACCAAAAAGTGCTTTTGCTGTACGAGAGGAAAAGACTCTTCGCTTTTGGGAAGCACAGGACATATTTAAAAAAACGCTGGAAAAACCTGCACCCAAGGGCGAATTTGTTTTCTACGACGGCCCACCGTTTGCCAACGGGTTGCCTCACTATGGGCACTTGCTGCAAAGCACAATAAAAGACGCCATACCTCGCTACCGCACAATGCGGGGGTACCGTGTGCCGCGCCGCTGGGGATGGGACTGCCACGGTCTACCGGTTGAAAACTTGGTAGAAAAAGAATTGGGGTTTAAGTCAAAGCGCGACATTGAAGAGTTTGGCATTGCAAATTTCAACAAAGCTGCTCGAACAAGCATCATGAAAGATGTTGCGGACTGGAAGCGTATCATCCCGCGCATCGGGCGCTGGGCTGACATGGAGAACGACTACAAGACGATGGACTCGACCTATACCGAGTCGGTCTGGTGGGCGTTTAAAAATTTGCACAGTCGCGGACTTATTTACGAGGGCTTCAAGGGTATGCATTTTTGTCCTCGTTGCGGAACGACGCTTTCCAACAACGAAGTAGCCCAAGGCTACATGGACATTGAAGATATTGCGGTGACAGTAAAGTTTCCACTTGTAGACGAACCGGAAACATCCATACTTATTTGGACTACCACTCCGTGGACATTGCCGGGCAACACTGCGGCTGCAGTGAACGCCGACGCTGTGTATGTAAAAGTCCGCACAGACGAAGGCTTTGTTGTTGTTGCGAAAGAGCTTATGGCAAAAGTGCTTGGCGAAGATGCAAAAATATTTGCCGAGATACTGGGCAAAGACCTGGTAGGCAAACGATACAAGCCACCATTTAGCTATTTCGAACATACGCTCCATAAACATAAAAGCCACGCGTATAAAATATATGCCGCACCATATGTGACGCTTGAAGACGGCACGGGCATTGTCCACCTTGCACCTGCCTACGGCGCAGAAGACTTGATCTTTGCCCAGAAAGAAAAAATTCCGCTTATCCAACACGTCACTGACGAAGGTAAATTTATTGCAACGGTCACCGACTTTGTAGGGCTCCCGGTCAAACCAAAAGGTCGCCATATGGAAACGGATGCAAAGATTGTAGAGAACCTGCACGCCCGTGGGTTGCTTTTCCATCAGGAAAAAATAACTCACTCATACCCGCACTGCTGGCGCTGCGACACACCGCTCCTCAACTGGGCTGCAAATTCCTGGTTTGTAAGTGTTTCAAAAATAAAACCAAAATTGTTGGCACAAAATAAAAAAGTTTCTTGGGTGCCGAAAAGCACGGGAGAAGGGCGTTTCCAAAAAGGTCTTGAAAGTGCGCCTGACTGGGCAATTTCCCGCAGCCGTTACTGGGGCGCACCTCTACCAGTTTGGCGCCACAGCAAAACCAAAGAATTGAAAGTGATGGGCTCTGTTGAAGAGCTGTTACAGGTTGTACGCCGCTCAGGCAACAAATATTTTGTAATGCGCCACGGCGAAGCACAGTCAAATGTCGACAATGTAGAAGATATTGAAGGTGACCCAAATAACCACCTCACCAAGAAAGGTAGGGCACAGGTGTTGTCTGCCGCACGAGCACTTGCTTCAAAAAAAATAGACATGATAGTTACGTCGCCTTTTGTCCGGACTAAAGAAACAGCGCACCTCTTGGCGAACGAGTTTGGCCTGCCTGAGTCTGCAGTTATGGTGGACACTCGTTTGGGAGAAGTAGCCCATGTAACACCTGAACTTTGCCGCAATGTAGGCGAATTTATTTTTGAAATTGAGAGGCGTTACAGCGGCAAAAACATACTTGTAGTTTCGCACGGTGGTGCTATTTGGGCATTGCAGCAAGTAGTTGGGCGCCAACCGACGACAGGTTTTTACCGCACAGCTATGCTTGGTAATGCAGAGTGCGCAGAATTACCGTTTGTACCGTTCCCACATAACGAACAGTACGAACTTGACCTGCACCGGCCGTTTATTGACGACATCCTGCTCGGGGACTCTTTGGCGGGTGAGTGGAAGCGTGTCCCCGATGTGTTTGATTGTTGGTTTGAGTCGGGCTCGATGCCGTACGGGTCTAACCACTATCCGTTTCAAAAAAACAATTTCAATCCGAAAAAAATGTTTGGATTGATGCCAAAAGGATACCCAGCCGACTTTATTGCAGAAGCTGTTGACCAGACACGCGGCTGGTTCTACTCGCTTATTGTGCTCGGGACTGCACTCTTTGGGAGGTCGCCATACAAAAATGTCATTACGACAGGGCTCATTAACGCGAGCGACGGTAAGAAGATGAGTAAACGATTGAAAAATTATCCTGACCCGCTTGATCTTATCGACAAATACGGAGTAGACTCGCTCCGCTATTACATTCTGTCGTCGCAACTTGTCCGCGGTGAAGACCTGAGTTTTAAAGAACAAGGGGTTGAAGAGGTTTCAAAAAAACTCCTGATGCGTTTGGACAACGTCGTGTCCTTCTATGAGTTGTATGCAGACGGCACGGTGCGTTCAAATACAAGTACACACCCACTCGACCGATGGATTTTGTCGCGGCTTGGCGAGTTGACCACACAAACTACTGCAGGGTTTGAAAGTTATGAGCTTGATGCAGCGACACGCCCGCTCGCATTGTTTATCGACGACCTTTCTACCTGGTACCTGCGCCGTTCTCGCGACCGTTTTAAAACAGATGGGGAAGGGAAGGTGCAGGCACTCGCTACACTGCGCTTTGTGTTACACACGCTTGCACACACTATGGCGCCCGTGATGCCGTTTTTTGCCGACGAGCTGTTCGGCCGCATGAAGGAAGAAGGTGACCCAGAGAGTGTCCATTTGTCGGTTTGGCCTGCCGCAGAAAAAGTAGATACAGCGCTGCTTGCCGACATGGTCCGCGTGCGCGAAGTTGCGTCTAAGGGGTTGGAGTTGCGCGAGTCTGCGGGTATAAAAATTCGCCAGCCTCTTGCTGCGCTTGTGGCAAAACAACTTCCCAACGACGACGGCCTACGCGCACTTATTAAAGACGAATTAAATGTAAAAAAAGTAGTAGAAGATGTCGCACAAGTAGACGATGTTTCGCTCGACACAGAACTGACTCCAGAATTAAAGGAGGAGGGTGTCGTACGCGACTTGGCGCGCCGTATACAAGAGTGGCGCAAAGAGCAAAAACTAACTATTGCCGACCGGCCCGTTTGCACACTTCTAGTTTCTGCGGAAGAAAAAATAGTTGCTGAAAAAAATAAAACAGCTCTTATGGCCCAGACTGGCCTAGAGGACCTGCAGTTGGTGGTGAAGTAAGATGCATACCATTGTCGCAACAGACGGCATAGTGCTTGGGAAGCGTGGTATTGGTGAGGCCAATACGAGTATCTTTCTCCTAACGAAAGATGTGGGGCTGGTGCGTGCGTCGGCTCGTTCGGCCCGTGTTGAACATTCGAAGTTGCGCTACGGGCTGGAGCCCCTGACGCAGGGTAGGTTTGCCATGCTGCGTGGTCGCTATGAATGGAAGTTAACCGGTGTCGAGCAGTTGTCGCGTGCGTATTTTGGACAGACACTTTTACAGCGTCGGGCATCGGGTCGTGTTGCACGTTTGCTTCTGCGGCTTATTAACGGGGAAGAGCCAGTGCCAGAATTGTATACAACTGTGCGTGGAGGGTTTGCGTATATGGCAGGGGGTTTGGATGAGGCAGAGATTGAGAATGCAGAATGCGTACTTGTACTGCGCGTGCTTTCGCATTTGGGATATTTGGAACAGACTGAAATAAGTATGCCGTTTGTTGCAAACAATGAATTTTCTCCTACGGTAACTACAGAAGCGCGGGCGCTCCGTCCGGCGCTTATACGCGTTATTAATGAGTCTCTCGGGGCAAGCGGACTGTAGGGTATTGTATACTTCTGGAATGGCGGCCGAAAAAAAAGACTCCATCGACGGCCTTAAGACCGCGCTCTATTCAAGGAAAGACGCGCCTACTGTGGACACGGCAGAACGTACACCTTTGACGTTTAGTGACGTCCATACAGCCTCTCATTGGACTGAGCCTGTTGAAACTCCCACCCACGCACCTGCCCAAACATACACATTGACCCCACGTATAAAAAAACCAGGCATGTCGTTTACGACAAAATTCTTCATCGGCTCGGTTGTATTTTTTTGTATTGCCGCTGCTGCTGCTGCATACATGTTGTTTGTCGGCGGAGGGAGTATTTCGCCGCAAAATATTGACCTGCAAGTAGTGATGCCGTCGGTTGTTGACGGTGGTAAGGCAACGACACTGCAAGTACTCATTAACAATCGCAACCAAGCAAACCTAAAACTAGTCGACCTCATTATTAACTACCCCGTAGGTACACGTGACCCTCTCGCTCCTTCGCAAGGACTGACACACGACAGGGTGTCTATTGGTTCCATAGCTGCGGGTCAGCAATTAACCCGCACTGCGCAAGCAATTTTTTATGGCCAGGAAGGGACGCCGCAGGACGTAACTATAAGCCTCCAGTACAGTATCGAAGGGTCTAATGCTGTGTTTGAAAAAGAGGCCTCCACTCATTTTACAGTGGGCTCGTCGCCGATTTCTATTAACGTGTCGGCACCAAGCGAGGCAATTGCCGGCCAGCAATTTGCTATGGACCTAACGGTGCAGAGCAATGCACTTACTCCGGTTAGTGATGTGGTAATCCAGGCACAGTACCCGTTTGGGTTTACGATTGCAAAAGCGGCTCCTGCTCCGGTTGCCGGGGGAACGGTGTGGCGGTTGGGGACTATGTCGCCGGGAGTATCTAAAACGATACACATTGTGGGAACTATAGACGGTCAAGACGGCGACGCCCGAGTTTTTTACTTTTTAGGTGGCTCCGATTCTGACCAAACCGACACGCAGATAAAAGTCCCGTTCCTCTCGGTGCCGCAAACCCTTACGGTGCGGCGCGCATTTATCAGCGCAGACATTGCGGTTAACGGCAAAACAAATAAAACTATTGCGGTTACACCAGGAGGTTTAATGCAAGGAATTATCACCTGGACAAACAATTTACCCGACTCTGTTTCCAATGTTGAGGCAACACTGTCGTTGTCGGGGCCAATGCTCGACACAGGTTCGGTCCTTTCCCAAAACGGTTTTTATCAGTCGGCTAATTCCACTATTACGTGGTCAAAAGACCAAGAGGCTGCATTGGCGTCGGTGCCGCCCGGAGGCACTGGTACATTGACGTTTACTTTTACCACCCTCCCAACGGCAACCGGAGGCACGCTCTATTCGAACCCGACCATCGACCTCGCGCTTAAAATAAAAGGAGTGAGACAGGGCCAAGACAACGTGCCGCAAACGGTGTCTTCTGCGGCAACAACTCAGCTGCTTGTGTCGTCTATAGTTGCCCTCACTGCCAAGGCGCTGCATTTTAGCGGCTCGCTGCAAAATGTGGGGCCTATGCCGCCAGTTGCCGACCAGCGCACGTCGTACACTGTCGCCTGGACGGTCACGAATTCTTCAAATACTATTGCAAACGGAGTCGTCTCGGCAACGCTGCCGCCGTACGTTACGTTTATCGCGGCACCTGCAGGGAGTGGTGTTACCTACGACGGGCCAAGCCGTACGGTGACGTGGGCTCTTGGTGACATTAAAGCGGGGGCGGGGTATTCTGCACCTACTCGCACCGTACAGTTCCAAGTAGGGCTTTCTGCCAGCTTGTCTCAAGTAGGGCAGACCCCGGCATTGACGAGCCCAGCGACCCTCTCGGGCCAAGATAGATTCGCACAAGTTGGTGTACAGGCGACTGCTGCAGGGCCAACCACAGCACTACAAGAAACTGGATTTACCGATGGCATGGGCCAGGTCGCCCCAAAACAGTAATTTTCTATGTCTGAAAAAGAACAAAACGTGATGGAAAAAATAGTCTCGCTGTGCAAGCGACGCGGTTTTGTATACCAAGGTTCAGAAATTTACGGCGGCTTGGCGGGAATTTATGATTTTGGTCCCCGAGGTGTAGAGCTTTTAAACAATATAAAAAAGTCGTGGTGGAATGCCAACGTTTATAGTAAAGAAAATTATTTTGGTCTTGATGCTGGGATGTTCAAACATCCGAAAGTATGGGAGGCAAGCGGTCATGTGGGTGGTTTTGCAGACCCTCTTGCAGAATGTCGTAACTGCCACGCGCGTATTCGCGTCGACAAAGAACTAGGAGCTCTTAATGTTGAAGCGGATGAAAAAATGTCCGAAGATTCAATTAATGCTTTGTTTGACCAGTATCGCGACAAAATCAAATGCCCTGTATGTGGTAAAAAAGATTTTACCCGCGCACGCGCTTTTAATTTGCTGGTAAAAAGTAACCTCGGTGATTTTACGTCGGAGGGAAGTGAGCCTGTATATTTGCCTGGGGAGGCATGTCAGGGTATTTATCTCGACTATAAAAATATCGTCGACACTATGCAGCCAAAGATTCCGTTTGGCATTGCACAAATAGGTAAGGCGTTTCGTAATGAAATTTCGCCGCGTAACTTTCTCTTTCGAACTCGTGAGTTTGAGCAAGCGGATACGCAGCTTTTTATACGTCCAAACGAAAATAAAAATGCGTACGAAGCGCTAAAACAAGAACGCCTGAACTGGTATCTTTCGCTCGGTATCAGTGAGAAAAAACTGCGATTTAAGCAGCACGAAAATCTTGTTTTTTATGCAAAAGATGCATGGGATATTGAGTATGAATTTCCTTCAGGGTTCGACGAGGTTGAGGGTATCCATGACCGTACTGACTATGACCTTTCTCAACATATGAAATTCTCCGGTGTTGATTTGCGATATACCGACCCTGCTACGGCCGAGAAGTACATACCGTGGATTCTTGAAACATCAATGGGTATGGGGCGTGTCTTCCTTGCAGTATTGTGTGATGCGTACCACGAAGACGAAATGGAAGGGGAGACGCGTGTGGTATTGAAACTTGCTCCACACGTGGCTCCTGTAAAGGCGGCAGTATTTCCATTGCTCAAAAACAAACCAGAATTGGTAGAAAAAGCGCGTGAAGTGTACGTGGCGCTTAAAAAAGAAATTCCACAAATTATGTGGGACGATAACGGCAACATCGGCAAGCGGTACCGCAGGCAGGACGAAATTGGCACGCCGTGGTGCATTACTGTCGACTTTGACACCTTGGGAGAAAAACCTGAATTAAAAGACACGGTAACTGTGCGCCACCGCGACACCGGCGAGCAAGAGCGCATGGCAGTTTCTGACTTGGCTGCGTTCATCAAAAACCAAATAAACTCCTAATTGTGCTATATTTGGCCTATGGCAGACCGTGATATAAACGTCCACATCACGTCGGGAAGCATCATAAAAACGATTCTTTTTCTGACGCTTGTAGCCTTGTTGTGGTTTTTGCGCGACATAGTGCTTATTGTGCTTGCAGCTGTTGTTATTGCCTCGGCTATAGAGCCAGGTGTACACGGCCTGATGAAGCGTAAGTTCCCGCGTCTGCTGTCGGTACTCACCATTTACCTTGTGGTGATAGGTACATTTTTTGGTGTACTCTTTTTCTTTATCCCGCCGATTTTGAGCGACGCGGCAAATTTCCTGACACAGCTCCCGACGACACTTTCTAATTTAAATATTTCCGATGCGACGCACGGCCTGCTTCCGTGGGGTAACGTCAGCGACACACTTTCCTCGGCAAATGTGTTGCAAAACCTTTCTATCTCGCTCCAAGACTCAACAGGTGGCGCGTTCAATGCACTGTCCGCTTTCTTTGGCGGGGTTACGTCATTTATTTTGATAGTTGTGTTTTCGTTTTATTTTTCAGTGCAGGAAACTGGTGTCGACGACTTTTTGCGCGTTATCACCCCGATAAAAGAGCAGGCCTATGTCTTAAACTTGTGGCGCCGCTCGCAAGAAAAAATAGGGAAGTGGATGCAAGGGCAGCTTATACTCGCGGTTATTGTCGGCGTGCTGCTCTACTTAGGGCTCCTAATTTTGGGTGTACAACATGCGCTGCTGCTCGCCCTGCTTGCGGCTGTGTTTGAGCTTATTCCTGTGTTCGGCCAAATTTTGGCGATGATACCTGCAATTGCAATTGGCTTTACTACGGGCGGTGTCACAGAAGCGCTTCTTATTGCAGGCCTCTACACCATTGTGCAGCAGTTTGAGGCACATTTAATTTATCCCGTGGTTGTTAAAAAAGTGGTGGGCGTACCGCCGCTGCTGGTTATCCTCTCATTACTCATTGGCTTTAAACTAGTGGGATTTTTGGGTGTGTTACTTTCGGTCCCAATTGCTGGCGCAATACAGGAATATGTCGCCGACATCGACCGCGAAAAAAAGCGGGCGCTTGCAAAACAAGGCCTTGCAGACAACGGCGCAGCAAAGTAGTTTTAATACATGTCCGAAAAGAAACCGTTTTATATAACCACACCAATTTTTTACCCGAACGCAAAATTGCATTTGGGCCATGCATATACAACAACGCTCTCCGACATTATTGCCCGCTACCATCGCCTAGTAGGTGACCACGTATATTTTTTAACCGGCTCGGACGAGAATACACAAAAAATGGTGGACTCGGCAGTAAAAGAGGGGAAAGAACCATTGGTATTTTTGGACGGTATTGTCGAAAATTTTGCCTCGCTCTACAAAGGCCTCGACATTTCATATGACCAATTTATCCGCACCACTGACCAGAAAAAACATTGGCCAGGCGCCCAAGCATTGTGGCAGAAACTTGTTGCTGCGGGGGACATCTATAAAAAAGCATATGAAGGTCTGTACTGTGTGGGCCACGAAGCATTTATTACTGAAAAAGATTTGGTTGACGGAAAATGCCCCGACCACGGCACGGTGCCCGAATTCATTAAAGAGGAAAATTACTTCTTCCGTCTTTCAAAATATGCTCCACAGATACAAGAGAAAATAGAAACGGACGAGTTTCGTATTGTGCCGGAAAGCCGCAAACATGAGATCCTTTCGTTTATACAAAACGAAGGCCTTGAAGATGTAAGTTTTTCGCGCCCGCGCAAAGCCGCGTGGCCGCAAGGTTTGGGTATACCCGTGCCGGGCGATGACAGCCAGGTAATGTACGTGTGGTGCGACGCGCTTGCCAACTACGTAACAGCCCTAGGCTACGGACAGGATGAAGTGTTGTACAAAGAATTTTGGCCTGCAAACGTGCATGTTATAGGCAAAGATATTTTGCGCTTCCATGCGGCAATCTGGCCGGGGATGTTACTTTCGGCCGGGGTGCCGCTGCCAAAGTCGTTGCTTGTACACGGGTTTATCACGTCAGGTGGTAAAAAGATGTCCAAAACGCTCGGTAATATTATCGACCCGGAAGAACTTATAGAAGAGTATGGCGGTGAAGCGGTGCGGTATTTTTTGGCGCGCCACATAACACCGTTTGAAGACGGCGACATAACACGAGAGAGTTTTAAAGAAATTTATAATGCCAATTTGGCAAACGGGCTAGGGAACCTTTCGGCCCGTATTATGACATTGGCGGAAAAACATTTAGATGTAGGAACACGGCCGGAGCCTGCCGGGTTTGAGGAAGAATACACGCACGCGCTTGAGAGTTTTGAAGTACACAAAGCGCTCGACTTTGTGTTTACAAAAGTACAAGCACTCGACCGCACTATTACAGAAACCGAGCCGTTTAAACTTATAAAAACAGAGCCCGAACAAGCAAAGAAAATTATCTTCGACCTAACACAAGAACTTTATTCTATTGCCCGCATGTTAAACCCGTTTATGCCTGAGACGTCAGAAAAAATAAAAGCCGCAGTTGTGGCAAACAAAAAACCGGAGAACCTGTTTGCGCGTAAAGACTAGTGTGAAATATTTTGATGCACATACGCACGTGCAGTTTGCTGCATACGACGCAGACCGGGACGAGGTGTTTGTGCGTGCTCGCGAAGCAGAAGTTGGGATGAACTTGGTTGGAACCCAGTTGGACACTTCGCGTGCAGCAGTAGAATGTGCAGAAAAAGAAATGGGCGACGTCTATGCAAGTGTAGCGCTGCACCCGGTACATACAGCAAAGTCGTACCACGATGAAAAAGAATTGGGAGGGGAGGGGAAAGCATTTACATCAAGAGGTGAGAAATTTGATTTTGCTGCGTACGAAGAATTAGGAAAGTCAGACAGAGTGATTGCGATAGGGGAATGCGGGTTGGATTATTACCGGCTAGAAGAAGACACCAAACAACTCCAGAGGGAAGTTTTTGTGCAGCATATCGAACTTGCAAACAAGTTGGGTAAACCACTGATGCTGCATATCCGCGACGGAGCCCACCAAAGCGGGAGTGATGCAAACGCATACAAAGACGCGCTCGAGATTTTAAAAACACACGCCAAAGTACAGGGCGACGTGCACTTTTTTGCAGGGAACTGGGACATTGCGCAACAGTTTTTAAATTTAGGTTTTACACTTTCGTTTACCGGGGTGCTTACGTTTACCCATGACTACGACGAGGTGGTAAAAAATACGCCGCTCGACATGTTGCTGACAGAAACCGATGCGCCCTACATTACGCCGGTGCCATTTCGCGGCCAACGCAACGAACCCATGCATGTGCAGGAAGTGGTAAAGGCCATGGCAGGTATAAAAGGTATTACTGAAGAGGCGATGGCCGCCCAAATAATCCTTAATTCTAAGCGTATTTTTAGACTTGACAAGTAGCACCAAAGGGTGCTATAATAGTAGAGGTAGTATCAACGGTTTAAAGGGCTATTTCGGCCCTACGCGTTGCAACATGTGGAGAGAAAAAGATGAACACCTTCATTGGCGCCATCGGGCGCGTCCGGGAGTATCTCGAGGGCAGGCCGCTCCGGCTCGTCTTCGCGACCATCGCCTTTCTGGCGATGGTCGACGTGTCGCCGGCATTCGCTGCCGACTGCGACCCCTATACCGAGCACAAGCTGACCGTGCTCGACTGGACGAAGGACGTATTCGGCCGGCCGGACACGGTCAAGTCGCTGCGTGTGAAGTCGGAGGTCTGTCCTACCAACGAGACCAACGGCACCAAGCTGGACCAGTTCCACTTCGGCCTGCTCGGGGCGGACAAGTTCTATTCGACCAGGGAGCTGCTCGAGTCGGACCTCAAGCTCCTGATGGGAGCTATCGAGGCCCGGAAGCGCTTCGGTGTCGAGAAGCTCAGCAAGATGGCCGAGCAGTTCGAACTCGACACCAAGCGCGTCGGCAAGACAGCCGACGCCAAGCCGCCGGCTGTGTGCCCGGCGGGCCAGACCAAGATGCACGCCGGCACCGGCGACGAGACCTGCCGGCCGATCGACAAGCAGAAGTAAACGCCCCGAGCGTTGGAAGATACCCCGAGTATCTCCAACACTCGGGGTATCTTTTTGCCCAAACAGGCAGTAAAAAGGCCAATTTGGTATACTACTGCGATGCCAACATTTTTACGCAACCCAAAAGTCGCCGCTATGTGCGGGGCGATGCTTGCCATGCTGCTTTCAGCCCTCGACCAAACTATTGTCTCAACTGCACTGCCGCGTATTGTTGCCGACCTGCACGGCATGGAACATTTGTCGTGGGTCTTTACCGCATACATGCTGGCCTCGACCGTAACCGTGCCGCTGTACGGCAAACTCTCCGACATTTACGGCCGTCGCATTTTTTATATCTTTGGCATCGTTATCTTCCTCGTCGGTTCCGTACTTTCGGGTATGGCAACGTCGATGTTTGCGTTGATCGCGTTCCGCGCAATACAGGGTATTGGCGGCGGGGCGATTATGGTCAACTCGTTTGCCATTGTAGGTGACCTTTTCCCGCCGGCCGAGCGCGGCAAGTGGATGGGCCTGCTCGGCGGCATGTTTGGTATTGCCTCCGTTGCAGGGCCTCTCCTTGGCGGATGGATAACCGACTCGTACTCGTGGCGTTGGATATTTTATATCAACATCCCGCTCGGGCTTTTGGCGCTTGCGGTCATTGCACTAACGCTGCCGCGCATTAAGCATGTGCAAAAAAAGTATCCGATAGACTTCCTCGGTGCGTTTTTAATTGGTGCGACACTTGTGCCTTTTTTGTTGGCACTTGTGTGGGGCGGCAGCACGTACGCGTGGGGTTCCTTCACGATACAGTGCCTGTTTGCCGCAGCACTCGCGGCGTTTGTTGCATTTATCTTTGTGGAAGAACGCGCACAAGACCCAGTGTTGCCGCTGTCGTTGTTCCGTAACCGTGCATTTTCAATCTCTGTATCTTCGGTGTTTTTAACCGCTATTGGAATGTTTGGCTCGATTATTTACTTGCCGCTCTTTGCCCAGCAAGTGGCCGGCTTTAGCGCAACGCACGCGGGGCTTATTTTGACGCCGCTGATGCTTGGTATTGTTGTCATGAGCGCCCTGTCGGGGCAGATTGTTTCGCGCACGGGCAAATACAAAGTGCTGGTCGTGTGCGGGGTGGTGATGGTTGCTGTGGGTCTGTTTTTGTTTTCACGCATGGGTGCCGACAGCACAAAAATGGAAATAATTTTGAAGATGATATTTATGGGCGCGGGGCTTGGTATCACACTGCCGGTGTTTAACATCGTGGTGCAAAACGCCTTTGGGCAGGAAAAACTTGGCGTGGTGACTGCGTCGGTGCAGCTGTTCCGCAGTATTGGTGCGTCGGTTGGAGGAGCGTTTTTTGGCGGCCTCGTAAACGCGCGGCTCGCAAGCGGTATGGCACTAAGCGCGGCACTCCCAACAACGTTTTTAATTGCCGCGGCAGTTGTCGTGCCAGCGTTTTTCCTCGTATTGTTCCTACCCGAACTCCCATTACGCAAAACGATGCATAAACCACTCGAAGAGGCGGGGATAGAGCTGGAAGAAGAGATGGGTTATTCGACTCCAATCCACTAAGGTTTTAAACAAAAGGCCGCATAGGTGCCCAAAATAGCATTATTTTGCGGGGTTTTGTACCCCTTGACAAAATATAAAGATAGTAGTATGATATATACAGAGTTCACGTACGTTGATTTCCCTGCGACACTAGGCAATTCCGCCTAGTATCGCCAACACGGAGAAATGTTATGCGCGCGATTTTGTTTCTCGTCATCGGCCTTGTCGGTATGATTGCCTTTGGCTTCGGCCTCGGCGGTATGATCCACTGGCAGGACTATTGCATGCAGCGCAGCACAATCTTCTGTAATGTGTGGCTGCGGACGGTGTCCGTCCTGGTCGCCATTATGGGACCCCTCGCTCTCGGGGCCTGGATCTGGGAGATCACCAGCGACTGGTTCGAACGCAAGTTCGGCTGGTAAAAGTTAAGGTTTAGGAGCGTTTCCTTAAAACGCCCAGGCGAATCACTCAAATGATTCGCCTTTCTGCTTTCTGGTTGCAAAATTGCATCTTTGTGGTACGCTCCTTGCATGGTAGAAAAATCGCAGACCGCCGAGGTCTTAACCCAAGCGAATGTCTCCGAAAGCCGCCCCGTATATGAGGTCGGCTTTCATGTTGCCCCAACAGTGGGTGATGATGGCGTTGCTTCGGTTGTGGCCGAAATTAAGTCAGCTCTTGGCGACGCTGAAATTATTAGTGAAGAGTTCCCGCAGAAGATGACCCTTGCGTACACAATTGTCCGCTCGGAAACAGGTAAACGCGAAAAGAGCACAGAAGCATATTTTGGTTTTATCAAATTTGCTCTTGGCCGTGAGGCACTTCCTGCACTGCAGGAGGCACTCCGTGCAAACAAAAATGTTCTCCGTTACTTGGTTATCGAAACTGTCCGCGAGGACATTCAGGCAGCTCCACGCCGCGCAGTCTTTGCTTCTGACCGTTTGGAAGGGGAGACAATCAAAAAGCCTGTTGAAGACGCTCCAGTAGAAAAACCTGCAGAAATCTCGCAGGAGGAAATCGACAAGTCTCTGGACGCGCTGGTGTCGTAAAACGCGATATACTAGGTGTATGAATAAAGTCATTCTGTACGGAAACTTGACCCGCGACCCGGAGTTGAAAACACTCCCAAGTGGTGGGCAGGTTGCAACGTTTAGTGTTGCAACAAACCGCCGCGTTAAAAAAGGCGAAACGTGGGAAGACGTGCCAGAGTATCACAACGTTGTGGTGTTTGGTCGCCAAGCAGAAACGTCGGCGCAGTATTTGAAAAAAGGTTCTTCAGCACTTATCGACGGCCGTATGCAGACCCGCAGCTGGGAGACTCCAGAAAAAGGTAAGCAGTACCGGACAGAAGTAGTTGCCGAGCGTGTCCAGTTCGGCTCGCGCACCTCAGGGCCTGGAGGGGGAGGATCTCCTTCGACAAGCGCAGGTGCAAGCCGTGGGGGAGAAGAGCAGCCAGCCCCTAAAGACGACGCGATAGACTACCCCCAGGAAGACATTAACCCAGACGACATCCCATTCTAGCCATCACAAGCAATTAACTAACCTTTATGCCAAATAAAACAGATAATTATGTAGCGCACTTCCAGCGTATCGACTACAAAGACGTCGAGATGCTCAAGAAGTTTTTAAACCCGCACGGTAAAATTATGCCGCGCCGCCGCACCGGCCTTTCGGCTGCAAACCAGCGCGCCCTGGCCGAAGCTGTTAAGCGCGCTCGCTTTATGGCACTCCTGCCGTTTATTGTTCGCTAAATTCACAGCATTAAAATAAAAAAGCCCCCGAGTCGGGGGCTTTTTTATTTCTTATCGACTCGTTCGACGTAGTTACCAACTTCGGTGTTTATAAGCACTACATCTCCTTCGTTTATAAACAGAGGGGCGTTTACTGTGGCGCCGGTTTCGAGGGTAATTATTTTGTTGCCGCCTTGTGATGTGTTGCCACGCACAGCGGGTGGCGCTTCTTTCACAACAAGTTCGACTTTAATTGGGATACGGACAGAAATTATTTTCTCGTCAAAGACAACCGCGTCTATGACAGAATTTGTCTTCATAAATTGCGCACCGGTGCCAACCGTGTCTGCCGAAAGTGTAAAGCGGTCTGCGGGATTGTTTTCGGCACAGAACCAGTATTCGCCTTTTGCAGCGTAGAGATACTTTACGCTCTTTAAAGACAGGTCGGCCTCTTCAGCTTTTTCCGATACATGGAAGGCGTGTTCGGTCACTTTGCCGGTAATAAGGTGGCGGAGTTTTGTCTGGTTAACTGGCTTGCGCTGCTGTTTGCGGAAGACGTGCGCGTCCAACACTTCGTACGGAGCGCCGTCGAGCAGAATTACTTTTTTATTTAAAATCTCGTTATATTCAAGCATTGCCATCCACGCATTCTACTTAAAAAGGCCACTTTGTCGAGCTCTAGAGCGAAACTTTTTGGGCTCTGTGTGGTTGTAAACAGGGCACCATGATATACAGTGTAGTCATGAACGAAGGATATCTCTCGCTGGAAGAAGAGGGAAAAGACTACTCTGACGAGGAGTTACTTGCTGCGTCTGTCACACATCCCGCGCTTTTTGCACTGCTTGTGCGCAAGTACGAAGAAGCGTTTATGCGCAAAGCGGTGAACATTGTCCGCGTACAGGAAGAGGCAGAAGATGTCGTGCAAGAAGCCTTCACCAAGATTTATATAAACGCGCAGAAATTTAAAAAACAAGACGGCGCGTCATTTTCGTCCTGGGCCTACCGTATTGTTATAAACACTGCGCTGACCCATTACCAAAAACAAAAAAAGCAGGGTGGCAGACAGGTAGAGTTAGATGAAGAAATCTGGGCACTTATCCCCGACAAAAACCTCCGCCAATTTGAGAAAAAAGAATTTATGGACGAGGTGGCGTCGGTACTCTCGCGCATGCCCGAAGTTTTTGCCCGCGCATTGAATGCCTTTTTTATAGAAGGGAAGTCGCAGGAAGAAATGGCGGGGGAAGAGGGTGTGAGTGTTGGGGCAATTAAAACCCGCGTCCATCGTGCAAAAAAGGAGTTTAAAAAGATCTACGAAACTATTAGCACTAAGATATAGTTTGTATATATATATGAAGAGTAAAATTGAACAACAGGTAATGGCGAGTGTTGCGGTTGTCTACACCGCACGTAGGCTCACAAGCCGTTTTGCGCTGGAGTGTTACGCGCTCGTGCTTTCGTTTGTAGGGACAGTATTTTTTGTCTCGCTGCCACATGTTGCTGCAAACTTGTCTAACGTTGCAAGCGGTGGGGTAGGGAGTATTGAGGCTTTCATTATCTCTGCAGTGCTTGGAACCAAACTTATAGTCCAGTTGGCACTGTTGGTGGGTGCCTGCGCACTTGTTGCTATGGGTGTTGATATGTCGCGCGCAAATTCTCCAAAAAACACCTTTGCTGCCTAAAAGGGTAGGGGCTTGACTTCTTTTAACTAGTAATTTATATTGCTTCTTGTCCATATCCGGACGTAACGAGTCGCGGGGATGTCCCCGCACACAACGAAGGAAGACAAATGACCGACAAGCCCATGACTGGTCAGCCGCAGAAGAGCGCGACGTACGAAGATCGGCTCGTGAAAAGCCTTCCACCGGTTTCCGTCGCCGACTCGATCTGTGCTGCCATCGACATGCTGATGGCCAAGAAGGGCCTGATCGGCAAGGAACGGTTCGCGCACCTGCTCGACGGCCATGCCGACCTGGCCACTGCGCAGACGCGCCTCGTGACCATCGGCGATGACAAGTTGCGTGTCTTCCACAAGGTCGACGCGGCCTATCTGTCGCTCTACAGCAGCCGTGATCAGCTCAGCAAGGCGAAGCGCCAGTCCTACGTCGACTTCGCGGCGGCCTACGACGTCACCGACGGCGCCGAGCCCAAGGTTCCTCGTGGCCTGGCAGCGATGCTCGAGCGGGCCTATGCCAACAAGGGCGCGATGGCCGACAAGTAGTCTCTCGGCTTCATGGCCACAATCACCTCCAGTGCCTTCGGGCGCTGGAGGTTTTTCTTTTTATATTATTCGTCCGAGTCTCCACCGCCTGCGCTTTTGGCAGGCGCGTTTGTTTCAAGCGCGGTACGGATCTGTTTCAGTAGGGTATTCGCTATCGGTTTGTTTTCACGCAGGAAGGTTCGCGACGCGTCGTAGCCACGGCCCAGCTTTTCTTCGCCAAAGCTGTACGAGCTGCCACTTTTGCTGACAACTCCTAAACTTTCGCCAAGTGCCAACAACTCGCCCTCGCGGGAAATACCTTCGTTATAGAGTAGATCGAACTCCACTTTGCGGAACGGTGCTGCAATTTTATTTTTAACCACTTTTACGCGGTGGCGGCCACCGACAACTTCTTCGCCTTTTTTAATCTGCGCAATGCGGCGGATGTCCAAACGCACCGATGTATAAAACTTTAATGCTTTACCTCCCGGGGTAGTCTCTGGGTTGCCAAACATCATGCCTATCTGCATACGGATTTGGTTAATAAAGATAACAATCGTTTTTGACTTTGCGGTAATGGCGGTCAGCTTACGTAGCGCTTGGCTCATGAGGCGTGCCTGTTTACCCACATGGAACGCGCCCATGTCTCCTTCGATTTCGTCTTTTGGTGTAAGTGCGGCAACAGAGTCGATAACAACAATGTCGATTTTGCCTGAACGTACAAGGCTTTCGACAATCTCGAGCGCTTGCTCACCTGTGTCTGGCTGCGAGACAAGCAACTCATCAAGTTTTACACCGATTTTTTTTGCATACTCCGGGTCGAGCGCATGTTCGGCGTCTATAAACGCGCAGATGCCGCCTTTTTTCTGCGCTTCAGCAATGGCGTGCAGGGTAAGAGTAGTCTTTCCGGAACTTTCTGGGCCAAAAATTTCGAGTATGCGTCCACGCGGGTACCCGCCAATGCCAAGTGCCCAGTCGAGGCCAATAGAGCCCGAGGGGATTGCGTCGATGTTTACTTTTGCCGTCTCGCCCAACTTCATTATCGACTCTTCGCCGAATTTAGTTTTTATTTCACGTATTGCCGCATCAATGGCGCTGGTGTCGCGACCTCCTTCTGCGGGTGTCTTTTTTTCTTTCTCTTTTGCTTTTGGTGCCATAGATGGGGAAGTGAATGAATAAAGTTACGCAAGAGGGCAATAGTTCAGCACATTTATTGAAACTATCCGCGACGTGCGTCGGCCAAAGCGGTCCACGCCGCGGGCGGTAAATACAGTATACCCTGCAGGCGGAGACAATGTGAGCGTAAAATGGCCGTCCTCGTCGGTAAACGCAGGTTTGTCGTTTATGGTCAAAAACGAGATATTTTCCGCTGTTCCTGAAATAATAACAGCACTGGAAGAGGTCGCGCTGCCGTCCTTGGGCGACACTAGTACGATGCGCGGGCCTTCGATAAGCCTGCGAGCTTCAAACAGACCGTAGCCTACGAGCAGGACGACGCACGCGACCGTTATGGAAAAAACAAATGTCCGCCTGGCAGAAGGGGCGGGGCTCATACCTCCTCGCTCATATCATGCGGCTCGCCGCCAGCTACAGGGGCACGGCCAAGCACTTCGCGGGGTTTTGCACCGTCGCCGGGTCCTATAACTCCGCGCTCTTCAAGCATGTCGACCAAGCGGGCTGCGCGTGCGTATCCGACACGGAGTTTGCGCTGGATATACGATGTAGACGCTTTACCGGCTTCAAGCACGGCTGCATGTGCCGCCTCGTACATGTCGTCGTCAACTTCTTCGTCTAACCCACCACCAGTGCCCCCGCTGTCGTTTAATGAAATGCTCGTTACGCCAGGGGCAGGGGCTGCGATGTCGATAGGAATTTCTACATCGTTATTTTTTGCGATAAAGTCGGTCACCTTTTTAACCTCCCCCTCGCCTATAAATGCGCTCTGCAAGCGCACCGGTTTACCCATGTCGCCGCCCAAGTACAACATGTCGCCCGCGCCGAGCAGTTTTTCGGCTCCGCCTTGGTCCAAAATGGTGCGGGAGTCTATTTGTGATGCAACTTGTAGAGCCAAACGTGACGGGACGTTTGCTTTGATAAGGCCGGTAATAACGTTTACAGAGGGGCGTTGGGTTGAAAGTAACAAGTGGATACCAACGGCACGGCTCATCTGTGCTAGGCGGACAATAGCGGCCTCCAACTCGCGGGGGAAGGTTTGCATAATGTCGGCAAGTTCGTCTATGACAACCACAATGTAGGGCATGGCTTCGGGCACAGGTTCGCCCTCTTCAGGTTCGCCCTCTTTCCTAATGCGTTCAAGTGCAGGGGTAAGCACATTTTGATGGTAGGAGTCGATATCGCGGACGCGGTGTTCTTCCAAAATGTTGTAACGCCTTTCCATTTCCCGTCCTGCCCAGCGGAGTGCCATGATAGCTTTTTTAGGGTCGGTGATAACAGGCGACAGGAGATGGGGGATTTTGTTGTATAGCGTCAACTCGACACGCTTAGGGTCTATCATCAAAAACCGTAGTTGTTGGGGGCCGGCACGGTAGAGCAGCGAGGTGATAATCGCGTGTATTGTTACCGACTTACCCGACCCGGTTGCGCCAGCAATAAGCATATGCGGCATTTTAGCGATGTTGCCAAAATGTGAGTTGCCAACAATGTCGCGGCCAAGAGCTACCAAGAGGGGCTTAGGTGAATCGGCAAACTCTTTTGCTTCAAGCAGGGTACCCAACCCCACGGTAACTTTTGCCGAGTTCGGGACTTCGATACCCACAAGTGACTTGCCCGGAATTGGTGCCTCGATACGTACCGGGTGGGCGGCCAGTGCAAGCTCCAAGTTGGTTTGAAGCGAGAGAATCTTTTGGAGGCGAACGCCTTCGGCGGGTTTAATAGCGTAACGGGTAACGGACGGACCTATAGAGATTTCGTCGAGTTCGACAACAATGCCAAAGTTCGCAAGTGTACGTTTAATGATATTTGCATTTGCTTTGATGTCGCCAACACCGGGGCGGCCTTTGTCACGTTCCAATAGTGAGAGCGGTGGGGGAGTATATTCCCCAAGCAAGCTCTTTAAATTGGCAGCGGCACTTTTTGCTTGAAGGTCTTTTGCTGAGGGTCCTGTGGCAATCGCAGCGCGGGCAGGTGTTGGCGTGCGCGCAGGTTCGTCCTCTTCTTCATCGACACGTGCGTAGGTGGGCGCGAGTCCATCTTCTTCATCACCTTCGGGTAGTTCTTCAATGGAAAGGTCTCCTACTTCTTTTGGTTTAAAAATGAGCGCCATTATTTTTCTGCCCAGCGCTGCGAATGACTGCCCGAGGAAAATAAACGGCGCCGTTGAGATTTTTCCTTCGAGTAGTATAAGAAGCGAAATAAGTGACAACCCACCGAGCAAAATAAGTGCTGCGTAGATGTCAAAAAAGTTGACCGCCGGGTGCGCAATAGCGTCTCCCACAAGGCCGCCTCTTCCCGACACAATGTCGACAAACCCAAGTCCTGCAAAAATAAAAATAGCACTCGCGAGCAACTTGAACGGGTTGAAGCCAGTAGACTCCTCTCGCAATGCGCTCCATGCGAGGATAAAAAAAAGTACCGGTACGAGGAAGTAGCCAACACCAAGGAGATAGTTAAAAAGTCTGTAGACGTCTGAGCCTCCGTTTCCCGCTGCACCAAAGTAGGCAAGCGTAAAGATGATCCCAACCACCACAAGGAAGACAGCTATGATAGCGCGCTTTGTTTCGTCCGGGAGTGTGCGCAATGGGTTCGCACTTTCTTTTGCTGATTGTTTGCTATTTTTACGCGCCATAGATATAGAAATATACTACCACGCGCCTCCAGTTTCCTGTTGTGGGGAAACGTTTTTGCTTTCTTTTTGGCCGGGAGTATACTCAAAGACATACGGTGTCTTTGAAAAGTCTTATATAAATTAAAGGACTTTCAAGGACGCATAAGAGACAAACTCTGTGTCTGATATTGAAAAAAAATTCCACGAATTTGCTTTAAAATCAATCCTTTTTAAAGGACGAAATGATTGGTATTTTTGTTATCTGAAGTCAGAAAAAATTGCCCACGTGCTTGTTGTTCTTGCCGAGCAAAGTGTGCTGAAGGACAGGGGAGAGGCATACAAGCTGGCACTCTCTGCAGCAGAGCTGCCACAGACCATTGTGCATTTTGCCGCAGGGGAAGTAGACCCTGCAGTTGTTGTTGCGGATATTTTTTCGCTGCTTTCGAAGGTGCGGCTTGCGGGCACCAGTGGTCTTATTGCAAAGGAGAATATTTATATTTTATTGAACGAGTACGAGACGGTTGTGGAGCGATTTTCGGCAAGCATACATCCGTCGCCTTTTACGTCGTCGGGCGACTTTGCAGTCCCAAACATCGACGCGGGGCAGGGGCCACTTTCTCTGGGTACAGAGGCTCGTGGTTTTGATTCCAAAACGTTGCCCGATGTAGAGCTAAAAGACAATCTTAAAAGACAGTCTAAAGGTCAAAAGGACACAGACATATCGGCCATCAGTGCACGAACCCAGAAGGTTTTAGACGTTGTTATTAGTAAGAAAAGTTCATCAATAAAGGACATTTCTGCCGCTGTCCGGGGCTGCAGCGAAAAGACAATACAGCGGGAGCTCGCTGTCCTTATAGAGCGTGGGTTGGTAAAAAAAGTAGGCGAGCGTCGGTGGAGTGTGTACATGCCTATATAAGGAATGGGTCCGTTTTTGCCTTTTTATTTTTGCAAGGGTTTTCAATTGACCAAACCAGCCCCAAATGCTACTTTTGTGCTACCTCTGGATACACGTCCGCAAGCCCCTCTCGGGGTTCATTTGCGCTGTTGTCCACAGGGTATTTTTGCAGTCTAGGCGTTCTCCGCCCTATACTAGTAAGTAGCGACTGAACGTCGGCATACAGGGCAGTTACAGATAACGCCAGACTGAGGGAATGTTCATTGACAACAGAATAGACAAACAAGCTAAGGCGCGGTAAGTATCGCGTTCTCGTGGCGTCTCTATATACAGGTTATAGAGATCATCAGTTCCAGAAATTCCTTATTCCTTCATGATTGCTATGGTTGAGTTTCCCACTTCTTTTTTGCTACCAAGCGCTACTCTCTCTGCGGGGTGGCGGCACCTCTCCTTCCTTTACTAAAGGAGGGTACAAGAGGCGCCGACTCTCGCTACAAGAGTGGCGGGTAGAAATGTTTCGGTTCGTTTTTATTCGCAAGATTACAAGTAATTATTAATTGTTCGAATTAGAAATATGACTATTACTCAGAGTTCTACACGGCTTGCTGCATTGACACTCGGTGTCGCAGCAATTGTCGCAGCAATGTTTGGTACGGCTCTTGCCACACCAGCACATGCTGCGTCTGTATGCCCGAACGTCTGGACAAAGGCACTCTCAGTTGGAGTGACGAATTCAGAAGTTATGAAGCTCCAGCAGTTCTTGAACATGACTTCAAGCACTATGGTTTCAAGCACGGGTGCAGGTTCTCCAGGTCTCGAGTCTATGTACTTCGGTGCAAAGACAAAGGCAGCAGTAATGAAGTTCCAGGCAGCAAATGGTATCGACCAGCTTGGTAACGTTGGTCCTGTCACTCGCGCAAAGCTTAACTCGCTCTGTGCAGGTACAACCCCAACACCAACTCCGACACCAACTCCAGGAACAAACGGTACTGCAACGGTATCGGCAGCAGCACAGCCAGCTAATGGCATTGCTCCGAACAACGCGGCACGTATTCCGTTTACTCGCTTCACAGTCACTGCTTCAGGTGGCGATGTAACGCTTAACAACGTTACGGTTCAGCGCGATGGTATTGCACAGGACGCAGCTTTCAGCGGCGTTATGTTGCTCGACCAAAACGGTAACCAAATTGGCATCAGCAAGACTTTGAACAGCAATCACCAGGCGGTGGTTGGTGCTCCGGTTGTTATCCCTAACGGTACGTCGATGACCTTCACGGTTGCGGCTAACCGCGGTACTACAAGTGGCTACGCAGGTCAGGTCGCAAGCTTCTCTGTCGTTGCGGTTAACACCAGCGCGGCAGTCAACAGCGGCTCCCTACCTATCAGCGGTGCAGCTGACACAATCAACGAGACAACAACTCTCATTGGTACTGTCACAGGTTCACGCGGTACAAATGACCCGGGTTCAGCAAACACTGAAAACGTAGGTCAGACTGCATATGTATTCTCTTCGATCCGCCTTACAGCAGGATCACAGGAAGACACATACGTGAAGTCAATCCGCTTCCACCAGACTGGTTCAGTTTCTCAGTCATACCTCTCAAATGTTGTAGTTACAGTTGATGGCGTGTCGTATCCGACAACAGTTTCAACTGACAACTACTACACTGCACAATTCCCAGGAACAGGTCTTCTTATGCAGAAGGGCTTTTCTAAGGATGTTGCAATCCAGGGTGACATCGCAAACGGTTCTGCTACAACTGTTGTCTTCGACATCCAGAAGGCAGCTGACATCAACGTTGTTGGTGCACAGTACGGCTACGGCATCTTGCCGTCGTTCGGCTCTGGCACAAACGCAACAAACGCTTGTGTTGCTGCAGGTACATACTGCGGTGCAGTTAAATCATCTGACGATCCTTACTACGCTGGCTTCACAGCAACAATTTCAGCAGGTATCATAACTGTTTCGACTTCGAACGCAGTTACCTCTGGAAACGTTGCTATCAACCAGCAGAACCAGATCTTCGGCGGCTTCTCTGTCCAGGACCAGGGTGAACCGGTAACTGTCGGACGCATGATCTTCCAGATCACTGCCGGCAGCTCAGCAGCTACCTACGCTGACATCACAAGCGTTTCGCTCGTGAATCAGAATGGCGCAGTGCTTGCGGGCCCAGTTGACGCTACAACAGGTGGCACAACAGCTGACGCTCTCGTAACCTTCACCGACACAGTTACTATCCCAGTTGGAACAACTCAGCTCTTCTTGAAGGGTAAACTTGGCACCAACTTCGTAACTAACGACACTATCCAGGCTTCGACAACTCCGTCGACTCAGTGGACAACCGTTACAGGCCAGACAACTGGCCGCAGCCTCACTATCTCTCCGGCAAGCTCTTTGACGAGCGCGTCGCAGACAGTAAAGGCCGCAGCGTTGAACGTAACAGTCTCATCAGTTCCGATTGCACAGACAGTTATTGCAGGTTCAAACCAATTCACATTCGCAAACATCATTCTTGATGCAACTGCGTCTGGCGAAGATTTGCGCCTCACAACTCTCCCTGTTGAATACACATGGAGTGGTAGCGCAAACGACCTGACAAACTGCCAGCTCTACTCTGGTTCAACCAGCGTATCTGACCAGCATGTCTTCAACCCGTCTTCGGCAACAGTGCCGGCTTCAGGTACAGACACAAGCTTCTCGCTCAACAGCGGTGGTATCGTTGTACCGAAAGGAACAACAGTCACCCTTGCACTTAACTGCGACGTACGCAGCGGTGTAACTGGTACCTACAAGTTCGGCTTCCTCGGAACTGAAACTGCAGGTGCATCAGGTGTTACGAGCGGTTCAACAGTTAACGGTACCTTTACTGCAAATGCCGGCAATCTTATGACGGCATCATCAGGCGGTACTATGACAGTTGCTCTTGACTCAAGCACTCCAAGCTTCGGCATTGTATCTGCAGGTTCAACAGGTGTTGACCTCGGCCACATCCGCTTCTCTGGCACCAACGAGGCAATTGACCTCCGCCAGGTTGCTCTTAAGCTTTCGAGCGGTACTCGCACTGACCTCGTAAACAACCAGGTCACTCTGTGGGATCAGACAACGAACACGCAAGTTGGTACAGCGGTATTCCCGTCTGGAACAAATGCAACTTCGTCACAAATTGCATCGGGTGCATTCCGCATCCCGGTCAACGGTTCTCGTGTCCTCGTTATCAAGGGTGACATTGCTGCTATCAGCACCAATGGTCCTTTGACAGCTTCAGGTGACACTATAAAGGTCAACTACGATGGTTCTAACGTCTCTGGTACAAACGGTACCTACGGTGTTGGTGTCGCATCTGGCCAGAATCGTCAGCCTTCAAGCGCAACGACTGCAGTGAACGGTGCAACGATCTACAAATCGTTCCCAACCTTCACATACAGCACAACAGGCGCTGTGGCTGGTAGCGGTACACAAACTCTCTTGATCCTCACCGTCGGTGCGGACTCAAAGGGTGACGTAACGCTCAACAAGCTCACCTTCACAATCAACACATCGACAGCTTCGATCACCAGCCCGACCTTCACAGGTCCTAACGGTAACGTCGCTTCGACCACGCTTGCGACTACAACTGCAGGTAACAACCTCGTAGTTTACTTCGACAGCTCATCGAACACGTCTGATGCGGTTGTGGCAGCAGGAACAACCAAGACTTACAACCTCCGTGCAAACGTTACCCTTACAGGTACAAACACGACAGGTTCAGTCTCGACCTTCCTCAAGGCTGACACGTCTCTCCCACTCATTGTCTCAAACGGCAATGGCTTGGCTACGACAACAGCAGGTACTCTCCAGGCAAGCAACATTATCTGGTCACCAGAATCAACATCAACAGTGTTGACTCCAACAACCAATAATGACTGGACAAACGGCTACGGTCTCGGCGGATGCTTTGCATCTTCAGGCCTTGGTCAGGACTGCTTCAGCAACACTATCTCGAAGTAATTCGACCTAG
Organism: Candidatus Adlerbacteria bacterium; assembly: GCA_026397405.1. Lineage (GTDB taxonomy): Bacteria > Patescibacteriota > Minisyncoccia > Phycocordibacterales > SBAW01 > GWA1-54-10. The sequence continues at coordinate 175,074 of JAPLUW010000001.1, read as the reverse complement.
CGTAAGCTGATTCAGCTCAGAAAAAGCCCCCTCTCACGAGGGGGCTTTTTCGTATGTGGGCGCAGCCATTTTTTTTGCGTGATACAATTTTTATGTGAAGTCTAGGCTTTTACAGCTTTGGCTCGTCGCTCGTTGGCCTCTCGGCATACTTCTATTTTTATATAGTGGACTTGTTTTATACCGAATTCCTGCAGTAGGGGAGAAGCAAAAAACCGCCACTGCCGTGGCTCATATTCATGCACAAAAAATTACCGTGGATGATGTCGTAGGGGAGCACCTACCTCCTATACCAGATGTAGAGGCAAATAACAGAACAGTTGCGGGTATTGATACAAATCACAACGACATTCGTGATGACGTAGAATTAGCAATTTTTAAAGCCTACCCCAACTCTCCTCAAATCCGCGCAGCGGAGTTGCAGTCGGCCATGGCGCAGCAAATGTTTTTGACTCAAGTTTTTAATACTGAAACATGGAAAGCTGCCGCTCAAGAAGATTCGCGAAGTGATGCGTGTATTGGTCTGACAACAAAAGATTTTAAAACATATATGTCTCGAACGAATGAGGTCAAGGGTTTAGTTTTCAACACTGAAATTCGCAAAAAACAGGAAAACTATAGCTACTCGTTTACTACTAGCTACGGAAGTCTTCAAGATAGCCCATGCGATATAGATACGCGTATGTTGTAACAGTACTATCCACCCTCCTGATTTTTGGGCTGCCTTTTATTGTTCAGGCTGCATGTTCAGCTACTGGATACAGTATTATTTTTGTGAACGGTATATTCCATACGGAACAGGAGGCTCAATCGGATAAAAATACTCTCGCATACATTTTGCCTAAACAAATAAACGGAGAACCTTTAACTGTTGAGCTTGGGTATAACGCTACTCATCTTGAAGGAGTGGGGGATTTGGTACAGTCAGCATTTCAACTCCTAAACTCTTCCGTTACTGACTACGATCTACGCAGTATTTTACGACAAATGTATACAGAGGTAAAAACTCGAAAACTTTTGTTGGTAGGTCATTCGCAAGGTACGTTGTATGCGAATTCCTTATACTCCTATCTCACTTTGCATGGAGAGCCTCGAGAAGCGCTCGGAGTGTATAACGTGGCAACTCCTGCATCGTACACCGCAGGAGGAGGGATGTATCTTACGTCAAAAAATGATGTACTTGTAACGCTGGTAGCACAACTTGCACAAAAACTTCATGTGCCAGTGCCACTATCGCCCAATATTGATATATCTATTTTGCCAGGAAATACTACAGAGTTTTTCCCCGGACATTCTTTTAATGGGGCGTATGTGGCAGGTGCGAAAGATAGAATCATTGCCGATATTTCTGGGGAGCTACGTACCCTTATCCCGGCATTTAGTTTGGACACGGGGGACTGCTTTGCTCCACCTGACATCAGTACTGGAGACAAAGTGCAGAACGTGCTTTTTGCTGTTGCTGACCCGACAGCCGCTGTTATACGTACGGGTGTTGTGGCGACGTATCGAAGCGCTGTGTTTGTAGTAAACACTGCTGCCGGTATGGCACAAGCGGGATATGCAGCTGCCGATTCGGTGTTTACCTCGGTCGCAAGTTTGCTGTCTGGCCCTGCAGTAAACCCGACGGCTCCTGAAAATGCAGAAAAGAATTTTGCTGTTGTAAAAGAGTTGTATGGCTCAAGCATTGATACAAATAGTTACCGCGACTTAAACAAAACTCAGGGAGGTGCAGCGCTCATGGCACTCGAACCAGAGAGCGTTCAAACACCAACGTCTTCTACATCAGAGGCAATTTCTAGCTCGACCTCTAGTCCAGCAATGCCTGTCCCGACTAGCGCAACCACAACAAGTGCAACTACGACACCTTTTATAGCAACATCGACACCTGTGTTTGGAGGGAGTGCGCTACCGAGTCCTACTAACCTAGCTTCTGTGGCATCGAGCACTCAAGACGCAACAACCTCCCCGCCAGCACCACCGACACCACCTACGCCGATAAGTTCTATTGCGGACACATTTGACTCGTTCAACCTGCTTGGGTGGCAGACGTTTGGAAGTAATGTTCGAAATTTTGAATTTGACGATGGTAGTGACGGCGAGTGTTTCCACGGCGGGTGTGTTGTTGGTTTCTTAAGCACGACCAGCACCGACCTACTCATCCCGCGTATGTATGTCGAGCTACCCCCAGCGCTCGATACAGGTGCATTTACGGTATATGTAAAAGCTCGGAGTGGTTTTAATAGTCCTGACCCCCAAATCTCAGTGTGTGTAGGCGTGGCTCTAGGGTGTACGGACGCAGAGCGAATAAATTTTTTAAATCATGCGCCTGTAGACAATGTCTGGCATCAATATTATGTTGCTTGGCGACAAGGGGCCTCGTTTGTGCAAAGTTGTGTGTTAGAAGATGACAGCAATGTTGCCGACTGTGCATGGGTAGACACAGGTTTTACGGCGGGCACACAATTTGACGGAGTGGCGCTTTGGTCGACCACGGGCTATCGCAATGACCTTGGTGCAAACCTCTGGTTTGATGAGCTACAAGCGCACTAGTTGCTCTCTGTTCTCCAGGGGGTAAAATAGATGTATGGAACCACAAACACGGAAATGGTACGGCATAGTCGGCACAGTAGTTATTATTGCTATAGCAGCAACTATATATATAGCCCACACACGCAAAGTAATAGCACCTACAACTACTGACACAGGCGGAACAGCATCTACAACAGTACCGACGGGAACTGACGCGAACGGGGGAGTGCACGTTGGGGGAGTTGTCGACACGTCGGGCATTAAAGCGCCTGACCTAACCCGGCCATACACACCACTTTCTACCTTGCCGCAAAGTGTGCAAGATGATAATAAAAAATTGGTAGCAACCGCAGTGGCACAGTTGAAGTTTGACCCAACCCATATTGGGTACTGGCTGCAGTTGGCCGCACTTCGCAAGGGCGCAAATGACTTTACGGGTGCAGAAGAAATCTGGATTTTTACAACTAAGCGCTGGCCGAAGGACCCTATTGCGTACAACAACTTAGCTGACTTGTACGAAAATTATCTGCACCAATATGCACAGGCGGGAATTTACTGGAACAAACTTATTTTGCTCCAGCCCGACAACATTGGTGCGTACTTAAATTTGGCAACGATGTACAACATCAACATGCATGACGCTGCGGGTGCAAAAACAACACTGCAAGCGGGTCTTACTGCAAACCCAAATAATGCCGACCTGAAGAAGGCTCTTGCTGCGCTCCAGTAACATACATGGAACGATATTTTACGAAGACTTTTTTCAAGTTTCTCTTCGGTTTTTTGGTGATTATTATAGTGGCATTTTCTATCATCACGTTTGTGGCAGAGGGGCAGCCACGGCCGGTTGACAATGTCGCGTTACCCCAGTAGTCTACAAAACAAGGGCCGCGAAGACAGCAGGATTCCCGAAAAGGGAAGTAATACACAAGAACTCCTGCCGAGAGGTCGAACTCAAAAGCCCTTATACACAGTCCCGCGAGGGTGCTGTGGCACTACAAGAAATAGGTTTTTCCTATGGCAATTACAAAACAAAAAAAGGCAGAAATTGTAGAACGCATGAACGGCATCATAGGAGATGCGTCGACTCTCGTGTTTGCAAAGTTCAAAAGCCTGACAGTTGCTGAACAGACCGAACTCCGCCGTGCGCTGCGCAAGGAGGACGTAGGCTACACGGTAGCAAAAAAGACCCTTGTCCGTCGTGCACTTGATGCAGCAAATTTTGCAGGCTCGTTCCCTGAACTTGATGGCGAAATTGCTATGGCGTACGGAAAAGACGAACTAGCGCCAGCGCGCGAACTTGCAGTCTTTGTCAAAAAGTTCCCCGAGCACTTGGCCTTTGCAGGCGGCGTGTTTGGTGGAACATATGTCAGCGCAGACGAGATTAAAGCTATCGCTGCAATTCCTGGAATGCAGACATTGCGTGCACAGTTTGTACAACTTATTAACAGCCCGCTCCAAATGCTTGCAGTCGCAGTAAGCGAAAAAGCAAAGAAGAGCGCATAACGTATTACTATATGGCAGATGAAACAACAGTAGACGCTCCGGTTGCAGAAGAAGTAGTTGCGGCAGCGGCTCCAGCTGCAGAAGAAAAGAAAGAAGCTCCAGCAAAGTTTAAAGACCTCATCCACTCGGTGGAAAAAATGACCGTACTTGAACTTCACGAACTCGTGAAGGCACTTGAGTCACACTGGGGCGTGTCGGCTGCAGCAGTTGCAGCAGCACCAGTCGCAGGGGGAGCAGCAGCAGAAGAAAAAACATCGTTTAACGCACACTTGACTGACGCTGGTGCCGCAAAGGTACAGGTCATTAAGGCAGTTAAAGATGCTCTTGCGCTTGGCCTTAAGGAAGCAAAGGACCTTGTTGATGCTGTCCCTTCAGTTTTGAAAGAGGGAATGAAGAAGGAAGATGCAGAAAAGCTCAAAGCCGCTGTTGAAGCTGCTGGCGGTAAAGTGGAGTTGAAGTAATCTTGGGCGACCAATAAAGCAGATACATAATTTCTCTAGAAATTTCAGCAAAAAGCCCCGTAATGTCGGGGCTTTTTCTGTGTGTTTAGGCACCTGTGGATAACTTTTATAGGAGGTTAGGGGAGCCTGAAACCTTTTCTAGGAAAGACGAGTTTTTATAGGTAGACAGCAGAACATTGAAATGTGGTACGGGGCACGAGTTCGGTCATTATCTACGAAATAGCTTTGCACCTATTTCGTACCGACTCTTCGCTACTTCTCCTATTATTTCCTCCTCCTTTATTATTCTTAATCCTTCATCTCTCTTCCTCCTCTCACCTCTCTATTCCATCTCTCCTCCTTTCATTTTTTCACCCCCCCCTACCACCTACATGTTTCTCCCCCGCTCTTTACTTCCCTCTTCTCTCCGCCCCTGTTCCCTCGCCTACTCTTTCTTTGAGTAGGTTTTTTTTGTTCATTTTGTCAACTTTGCGTTCGCCTCTGCTTTTGCATAGAATGGCTAAGCACTACTGAATTACCGTATGACTGATGGATTACAGAAACTCTTTGGAAGCCCTGCTCGTGTAAAACTTTTACGTCTTTTTTTGTTTAACCCCAAGCAGTCGTTTACATTAGCTGACGCTACAAAGCGTGCGCGTGTTGGGGAAGATGAGTCGCGTCGCGAGCTTGCTCTTTTTTTACGCGCCGAACTTATCGTGCGCACACCGCGCGGCAAAGGTGTCCGCTATGGGCTCAATGCAGAATTTGAATATGTCGCCGCGCTCCAAGACCTTTTGCTAAATGCACCGGCGCGCGGGAAAGATATTGTCGCAAGGATCCGCCGTGTAGGGACGTTAAAGTTTGTCGTATTGTCGGGTATGTTTCTGGGGGAGTGGGACGGCTCGCTTGACCTGTTGGTTGTGGGCGACCGCGTTAAGGAAAAAAACTTACGTGAAGAAACACGCAAACTTGAAGCCGAAATTGGGAAAGAGATCCGCTACACGCTGCTTTCCACCGAAGACTTTTTTTACCGTATCAACTTAAACGATAAACTTATCCGCGACGTACTCGACTACCCACACAAAATTGTGCTCGACAAGCTTAATATAGGACTTAAATAGGCTAAAAACAGCATGGTTTTGATATCCCCAGGGGGCTTTTTTGCTCCTCGCTATAACCCCAGGGCTTGTTACAATAGGGGTGTCGCAATTAATCATTATTTGTTCACCTATTTAATATCATGATAGTTCAGCAATGGGGTTACGTTCTTCAGCAGTCTTTTTATAATCTGCTCTGGAATGTTGTGAATTTCCTTCCGAACCTTCTGTTCGCCATTATTATTTTTGTCATTGGATGGTTCTTGGCAGGCTGGATAGGCTGGCTTATCACAGAAGCAGTTAAAGCTCTCAAGGTTGACCACGCGCTCCGCACTGCAGGTGTTGGCGATGTTGTTACCCGCGCAGGCTACCAACTTAACTCAGGTGTCTTTTTGGGAACGCTCGTAAAATGGTTTGTCATTTTGGTGTTCTTGATGGCGTCGCTCCAGGTGCTTGGCCTTGTTGCAGTGACCTACTTCTTGCAGTCGATTGTTGTAAACTTCCTTCCAAACGTAATCATCGCAGTTCTCATTCTTTTGGCAGCTGCAGTACTTGCTGAAGTTGTGCAGGGAGTTGTTGTCGGTGCGGCACGTGCTGCAGGCATCACTGCCGCTGGTTTTGCTGGCACAGTTGCAAAGTGGGCAATTTGGATTTTTGCAATCCTCGCCGCACTTGAACAGTTGCAGATTGCGCAAGGAATCTTGCAGACACTCTTTACCGGAGTTGTTGTTGCGCTTGCACTCGCATTCGGACTTTCGTTCGGCTTGGGTGGCCAGGAGGCTGCTGCTCGCTTTATCGAAAAGACCCGCGAAGGGATGCACAAGGGACACTAGTTTGTTCTAGAAAAAGCACCCAAAAACCGCCCTTTTTAGGGGCGGTTTTTGTTATGTAGGATAAGGGCTTTTAACCCCAACAACCACCGGTCTTCATAGATTTGACACGTATAGACCACTCCTATATACTCTCCTGTACAGATATGTTAACCACTTTACAGCTAACCTAGAGGAGGACGGTAAGCCAGTGTGGCTCGCCGCCGCTTCAAAAGCGGCTTTTTTGTTGGAAAATTATCTGCAGGTTCGAGATTCTTTGACAATCAAATCCCACTGCACACCACTTTCCAAGTGGGTCTTTTCGAGGAGTGCAAGTGGAGGTAAGAAAAAACATAAACAACAAATTATTGCGGTTCTCAAGCTTCCTTTTCTCTCTCACAAGAGAAAGGAAATAAATAAGGGCGTATGGTGGATGCCTTGGCTTTGAAAGGCGATGAAGGACGTGGCGTGGCGACGATATGTTTCGGGGAGCTGCCAAGCAAGCTTTGATCCGGAAATTTCCGAATGAGGAAACTCCTTAGATAGAAATATCTTTGATCTCGACGCAAGTTGAGAAGCATACCCTGGGAAGTGAAACATCTCAGTTCCAGGAGGAAAAGAGACTAATAAGTATTTCGTTAGTAGCGGCGAGCGAACGCGGAGGAGCCCAAACTCGAGAAACTAGACTCTGTACATGGCGAGCAATTGCTGTGTGTAGGGTCTAGTACATCTCGGGGGTTGTAAGGCGATGATATTCTGCCTCGAGCAGAAACAAAGTTACAAATTGTTGTGATAGCCGAACCTGCTGGGAAGCAGGGCCCTAGGAGGTGAAAGCCCTGTAGGCGAAATCAAAACAACTTTGTTCATTGTCCTTGAGTAACTCAAGACACGAATGGCTTGAGCGAATCTGCCGGAACTAACCGGTAAGGCTACATACTTTCAAAGACCGATAGTGAACAAGTACCGTGAGGGAAAGGTGAAAAGAACCCCGGCGAGGGGAGTGAAATAGATCTGAAACCATATGTCTACAAAGAGTTGAAGAGGTCGCAAGACCTCGACAGCGTGCCTATTGAAGAATGAGCCTGCGAGTTTATGTGTACTGCGTATGACTAAGGGCGATGAGCCTGGAGTCGAAGGGAAACCGAGTGTGAATAGCGCGTTTGTAGTACGCATAAGACCCGAAGCAAGGTGAGCTTACCATGAGCAGGGTGAAGGAATGAGAAATCATTCTGGAGGCCCGAACCGTTGAGCCGTTCAAAACTCTCGGATGACTTGTGGTAAGGAGTGAAAAGCTAATCGAACCTTGTAATAGCTGGTTCTCTCTGAAACAGCTTTTGGGCTGGCGTCGCATCAATTGACAGACGGGGGTAGAGCACTGGAAGGACTCAACAGGGCGCAAGCTCGTGAGTCCTATCAAACTCCGAATACCGTTTGTGCTATGCGGCAGTTAGTACGTGGGGGCTAAGCTCCACCGTACAAAAGGAGAAGAGTCCTTGATCTCCAGTTAAGGTCCCAAAATTAACGTTAAGTGCATCACAAGGAGGTGGAATTTCACAGACAATGAGGAGGTTGGCTTAGAAGCAGCCATCCTTGAAAGAAAGCGTAACAGCTCACTCATCGAGAGATTCTGCGCCAAAGATAATCGGGGCTAAAACGTTATACCGAAACTGAGGACTTGCATTTCCTTCGGGAAGTGTGAGTGGTAAGAGAGCATTCCGTTTGCAATGAAGCATAAGGCGCGAGCCAGTGTGGAGCGTACGGAAGTGAGAATGCAGGCACAAGTAACCGCAATGCGGGTGAGATCCCCGCACGCCGAAAGATCAAGGTTTCCTTGGCGATGGTGATCAGCCAAGGGTTAGTCGGGCCTAAGGGTATGGCGAAAGCCGCACCCGATGGACACAGGGTTAATATTCCCTGACCGGCGCATAGGTGATGGAGGGACGGAGGAAACAAATTGTCGCGTCTTATTGGATTGACGTCTCTGTGCTTAAGATTGGTATTCCAGGCAAATCCGGAATGCAGCTTTATTGCAACAATCGTAGTATGGAGGACATCCCAGGCTTCGGCTGAAGGAGATGACAGTGAAGAGCCTTTCAAGAAAAACTTCTAAACTTAACTATGCGTACGTCCGTACCGCAAACCGACACAGGTGATCAGCTCGAGTAGAGTAAGGCGAACGAGTGAGTGTGCTCCAAGGAACTCGGCAAAAAATCGGCCGTACCTTCGGAATAAGGCCTGCCCTAACCTCGCAAGAGGAAGGGGCCGCAGCGAAAGTATCCCTGGCGACTGTTTACCAAAAACACAGCTCCCTGCGAACTCGTAAGAGGATGTATAGGGGGTGACACTTGACCAATGCCAGAAGGTCAACCACGGACGTTGCACTGTCGCAAGATGGTGTGGTGATTTGTGTAAGCCCTGGTGAATGTCGGCGATAACTATAATCGTCCTAAGGTAGCGAAATTCCTTGTCTGGTAAGTTCAGACGCGCACGAATAGTGTAACGACTGGGGAACTGTCTCGGAGCACAGCTCGGTGAAAATACAGTACCGGTGAAGATGCCGGTTACCTGCAGATAGACGAAAAGACCCCAGAAGCTTTACTGTAGCTTGATATTGCGTATACGACGTGACTGCGTAGCATAGATGGGAGAGGTTGAAGGTACGATCTTGGTTGTACTGGACTCGTCAGTGAAATACCATTCTTTCTAGTTGTATGCGCTAACCGGCAGGGCAAAACCTTGTCGAGACAGTATCTGGTGGGCAGTTTTAGTGGGGCGCTATCCTCCTAAAAAGTAACGGAGGAGTGTATTAAGGTACCCTAGGCGCGAATGGAAACCGTGCCGATAGCGCAATGGCAAAAGGGTGCTTGACTGCGAGGCGTGAATGCCGAGCAGGTGCGAAAGCAGACCATAGTGAACCGACCATCCGTATTAGACGCGGTGGAAGATTATCTGATAAAAGCTACTCTGGGGATAACAGGCTAGTTCCGCCTAAGCGTCCATAGCGACGGCGGAGTTCGGCACCTCGATGTCGGCTCATCACATCCCGGGGGTGAAGAAGCTCCCAAGGGTTTGGCTGTTCGCCAATTAAAGTGATACGCGAGCTGGGTTCAGACCGTTTTGATGCTAAAAGTTTTGGCGTTAAGACAATCTGAACCGTCGAGAGAAAAGTACAACGCTAACAATGTTGTATGGAAATGTTAATAGGAAACGGCGGCATTATATAGAAATATATAGTGAGAAGTTAACTTATATCGGTGGAATCCTACATGTAATGGTGAGGACAATACCGAGGGAATTCGAAAGATGCCCGTAGAGACTGAACGTTAACTACGCCTTAGGCGTAATGATACAGTCCAATCCCTCTAGTAATAGAGGAAGGACTCACTTCGTCGTGAGTCCAAAGTATGATGCGTGAGACAGGTTGGTCTCCTATCTACTGCAGGCGTCGAATATTGAAGAGATTTGCTCCTAGTACGAGAGGACCGGAGTGAACTGACCACTGGTCTACCTGCTGTTCTGCCAAGAGCAACGCAGGGTAGCTATGTCGGGATTGGATAAGCGCTGAAAGCATCTAAGCGCGAAGCCGACTCTAAGATGAGTATTCATTAAGATCCGTTAGAGATGATGACGTTGATAGGCTTTAAGTGTACGCACCGCAAGGTGTTGAGCTGAGAAGTACTAATCGATCAAATGTTCCTTTCTCTCAAAAAGGGGGGAGAAAAGGGTCTGCTTGAGAATCGCAATAATTTGTTGTTGAGCGTCCGAAGGGACGCGATACACTCGGACCAGCAGGTCCAGGGTGTCCTTTCTTACCGATTAAGTTTTTTGTCTTGGTGACTTGGCGATGGGGTCACACCCGTTCTCATTCCGAACACGGAAGTTAAGCTCATTTGCGCCGATGGTAGTGGCCTTTACCGGCCGCGAGAGTAGGTAGTCGCCAGGACTAAGAACTGAATCTCCTTTCCAAATTTAACCCTTATATTGTAAGGGTTTTTGGTGTTTGACATATTTGAATATTATTTATATAGTATTTTTGGAACTGAACCAAACGACATACGGGGATAATGAATGCTCGATCAACCTTCGCGGGAGCACGTCCGCACACTCATGTCCGCACTTGGCGGCAAGCGACTCACACTTCTCGAACGGCAAAACGCCTTTCGTAAATTTCAGCCAGAGCTCATTATTCGGGCATCACATGCTCAGAAGAACGGTATCAACTGGCGTCCGGAGAAGCCTGCCAAGATTGGTTGCTGTGTTCTTGGGCACGACGGTTACGGCCACTTCGATACGAACTCGGTCGGATGGAACAATACGCCTCGCCGGTTGTCGGACGAGGAGAAAAGGCACTTCAAGCCGTGTGCTGAGAAGTACGCCGTTCTGCAGTGTCTGCGACGCCGGCTCATTCCTATCGGAATGCTGACGTACAGCACACATAATCAGCCCGACGACGTTACGGGTCTCGAACGCAAGGTGCTCTGCTGCTGCAGTAACTGCACCTTGTGGATGCAGGAGATTAACACCCCGGGAGACTTTCTCATCGAAAGTGTCAGGCCTGAGCTCGAAGGCGATAATCCTCTTTCGGAAGATGGTTTCGTAGTCGAGCGCTATGATTTAAACAGGCTTGTTCGGATGCATGAAGAGGCTCTCAATAGACCAACTATGTAACATTGTCGCGAGAACGACCCCACCTTCCTTTGTGTCGGTGGGGTTTCTTTTTTGCTACAATGATGTAATGGCACTTTCGTGGAGCGACAGGAGGCGGTATACGTATTCGGCAGCGGCGATTTTTATTTTATTGTTACTTGGTTGGGTTGTATGGGCAACATTTTTTTCTACACCTGCCACCTGCTTTAATGCAAAACAAGATGGCACAGAAATAGGTATAGACTGCGGCGGCACGTGCGCTTTGTTATGCCAAAACCAAACACACGAACCCCTCGTCTCGTGGGCCCGTGCATTTCGCGTTGCGTCGAGCACCTACGTGGCAGCGGCATATGTGCGTAATCCAAATGCAGGTGCTGGCGCCCACGGAGTAGTGTACTCGTTCCAATTGTTTGACGCCGACAACCAGCTTGTTGTCGAACGTGACGGCGTGGCTGAATTGCCTCCCATTGCAACCATCCCCATTGTTGAGTCGAATGTTCCTGTGGGTAACAGGACGGTAACGCACGCGTTGTTTGCGTTTTCAAGTTTGCCTGCGTGGTACACCGTACCAAAAGCAGCACTTCCAAACGTTCAAATCACAAACCAAGTGCTTGCGTCCGACGGTACGCGCCTTTCGTTTACTCTGCAAAACGACACAACAGCTGACGTTACAAACCTTGCGGTAGCAGGAGTGTTGTTCGACTCGCGGGGTATCGCGCTCGCGGCATCAAAAAGTATTGTCCCCATGTTAGCCCACCGGTCGCAGCAGCAAGTTGTTTTTACCTGGCCGCTTGGTAACCCAAACGCGCTTCGTGCTGAAATTACGCTGCTCCCTTCGTTTTAATTTTCTATGTTTTTGGGTATGTTTGTCTCTGCAGGCTGGTTAAAAAAGATCCGCTCGATAGACTGGGTGATTTTTTCCTGTGCTGTGACTTTGTCGGCACTCGGCTTGTTGACGATGAACTCATTTACAGGCCAAGACCCTCTTTTTATTCGGCAACTTGTTTGGTTGGGCTTAGGCACGTTAGTATTTTTTGGCGCGAGTTTTATTGACTGGCGTTTTTTACGGCGTAGTGGAGTTGCGGCAAGTATCTACGGCCTTCTTATCGTTCCGCTGTTGTTACTGCTTGTACTCGGCCGCGCGGTCAAAGGGGCAAAGAGCTGGATAGCTTTTGGGGGTCTGGGTATTGAGCCGGTCGAATTTGTAAAACTCGCGCTTATTATTGCGCTTGCAAAATACTTTTCGCGCCGGCATATCGAAATACATAACATACGGCACGTTATTGTGTCGGGTTTTTATGCCGCATTTGTATTTTTTTTGGTTGCGCTCCAGCCGGACTTTGGCGGCGCGATTATTATATTTTTGGTGTGGTTTGGCATGGTATTTTTTTCTGGTATTTCAAAAAAACATGTTGCGACCGTGGTGTTGCTTGGGCTCACTCTGTTTGCGGGGTTGTGGTTATTTGGTTTCCACGACTACCAAAAGCAGCGTATTTTAAACTTTGTGCATCCTGCGCGAGACGTCCAGGGTACGGGATACAACGCCTACCAGTCGATGGTTGCTGTTGGTTCGGGCGAATTGTTTGGCAAAGGCATTGGCTACGGCACGCAAAGTAAATTGCGCTTTTTGCCCGAGTATCAGACCGACTTTATTTTTGCTGCGTTTGCCGAAGAGTGGGGGTTTGTTGGTATTTTGTTTGTTTTTTTACTGTTTGGGATTTTATTTTGGCGCATTATACAAACAGCGGCGCGCGGTGCTACCAATTTTGAAACGCTATTTGCGCTCGGCGTGCTGTGTTACCTGGCCGCACACTTTACGCTCCATGCGGGTATCAACCTAGGCATTTTGCCTGTGACGGGTACCACCATTCCCTTTATGAGCTACGGGGGCTCACATATGTTGGGTGAATTTTTAGCACTCGGCATGCTGTCGGGCATGCGCCGCTACGCCCGTGCCGCGCACCGCGACATGCTCGACCGCGAATTTAGCGGCGGCTACGATAGGTAATTACCTATACAGGGCAATGGTTTTTTCGACCATTTTTTCTTTTGAAAATTCTTCAAGAGGTAAGTCGAGTGCTTCGCCAACGCCGCCGACGCGGTTGGCAATAATAGGGAGGCCAGCGGCTCGTGCTTCTAGTATCACGTAACCTAAAGATTCTTTTATTGAAGGTAGTGCAAATACATCAAAGCCTTTCATCGCTTCTGCCGCAGGCACAAAGCCAAAAAGTTTAACTTGGTCTTCGAGTTTGTATTCTTTAATTTTATTTTCCAGAAAGAGTCGCAATTCTCCTTCGCCAACAATGGCTACGTACATGTCAGGGTTGTTTTTTGCTTGTTCAATAAGCGCGATCTGATTTTTATTTTTATTAAGCTCGCCAACGGTACCGGTAATTTTTGCGCCGGCAGGAAATGCAGAACGAATGCGCTCGCCCGAACCAAACGGCATATTGAGGTCAATGCCGTTGTATATACGTACTGCTTTTTTTGCACAGAAGGGCATGTGTTGGGTAAGCCTCAATTCGTCGTCAGAAACTGCAATGACACGGTCGACAAGTAATGCGGTTGCCCACGAAATAATCCACGTAATGACGCGGATAGGGAATGAACGAGCCTCTTTAAACATCCATCCATGGTCGGTAAAGATGACTTTCTGTATGCCTGTTGCGCGCGCAGCCCACGCGCCACTAATTCCAACAAGGGAACTATTTAAGTGCACAACATCTGGGTGTTCCTGCACGAAGACCGTTTGCAGTATATTTTTTGTTTTTAGAATCGCGCCGAGCGATGCTTCGTTTTGTATATCAAGCGAAATAGTGCGAATGTGCTCCGCGTCCAGCCGGTCTTTTAGCGTGCCCGTGCCGCCATAGGCAACTGCCACATCAAACCCTGCTTTTTTGGCAGCTACGGCCATATCAAAGACATAGCGTTGTGCGCCACCCCAGTTAGATTTCGTTATGGCGTATAGGATTTTCATGAAAAATTGAACGTGTTCTTACTGAAACTCTCCTAGACTATAGAAGGTTATATGGTATACCTTACCACAATGACTTTCGGTCGAAGATATGCCCTAACGCTGCTGTTTGCAGGGGACCTCGCGGTTTTTGTTTTTTCGTTGTGGCTGACGCTAGCGTTGCGCTACCGGGAGATACCCCCGTACGAAATTTGGGCCCCCTATGCAGGGTCGTTTGGTTTTTTGTTTTTAGTTTGGGTGTTGGTGTTTTATATGGCGGGGCTCTACAGTAAACAGGTGCTTTTGTTCCGCAGTGCGCTGCCGCAGATTCTTTTGCGTACACAGATTTTTAACATTGTCCTCGCGGCGTTGTTGTTTTTTTCGCTTCCACAAATTGGTATTGCGCCCAAGACAAATTTGGCAATTTATTTAGGCATCTCACTCTTTTTAATTTTTCTCTGGCGCTTGGCACTTGTGCCAAAACTCACTAAGCCGAGTGTCCGTGAACGCGCGGTGCTTATAGGTTCGGGCCCCGAGGTGGAAGAGCTGCTCGCGGAAGTAAATAATAATTCTCGCTACCATATAGAATTTCGCGTGGTTGCAGACCCAGCCGAGTTGCGCACGGGTGACTTTGGCGCGTTTGTAAAAAAGCTCGACGAGGAACATGTGTCGCTACTTGTTGTCGACGGCGAGCATGACTCGGTGCGCACACTCCTGCCACGCATATACAATCTTACTGTTGCACAGCGTCGGTATCAGTATGTCGATTTTTATGCCTTGTACGAAGAAGTGTTTGACCGTGTGCCACTGTCACTGTTGCGGTACGATTGGTTTTTAAAAAATGTCACACCTCCTCGATTTAATTTTTATACCGCAACAAAACGCGTGGTGGATATTGTCGGCGGGCTGTTGATGGGCCTCGTGACAATTATCGTCACCCCGTTTCTTTTTGTAGTTATGCGCCTTGAAGGCCCGGGTGAGGTGTTTATCGCCCAGACACGTTTGGGTCAGGGTGGCACACGCATGCGTGCATACAAATTTCGCAGTATGCGCGTCAACAAGTCAGCCTCGAGTGAATGGACCACGGAAGAGAAAGCAACAAACCCTGTTACGCGTGTGGGGAATATACTCCGCAAAACATCGCTCGACGAGTTCCCACAATTCTTAAATATTTTGAAAGGCGAACTTTCGCTTATGGGGCCGCGCAACGACATCGAAGGTTTGGGGAAACGACTAGATGAAGAAATTCCGTACTACTCTGTGCGCTATGCGGTAAAACCGGGTATCACCGGGTGGGCACAAATTAACCAGCGGTACGAAGCGGGGAATGTCAGCCCGCAGTCGGTTGAAGAAACAAAGACTCGTCTTGCATACGACTTTTACTATATTAAGCATCGCTCGCTTGGGCTCGACTTGGTTATTGCGCTCAAGACCGTAAAGCGGATGTTTTTCCGCGTCAGCTCTTGGTAGACTACACAGTATGAAGCACACACTACTTATAACAGGGGCGGCTGGATATGTTGGCACAATGCTTGTGCAACAATTTGCACAGCGCGGTGATGTCGAGAAAATAATTGGTATCGATAAAGAGCCCCTGCCAGAAATAATTTCAGGTGAGTCGAAGCTTGTATACATTCAAAGCAATCTTTCAGATGTTGGGTGGGAAGAACAAGTTGTTGCCTATAAACCCGACATTGTCATACACAGTGCGTGGCAGATTCGCGAGATGTATGGCGAAAAAGAAAAACAGTGGCAGTGGAACGTCGACGGTTCCGACCGCGTGTTCGATTTTTGTTTTGAACATTCGTTTGTAACGCGCCTCGTACATTTTTCGACCGTCGCTTCGTATGGCGCAGAAAAAACAAATTCAGTAGACCATCGCTACAAAGAAGAGGAGGGGTTCCGGAAGAGTGACTATTTATATGCTGAAGAAAAGCGCATAGTTGAGCAGCATCTGGAAGAAAAATTTGAAGCAGCAAAGGAGCGTGGGAGAAATATAGAGGTGGCGATAGTTCGCCCTGCGGCAATTACCGGCCCGCGTGGCCGCTACATGCGCATACGGTTTGGCCTGCAGGCTGCGTTGTCGGGCCAACTAAAACAGTCATTCGTACACAAACTAATTTCTTTGATGGTGTCGTTTGTGCCAGCAACTCACACGTGGTTGCGCCAGTTTATCCACGAAGACGACGTTGTGCGTATTGTTGAGCTTCTTGCATTTTCTCCGCTTAAAAAACAGTATGATGCGTTTAACATTTGCCCGCCGGGCGATGTTGTCCGTGCGCCCGACATGGCAAAGGCAGTCGGGAAGAAGGTTATATATGTACATCCGCAACTTATTCGTTTTGTATTTTTCTGGATGTGGCATGGCACTCGCGGCCGTGTGCCAACAAGTAAGGGTGGGTGGAAGAGCTATTCGTACCCAATTGCGGTCTCGGGTGAAAAACTTACACGCGAATATGGCTTTGAATATTCCGCACCGTCTCTTGATGCGTTTTACTACACCAACGGAAAGTATGAAAACTTTGTCCCGGCAGAAAACAGACGACATAAATAGTCATGGTTATAGACGGTAAGAACATAGCGCGAGAAATCCGCGAGGGGTTGAAGAGTGACTTTGCAAAACTGGGGAAGCCAGTAACTTTAGGCTTTGTCCGCTCTGGTGAGGACTTGCTCGCAAAGAAATTTGTTGACCTAAAAGCAAAGACTGCGCGCGAGCTTGGTGTGCAAGTTGTGGAGTTTGCGTTACCTACTGATGCAACAACAGAAGATGCTCTTGTGGCTGTACGCGAAATTGCAGAAAAAAGTGATGCTATGTTGGTGCAGATGCCGCTTTCAAAAACTATTGATGCAGAACGTGTGCTTGCAGCTGTGCCTATTGAAAAAGATGTCGATGCCATGGGAGAACGCTCCAGAATGCTTGTACTTACACCGGTTGTTGGCGCTCTTAAAGAAATCCTTGTGCGTAACTTTATTGAGGGTGCAGGAAAAAAAGTAACAGTCGTTGGGGCAGGGAAGTTGGTTGGTGCGCCTGCTGCGGCGTGGTTTACACAAGAGGGTGCAAATGTGACAGTAGTTACAAGTCAAAATGGTGACCTCGCCGCGTCAGTCGCTGATGCTGACATCGTGGTACTTGGGGCAGGGCAGGAAGGAATTTTGAAAAAAGAAATGTTGAAGCCGGGAGTAGCCGTGTTAGACGCAGGGACATCTGAGTCGGGCGGTACCATAAAAGGCGATGCCGACCCAGCATGTGCTGAAGTCGCGTCTCTTTTTACCCCGGTCCCCGGCGGCATTGGCCCTATTGCCATTGCTATGATTTTTAAAAACCTCCTTACATTGGCCAAAAAGACCCCTTTGCGGTCCGAGGTGTAATCTGGTATCCTCACAGGCATGTTTGCAATGCGTTATAGCGCTGTACTAGTTTTGGTTGCCGCCCTGGCTGTCGGGTTTTTTGTATGGAAGACCAATGTTCCGGAAAGCCGCTTTGCGTTTAAGCTCGGTCTCGACCTTTCGGGCGGTACACACTTGGTATACAACGCCGACACAAGCAAGGTCCCAGCTGCACAAATTAACGACTCGATGTCTGCTTTGCAGCAGGTCATTGAACGCCGCGTTAATGCCTTTGGTGTGGGCGAGCCGGTCGTACAAACCCAACAGGCAGGCGCCCTCGGTACCGGTGCATACCGTCTAATAGTTGAACTCCCCGGTGTGACCGACGTAAACCAGGCGGTTGCAATGATAGGCCAGACACCGACGCTCGAATTTAGATTGTTAAAACAAGGTGCACAAGCGTCCACTACATTGCCAGACGGCACAGTCAACCCGGCTGCATTTGAAGACACAGGACTTACAGGAAAATATATCTCAACTGCGGCGCTCCAGTTTGGTAACGGCGGCAGCGGTGCGCTCGCAACTGCGCCTGTGGTGCAAGTTACGTTTAATACAGAAGGTTCTCAGTTGTTTGCCGACATTACAGGCAAAAATGTTGGCCGAGAACTAGGTATATTTTTAGACGGCAAGCTCCTTTCGCTTCCGGTTATTCAGGAAAAAATTAGTGATGGCAGTGCAGTCATTTCAGGCAGCTTTACCGCCGAGGCGGCAAAGGAACTTGCAACCAACTTAAACCTTGGTGCCTTGCCAGTGCCTATTACGCTCGACAGTACGCAGTCAATTGGTGCTGTACTTGGCGACCAGGCCGCTCATGCGGGCGTTATCGCGGGCTTGCTCGGGTTTCTTATTTTGTCGATTTTTATGATTCTTTGGTATCGCTTGCCAGGGTTGGTGGCGGTTGTGTCTCTGGTAATTTATTCGCTTTTGATGCTCGCGCTTTTTAAACTTATTCCTGTAGTACTTACTGCGGCAGGGTTAGCAGGGTTTATCCTTTCGGTTGGTTTGGCGGTTGATGCAAACGTGCTTATTGCAGAGCGCATAAAAGAAGAAATCGCCGACGGTGAAAAAGCCGAAGTGGCGATACGTCACGGTTTTTCACGTGCGTGGAGTGCAATACGGGACTCAAACATTGCGCACGTTATTGTTGCTGTTATTTTGTTTTGGATGGGAACGTCTGTTATCAAAGGCTTTGCACTTGTGTTTGGGCTTGGTGTTATCATTTCTCTACTTTCGGCAATTATTATTTCGCGCACCTTCCTATTGGCACTTGGGCTTAAAACCGAGTCGGGTGTTGGGCGCTTTTTGATGCGTTCGGGAATCAATAAATAATTATGTTTAATATCTCAAAAAATCTTCCGTATTACTTCTTTCTGCCGGCACTCTTGGTGCTTGTGTCGGTCGCGACTATTTTTGTATGGGGGCTGAAGCCCGGCATTGACCTGGCGGGAGGTTCTCTTTTGGAAGTAACGTACCCTGCGGGCAGACCGCCAGTTGAGATGGTGCAAAATGCAGTCAAAGATCTAGCGTTAGGAGAAGTGCGCGTACAAGCAGCGGGAGACACAGGGTACATACTCCGCCAGCGCAACCTGACCGCTAATGAAAAAAATACGCTTGAACAACCTTTGCGCAACTTGGGTGAAATGGAAGAGGTGCAGTTTACAACAGTAAGCCCTACCATTGGGGCCGAAATTTTGCATAAAGGGCTGCTCGCGCTCGGGCTTATTGGTATATGCATGGTGCTCTTTATTGCCTTTGCATTCCGTGGGGTGTCAAAACAGGTTGCGTCGTGGAAGTACGGCATTGTTGCAATTGTGACGCTGTTGTTTGACGTGCTGGTGCCTGTTGCTGTGTTTGCAGCACTCGGACATTTTAAGGGAGCTGAAGTAGACTCGTTGTTTATTGTCGCACTCCTCACCATTTTGGGTATTTCTATAAATGACAAAATTGTTGTGTTTGACCGCATCCGCGAAAACCTGCACAACGCAAACAGCCGCGATGAATTCAGTGACGTGGTAAGCCACAGTATCCGCCAAACGCTTGCACGTTCTATAAACACATCGCTGACAGTTGTCATAATGCTTTTGGCCCTCTATTTCTACGGTCCAGAAACAACAAAAGTATTTGCGCTGACGCTTACTGTGGGCATGATAGTGGGAACCTACTCGTCTATCTTTTTTGCATCTCCACTCCTAGTAGCCTGGGAAAAATTCTCTCGCCGCAACGCGTAGTAGAATAGAAAAATGATAATCGGTATTACCGGAACCTTGGGTGCAGGTAAAGGAACCGCTGTTGAGTATTTAAAAACCAAAGGGTTCGTAGACTTTTCAAGTTCGGGTATTTTGAAAGAAATACTGGCGGAAAAGGGTTTGCCTGCTACACGGAAAAACTTGTCTGAACTGGCGGATGAGCTTATGAAGCAACATCAAGGTGGCGTGCTTTCTATCTCCCACGAACGTGCCCAGAAGAACGGTCTAGAAAATTATATTCTTGAAGCAATTCATAGAGTAGACGAAGCAAACTATGTAAAAAGCATAGGAGGGATTGTGTGGGGAGTGGATGCTGACATCGAGCTGCGTTTTGAGCGTATAACTAAACGCAAAGAAGGAGAAAAGGATAATGTTACGTTCGAACAATTTCTTGCGGATTCTAAACGAGAAGATGAGGGGGGAACTGGTACGGGGCCTAACATCAGGGCCGTGTTAGCTATTTCCGACCATGTTTTCCACAGTAATGGCTCAAAAGAGGAGCTCTATGTGGAGGTGGAAGAAGCCTTGCAGGAGGCCGGTTTTAAGGCTTGACATAATTACCTAAAATGGTGTATAATTAGAGGTGGTTCTTTTACACGTTCGCGAAATCGCCATAGCCCATAGACGCTTATTTAATATTAAGTAGGCATTTTTGGGCTATGGCGAAAAGGAATATTCCTTGCTTCGTCCGCTAGCACGGCCAACCCACAAAAGGGAAAGCCATCCAAAAGGAAATGTCCCAATGGATACGATGATGACATCGGGCCAACTGGCCCTTCAGATGAAGCTGTTCGACGAGAAGGGTATGACACCCGACCGTTGGCAGCAAATTCTTGCAAGCGGCATCTTCGCCGACCTCTGCGACAAGGACGCTGTGCTCGACCGTACCGCCATCCGTGCCGCGCTCAAGCTCGGCGTCGCTATGCCGACCGATACGTTCACCCTCGATGTGGACTACGGCCGGACGCTTGAGGACATGGTCGCTTTTGGTCGCTATGACTGGACCAATAGCGACATCACTGCGAAGCGGTTTCCGCTCAAGGGTGCGGGCATGGGTAAGGTTACCGTGTACGCCGAGGCTCGGCTCTTCCACTTCGACCGCGACATCTCTTCGGAGAAGGTGGTCGAGGCCATGAAGGCCGAAGGCTGGGAGCCTGCGCTCATTGAGCACTTGCTCGCCTTCGGGGAGAAGTATCCCGAGGAGCAGCGCAAGTACCCAATAATCGGCCTCGGTTCTGTCGCGCAGATCGGTGACTTCCGCTACGTTCCGTGCCTCGGCCGGTTCGGCCGCGGGCGTAACCTCCGCCTCCGCTGGTGGGGCCGCGGCTGGTATGGCGGCTGCCGCTTCCTCGCCGTTCGCCCTGTCGTCAAGACGGGCGAGCAGTCCTCGGCCGCTTGAGGCTTTGGACTTCGCACTTGGACCTTTGGAAACTTTGGTCCTTCTACCCGGCGCATGCTTGCATGCGCCGGTTCTGCTTTTATATACTCAATAATGACAAGTGAAAAATTTGAGGTTACGGCTTCAGATAATTTGTCCGCAACCCGCACGAGTGAGAATTCAAATGGTTAAGGCTGTTTGGAGAGTACGGTGCGGCTAATAAAAAACAGACAGTTGGTGCGGAGCGTCCTGCGATATATTACATCGCGAGTACGATTCAGCCTGAAGAGTATTCAACGGGTGGTGGAATGGACGATGCTCCTGCACAAGGTTCTGTCGCGCAAATCGGTGACAACCGCAACGTTCCGTACCTCGGCCGGAACGACCGCAAGCGTAACCTCAACCTCAACTGGTGGGACAACGACTGGAATGGCAACTACCGCTTCCTCGCCGTTCGCCACCGTCACGATTTCTCTCGTCCTGTGTGGACGGGAGTTTTGTTTATAACTTGTCTTCGCCAACCCCCAAGCATCTTTCCTATTTCAGTGAGATATTCGGACAAATTGATATATTTTTTGTTGTCCACAGCTTTAATTTCCCACGCCAATTGAAGTAAGAGCTTAAGAAGGTCAGTCCGCGCAATACATCTATCAAGTAGAACCAATTTTTCACCCTGTGAGCTGTAGCTTGCAAGAAAACAATATTCAATTGCATTAAGAAATACGTCGTCTATTTTTGAGCCGAGTGTAAAACGTTTTGCTTTTGGGAAATCAGATAGATAGTGCTGCCAGACACCATAGGCGTCTTTTAATTTCAATACGACGGGGATAAGTTTCGGTTGCCAAATTGTCGGGGGGGGGTACGTTCAGGAGAATGAGTAAAAGTTGTTTCAACCATACATATGAAGATATCATTTCTCCCGAAAATCTGCTTGCCGCATGGCGCGAATTCCTAAAGGGCAAACGTAGTAAGCAAGACGTGCGCGAATTCCAATACAAACTTTTCGATAATATGGTTGCTCTCCATGAGGAGCTTAAAAGTAAAACGTATGTCCATGGCGGGTATTACGCTTTCAACATTTCTGATCCTAAACCAAGAAATATCCATAAAGCTTTAGTGCGGGATAGACTGCTCCATCACGCGCTTTACAGGAAACTCTATCCATTTTTTGATAAGACATTTATCGCTCATTCATACTCTTGCCGAAAGTATAAAGGAACGCACCGTGCCATAAAAGCGTTCCAGAAATACTTCGCCAAAGCGAGCTGTAACAATACAAAAACACTTTGGGTGCTCAAATGTGATATACGGAAATTCTTTGCGTCAGTGGATCAAAAAATCCTTTACAAGATACTCGACCGGCGTATCCCAGACACTGACATTCTCTGTCTTGTCAGGAGAGTGGTAGAGAGCTTCCATAGCACTGCGCCAGGCAAAGGTCTGCCACTAGGTAACCTCACTTCTCAGCTTTTGGTAAACATATACATGAACGAGTTCGACCAGTTCGTGAAGCATAAACTCAAAGTGAAATACTATATCCGCTATGCAGACGATTTTGTGTTTCTGTCTTGTGACAAGAAATGGCTTGAAGATATGCTAGTCCAGGTGAGAGATTTTTTATGGAACGAATTACGCCTTACACTACATCCGAACAAAGTATCAATAGAGACTATTTCTTCCGGCGTCGACTTTTTAGGTTGGGTTCATTTCCCAGACCACCGAGTACTGCGAACTAGTACTAAGCGAAGGATGTTCAAATGCACCCATGGGCTTGAAGGAGACAGTCCTACCGTACAGTCGTACATAGGGCTTTTGAGGCACGGAAATGCCTATAAATTAGAACAGAAACTGCCTAAAACCCAGGCTTGACTCCCTCCCATATATGACTATACTGTCTTGACTGCCTTTGGGCGGTTTTTGTTTACCCTGAAAGGGGAATGAAGCCGGGGCCAAAGCAGACTTTGACAGCACTGGAATAAAAATCTTTTTCGGCTATAGCGGCCGAGAAAGAAAGCATCAATATCGAATTGATAAACATTGATCATTCTCATGTTTAGTCACCTAGGAGCGACTGAACATGGGAGCAAGCAAAAGAAGTCCTTTTACTTTTCCGAGTAGAAGGCACGGACAAGATTTAATTTCTCAACTTAGTGAGGTTGGGCGCTTTTCTCTTGTTCCGTTCATTACAGTAAAAAAGAAACATGACACATTCAAATGTGAATTGTCTCTTATATTCAGAGTTTGATCCTAGCTCAGGATGAACGCTGGCGACGTGGATTAGGCATGCAAGTCAAGGGGGCCGCAAGGCAACCGGCAGACGAGGTAGTAATACGCAGGTACGCACCGAAAAGTCTGGCATAGCTAGCCGAAAGGTTAGGTAATTCCAGATGGTACGGCGACGTTAAAGGGGTAACCCGCTTTTTGAGCGGCCTGCGCAGCATCAGGTAGTTGGTAGGGTAATGGCCTACCAAGCCTATGACGCTTAGAAGAGCTGAGAGGCTGACCTTCACCGATAGCACTGAGACACGGGCTATACATCTACGGATGGCTGCAGTCAAGAACTTTCCACAATGGGCGAAAGCCTGATGGAGCGACGTCGCGTGGTTGATGAAGTCCTTCGGGACGTAAAGACCTTTTATGGGGGAGGAAGTAATTGACGTTACCCCATGAATAAGGGGCTCCTAACTCTGTGCCAGCAGGAGCGGTAATACAGAGGCCCCAAGCGTTATCCGGAATCACTGGGCGTAAAGGGTGTTGTTAGTCGTTTGTGAAAGACCTTGGGCTTAACCCAGGGGACGCAACCGAAACGGCACGACTTAGAGGATGTGAGAGGTAAAGGGAACTCATGGTGTAGGGGTGAAATCCGTTGATATCATGGGGAACACCAAATGCGAAGGCACTTTACTGGCACATTCCTGACGCTGAGACACGAAAGCGTGGGAATCGAACGGGATTAGATACCCCGGTAGTCCACGCCCTAAACGATCCGAACTAGTTTTGAGGAGTATCGACCCTCTTCGAGACGTAGCTAACGCGTTAAGTTCGGCGCCTGGGTAGTACGATCGCAAGATTAAAACTCAAAGGAATAGACGGGGACTTGCACAAGCGGTGGATCATGCGGCTCAATTCGATGGCAAACGAAGAACCTCACCAGGGTTTGAAACCCAACTGTAAGCCTTAGGAAACTTTGGCCCTCGCAAGACTGTTGGGCAGGTGATGCATGGTCGTCGTCAGTTCGTGGCTTGAGTTGTTCCCTTCAGTGGGGTAACGAACGCAACCCGCGTTGCCTGTTTTCTATGTCAGGCGAGACTGCCCCCTCACGGGGGAGGAAGGTGCGGATGACGCCAGATCAGCATGTCCCTCTGATATCCTGGGCTGCACGCATGATACAATGCACTCGACAACGGGTCGCGACGGGGTAACCCTGAGCCAATCCTTTAAACGAGTGCTCAGTTCGGATTGAGGTCTGCAACTCGACCTCATGAAGCTGGAATCGCTAGTAATCGCAGGTCAGCTATACTGCGGTGAATACGTTCTCAAGTCTTGTACTCACCGCCCGTCAACTCAAGAGAGCCGGGAGTGCCCGAAGTCCGCTTAGGCGGCCCACGGCAAGCTCGGTGATAGGGAGTAAGTCGTAACAAGGCACGGGTAGCGGAAGCTGCTCGTGGAACAATTCAATTGAAATGCGTTTCTGTATCTCGTACGAGTACAGAAACTGAATCGGCGATTATTCTCGCAAGAGAATAGAGTGATAGTGCTAACTCTAAATTGCACTCGGTTCTCCCATACACGTAAGGGACTTAATGAACGGAACAAAAGAAAGGTGTGTTTCTACTAGTTCGATATTGATGCAAAAAAGTTAGATACAAAACTCCACAAAATTCAGGAGTGTTTTTGCGTACCCGTAGAATAAAAATATAGAAAGCAATAAGCGCCGGGTTCCCTAGATGGGGAACCCGGCGCGCGAAGGTCAGAAGGAGGGGATAAGCCTCCGGCTAGGAAATCAGACAAGTGAGTCTGGGTCTCCCTGTGGCTGGATCACGCTCCCTTCTCGAAGCGCGGTTCGCGTGTGCGACCGCTCTCCTGGGATCTCATCATGATGTTTGCCCCTCCTCTGGCTGTGGACGATTTCGTTCGGAGATTATCGCTACGTCTGCGGACATTTCGCGCGTCGACTTCCGCCGTCTTCTCTTCGAAGAAATTGGTTTGGGCTCGACTGCTGGCGTTGCCGCACTTTCGATGATTTCCTCCTCGGGTCTGCTTCTGAAGCACTTGGTTGAACCACGATGCGCGTGAAAATTCATCTATGACGCTCCCCGCTGTGAAGAACTAACCGAAATGTAGCTTAAGTTTGTATTAAGAGCAACCGCTTTCCTGTGGGGAGATAATTTGGTACTATCGCACATACGCGCGACATATCTACGCTTCGCTACGATATCCGCGCTCGTTCGTCAAAAATACAAGCCAGCTTGTGTTTTATGTACCTCACTCGCGCGCATAGCTCAGTTGGTAGAGCATTCGACTGATACTCGAAAGGTCCTAGGTTCGACCCCTAGTGCGCGCACAAAAGACAAAAACACCTGCCCTGCGGCAGGTTTTTTGCTTTTGTGCGCGCCGGAGCCATGTCGCCCTCAGGCGACGGGCGAGGCAGGGTTGTGCGGCAAAAATTGTGACGACAATTTTTGAACGCCTGACCACGTAGTGCGAGCCGGAGCTAGCAAATTTGATTCGTGACCACAAACTGGGTAAGGTTATAGACACGGTCATGTGGCGGAACTGGTATACGCGCACGTCTCAGAAGCGTGTCTCGCAAGAGGTGGGAGTTCGACTCTCCCCATGACCACTCATTTTGGGAGTTCGCTTTCCTTACAGGAACAGTACACCGTTTGGTTATTTTATTCACAATGTTCTAAAATAACTCAAAAGCTTTTGAAATATCTCCCAGATATTTCAACCCCGTGCCCACTCAGTTTGGGAGTTTGAGTGTCTGATTTCTTCATGCGTTATTCATTAACAAAGACGTAGTATGTCTTCATATATGAACAACAATAAAACATGGGTTTGGGTGGCAGTTGCTGCAGGCGTTATTATTGTAGGTTTTTGGTGGTGGAATATGGCACGTCAGCAAGCTGATGTACCTACAGATGTGGGTTACGCTAGCCCCACAGCGTCGACAACAGACGCGCTGGTAAGCCCGGCACAACCTGTGGTTGCAGAAGTTCGTACTTCATCGACCGTAGCGGGTATTATTGCCAGCCTCTCGGGTGAGTCGCGTTTTGCGGCGTTGCTTTCAACAACAGGGGTTTCAGCATCGCTTACAGGCAAAGGCCCGTACACTGTGTTTGTTCCAACCGACGCAAGCTTTGCTCAGTTGCCAACCGGCACCATTAACAATTTAAACTCTGCGCAGTTGAAGCGCCTTGTGCAATACCACATTGTTTCGGGTAAAGCGATTGACGTAAACATACAAAAGGCAGGAAATATACAGGCCTTGTCAAAAGACATGTTGAACTTTAGTGTTCTTGCAACTGACAAGAGCGCACGCGTTAACAGCTCTGTTGCTATCCACGCATACAAGGCAAGCAACGGTATAGTGTACGTTATTGGTAGCGTCTTGTTGCCACCACTTCCACCGCAGAACTAGCCTTCTTTACGTAGTGCCGCTGCTGCGGCATGATGAAGGAGTATGGCCGACTATAGAGAATTTTTTGCAGGTAAACGCATCACGCTTATGGGTCTCGGGCTCCTTGGCCGGGGCGTGGGCGACGCAGAGTTCCTGGCACCACTGTGCCGGGAACTTTTCGTTACTGACAAAAAAACTGCCGAAGAACTAGGCGCCTCCATTGAACGTCTAAAACAATTTTCTAACATCCGCTACACGCTAGGCGAACATAAGGAAAAAGATTTTACAGAGACGGACATGGTTATCAAAGCTGCCGGGGTGCCGCTTGATGCACCTGAAATTGCTGCTGCAAAAAAAGCGGGTGTGCCTGTGTATATGTCGACAGCGTTGTTTGCAAAGTTTGCCCGTGAGGCCGGAGCAGTACTTGTGGGGGTTACTGGCACCCGAGGAAAAACAACAACCGCAGCATTAATGTACTACACATTAAAAGTAGCAGGGAAGCGCGTACATCTGGGCGGTAACGTGCGAGGCCTTTCGACGTTGGCGATGATAGGAGACGTACAAGCGGGGGACATTGTTGTACTCGAACTCGACTCCTGGCAGTTGCAGGGGTTTGGTGACCTACAGTTGAGTCCCGACATTGCTGTGTTTACCAACTTGATGCCCGACCATCTAAACTACTACGGTGGTGATATGGAAAAATATTTTTGGGACAAGGCCCAAATTTTTACGCATCAAAAAACAGGCAACAAACTTGTCGCGGGGGCACAGATAGTTGCTAAAATCCAACAGGTACATCCACCCGTTGCACCGCTTGTGCCACCACCGCTGCCTCCACAGTGGCAATTGCGGATAGTAGGCGAACACAACAGAGAAAATGCCAGTTGTGCCGCACTTGCATTGCGGATGCTTGGTCTACAGGATGATGACATTAGGAATGGTCTTGAAACATTTGAGGCCGTTGAAGGTCGCCTACAGTTTGTGCGGGAAATGAAGGGTGTAAAAATTTATAACGATAATAATGCCACAACGCCCGAAGCAACGTGTGCCGCACTTTCTTCTTTTAAACCAGTGCAGACAATAGTTATTGCCGGTGGCTCTGATAAAAACCTTCCGCTCGAAACACTTGCTGCGCGGATGAAAGAATGCAAAAAAGTTTTACTTCTTGCAGGTGGTGGTACGGACAAGTTACAAACACTCCTTCCAAATGCTTTGTTATATCAAGACATGGAAAAAGCAGTACAAGATGCCTATGCTGCAGCAGTGCCTGGTGATGTACTGTTATTTTCTCCTGGGTTTGCATCATTTGGTATCTTCCGCAACGAATATGACCGTAACGACCAATTTATGGCAGCAGTTGGTGCACTAGAATAACTATATGAAAGGTAAAAAAATATACATGGTAGGTATCGGCGGCATTGGAATGTCGGCTTTGGTGCAGTGGTACAAAGCACAAGGTGCAGAGGTGGAAGGTTCCGACCGTGAAGCGTCGCCCACAACAAAAATGCTTGAGGAAAAAGGCATTAGTGTGCATATCGGGCAGGCAGCATCAAATGTGCCTGAAGATGCAGACATGCTTGTGTACAGTGCTGCAATACAAACAGAAAATGTTGAGCGTGTACGAGGTAGGGAATTAGGTATCCCAGAGTTGATCTACCCAGAGGCATTGGGTAAAGCGACAGAAGGTAAGCGGCTTATCGCAGTTGTCGGAACTCACGGTAAAACAACAACAACGGCAATGATAGGGAAGATGCTCGAAGACGCTGGAAAGGACCCAACAGTTGTGGTCGGTAGTATTGTTCCCCAGTGGCATAGCAACTTTCGTCACGGTGCGTCGGATATTTTTGTTGTGGAAGCGTGCGAATATCGCAAACACTTTTTAGCGTTTCACCCCGATGTACTTGTTGTTACTAATGTTGAGTGGGATCACACTGATTTTTATAAAACGCCGGAAGAATTTGCTACTGCATTTGACGAGGTACGGGCGCAATCTAAGTCTGTGATAGACAGTTCCATATATGGAACTCTAGAAGTGCCGGAATTGAAATTGCCGGGGCAATTTAATAAAGACAATGCCCGGGCTGCAAAGGCGGGGGTGTTGGCGCTATGCCCGGATATTGCACAGGACGTATTGGACGAGTCTCTAAAAAATTTTACTGGCACATGGCGACGGTTTGAATACAAAGGCACATTGTCTGCAGGGGCGGAGTTGTATGATGATTATGCTCACCATCCGACATCGATACAAAAAACAATTACGGCAGCGCGCGAGAAATTTCCTGGTAAAAAACTTGTGGTGTTTTTCCATCCGCACTTGTACAGCCGTACTCGTGACTTATTTGCAGGGTTTGCAAAAGCACTTAGTGGTGCGGACGAAACATATATTTTGCCGGTGTATGCTGCGCGCGAGGCGTATGACGAAACTGCAACACATGACGCACTTGCCGATGCAGTAAACAAACAAGGAGGTAACGCACACGGAATAAATAGTTTTGAAGAAGTAACAGAAAAATTAAAAACCCTAGAGGGTAATGTAATTGCCTTTACTATGGGCGCGGGTGATGTATACAAAGCGGGAGAAGCGGCACTCGTATAAAAGAAAACGCCACCGTACTTTTGGTGGCATTAAGATTAGGCAGAAATAGGATCTTTTTTCTTCGCGAAAAGAGTATCGGGGTTGATCGTTGTTGCCTTGCAAGTAAGGCAGCCCCACCGATGGCTGCCCTCCAATTCTTTGCGTGCGGGATTTCCACACTTTCTGCAAACGAAGTCAGGATCTTCCGCCCATGTCTGCGCATGGAGAAGCGCAAGTTCATTCATGTTGCTGTGTAAAGCCACGACTTTCTCCTTCCGTGAACAAAACTCTGCACCCGATAATGCTGTTTTTGTAAGCCAATGTCAAATATAAAAACAAGAACACCCCAGAGAAGGTTAGTTCTTGGGACGTGATGGGGAGGCTGTGTGGCCTCCCCCGAACGATTTGTTTCTATAAGGTCTTCGACCGAGGGAACGCGGTCTAGGACCGAGCTTCAGGCGCTAAAGCCGTGCAAGTGCCTCTGGTGCGTAGTCCAAAATCGCTGTACCCTCAATACATGCAAAAGCTTTCTATGGTCGCAACCCCAATAGGCAACCTCGAAGACATCACCCTGCGTGCTTTGCGGGTGCTCAAAGAGGCTGACGTTGTCGCGTGCGAAGACACTCGTGTTACAAAAAAACTTTTAACACATTACGACATCCATACACCCACGGTTTCCTTCCATGCAAACAGCGGCGTAAAAGGTTTTGAAAAGATTTTGAATTTGTTGGACGAAGGGAAGCACGTTGCAGTCGTTTCTGACGCAGGCACCCCCGGAGTTTCCGACCCCGGGCTCGAGCTCGTGTCTGTCATGCGCGAGAAATTCCCTGACATGCCGCTTGAAGCAATCCCCGGCGCATCTGCGTTGGCTGCGGCGCTGTCTGTTGCGGGTCTGCGTGCCGCGTCGTTTATTTTTTATGGATTCTTGCCAGTCAAAAAGGGGAGAGAGACGTTGTTTAAAGAAATGTCGGTTAGCGAGCAAGCAAGTATTTTTTACGAGTCGCCACACCGCATTATAAAAACACTCACATCTCTGGCGGCACATTTGCCTGCCGAAAAAAGGGTAGGGGTGTTTCGCGAGCTGACAAAAATGTTTGAACAGCATGTGGTTGGAACCTCTGCAGAGGTGTTGGCATATTTTGAAACACACGAAGACAAGCAAAGGGGTGAATTTGTCGTCATTGTTGAAGGCCGCTAAGGCCGTGATAGAATAGGCATATGTCTCGGGAAATGGGTATTATCGTCCTCGGGTTTTGGGTCATTATTGTCCCGTACCTCGGTATCCCTGCGTCATGGCGCACCGTGTTGCTGGTGCTTGCAGGTGCTGCTGTTGCACTGCTCGGGTTTTTGCTGCGCGGACAAACTTTTTTACAACCATCTAAAAAAACAGAACATCACCCCTTTGCTGAAAGCACCGGCCGCGTAAACGACATTCGTGCCGTAGAGTCTGTTGACACCGTGCAACTGTAAACACTGTCCATGCAGTAAAGGCTGGTATACTTTTAGAGTGCAGCACGACGAAGAAAAAATAACATACTTTGCCCAGACAAACTCCCGTGGCAAAGGGGTGCCGTTTGGCATCAAGCGCCGCGACCGCGCGCGCCACATGTATGTCATAGGTAAAACGGGCATGGGTAAGTCTACCTTGCTTGAAAATATGGCCATACAGGACATCCGCAATGGCGAAGGGATGGCGTTTATAGACCCGCACGGTTCCACGGCTGACCGCATTATGGAATATGTGCCCGAGCACCGCATTAAAGATGTGGTGTATTTTGCGCCGTTCGACATGGAACATCCTATTGCCTTTAACGTGATGGAAGACGTTGGCTACGACAAGCGACACTTGGTTGTGTCGGGTCTGCTTTCGGCTTTTAAAAAGTTGTGGGTAGACGCATTTAGTGCCCGCATGGAATATATTCTTTCAAACACTCTGTTGGCGCTTTTGGAATATCCGGGTGCAACTCTGCTCGATGTAAACCGCATGTTGGTCAATAAAAACTTCCGCAAAAAAGTTGTGGAAAATATTGGCGACCCAACTGTTAAGTCCTTTTGGACTGAAGAATTTGCAAACTATACCGACCGCTACACCCAGGAAGCAACGCCCGCGATTCAAAATAAAATTGGGCAGTTTACCTCGAACCCCCTTATTCGCAATATTGTGGGCCAACCAAAGTCGTCGTTTGACTTGCGTAAAATGATGGATGATAAAAAGATCCTAATCATCAACCTTTCAAAAGGGCGGGTGGGGGAAGTGAACGCCAACCTTATAGGTAGTATGTTGGTGACCAAAATTTACCTGGCGGCGATGTCGCGCGCCGATGTATCGGCAAAGTCAATGGCCGAGTTGCCACCATTTTATTTTTATGTCGACGAATTCCAGAACTTTGCGAACGAAAGCTTTTCTGACATTTTGTCCGAAGCGCGTAAATATAAACTGAATTTGATTATCGCACACCAGTATATCGAGCAGATGGAAGAAGAGGTGCGCGACGCAGTGTTTGGGAACGTCGGCACAACCGTTGCGTTCCGTGTGGGGCCGTTTGACGCCGAGGTGCTCGAAACTATTTTTAGTCCACAATTTACACAAGCTGACTTGGTAAACCTTGGTATGGCACAAATTTACCTGACACTCATGATAGACGGTGTCGGGTCGCCGCCGTTTTCAGCAACAACTATGCGTGCGTTTGACCCGCCACCTACAAGTTTTGTTAATGACGTGATAGAAAGTTCGCGTCTTCAATTTACAAAACCTCGTGCCGAGGTTGAAAAAGCTCTTGTCGAATGGTCCGAGCCCGACTCGATGGCTGCAAAAAAAGCCCCTGCAACACAAACCTCTCAGCCAGCCCCACACGCTTCTTCAAGTGGCTCGCATAACCCTGTTACAAGCACAGCCGCACACAGCACCAATACGCCCGGTGCTTCTGCCCCCGCGCAACGTTCTGTTCACACTGCCCCGGTGCCTATAAAAGAAGTAGCGCCCCGGCCGGTTGCTGTCCATGCTCCCGCTCCTACACCAGCTCCAGCCATGGCCCCACGCCCAAAGCCGGTGGTGCCTGCGCCGCGCCCCGTAGAGCATCAAGCAAAACCGCCACTTGGCGGGACAAACAGTTTGCGCGAAGCGCTTGCCTCCGCTATGGGTAAACCTGCTGGGGTAGTGCAAGAGCCTGTGCGGGTACCTGCACAACCCCAACCACCAAAAACATCTCCACAGCCGGCGGCTGTACATGCCCCTGACTTAAAAGAAACTTTGGGTAAAATAGTGGGGCAGGGACAGGCGGCACACTTACCAGAAAAGGTACTGCAGGAAATGCTCAAGGTCGACGAGACCCTTGATGAAAACACCTAACAATTTTTTTGTACGTTTTATTTTTTGTGTCGCACTGACATGTGCGCCCACAAGTGCATTGGCCGCAGTTCAAATAACAGAAATTATGTACGATGTGTCGGGGACCGACACGGGCCGCGAGTGGGTTGAAATAACAAATACAGGCAGTAGTGCAGTCGACGTCAGCGGGTATAAATTTTTTGAGGCAAACACTAACCACGGCATCACGGTGCTTTCAGGGAGTGCGGTGTTGGCACCAGGCGGCGTGGCAGTTATTGTCGACGATGCAACAAAATTTGGCATAGACTGGTCGGCCTTTTCAGGAGTCTTGCTTAAAAGTTCGTTTTCGCTTTCAAACACGGGAGAGAGTATTGCGCTCAAAGACTCTACTCTCGTGATGCAGCATTCGGTAACGTACGACGGCAGTATGGGTGCCGCGGGTGACGGTAATTCGCTCCACCTAAGTGGTACGACTTTTACCCCAGGTATAGCCGACCCAGGTGTATATTCGGGTGGTGCTAGCACTCCTGACCCCACACCTCCAGACACCGGCGGGAATGGCTCTTCAGCTTCAACAACAAACACGGTCTCGCAACAGACGAACCTTGTTACTAATGTCGGGCCCGACCCCTTGGTTGCACGGATAAAGTCGCAAAGTGTGGTGATGGTTGGCGGCGGTTCGTTTTTTACAGGCTCTGCGTTTGACCTAAAAGGCACAGCGGTAGCAAATGCCCGTTACATTTGGAATTTTGGAGACGGTGCAACAGATGGAGGACAAACAGTCTTCCACACCTATGTGTACCCAGGCAAATATGCAGTAATACTGACAGTCGCTTCAGGCGACCAAGCGGGTATGAACAGAATAACTATCGAAGCTGCTCCTGCGCAGGTCGGGCTACTTGCCGAACCAGACGGGTCATTGATGGTGCTCAACCGTTCGTCGCAAGAATTAAACATAGGTCTTTGGAGTGTATCGTCGGGAACGAGTACGTTTGTTATCCCACAGGACACTCTTATCTTAAGCGGCCAAAGTGTGCGTTTTGCTACATCAGTGATGCACATGTATGCGAGTGCAGACGCAACGTTGCGGTATACAAATGGCACAGCGGTTGGAACGGCTGTCCCACACGAAGAAACTATTGTACCCATGCAACCCATTCCTGTTGCGGTAGTAAACCAAGCTCCTGCTGCGCGGGTACTTGTTAAAAATATTCCTACAGCAAAACCGACAGTAGCTGCTGTTCTGCCGGTAGCTTCAACAAGTTTGGCCGGGGCTGGCGCAAGTGGCGTTTCATTACCTCTATGGACGTATGTACTAGGTTTGGGAGGCCTACTGCTTATTGGTGTTGCGGGCGCGTCGTATATGCGATTTTCAGGTGCAACCAAAACCGCGGCAGACGAGTTTGAGATAGAATAGGGGTACCCCAACCCTTTTTCTATGCGCAAAATCCTTATATTTTCCCTGGCCTATTACCCCCATGTAGGAGGTGCTGAAGTTGCTGTAAAAGAACTCACAGACAGAATGCTAGACATTGAGTTCCACATGGTGACGATGCGTTTTTCTGCTACCGACGCGAAGGAGGAAAAGATAGGAAATGTACTCGTACATCGTGTGGGGTTTGCAGGCAGCAGTGCCCTGCATAAATTTTTCTTCCAGTTTGTTGCAGCATGGAAGGCGAGTGCATTACAAAAAATATATCACTATGACGCGACATGGGCTTTGATGGCCCATTCGGCTGGTGTGCCTGCTGCTCTGTTCAAAATAAGACACAGAGAAGTACCGTATATATTAAATTTGCAGGAAGGAGACCCGCCGAAACACATTGAACGGAGAATGCTTCCGTTGTGGCCGCTGTTTACTCGAGCATTTACCAAGGCCGATGTGGTGCAGCCTCTTTCAAATTTCTTGGGTGCATGGGCCCGTGCGCGTGGCTACACTGGGCCGCTGGTACTTATTCCCAACGGTGTCGATGTGGAAAAGTTTTCAGGAATAGCCGTGCCACACGAAGGCACGGTACTTATTACAACGTCACGCTTGGTGCATAAAAATGCTATCGACGATGTTATACGTGCGCTGCCGTTGTTGCCACAAAATGTAGTGTTCAAAATTTTAGGTACTGGTCCAGACGAGACGGCACTGCGTGCGCTTGCAAAAAAAGAGGGGGTAGAGAGTCGTGTAAAATTTTTGGGATATGTGCCACACGACGATATGCCTAGGTACTTGCACACAGCAGATATTTTTATCCGACCCTCTCGGTCGGAAGGCCAAGGAGCGTCGTTTATCGAAGCGATGGCAGCAGGGCTTCCTATTATTGCAACTGCCGTGGGAGGTATTCCTGACTTTTTACAAGATGGAGAGACGGGGTTTGTGGTAGACGTAGACAGCCCACAAAGTATTGCTGCGGTTGTGGGGCATATGATAGAAAACCCTGAAGAAATGGGCCGTGTTGCCAGACAGGGACAAGAGCTTTCAAAGTCCTATGAATGGGGTATCCTGGCAGAGCGTATGAAACACGAAGTTTTGGAACCCCTATGGAAAAAACAGTAATTTGTATTGCCACGCCACTGTATGCTCCCCAAATTGGTGGCCCCGCAACCCATGTTGCTCTACTTGAAGAAGGGCTCTCAAAGAGTGCTTTTTTGCTCCGAGTTGTAAAATTTTCTGCAGTACAACAGTTGCCAAAAATAGTGCGCCATAGTGTATATTTTTTTACAGTCTTCAAGGCGGCATGGGGAGCGGAGTTTGTATATGCGCTCGACCCCGTGAGTGTAGGCCTACCTGCGTTGTGTGCGGCAAAACTGTTAGGAAAAAAGTTTGTACTGCGTGTCGGCGGCGACTATGCCTGGGAGCAAGGCACGCAGCGGTTTGGTGTCACTGAAACATTGGACGAGTTTGTAATAAAAAAACAACCTTCTTTTTCTGTGCGATGGTTGCAACGCGTACAGTCGTTTGTTGCACGCCGTGCGGTTGTAGTTATTGCGCCAAGTAAATATCTTGGGGGAATTATACAAACATGGGGAGTGTTGCCTCAAAAAATACAGGTCATCTACAGCCAGCCCGACGTGTCTACTGCGTATATTTCAAGAAGTGACGCACGAAAAAAATTAGGATTGAAGGAAGACGAAGAGTTGGTGCTCTCTGCGGGGAGGCTCGT
Source organism: Candidatus Adlerbacteria bacterium (assembly GCA_026397405.1). Classification (GTDB taxonomy): domain Bacteria; phylum Patescibacteriota; class Minisyncoccia; order Phycocordibacterales; family SBAW01; genus GWA1-54-10. The sequence goes on along the minus strand of JAPLUW010000001.1, from coordinate 139,404 downwards.
GCCATGGAAAGGATACGAAGGTCTCGTGGATGCTGTTGCTCGCGTACAGACCCAGAGACGAGTACGGTTGGTTATTGTGGGTAGTGGTCCACATGGCGAGGCATTACAGACGCATATTGAAAAAACTCACGCACAAAGTTTTGCAACCCTGCGTGGACAATTGTCCCATGCTGACCTATACACCTGGCTTGTTGCAGCCGACTTGTTTGTTTTGAACACCATGTATGAAGGTTTGTCGCACGTAGTGCTCGAAGCGTTTGCTGCACGTACGCCCGTTATTACAACTCCAGTTGGTGGAAATACAGAACTAGTTGAAGATGGAAAAACGGGGCTCCTAGTGTTGCCGAACGACGTACAGGCACTTTCTGCTGCGATTATCCACCTGCTCACAGACAGAGCTTTTGCTGCAAAGCTAGCAGAAGCGGCTCATGCGTCACGTGTGCGTTTTAATTCAGACATTGCGCTGCAAAGCCTACATTCGCTTTTTGAAACTATATGAACGTGTTAATGATAACGGGTGATAGACAATTCAAACCGGGCAACCCGCGTTTTGAGTTACAAAAATCTGCCGTAGGAGAACTCACCGTAGTGTATTGGGGTCCTGGGGCGCTAATCCCACGCATACCTTGGAAACGTTTCGATGTTATCACAGCCCAAGACCCATTTTGGCGTGGTCACCTGGCATGGCATCTGTCGTGGTTTCTTGCTCCTCGGCTTAATATACAAGTCCATACAGATCTCTCTTCGTATCCCGTATGGAAGAGGCTTTTTGCGCGCCTACAACTAGGACGCGCCGACAGCGTGCGTGTTGTGTCGGAAAAAATAAAACAGCAGGTGCATGATATGGTGCCGAATGCAGCGGTGTCTGTGTTGCCGGTGTTTATCGATATTTCAAAATTCCAATCGGCTGTTCGCACGCCACACACTGGTAAATATATTCTCTGGATCGGCCGTTTTGAAGAAGAAAAAAATCCTCTTGAAGCCATTGCTGTTTTTAGAGAAGTACTAAAAGGCGAGCCTTCCGCGAAACTTGTCATGTTGGGGCGGGGGAGTCTCCAAAAAATACTGGTAGAACATGCGGCGGGTTTGCCGGTCGATTTTCCCGGATGGCATGACCCGGTAACATATCTTGAGACAGCAGACGTTGTGCTGTGTACGTCGTGGCACGAAAGCTTTGGGGCAAGTATTATTGAGGCTCTTGCGGCTGGTGTGCCTGTCGTTGCGCCGGACGTCGGTGCGGCACGCGAGGCAGGCGCTACAGTTGTTCCACGTAACGAGCTCAGTACTGCAATAGGTACAGCCCTGAAGTACGGCGCTGCTGGACGTCTGTTGATGCATATGCCGACAGCAGAAGAATGGACAAACCGATGGCTACAAACACTCTAAAAAAAGACACACGACCAATCCTTGTAACCGGCGCAGCTGGGTTTATTGGTATGCATGTGTGTAAAGCACTCCTTGCCCGCGGCGAGCGGGTAATTGGTTTTGATGCGATGACTTCCTATAACGACCCAAAGCTTAAAGAAAAAAGGTTAGGCCTACTGACAACAGACAAAAAATTTTCTTTTGTAAAAGGATCTCTCGCACAGGCTCCAGCATTTAAAAAACTTGTGGATAAAGAAAAACCTCGCGCCATTATCCACCTGGCGGCACAGGCAGGTGTGCGTTATAGTCACGAAAACCCGCAATCCTACATCACCGCTAACGTACTGGGCAGTTTAAATGTGTTTGAGGCGGCGCGTGTAGACAAGACCCCGGTTGTATACGCGTCGTCGAGTTCTATTTACGGCGAGCGCGAAGGCACATTTAAAGAAAGCGACCCAACGGACACTCCCGTGTCGTTATATGCTGCGACAAAAAAAGATGTTGAAGTAATTGCTGCAACATACAACCGGCTATACGGCATTCCTATGACAGGCTTGCGGTTTTTTACCGTATACGGACCTTGGATGCGCACCGACTTAGCAATGTTTAAATTTGCCCGTTTGCTACTGTTGGGTAAAACTATCCCGTTGTATGCCGAAGGAAAGGGCAAGCGAAGTTATACGCATATTTCTCTGGTTGTAGACGGCATTCTTCGTGCGCTCGACCGCATACAGAGCGGGCATACTATATATAACCTCGGTGACGAGCGAACATTTGAAACAAAGAAGATGCTCACGCTGCTCTCAAAAGAGCTTAACGTGGTTGCTAAAACACAATTACTCCCACACCAACAAGGCGACGTCATGATGACACGCGCGTCGGGTGCCAAAGCAAAGCGCGAGTTGGGAGTTTCGGCACAAGTTCCGCTTGAAAAAGGCTTGCCGGAATTTGCGAGCTGGTTTTTGCAACATAAAGATTTTTTGCTCGGCCTCAAAGACATGCACAGCTAGTATGAAGCTCCTTATCACAACGCAAATTATTGATGCAAACGATCCACGACTCGGGTTTTTTGTTCGATGGGTAGAGGAATTTAAAAAACATTGCCAGGTGGAAGTGATTGCTCTTAAGGATCTCGGACAGGGAGGTAAGCTCGCGCGCGCGTGGAAGTTGCTTGGCCTTGTACGGCGGTCAGAATACGAAACAGTTTTTGTACATATGAACCCCGAGTACTTAGTTGTAGCCGGATGGTATTGGCGTTTGCGGGGTAAAAAAATTGCCCTCTGGTACACACATAAAAACGTCGACCTTAAGCTGCGTATCGCTGAAAAATTCGCTCATATTATTTTTACTGCATCAAAACAGAGTTTTCGCCTACAAAGTAATAAGGTGCACGTGGTGGGACACGGCATAGATACTGACTTTTTTACTCCGGACCCCGCGGTTATTCGTGGAAACTGGGCGCTCTCGGTGGGTAGACTTACCAAAAGCAAACGTCACGACTTGGCTATTCGCATTGCACACGAAGCAGGTAAGGAGCTCCGGATAGCAGGGGAAGGGACTGAACAACTTCATTTGGAAGCACTCGCGCGCGAATTGGGAGCCTCTGTTGTATTTCTGGGGGGCCTCAACCAAACACAATTACGGGATGAATATCGAAAGGCTGCATATTTTATACACACGAGCGAAACAGGGAGTTTGGACAAGGTTGTACTCGAGGCACTTGCGTGCGGGCTGCCGGTCAAGACGAATGACTTAGCACTTAAACATCTCGAAACTGCCGGTCCCGACTACGTACGCGAACACCATTCCCTCAAAAAACTTATTCCAAAAATTATCGCAGTACTATCATGAGTTACCAACCGCAAGTACAAAAAAGCCACTACGAAGGGTCTGCATACCGCTCGAGTGAACGGTGGGGTTCGTATTGGCATCAGCTCGAATTAGTGCGCAGTGCAAAGCCTATGTCAGTGCTTGAAGTGGGAGTGGGGGAGGGTGTGGTTGCCCGCCAATTACAATTTGGCGGCATTACAGTGACAACGGTAGATATTGCAGAAGATTTGCATCCAGATGTTGTGGGTTCTGTGACCGCGTTGCCGTTTGCTGATGCGTCATTTGACCTTGTGCTTGCGGCAGAAATTTTGGAGCATATCGAATTTAATGACGTACCAAAAGCATTGAGCGAAATTGCGCGAGTAGCGCGCACTTATGCAATGATCTCGGTACCTCACCCAGGGTGGGTATTTTCTGTCATATATAAACTACCGCTGTTTCCACGGATAGAATTGTTATTCCAAATCCCATTTTTTTGGAAAACACATATCTTTAACGGTGAGCATTATTGGGAATTGGGGAAAAAAGGATATCCCGTCAGTCGCTTTATACACGCGGCAGAAGAGGCTGGACTCGAACTTGTCTCATATAAAAAATATGCAGACGACCCGGGGCACCGCTTCTTTTTATTTAAGAAAAAAATAGTATGAACATTGCGTACGTTGCAAACATACGGTTCCCGACGGAGAAAGCGCATGGCGTACAAATTGCCAAAGCTTGCGAAGCGCTTGTTAAAAATGGAGAAGAGGTAACTCTTATTGTCCCGTCGCGCCGTACGGACATTACAGAACCTGCACTCCAGTACTACGGAATTAAAACATCGTTTGCTATTAAAAAACTTTTTACTATTGACCTAGTTTCTGCAGGGAAAATAGGGTTTTGGATCCAGTCGCTCACGTTTGCTTCTTCCGCCCTCCGCTACCTGCGCTCGTGTCGTGCCGATGCGGTATATGGCCGTGACGAACTCGTGCTTTCTATGTTGTATATGGGAGGCGTGCGAAATATCTTTTGGGAATCGCACGATGGTACGTGGAATATGGCGTCGCGGTATATTGCAAAACATGCCAAGGGTGTGGTGTGTGTGTCGCAAGGGTTGAAAGATTTTTATAAGGAAAAAGGTGTCCCTATAGAAAAAATTCTAGCCGTACCAAACGGCATTGCTCTCGCAGACTTCGCGCATCCAGAAAGCAAAGAAATTGCTCGCGCGCGACTTGGTATCCCCGTAGATAAAAAAATAGCGTTATATGTCGGGAGGCTTGATGGTTGGAAGGGAACCGACATTCTTTTTGCCGCTTCACATATGCTGCCTTCCGACTGGAAGGTTGCTGTTGTTGGTGGGGAAGAAAAACAAATAGCCCAATTACAAAAAAAATACCCACACGTCCTTTTCCTCGGGTACCGGCCCTACAGCGAATTGCCGCGCAACCAGGCCGCAGCCGATGTGCTTGTGGTGCCCAACACGGCCAAGGTTGAGGTGTCTGTGCACTTTACTTCACCACTTAAGCTTATTGCACACATGGCATCGCACCGGCCTATTGTTGCCTCTGACCTCCCAAGTATTCGCGAATTAGTCGACGAGAGCTCTGCAGTGCTTGTTGTCCCGGACAATTCTCAGGCGCTTGCAGAAGGTATACAGCGCGGCCTACAAAACCCTACTGTTGCCGAACACGCATTTGCCCGCGTCTCTACATTAGACTGGCAGGTGCGCGCGCAGGCTATCCTTCGGTTTATAGAAAACCGGGTTGGCGCACACGCTACCGCGGGTAGATAGTACGGAAAGGGTTGCGCTTGTAACGCTTCAGCGTATGCATATCTTTAAAGCCAACTGCTTCGTTACAAAAATGATTAAGCAAGGGAATGTGTTGGTACACTGTGTCGGGTATATTCCGCAGAATTGGTTTTGCATAGCGCAGCACAGAATATAGTGCCGCGTACGCAAGCTCTTTTTTTGAAATGTGGGTCCGTAACCATGCGCGATATTTTGCGGCACTTCCGTAGTACTGCCCTGGGTTTTTTACACCATTTGCGGTAGGTGTTTTACGATACGCCGCAAGTATTGTGTTTATGTGATAGAGTTTTGCCCCCGCAGCAAAGAAGTAGCACCAGAGCCCATAGTCGGCAGCCCATCCGAGGCCATTGTCCCACTTGGAGCCTATGCGTTCCCACAACGAACGTCGCCATATGGTCGACTCGGTTTGTAAGTTCCAGGGCACATCAATCAAATGTTCATGCAAGTCTTTACGGATGGGGGAGATAGAAATAATAGAGCCATCTTGGTTAGCAACGCATCCAACAGAAGTGACCCATTCGACATCCTGGTATTCCGCAAATACGCGCCCAATAGTGTGGAGGCTACCTGGCAACATAAAACCTTTTTCAGACATTTGCAGCATCACGTCTCCTGTCGAATGTGCAAATCCATATTCAAGCGCGGCTTGGGCTGATGTTGTTTTTGTATCAATGTGTTCGCAATATCCAAGCTGGTCTTTGTAGGTTTGGATTATCTCCCAACTTTTGTCGGTAGAGCCGTCGTCGATGATAACCAAGTCGAGGTTTGGATAATTTTGTTCAAGGATCGAACGGATCATCTGTTCGACATACTGTTCGCGGTTGTGACACATCGCCACCACGCTGATTTTTGGAAATTGTCCCATATTATTTGTTGCGTAAATATACCACTTTTTGGAGCTAGTATGTCCTTTTTCTACATTGCAAAAAGGCTCGACAGCGGCCACAATAAACGAATGAAATTGAAAGTGCTGTATCTTTTTACGGGCTACCGGGGCCCGCATTTAGCAAAAGTGAAGGCGGGAGAAGAGCAAGGAAATGGTTACTGGGGCATGTTGCGCCTACACAAGTTTGATATTGATGCGACGCATGTTGGAGTAGAAGAATTATTTCCGTTGGGGTTCGCTACATTTCTACGCAAATATATAAACGTCTACTGGATACATCTACCTGTGTACCCGTTCTTTTTTTCATACGACATTATCTTTACTTCAACGGGGTACGGTACCCAGCTTCTCCATACAGTGCTCCACATCCGTCGACCTCAGTGGGTGATGCACGACTTCAGTATTATGGGACTGCTTGGGAAGGAGAAGACGTTTAGGCAAAAAATATTTGCGTGGATGGTGTCGCGCTGTGCAGGGATTGTGACGTTGAGCGAAGACGAAGCAGGGCAATTAAAAAAACGCTTTCCACACCTGAAAAATTCTATTGAATGTATACCCTACGGTGTTGAGTTGGATTATTTTAAACCGGCTGAAAAAATAGGCAACGGCCCTATTTTTGCGCCAGGCCGCGACCCCGACCGCGACCTCAAACTGCTATTCAAAGCAGCAGAAGGTTTAGGAAAAGAAGTGCTCGTTACTACACATCTTTCGCGTTTGGAAAAACTAAAACCACTCCCAAACTACGTTGTGCATAAAACACTGAGTGTCCCGGAATTAAAACAAGCATACGAAGACGCCGCCATAGTTGTTATCCCGCTTGATACCTCAACAGGCCTTAACAATGCTATGGGCATTTCGGCCTTGTATGAGGCTCTTGCAATGGGAAAGGCGATAGTTGCTTCAAAAACCCTTGCAATGGAGACGTATATTGTTGATGGAGAAAATGGATTACTAGTACCTGAAGGCGACGTCGCCGCTATGCGTCAAGCATTGTCACGACTTGTTACAGACAGGGAACTACGTGAACGACTCGGAAAGAATGCCAGGGCATATGCGGAAGCGTATTTAGATGCCGACCGTTGTACAGGACATCTAGCCGACCTCTTCAAAAAAATTAGTTCCGCACAAAAATAGAATCTTGATATAGAAGCTCGCCTGTTTTTGGATTGCGATGCGTCGCGGTTGTCCCTCGATAGGAAAAACCAAGAGCGTGGAGTTGTGCATGGATATCAGCAAATAGAGGTTGGTTTTCATACAGTGGTACGAACGAGGTTTCTACCTGCAACACGGCCGCTTTTTTAATTGTGTCTATGCCGCCTCGAATGACGCTGTCCTCAAAACCCTGTACGTCCATTTTAATAAACATCGGAGTGTCTACTGAAATATCCTTCATAGCATCATCGAGCCGTGCAATCTGTATCTTTTCCTCAAACGAATCTTTACTTTTTGGGTACAGCTCCTTATGTAGCTCTGCCATCGTCCGCATTGAGGAGCTCGGATGGAAACTACTGCGCTGAATTATGGATGTGCCGGTTGTTTCTCCAAGCGCGTTATTAAAGCTGTGAAATTTTGAATCATTCGCCATCTTCAGTCCAATAGTTTCAAAACAATCTTTGAGAGGCTCAAAGGCGTATATGTCTGCTTCAGGGAAGAGGGTACGCATCTCTTTTGAAAATTCGCCTGTATTTGCCCCGATATCCAGAACAGTTTTTATACCGAGCGGTTGTAGATATGAATCATAAAAAGAATGATATCGAACAACATCGTATCCGTATGAGCGCAGAAATTTTTTTAGAGCCATCAACATAAATTAGTGTACGTAGAATGTGTTCATATTTTTCTCAACTACTGTACCATTTTCTAGCTCCAGATACGGGCGGGGATAGAATGGAAATAAAAATGGGTACAGTGCTTCGAGGGCGCATTGTATTTTTTTAGAGGAATGAAAATAGGGCCAGAAAAAAAGACGTGGGATCCATGCCCCAAGCGGCCTCTTTCCTCGCGCCTGCTTTTTTTGTTCTAATAGACGTACTGCATGTATGCGGCTGTCTTGGCCGTCGCGCTTCCTAAACGAGCTTGTGGGGGCGTTTATGCTCCACAGAGGTGCATATGTCGCCATGTGTGGCCAGAGCCAGTAGTCGCCGGAGCTTTTAAAATACGTAGGGAAGGGTCCTGCTTTGTGCCACAATTCGGCCCGCCAAAAAACGCTGTCCTGTGCTACGTGATACGCCTCCATCCCGTACGCACCCCACTGCAGCCAATCACGACGATAGGTGTAGCATGTGCCTGCACCTGTCTCCTTGCCGCTCTCGTCGATAGTGGATGTGAGGCCTTTGAGCCACATAATGTCAGGTCGGATTTCAAACACCTGTGCCATTGTTTGGAATGCTCCTGGTTTGTATAGATCGTCGCCTGCTATCCATGCAAAAATTTCTCCTGTGGCTTTCGCAAAGCCTTGGTTAATTGCTACATACATTCCCTCGGGCTTTCCTGCTTCGATAATCTGCATTGAAACGCTGCTACATTGGACTGCGTATTCGCCCGACTCCAGTTTCTTTTTATAATTTTGTGCAATCGCGAGCGTAGTGTCATGCGAGTCGTTTATGACAAGAATGTATTCAATAGAAAAGTCGCCTTGTTGGGACACTACGCTTTCAATAGTTTCTGGCAACCACTTCGCAATGTCGTACGCGGGCGTGATGATAGAAAATCTCATATAAGATATTTTTCGTATCCAGTAAATTCTGGGTTTTCAGTATTGGCATTCCATAAATAGAGCGGGAGTTTGAAGGACCACGTATTTTTGAGCTTCGCAGTTATGTTATATGCAAAGTCCCGACCTGAACCACGCCCTGATGGCACACCCCATGTGCGGGCATTGCGTGTCCGCATGAGTATCCCAGCTTCAACAACACTTCGGTTAAAGAACATGCAATTGTCGGCGCCAGGAAATGGGGTCGTATCTCGATAAAATAACTTGCGAGTATGAGGGAACCACTTTATGGGAAACGGAATAAATCTATGAATTGGCTCGAGCATAAGAATACCGCGCCTGGCGTGGGGAAGTTTGTTCAGCTCCTCTGGTCGCATAACAACTGCGTCTTCACCTTTCTCATGGAAGATACGCTCGACATCAAGCTTCTTGCCTAGAAGTTCTGGACGTAAATGTTGCCATTGAATAAAAACAGCAGTCGCGTTGTATTTTTTTGCTAGGTTGTACTGCACCTCAATACGGTTTGACAAAGATGCGTCATCTGCGTCCTGTGTCGTTATCCAATTTCCTTTTGCAATACTAAATCCGTAATTACGCGCAGCGTATCCGGCATTAATATCGTACCCGCGCCAATTCGTGCGCCGCACTTTATGTGGGTTGTCGTAGAAGGAGATTCGTGAATCTTCTTTAGCAATTTCTTTTACAATGTCCTGTGTGCCATCGGTTGATCCGTCATCAACTACGATAATTTCGAGATTCTTCCACGTTTGATTTTGCATGGAAATAAGAGCTCGCGTGATGCGATCTTTCTCATTCCACACGGGTATCACAACAGAGATACGTTCTTGTTCCATCAGGATTTTTTATGCATACCCTTCTCAAGTTCATCAACAAACGCTCGGTAGGCATTCCCGTAGCTTTCTCTTGTGTAGTATGAACGAGCATGTTCCCACCCAATTTTTGAACGTCTGCGCAATTCTTCTGTAGGAAGGTTGGCTATCGTTCGAACCGATTCGCGGATACATTCAATAGTATTTTCTTTTAACGTAATACCCGATTCTGCAATATCAACGCCAGATTCATAACTCACAATGGGCAGTATACCCATATGCATGGACATAACGGGAGCGCCGGCGATCCCTTCCGAACACGATGGGTAGACAAGAGCGACAGTGTTTTGTTGGATCTTTCTGAATTCTTCGCCTTGGAAATCGATAAACCCGAGTACGTGTATGTTTGGGAGTTCGGTAAGTTCTTTTTTGTAAGCGGAAGTGAATTCTTCGTCTGTTGTTGATTTACCAAATATAGTAAGGGTATATTCAGGCATTTCAGAAAAGGCTTCAAGTGCAAGATCGAGCCCTTTGTGTACCGCACCCGCGCCGCCAAACCAAATAAAATTTTTACGAGCAGCATCGAAATCTTTATCTTCAGGAAAATCACACAGTCTGCTTGGAGGGAGGGGTGTACGATATATTTTTTTTCCCGCAAACGCATAGGTCTCTTCGGTAAAGTCGTTACCTATCATGGTTGCGACATCCGCACGTTCTATCGAGTGTGTTCGAGGCGTTAAGCGGCTGGGTAATACCACTACGCCGCGCCGTTTTTTTAATGCTAGGCAACGTTTGTATTCGGCTGTGTTTTGAAACAACCAATGTGCGCATGTGATGTGTAATATTTTGATACAGTCTTTGTTCAGCAAATGAGCGATGCGATCCATATTCTGCTCAAGATCTACAAAATACGTATAGTATTTTTTCGGTAGAAATGTTTTGTTTCTGCTATTAATAATATCAACAGCGTATCCTTTTTCAAGAAATGTCTGTACCATATCTACCGCCGTCCAATAATTTGCGTGTGCTTCGAGCGGGTGATCCGGATTTATGAATGGAGTTATGTCATGAGAAAATAGCACCCATCCCTTTGGAGTGCCTCCTGGCCTTTTAGTAATTACTCCGCCTCGTAGTTTATATAGAACTTTTATAAAAAGAGAACGGTTGAATAGCCCTGTTTTTTTCATGTTGATATATAATGAGTTTTGCATTGCTCCTTTGCAGGGTCAAGCCCCCATGGACACGTCTATAGCAAGCATTTAGTATAAGGTACCTTTTACAACTATGGAACAGGACATGCAGTTACAGGGAAAGAAAGTAGTCGTGACAGGCGCGGATGGCTTTATTGGCTCGCATATGGTGGAAGCAGCCTTAGATGCCGGAGCGACTGTACGCGCACTCGTTTGCTACAACTCGTTTGGTTCGTGGGGATGGCTCGATTCGTTTCCAAAAGAAAAGCTCACCAAAATAGAGATAGTTTTAGGTGACATCCGGGACAAAGTTCAGATGGAAACCCTGATACAGGGAAGCGACATCGTATTTCATCTTGCTGCACTTATTGCAATCCCATACTCATATGGCGCGTTTGAGTCGTTTGTTGAAACGAACGTCATAGGCTCACTTAACGTATTGGAGGCTGCTCGCAAACATGGCAGTAAAGTATTGCTCACTTCTACATCTGAGGTGTATGGAACTGCACAATATGTCCCCATGGATGAAAAGCATCCTCTGCAAGGACAGTCCCCATACAGTTCTACAAAGATCGCTGCCGATCATATAGGGGAGGCCTTCTATCGATCCTTTGGTGTTCCTGTTGTAATAGTCCGCCCGTTCAACACTTTTGGTCCGCGCCAATCAACGCGTGCAGTGATACCTACTATTGCAACGCAGATACTTTCTGGAAAAGAGGAAATTCAATTGGGACGGCTCGACCCTGTGCGCGACTTCAATTTTGTAAAAGATACTACTTCAGCATTCATAGCGCTTTCTCAATGTGATGCGGCGATAGGTCAGGCGGTCAACGCCTGTTCTGGTGTCGGTATCTCGATAGGAGAAGTTGCTCAGATGATCGCTAAAGTTATTGGTAAGGAAGTCCATATTACCGAAGATCCAAACCGGATTCGGCCAGCCTCATCCGAGGTTGAGCGACTTATCGGTTCTGCTGAAAAAATGAAATCATTAACAGGTTGGACCCCTTCGTATACATTTGAACAGGGTCTTGCAGAAACTATTCAGTGGTATACGAATCCGGAGAATTTGAAGCACTTTAAAGCAGGCATTTACGGTATATAAAAATAAAAGGGCACCCGTGGGGTGCCCTTCTTCGTTATGTGTGTTTGGAGGCTACGCTGATGCCGCCATTACTCGTGTCTGAAGCGTCTTGAAGTACTGCATGTCGCGCAGATCATCCTCGTGGAAGCTGGCGTTGGCAATGATGAACATGTCGCTTTCTTCGAGTGCGCGATATGTGTGCATCACGTACGGAGGAATTTCCACACCTTCGCAGTTACGACCGCTCTGGTCGTCTCCGACGACGCCGATCTCGAGTTCATGGGTGTCGCCGTAGAGATCCTCAAACGTCCAGAGAACCCGACCGCGAGTCACGAAGATGATTTCGCGTCGGACCTCGTGCATCTCCATGGCACCTGGCGCGGTCGTGGGCACTTTCGTGACCATGTAGATGCGAAGTCCGCGGTTATCGTATTGGGTTGGGCCGACGGTCTTCTGGTCGTAAGAGAAGAACCTGCCCTGAACTTCTTCAAGTTTTCGATCGTAGGGGACGATTAATTCTCCCCCCGACTTGCTCTTGAAAATACCCACACCGAGCTCTTTTTTAATAGTGCTAACGCGGTTATATACGGGCAATTGTGCCTCCGTCTTTAGATTTGATGGCGAACAGGCCACTGGCACAATACTTTGTTTTCTCACCATGTCAATTGTTCTTTCGCCAGAGTGACCAGAAAAGGTTTTTGATGGTACAGTAAGTCTTAACTATTATGCGCGCCGTCATACTTGCGGGGGGAAAAGGTACGCGTTTGCGACCCTATACAATTGCTATTCCAAAACCCTTGGTACCCATCGTGGACGATACACCGATTCTCGGCGTACTTATAGGTCAACTAAAGAAACAAGGGTTCAGTCATATCACATTGGCCGTAAGTCATATGGCTGACATGATCAAGTCGTATGCAGGAGATGGTTCACAGTGGGGTTTAAAAATTGATTACTCGTTTGAAGAAACGCCCCTTCATACTACCGGTGCCCTTACACTTATTCCAGATCTGCCGGAACATTTTTTGGTAATAAACGGAGACACACTGAGCGACTTGGACTATGGAACCTTTTTGAAAGAGCATGTCGAGATGAATAATATGCTTTCGGTTTCAGTAAAAAGCAGAGAGGTTAAAACAGATTTTGGCGTTGTCACTTTTGATGAAAATAATCACCTCACTAGTTTTATTGAAAAACCAATACACCATTCATTCGTAGCGATGGGTGCAAATTGTTTTAGTAAAAAATTAATTGATGAAAAAATCCCTAAAAATACATGGTACGGATTCGACAAGTTACTTCTAGAGTGCCTTGCCGATGGGACTAACGTCTGGGTTTATCCGCACGAAGGATTCTGGATAGATATCGGCCGCCCTGAAGACTATCAGTTTGTGATAGAAAATTCTGAGACGATCAAGAAATTTTTGTAGGATGCTTCTTCAGCCAAATCTCTAAACACAACAATACCCACAATTGGTAGTAGCCTTTTGCTCGTTCTGTTTTGTATACATTTTTTATAAAGCTCTGTACGGCGTCTTCGTTTAAATAGGCATAGACAGATGCGCCCGGCGCGAATTGGTTCTCAACGTATGCGTGCATCTTTTCTTGGCAGAGCCATTTCCGCACTGGTGCGCCGAAGCCCTGCTTTTTTCTATCAACAAACGGGCGGGGCATAATTTCCGCAAGAAGATCTTTAAGTAAGAGCTTGCCTGTGCCGCGGTTCATTTTAAATTCTTTGGGTAAGTTCACCACGAACTCCGCAAGTTCATGGTCTAGCAAGGGACAACGAACTTCGAGGCCGTGCATCATACTCGCTTGGTCTACTTTTGTTAGTAGTTGCCCGGGCAAGTAGGTGCTCAAGTCGTAAGCATTAATATTTTGAATTGCATCAGAGGTAGGGGATACAAGTTGGTCGATATGCTCGTGTCCAATGTCTTTTGAATTTTTAAGCAGTGTGCGGCGCATGGAAGCAGGGAAGACCGTTATACTTTTCAAATATTCTTTATACGGATTAGAAAAGAGAAACGCTTTAAGCTGCATCAGTTTAGGACGATGCCAGTGTTGGAAGTACCATCCATAGCCCATAAACAATTCGTCGCCGCCGTCGCCCGAAAGTGCGACTTTTACATGCTTTGACGCGAGCTCTGACACTAAGTGCTGCGGGAAGTTAGCCGAGTCTCCGTGCGGCTCGTCGAAGTACTCGAGTATTTTTTCTAATTCGCCAGTAAGCTCGCTTGTTGCTTGGAGCGTATAGTGCTCGGTACCGATCTTTTTGGAAGCCTCATCTGCAAAAGGGAGTTCGTTAATTTCTGAACCATATCCAAGCGAGAATGTTTTAATGGGTTTATCAAGATATTTTTGTGCGTATGCAGTGACAAGTGTGGAATCAACACCACCGGAAAGAAATGACCCTACTTCAACGTCGGCGGCAAGCATACGTTTTTGTACTGCTGCATCAAAAAGCTTACGGACTTTTTCTTTTGCTTCGTTGTATGAAACAGAAATTGGATTGCGCGTAAGTTTCCAGTAGCTTTCTATTTTTAATACGCCCTCTGAGCCTGGCTGTCCGGGCGTGTATGTTGCGCTGTGTCCGCCTAAAATAGTGTGCACGTTTTTATATACCGTGCGCCACGGAGGGATGTACATAAGAGTTAAATACGCATCGATACCTGCCGGGTCGATTTCGGGCTGCACACCAACCGCTTTGAGTGCTTTTATTTCAGAACCTGCAGCAAGTTTCCCATCCGGGGTGTAGGCATAGTAGAGCGGCTTTTTACCAAACCGGTCGCGGGCCATAAAGGCCTGTTTTTTTTCATCATCCCAAATAACAAATGCAAACATGCCGTCCAAATATTTTGGACACTCGCTCCCATACTCTTCGTATGCTTTTAAAATAACTTCTGTATCGGAGGGTGTAGAAAATACATGACCTTTCTTTTCTAACTCTGCGCGCAACTCTTTGTAGTTGTAAATTTCGCCATTAAATGTGATAGCGATGTCTTTTGCATTATCGCGCATCGGTTGATGCCCAGACGGCGAGAGGTCGATAATTGCCAAACGCGTATGCCCGAGTGCTGCAGTATCAAATGCCATCGAGCCATTACTGTCCGGCCCACGGTAGGATAGGGTGGCAAGCGCCGCATCAAGCGAGATTTTGCCGGCATCCCGACCCATTATGCTGATGATGCCGCACATGATGGTTTCAGTATATATGACTTCCTGTTTCGTATAAACGTTACGAATTAGGTATACTTATGATACATGGCAGAGGCATTCTATTCGGAGTCTTTTTATGAGGGCATGGAAGATGCTAATCTTTCTTCGGCCCGTATTGTTGTGCCGCTTGTTTTTACATGTCTCCAACCGAAGTCGGTTCTCGACATTGGTTGTGGGCAAGGTCTTTGGCTCAAAGCTTGTATGGAGCAAGGTGTACAGGATGTCGTTGGTTATGACGGCGACTATGTTGACCGCGAGAAACTATCCATCCCGAAAGAAAACTTTGTAGGAGTAAATTTAGAAGAGCCGCTACGCCTGACAAAAAAATTTGACCTCAGTGTCTCGCTTGAAGTGGGCGAGCACCTTTCCGACACTGCTTCGCGCACGTTGGTTGCAAACCTTACAGATGCAGCACCGGTAGTGCTTTTTTCCGCAGCAATTCCGGGACAGGGAGGTGTGCACCATATAAACGAGCAATGGCCGGACTATTGGGAAATTCGTTTTAAGGAAAAAGGATATATACCGGTAGACTGCCTACGCCGCCATGTGTGGGACGACAAACGCGTTTCTTTTTTTTATGCGCAAAATATTTTACTCTATGTCAAAGAAACAGAACTTTCAAAGTACCCAAAACTGGAAGAAGAAATAAAAATGGGGCACGGACACGCATCTGCGCTCGTGCATCCTCAGATCTATACGTATTACGAAAGCAGGTGGAGTAAAATCGCACCACTTATTTGGAAAGTACCGCTGCCGCTTATTAAGTTAGGAAAGAAAATTCTTAGTAGTAAAAAAAGTACCTAACGAACTGTTTTTATTTTTTAATTCCTCTAGCTGCTACATGATTTATTTGGGGCCATACCCCTCGAGTTTTAATTTCCACGTTCACAAAGTCTTTTAATAGAAATTCCCAACCTTGAGGAGCAATGCGCCAATAATCACCATACTCTTCGCCATGTAGTTCATGTGCAAATGGCGCAGTACCTACGAACAGACCACCTGGCCGTAATACTTTTTCTATTTCTTTCATTGCAATCCAAAACTCTTGCGTGTGCTCGAATACTTCTGTACAGATGACAGTATCAAATTCTCCTTCTTTAAAATATGACGAAAGTTTGTGCAAATCTCCCACAACATCTACGTGTGGCGCATGAAACTGATCAAATGTTATTACATTAGAAAAATGCTCTTTTGAGAAGCTGGCTGGAGCGGCCCCCTATGTCAAGAATTTTACCGTGAGGTTTTGATTCGAGAATAAAATCGTTATCAAATCTGCGTTTCATTGCTCCTTCAAAATGAATGGTCTGATCAGGCCGGGTTAATTGATATCCTGTACATTTTATTAAAACGGCATTTAGGAGATATTTTATCTGCATAAAAATTAGAATCTCTTATAAATAAAATACATGGTAAGTGCAGCACCTGCTTCGGACAATACTGTACCCCACACTGCGCCCCAGAGTCCAAAAAGAGGAATGAGGGTACAGAAAAGAGCAAACTCTATTGCTTGGCTGGTGAGTATTGCTGTATAGCGCTTCTTTACTTCTCCGTGAGCAATAAGTAGATACTCAATAACTCCTTTGCCTTGAAATAGAATTGTGAGGGCCATGATCTGGCTTACCGCAACAGATACAAGATATTTCGGGAATAAATATTTGAATAAGAAAGGAACACAAACGATATAGCCGATTGTGCAAAAAACAGAAAGTACCGAAATTTGTTTAATACGAAGCGGAACTGACGCGCGAACCTCTTCTTTCGTTTTTCGCGCGAGCTTTGGAAACAAAATTGTACTGAAGTTGACCAAGAGATTTTGGGATTCTTGTACGGGCGCGAGTGCGAGCGCATATATTGCAAGTTCTGCTGCGCCAGTGAAATGGAAGAGTAGTAGCTGATCTATTTGCCCCGAAATAAGCATAAAAAACCCCAGTACGCTCATGTGTTTGCCAAAAGTAATAGCCTCTTTGAGACCTTCCTTCGACTCATGCCCGTTCAGTTTTCTCATGGAATAGTGATACTGCGACCATGCCATGAAGGTGTTTGTTGCAAAATAGGCGAACAGTATCCACGCGACATTTCTTGTGAGGACCAGGGTGCCGAGCACGATAAGTATGGAAAGCACTGCGCGGGGGAATCCAAAAAAAGTGTTGCTCTTAAAATCTCCCACGGCAACCAGCATTGCTTTTGAAAGCCCGTACCCGTTCGAGAGTACGTTTGTTATTGCAATAAAGAGAAAGCCGAACGCGAGTGTTGTATTTGAATGTCCGAAATAGTAGGCACTAATTCCGAGTGTGACGATGCTGGCAGGAGGCTCCATATCATCGAAGTTCGAATAAGCCCGGGCACCACACCAATGTTTCCACGTGCAACTGAGCGCATGGCGGATTGGTTCATTGAGTTGAGAGAAAATGCCGCAACAAATCCGCTTGCTGCGATTACGTACTTATAGGTGCCGTATAGGGCAGGCGGCAAGAGGTTCGCAAAAGCGACCGTGAGCCCCATACCTATAAAGAGAAGTAAAAAGCGGGGAGCAACTATCCAAAAATTGCTGGTCGCAACATACACCATGTCAGCTTTGGTGTATTTCTCCGTCCACCTCAAAAAGGCATATAGACGTTGTTTTGCTTTACTGAACATAGGTATATCTCTAGTATAACTGTTCTTTGGTGTAAAAAGGTACTTCTGCTACAATGCCCGTTATATGTCGTATACCAAATTCTTGAAATGGGCACTGCTTGGCGGCTTAGCCCTGGTGTTCTTTGTTCCTTTTATTATCGCTGACGGAGGAGGTGCCTACCAAAACGGGTTCAATATGTATATCCCGTTTCCGGGGAGCTTTTTCCCATTTATCACGGGGAAGAACTTCATGTTCCGTATGTTGGTCGAGTTGTTGGCAGGCCTCTATATAGTGCTTGCACTGCGTGAACCAAAGTACCGGCCGCGCACATCGACTCTGTTGTGGGTATTTGGTGCGTTTGTTCTGTGGATGGGTGTTGCAACCATGCTTAGCGTTGACCCTACCAAGAGCTTTTGGAGTAACTTCGAACGTATGGAAGGGTACCTGACAGTGCTACACCTGTTTGTATATTTCCTCATTGTGGGTGCGGTCGCCTCGGCAGAAGAATGGTGGGACCGCTTGTTTCAAGTGTCGATAGTGTCTTCGGCACTTATGGGAGTCTATGCGCTGCTACAGCTTGCGGGCGCACTTCCTATAAGTAGCCAGAGCGGCCCGCGTGTTGACGGTACATTTGGTAACGCAACTTATTTGGCAGTGTTTATGCTCTTCGGTGTTTTTATCACACTCTTTATGCTTGTGAGGCAGCGGAAGTCTATGTGGGCGCAGATATTTTACGGCGTTGCACTTGTGCTGCAGGTTACGACGCTTTACTACACCCAAACGCGCGGTGCGCTCCTTGGCTTGCTTGGTGGGCTGATACTTGCCGCTCTATATATTGTATGGAAGGGAAGGGACGCGCAGTGGCAGCCGCTCCGCAAAGTTGCTCTTGTTGGCATTGGGGTTATAGCAGTTGTAGTGGTTGGTTTTTTTGCACTCCGCACAACATCGTTTGTAAAAAACAGCGGGACGCTTTCGCGTTTTTCTTCTATCTCGCTTAGTGACCAGACAACAACCGCGCGCTTCCAGGTGTGGAACATGGCTCTCCAAGGAGTTAAGGAAAAACCTCTTGTGGGCTGGGGTCAGGAAAACTTTAACTTCGTGTTCAATAAATATTATTCTCCAGAAATGTACAGTCAGGAGCAGTGGTTCGACCGCGCGCACAACCAATTTTTGGACTGGCTTATTGCGGGCGGACTGCCAGCATTTGTGCTCTACATAGCCTTCTTCGTACTCTCGGTGTTGGTTATATTCCGTTCTCGTTTGAGTGTGCCCGAACAAGCTGTGCTTGTAGGCTTGCTTGCTGCATACGCGTTTAACAACCTCTTTGTGTTCGACGACCTTGTGAGTTCGGTCTACTTTGTAACGTTCCTCGCGTTCTTTCACTCGCTTTCTAAAGGCGCGCTGCCGGGTTCGGTTGCCCTTTCGCGCCCACTTAGTGATAAGGGAATTGCTGTTGCAGCCCCGTTTGTTATGGGTGGCGCACTTCTCCTTATATGGGTAGTAAACATCCCCGGCCTTGCCCGCGCTGAAGGGTTGCTTGTCGCACTGACGCCGCAGGTGGGAGTCTCAGACGGTCAGGGCGGTATGCGTGCTGCACAAAAAGACCCAAAAGCACGTCTGCAAGAATTCCAGACAGCGCTTGATGCTGGTGTATGGCCGGGTACACCGCTTGGCCGCCAAGAAGCAACTGAACAAATGCTCCAGTATGCTTCGGGTATCGCGGCAGCCGCGTCAGTTGACCCTGCAGTAAAACAAGACACCTTTACGGCGACCCAAAACGCGACTGTAGCGATGTTGGCGGTGCGCCCGCATGACGCCCGCCTCGAATTGTTTTACGGGGCATTCCTCGACACGTTTGGAAAATATCCTGAAGCGCTAGAGTCGTTGACGAGTGCACTTGTCGACTCTCCACTCAAACAACAAATAATGTTCGAAAAAGGGGTTGTGTACTTAAATGCAAACGATACCCAAAATGCCCAGAGCGTGCTTAAGACTGCATTTGACGAAGCTCCAGGTTACCGTGACGCTCGCATTTTGTATGCAGCGGCGCTTACCTACAGCGGCAACCAGAAAAGCGCTGACGCACTTTTAGTTGAAGCCTTCGGTACGGTGTTAGTAGATGACTCGCGTTTGTTGCAGGTGTACACCAACAAAAAACTGTACGACCGCGTGGTTGGTATATGGAAAGCGCGGATCGAACAAAATCCACAAAACACACAAAGCCATTTAGGCTTGGCAGCAGCGTACTTTACCTCCGGTAATAAAACGGCTGCAATTGCAGAGCTTAACCGTGCTGCACAGCTCGACCCGGCGCTTGCTGCCCAGGTGCAGTCGGTTATCACACAAATCCAAAACGGAACACTCGCAGTGCCGAAGTAGTTCGGCAACACGCAATGCATATCGAAGAGAATATCGCGCTCGCGCCCCACACCACATTTTTTATTGGGGGCAGAGCGCGATTTTTCGTGCACGCAAAAACAGCCGATGATGTGCGGGACACATGTGCGTTTGCGCGTGACAAAAATATTCCCGTACTTGTACTCGGCGGGGGCTCCAATATGTTGGTTGGCGATGCAGGGTTCGACGGTATTGTTATAAAAATTGAACTGGACGGAATTGTGCAAGACGGAGGTACGCTTGTTGCGGGCTCGGGCGAGAGTTGGGACAAAGTTGTTGCATATGCAGTCGAAAAAAAACTGTGGGGGCTTGAAAACCTTTCGGGTATTCCAGGGAGCGTTGGTGGTGCGGTGGTGCAGGGTATTGGCGCATACGGCGCAGCAGTAGGACAAACACTTTCATGGGTTGAGGTGTTTGACCGTGACAATGGAGAAATAAAAAAAATGTCGAATTCCGAATGCCACTTTGGTTACCGGGACAGTTTTTTTAAACATGATAACGAGAAGCATATTATTTTGCGTGCTGCGTTTACACTTTCGCTATCGGCGGCCGCAACTATTTCATACAAAGACTTGGCAGCAAAATTTAGTGACTCTTCTGTAGAAGAGATAGACATACAGGCTGTCCGTTCTGCCGTACTTGATATCCGGAAAGGGAAGTTTCCGGACCTTTCTGCCGAAGGTACTGCAGGGTCGTTTTTTAAAAATCCAATTATGTCAGTCGCTGATGCGAGTGCGCTTAAGCAGGCGTACCCCGACATGCCTCTGTTTGCTATGCCCGAAACTGACGGTGTTAAAGTGCCGCTTGCGTGGTTACTTGACCACGTACTTGGCTTGCACGGTGCACGCGTGGGCGGTGCGCGGTTATTTGAAAAACAAATACTTGTTATTGCAGCAGATCGACAGACATCTTCAGTAGATGTAATAACACTTGCGCGAGATGTACAAAAAAAAGTTTTTGATGAATTAAAAATAAAAATAGAACCAGAAGTAAAAATAATTTAATTTTTTATTTTTTTAAATTTAAAAAAATAAAAAGTTATCCACAGAATAAAAATATTTTTCATTGTATCTGTGTCGTATGTATTCGATACTTGTATGTAGAGCATCGAGATTGTATATGCCCTTGTCCGCGGACAAACATACACAAGGTCGGTCGATGTCCAGACAACTTGCGACGCGAGTCGCCAAAATTATGGCAGCAAAGAAAAAGAAAGCAGCAAAAAAGAAGCGCAAATAGTCGCGTTTCCGTTTTCAATATATAATTGAAAACGTTGATCCTCTCGAAAGAAAAGTCTTCCGCCTCAGGCGGAGGATTTTTCTTTATGGCGTTTCTCGGGCAAAAAAATACGCAATATGTTATTCTGTGCACATGTTTTCGCTTAGCAGCCTCTTTGGTGATTCCAGTAAAAAGGTCATTGCAGAGAGCCAAAAAACAGTTTCTGCCATAGGCGCTCTCGAGGCTGAATATCAGGCCTATTCAGACACGACCCTTACAGGTAAGACTGTAGAATTTCGCCTACGCCTTGAGCGGGGCGAAACACTTGACGCCTTGTTGCCAGAAGCTTTTGCTGCAGTGCGGGAAAGTGCACGCCGTACCCTGCATTTGCGCCCGTTTGATGTACAGATGGTCGGCGGTATAGTGCTCAACAACCGCGGCATTGCCGAAATGAAGACAGGTGAAGGTAAGACGCTTGTCGCAACACTCCCTGCATACTTAAATGCTCTTGCGGGAAAAGGAGTCCACGTTATTACTGTTAACGACTATCTCGCACGGCGCGATGCTGTGTGGATGGGGCAGGTATATGCCGCACTGGGAATGTCGCTCGGTGTTATTAACGGGGATGCGTCGTATGTCTATGATGCATCACATTCGGAAAATGATGCGATACGTGACGAAGAAGGAAGCTTCCGTGTATTGTACGAATTTTTGCGCCCGTGTTCACGGCGCGAGGCATACGAAGCAGACATCACATACGGCACTAATAGCGAATTTGGGTTCGACTATCTGCGCGATAATATTTCGTACAATTCAAACGAGCTGCGTCAGCGCGGACACTATTTTGCTATTGTCGACGAAATCGACTCGATTTTAATTGACGAAGCGCGCACTCCACTTATTATTTCGGCGCCTGCGCAGGAGTCGGAAGACTTGTACCGGCAATTTGCCGACATTGCTGCCAAGTTAAACTCTGACACTGACTACACCGTCGACGAAAAACAAAAAGCGATACAACTCACCGATACTGGTATTGAACATGCAGAAAAATTGTTGGGTATAGAAAATATCTACACCGAAAAAGGTATCAAGTATGTGCACCATTTAGAAACTGCTGTTCGCGCACGCGCATTGTTTATGCGCGACAAAAGCTATGTGGTAAAAAATGGGGAAGTTATTATTGTCGACGAGTTTACAGGCCGCATGCAGCCGGGCCGTCGTTGGTCGGAAGGCTTGCACCAGGCAATTGAGGCAAAAGAACATGTTCCCGTACAAAAAGAGTCGCGCACGTTTGCGTCTATTACGTACCAAAACTATTTCCGCCTGTATGAAAAGCTTGCCGGCATGACAGGTACCGCAAAAACCTCTGCTGAGGAATTTTATAAAGTATACGGGTTGGAGACAGTAGAGATCCCGACTAACCGGGACGTTGTGCGCGCCGACCGCAACGACCAGATCTTCCAAACGGAACAAGGTAAATTCAAAGCACTCGCACGCAAAATTAAAGAGCTGCATGCAAAGGGGCAGCCGGTGTTGGTGGGCACCGTTTCTATTGAAAAGAACGAACTCCTTTCTGCATATTTAAAAACAGAAGGCGTCCCGCATGAAATCTTGAATGCAAAAAACCACGAACGTGAGGGCGAAATTGTCGCCTCTGCTGGGCACAAAGGTAAGGTTACTGTTGCAACTAACATGGCTGGCCGTGGTGTGGACATTAAACTAGGTGGAATTTCTGCAACTAAAGAAGAGTCGGACGAGATAAAAAATATGGGTGGGTTGTTTGTGCTCGGCACTGAGCGGCATGAAGCTCGTCGTATCGACAACCAGCTCCGAGGGCGCTCTGGCCGCCAAGGTGACCCAGGCGAGACGCAGTTTTTTGTATCGCTCGAGGACTCTTTGATGCGTGTATTTGCCCCAGATTCTATAAAAGGTTTGATGGGCCGTTTTGGCATACCGGAAGATGAGCCCATTGAAAACTCGCTGGTGACCCGTGCGCTTGAAAGTGCTCAGACAAAAATAGAAGGATTTAACTTTGATGCACGCAAACATGTGCTTGAATTTGACAACGTACTCGACCGGCAACGCCGTGCTGTGTACGAGCGCCGCCGTAAAGTGCTTGTCGGTTCACTCGACGAAGTTGAAGACGTATTGAAAGAATTAGCTGCTACAAGTGAAGAAGCAGTGCAATTACTGTCCAAAAAAGAAGTTGAATTTGGTCGCGAAGAGTTTTTGGGTACTGCACGCAATGTTGTCCTGCAAACACTCGACATGCTGTGGGTGGAGCATTTGGAGTCGATGGAGTACTTGCGGGGCAGCGTTAACTTGCGCGCCTACGGCCAGCGTGACCCGCTAACAGAGTACCGTAAGGAAGGTACGCGTATGTACAAAGAACTGGAATATATGCTCGCCGCCCGTGTATTTGAAATTTTGGACGGTTTGGTAAAAAATGCAGTGCAGCCAACGCCACTACCGACACCGGTTGTTACACTTTCTGCATTGCCTGACGGCGTCGCTGACGAAGTTGGCCGCAATGATATGTGCCCATGTGGTTCCGGTAAAAAATATAAAAACTGCGGCCTTAAAAATACTGAGGAGCATCAGAAGCTGACAGCCGAGAAAAAGTAATACTATGCGAGAAAGTGCAGGAGGAATTGTCGTGGGGCCGGACGGGCGTATTGTGCTTGTATTTCAACACGGTAATTCGTGGTCGTTCCCTAAGGGTGGAGTAGAGGAGGGGGAGACGTCTGCGCAAGCTGCTACTCGAGAAATATATGAAGAAGCGGGCATTACACAACTAGAGTTTGTAGAAGAACTCGGCTCGTACGAGCGATCTTCGATAGGAAAAGATGGGATAGGCGAGCATATAGAATGGGGCCTACAAAAGAAAACATTATTTCTCTGCACTACTAAGCAACACGCACTCCAGCCTCACGACAGCGAGGTTACTGAGGCTCGTTATGTCACACTCGACGAAGCAACCGAGATGTTGACCCACCCAAAAGACCGCGAGTTTTTGACTAGTGTTCGCGGTAGAATAGACGCATGGATGCATTCGCGCTAACCCCTGCAGCATTTCTGGCAGGTGTATTAATGTTTTTAGCTCCGTGCACACTGCCGATAATCCCTGGGTATTTGGCGTTTATTGCGGGCGTGCCAGAGCGTGAGTTAGCAAAAACTGGGTTTACTGAAAGTCGCAGGCGTGTGATGCGTAACGCACTGTTTTTTGTACTCGGGTTTTCTGTTGTATTTATTATATTGGGGTTGTTTGCTGCGACTCTTGGGGGCACACTCGGGGCCTGGCGCCCGTTTATAAGCCGTGCCGCTGGGGCGGTGATTATACTTTTTGGGCTGACGATGCTCGGGGTGCTTAAAATCCCAGTGTTGTTGTCTGAAAAACGTATACGCACGCCGCACTTTATCACTGTTGGCCGGCCTGAAAGTTCTTTTGTAATAGGTGTGCTGTTTGCGCTGGGGTGGACACCGTGCGTCGGGCCAATTTTAGGGACGGTGCTTTTGTTTGCCTCTAGCTCTGCAACTTCCGTACAAGGCGCGCTTTTGCTCGCCGTATTTTCCCTAGGGCTCGGTATCCCATTTTTACTTACTGCTTTTTTAATAGGAAGCGCAGGGAAATTTTTTGCACGTATGCAGGGTAGCATTACGCTCCTTTCAAAACTCGCAGGCGGGCTCCTTGTAGTATTTGGCCTTTCTATGATGGTTGGATATATGGGAGTGTTTGCCGAGTGGGTAGCGGAGTTGTGCAGGACATTCGGGGCAGATGCGTTGCTCCGGTACTTGTAACCTGCTAGCATATAACGTATGTCGTGGCTCACTATCGGAATACTAGTTGTTGTGGGGTTTTTAGTGCTCAAATTCCTTGTAAAGCCCTTGTTTAAGGTAGTCGCACTTGTGGCGCTTGTCCTTATAGCCTGGTGGTTGTACAAGGGTTTTTAACATGTCTTTTGTCGATGAATTAACAATAGCCGCGCGGGCGGGTAACGGTGGCAATGGTGTTGTCCGCTGGTTGCACTTAAAGTCCCAAGAATATTCGGGCCCAGCCGGGGGTAACGGCGGCGATGGCGGAGATTTTTATATACGCGGTGTACGTGACATCAACCTCCTTGCCCGCTACCGGGGTGAGAAAAAGTTTGAAGCAGACGATGGTGACGAAGGAGGTAACCGCAACAAAGAAGGTGCCGGAGGTAAGGATTTTTATCTGGACTTGCCTGTAGGCTCGATTGTGCGTAATAAGACAACAGGTGAAGAGTTTGAGCTTGTAAACGAAGGTCAGCAAATACTTATTTTGAAAGGCGGCCGTGGCGGGGCAGGGAACACGGCATTTAAGTCGTCGACAAACCAAAGCCCCATGGAGAGCATGCCGGGCGCCCGTGGCGAAGTAGCACAACTGCATATCGAGTTGCGTTTGTTTGCCGATGCCGGGCTTATAGGGTTGCCAAACGCAGGTAAGTCGTCGCTCTTGAACGCGCTTACAGGAGCGTCGGCAAAAGTTGGTTCGTATGCATTTACTACTCTCGACCCAAACTTGGGAGCCTTGTACGGCCTGGTACTTGCAGACATTCCCGGTATTATCGAAGGAGCTTCTTCGGGGAAGGGTTTGGGGTTTAAATTTCTTCGCCACATTTCCCGCACACGGCTTCTTGTGCACTGCGTCTCACTCGAGTCGGATACTCCGCTTGAAGACTATCAAGTTATCCGTGACGAGTTATCTCGGTTTGAACAGGGAGCACTTGTGACAAACCCAGAAATAATCGTTTTGACCAAGTCGGATACCCGAGATCCTCTCTATATACAAGAAATAAAAGAGCTTTTTATACACGAAGGCAAGCAGGTGAGTATTCTGTCTATTTTGGACGATGAGTCGGTAAAAGAATTTCGCGACACCCTTGTGGCAACTCTGTCTGCATAAAGCCCTGGTTTGCGGTAGTATAGTAAGGAAATGAGCGAATATAGGCCCACAATAGGCTTGGAAATACATGCCGAACTGAACACCCACACCAAGATGTTTTGTGGGTGCCTAAATAATGCGGACGAAAAGGGTCCAAACGTGAACATCTGTCCTGTGTGTATGGCGCACCCAGGGACACTGCCCGTTATAAACAAAGCGGCCGTCAGCCACGTGTTGCGTATGGGCGTGGCGCTTGGCTCAAAACTTGCTGACTATACCGAGTTTGACCGTAAGAGTTATTTTTACCCAGACATCCCAAAGGGATATCAAATTAGCCAATTTGCATACCCGCTAGTGCAAGGCGGGTCGCTGAAGGGGATAGAGATTACCCGTATCCATCTAGAAGAGGACACAGCGCGTTCGCAGCATGTCGGCGAGACGAGTCTCGTAGACTTTAACCGCGCAGGTGTGCCATTGATGGAACTTGTGACTGAGCCCGTGATACACACCGCAGAAGACGCTGGTGCGTTTGCTCGCGAGTTGCAGTTGCTGCTTCGCTACCTAGGTGCCTCGGAGGCAAATATGGAAAAAGGCGAGATGCGTGTCGAGGCCAATATTTCTGTCAGCAAGACAGATACCTTCGGTACAAAAGTGGAAGTTAAAAACCTTAACTCGTTTCGCTCGGTTGAGCGAGCTATCGCATTTGAAATTGCTCGGCAAGTCGAGGTACTTGAAGGTGGGGGACAGGTCGTGCAGGAGACCCGCGGGTGGAATGAAGGGAACCAGACAACTTTCTCTCAACGTAAAAAAGAGTCGAGTCACGACTACCGCTATTTCCCGGACCCCGACCTCCCAAAACTCGTGCTGTCGGAACTACCAGAATTTTCTACCGACTCTATTACAAAAGAGTTACCTGAACTGCCGTGGCAAAAACGCGAGCGTTTGAAGAGTCTCGGATTTTTACAAGAGCAAGACATCGAGCAGTTGGTGGGCGACTTTGAGTTGTCGGTGCTATTTACAGAGATAGAAAAAAAATTGACACAACCCGAACTACTCAAAATCGCTGCAAACTTTATACTCAACGACATTGCCGGACAGCGAAAGAAAAAACCAGAATGGTTGCCGCGCGCTGAACTTATCATTGAGGTGGTAGAAAAATATGCTGAAGGGAAGTTGGCATCGCCGCAAGCAAAGGCATCGATTCTTGCTGGCACATTGGTTGCAACTATAGACGAGAGTACGCTCCCGGCGCTTGTTCAAAAAATAGTTGATGCAAACCCTGCAGTGGTTGCAGAGTACAGAGCAGGGAAGGAAGCGGTACTTCAATTTTTAGTAGGGCAAGGCATGAAGGAGACCAAGGGCTCCGCAAACCCAGGCACATTGGCCGAGGAATTTAAAAAGGCTCTGAAGTAGGAGATATCAAAATGTATCAAAAAAACTCGGGGGTAACCCGAGTTTTTTTGATACTGTATACTACTCTGTATATGGATGAGCTAGAAATCTCGGGTAAGCGATACATCTCGTCTAAACGTATTGCTAAAGAAAACAAGTACCACTCCGACTATATCGGCCAGCTTATACGTGCAGGTAAAGTTGCTGGTACCAAGGTAGGCAGGGCGTGGTATGTAGAAGAGGCATCTTTTGCAGAGTATCTGAACAAAGAGCACAAGATCTATTCTGCTCCCACCTCTGCTGAAAAACCCTCTGTCGTTGCTGTGGCTGTAGAAGAGACTCCACTTACCGTAGAGGTTGAAGTAAAAGAACTTGAAGAAAAAAATATAATTCAATTGCATGTTATGCCAGAAGAAAAAGTGGAAGAAGTTTTTATACAAGAGTCTCCTGTAGAGACAGAAGAGTTGGATGCAACTCGAGTTAAAAAAACAGGCCTTACCTATATTGCAGATTCGAGCCCTTTGTTTCCTGCAATTTCCAGACGTACAAGGCCTCTTCCTCTAGCCGTAGTGGAGGAGCCTGAAGAAATATACAGAGAAGTTTTGGTAGAAAGAGTGTCTACCAAACGAGCAAAAGAATCAAATAAAAACATAGTAGTGTCAGCCTTTTCCTTTTTTATATTAAGTGGAATTTTATTTGCAGTTGCTTTGTACGGCTCGCTGAACGTTACTACAACGGTTATTGTTGAGAAAGGGAAACCAGCAAGTGTGGTTCTGTCAGGGAAGGGCGCACTCTGCTTCATTTTTAAAACTTGTCAAAATAAGTAAAGGTACCTGACAACCTACTAGGTACAGAACCTATGTGAACTTTTCTATATATGCAAACAGAGTATCTTAAGTGGAAGTAGAAGGTATTTTCCTAACAAAATATAATATCTGATAGCCGAGATATCGTTTAAACAGGACGATAAAACCTTATATTGCATAACTTCTCGTTTAATAGAGATTTACTATTTTTTTTGCTCTTATTCTAAAATTTAAAAAGAATATCTAGATAAATAGAATACAGGTGAGTGTGGGTATTCAGTCAGTAATACTCTCAACGAAGCGTCAATAATATTTTTTATACTAGCGCTTCAGTTTTTATTTCTATCCACAGTTTGTTGAATTTTTTTTAAAAAATAAAACGCAACTTGCTCGTACAATGTAGTGTAGTGCCTCCGAAATAATTAAGTAGGCAAAGATACATCGCCCTTGAACACACAAATCTCACAACCTGGTGAACCAATGCTTTCGGCCCGTAAGGTGGCCGAACGTTTGGGGTGCGCCCAGGACTACGTTTCAAAACTCTGCCGTGAAGGCAAACTTGTCGGGAGACAAGTTGATGGAGCCTGGTTTATAGAGCAGGAGTCAATCTCTGTCTTTGAAAAAATGCGAGATGTGGCAAAAGTAGCTCGTGCAGAGGCTCTTGCAGACCAGCGCCGTAGGGAAAATAAAGAATATAAAATACAACACGCAGGCGAAATTAAAAAGCAATTTTTTGCACGGGCTATAGGTGCGGCACGCACGGGTTTGTTTTTTGCTGCAGGGTCGGCGCTGCTTCTAGGTTCGGTTGTGTTTGCGGGAGAAAACGGAAAAGCACACGGCGTGCAGACTGCACCTGTGCAACTAGGGCAAGGTGGTGTGCCTGTTGCACAACATAGTGCGCTCTTTTTTGGAACGCCAACAACATCTGTTGCACTGTCTGCGGCAGTTGAGGAAACCGCTGCGGCGGCGGTTGGTAATTTTTTCTCACGAGTAATTTCATATTTTTTTGCTGCACCAGCAGCGCACTATGTTGTCGCACCGGAAAACCCAACTGCATATGTTCCACAGCAAGTTACTGAAACACAAAGTTCTGCACCGGGCCCTGACGCGCCAGTTGCTCCCACTAAAACTGTTGTAGTCCAGCAAAATACGTACCCTGTTATCCAGCGCACGCTTGAGCGTGTCGTGTCGGTTGGCGGCATTAGCGAGACAGAACTTACGGATAGGTTGAACCAACTTAACAACAAACTACAGTCGCAAATTTCCACCATTGCAAACCCTGGGTACGGAAGCCCTCGTGGGAATTTTGATTTTTCTCAAGCAGTAAATAATCTTTCAAACGTAACCGTACATGGAGTTAGCGGTTTAACTGATGCGGACATCCCTGACACTATTTCGCTCTCTGGGGTAACTATTGGAGGTGCCACGATTTCAAGTTTTACGGGTACAGGGCTTTCTGTTGTAAACGGAGTGCTCACTGCGTCTGGCGGCTCGGGTTTTTCTACAACGTCTGCCGACTACTACGTCAACGCGTCTTCAACGATACCAAAAACCTATAGTGACAATGTTTTTACTGGAGGAAATATTTTTGGTAACTCAACAACTACAAATGCCACCACAACCAATCTGTACATAGCAGGTTCAGTGCGCGGCGGAGGGCTCACGACGTCGTGTATTGGCTCGGGAGACAAAATTGTCTGGGATGCGACGACGGGCCAATTTGGTTGCGGAACTGATGCCGGGGGTTCGGGCAGCGGTATATCGGGATTAAAGGCGCAGTATGGTACGGCCCAAACCGGTGCAACGCAAACACTTGCAACGTCTACCGCTGGTACCGACTTTACTATCACGTCAGCAGGCGACATCCATACATTTAACTTGCCATCTGCGTCGGCATCGAACCGCGGCCTTTTGACTGCGGCTGACTTTACAACGTTTAACAGTAAACAGTCGGCACTTTCATTTGCGTACCCGTTGCTTAATTCTGCAGGAACTATTTCGCTGGCGTTTAGTACGACAACTGCAAACACATGGAGCGCGCTGCAAACTTTTACGTCGGGCTTTCTTGCAGCTGCATCTTCCACAGTCAACAACACTCTTGCTGTTACGGGTGCAACGACGCTTGGCTCGACATTGAACGTGCTAGGACAGACAACACTTGCTACGTCGCTCAGTGGCCTGCTTAAGGCAACGGCTGGAGTTGTCTCTACTGCGACTGCGGGTGTCGACTACTTAACCTCGGCAAATGTATTTAGCTATTTGTTCCCAGGTAATGCAACGTCAACACAACTGACATTTAATGGCGGCTTCCTCTCAACAGCATCATCAACAATCAACAGTACCTTCCATATTGGAGGTCTTTCAGACGGTGCCCTCGCAGTCTTCGGCGGCCTTGTTTCGTCAGGTGCCACAACAACTGCAGGTACGGGCCTTACCTACAGCGGCAATGCATTTAACGTAAACAGTATTCAAAGCATTAGTAAACTTTCTAACTTGGCGTCTGCTGGTTTTGTCAAAACATCAAGCGACGGAACGCTTTCGGTAGACACAGCGACATATCTCACGTCTGCACTTACATCGATTGGTCCGGCAGGACAAACAACAACAGGCGCTGCCGTAACCCTTGCGTCGTCAACGACAGGAACAGACTTTACCATCACAGGTTCGGGTTCAACACTGACCTTTAACCTACCGACTGCCTCGGCTTCTAACAGAGGACTTCTCTCGAGTACTGACTGGAATACATTTAACAATAAGGGAAATGTTGGGTATCCGTTCGCTCTCTCGGGTAATGCAACGTCAACCCTCACACAATTTAATGCAGGTCTTACTGCATTCGCTTCCTCAACTATTGGAAGCGGCACACAAAGTGGAGGTCTTACTATCTTCGGTGGTGCAACAACCACGGCAAATGCATACTTTGCCAGCGCCGTTACTGCAGCTACAACATTTACACTGCCAACGCTCGGCACTGCGGCGGGAGCCTTCCTTGCAGTTGATGCAAACGGACAAATAATTTCCACAACCACCCCAAGTGGTGGTGGAGGTGGTTCGGGTACAGTAACGAACATTGCCACAACATATCCGTTGCTTGGAGGCCCTATTACAAACACCGGCACATTGTCGCTCGCGTTTGGTACTACCACCGCAAATATTTGGGGTTCGCTGCAAACATTTTCTGCAGGGTTCCTTGCGGCAGCATCCTCAACAGTTAACGGTACGTTTGTAGTGACTGGGCAAACAACGCTTGCGTCGTCGCTCAATGGCCCATTGCAGGCAAACCAAGGTGTTGTGTCGGCAACAAGCAGTGTTGGGACGTTGTACGGCGGTACGGGGATTACGTCGTATACGACCGGAGATATTTTGTACGCAGACGCTACCAACCATCTTGCAAAATTAGGAATTGGCAGCACAGGTAGCGTATTGAAAGTTGCTGGAGGTCTGCCTGGTTGGGGGCTTGATGCAACTGGCGGTGGCTCGGGTGGGGGAAGTTGGTCTACAACAACATCGCAAGTGCCGGGCGAACTTATAAACTACTCAAACAATTCGACGGATATTGTAACTATTGGTAACAATGCAACAACAAGTGCAGCGTTCTGGTTTGACCCAACGGCTCTTGTCGGATACATCTCAAATAAATTGGGAATTGGCACATCGTCGCCGTCTCAGGCGCTTTCAATACAAGGCAACAGCTATGTCTCGGGGACATCGTTCTTTGGCGGGGCAGTTACAGCGACTTCAACTCTTAGCGTAACAGGGCTCTCTACACTAGGCTCTTTGAACGTCACCGGTGCAACAACACTCGCCACGTCACTCACGGGCCTCCTTAAGGCGTCATCGGGTGTTGTCTCAACCGCGGCATACACCGACTTCCCAACAATCGCAGCAGGTACTTTACTTGCAAACGCAACTGGCGGGACAGCAGCACCAACCGCAGTTGCTACGTCATCACTCTTTGGCACAGGTTC
This sequence comes from Candidatus Adlerbacteria bacterium, assembly GCA_026397405.1. Taxonomy (GTDB): domain Bacteria; phylum Patescibacteriota; class Minisyncoccia; order Phycocordibacterales; family SBAW01; genus GWA1-54-10. Next base: position 107,203 of record JAPLUW010000001.1, on the reverse strand, counting down.
AGGTGGTCAAGTACTTACCTGGAATGCTGGCGTACCGCAGTGGGTTGCAACAACTACCTACAGTGCGCCACTGGTATTTTCAAACGGGAACGTAAGTTGTACTGCTGCCTCGGCCGGTGTTGCAGGCTGCCTCAGCGGTACTGACTGGTCTACGTTTAACAACAAACAAGCAACAATCGCTGCGGCCTGGCCTATAACGCTTACAGGCGCCACAGTGGGCTTTAATGGCCTCTCCACATCAACAGCCGCAGTTGTCGGCAACATCCCGTACTACTCAGGCCTAAACACCTTTGCTAACGTTGCAACGTCTGCACCGGCAATTGGTTCGGTACTTACATACTCAGGCACATTGGGAAGCCTCGTGGGTGGTGTAGGAGGCACCTTCGGCATCGCTAACACATCCATTACCAACGCAATGCTCGCAGGCTCAATTGCCTACAGCAAACTTGCGTTGACCGGGGCAATCTTGAACGCAGACTTGGCAGGCAGTATTGCATACAGCAAGCTCTCACTGACAGGTGCTATTTTGAATGCTGACTTGGCCGGAAGTATCGCGGCTTCAAAACTCGTAGGAACCGATATAACTACTGTTGGTACAGTAACTTCGGGTACATGGAGTGGCTCCTTTGGCACAGTATCGGGTGCAAACCTCACCAACCTCACCGCTGCAAATGTCACCGGTTCGCATACCCTCCCAGACGGGGTGTTGAGCACAAATGTGCCATTGCTGGACGCTGCGAACGCCTTTAGTAATACGGGTAATAACACCTTTGTGGGAAATGTTGGTGTTGGCTCAAGTACGCCTACAAGTAGGCTTTCTATCCAAGGCAATCAATATACGTCTGGCACCGCATTCTTCGGTGGGGCAGTAACAGCAACATCGACACTTACAGTTCAAGGTCAGACCACACTTGCAACATCACTGACAGGTCTTCTCAAAGCATCATCTGGTGTTGTTTCCACCGCTGCCCTCACAGACTTCCCAGCAATTGCTGCAAACACGGTGCTTGCAAACAATACCTCTGGGTCTGCAGCACCGACAGCAGTTGCAACGTCGTCGTTGTTCCAGAATGCAAGCGCAACATTGTCTGGTCTTTTGACGTCAACTGATTGGTCTACGTTTAATAATAAATCTGGTTTTGCATATCCATTTACTACAAATTCTGGATATGTCTCCACCACATCAGTTGTAGGATTTTTGACTGGAGGAATTTTCTCTAATGCCTCATCTACATTTAGCGGAACATTCCACTTACCATCGCTCTCAGACGGAGCCCTCGCAGTCTTCGGCGGCCTCGTCTCATCAGGTGCAACAACAACAGCGGGCACTGGTCTTACATACACAGGTAATGCATTTAACGTAAACAGCATACAGAGCATCAGCAAACTCTCTAACTTGGCATCTGCTGGTTTTGTAAAAACAAGCAGTGATGGAACGTTGTCAGTTGATACCAGTACGTACCTTACCTCGGCTGTCACCTCCGTCTCCGGCACCTGGCCGATTATTTCTTCAGGCGGCAACACTCCTGCCTTATCATTTGGAGGCCTCTCCACATCAACAGCCGCAGTCGTGGGCAATATCCCGTACTACTCAGGCGTAAACACCTTTGCCAATGTTGCGACCTCGGCACCTGCCATAGGCTCAGTCTTGACCTATTCAGGCACATTAGGCAGCCTTGTAGGAGGGGTGGGTGGCACCTTCGGTATTGCAAACAGCGCTGTCACCAACGCGATGCTCGCAGGCTCGATTGCCTACAGCAAACTGTCACTGACAGGTGCAATTGTGAACGCAGACTTGGCGGGAAGTATCGCTGCATCAAAATTGGTTGGTAGTGACATTGCAACTGTAGGAACAATCGGCACTGGTGTATGGCAGGGAACAAAAATTGGTCTTGCATACGGCGGCACCAATGCAGACCTTTCTGCAACAGGCGGTGCTTCACAAGTACTCAGGCAGTCATCATCCGGTGGTGCTATCACTGTGAGCCAGCTTGCAGCATCTGATCTCTCCAATGGCACAACTGGAAGTGGTGCTGTAGCGCTTGCAGGTTCACCAACTTTCACTGGCACTGCAATATTTGCAAACGCATCAACCACTCAAATTGGTTCGACAGGGAATGCATACTTTGCAACAAGCGCAGGTAGTGTGGGGATTGGTACTACAACTCCCACCTCTGCGCTTTCTGTCCAAGGTAATTCATATCATTCAGGTACCGCATTCTTTGGTGGAGCAATTACTGCAACATCAACGCTAACACTTTCTCCACTTGGTACGGCTGCAGGAACATTTATTGCGGTTAATGCAAGCGGACAAATAATAGCTACCACGACACCAAGCACTAGTGGTGTCACCTCCGTCACCGGCACCTGGCCAGTAATCTCGTCTGGCGGTACAACACCAGCAATTTCCTTCGGAGGCCTTTCTACCTCTACGGCCGCAGTTGTTGGTAACATCCCATATTTCTCAGGCGTAAACACCTTTGCCAACGTCGCCACCACAGCCCCGGCGATAGGTTCCGTACTCACATACTCAGGCACGCTTGGTTCTTTGGTAGGAGGCGTTGGAGGAACGTTTGGTATTGCAAACACATCTATCACAAACGCGATGTTGGCAGGTTCCATTGCTGCGTCGAAGTTGGTTGGTACTGACATCACAACAGTTGGAACTATCACCTCAGGTACATGGAGTGGCTCCTTCGGTGCAGTCTCTGGTGCAAACTTGACCAACCTCACTGCTGCAAACATCACTGGCTCGCACACATTGTCAGACAATGTACTCAGCACTAACGTGCCACTGCTCAATGCGGCAAACACATTTAGCAGTTCAGGAATTACCTCATTCGGAGGAAGTGTCGGCATCGTTACTACAAACCCCCTAGCAAAACTTGAAGTTGTAGGTTCCTCGCAAGCTGCGACCGACCGCAGCACACACTTTGAACTTTCAACCGGTACTGGTTTGCTCACGGACGAAAAACTCGTCTTTGGTGTCCACGACGGCGACTACAGCTGGATACAGGCAGTTAAGAATGGCACTGGATACCGCTATTTAAACCTTAACCCAGGTGGTGGCAACGTTGGTGTTGGCACAACGACACCCGACCAAGCCTTTTCGGTTAACGGATCAATGTCTGTAAGTTCAGCAGCTCAAGGATATTTGAAGTTCACTTCGACGAGTGGAATTAACTACATACAATCTGCGACGAAAGGAACTTCGGGTAACGGCGCGCCACTTTACTTCACTGACATGAACGCAAGCAACACGTGGATGACTATTGGTTCTACCGGCAATGTTGGTGTTGGCACCACCACGCCATGGCGCACACTCTCAGTAAATGGAAACTCAGACTTAGGTACGAGCGCGCTCGCAGGATTCTTTACGGCAACATCAACCACAGCTTCTACATTTGCAGGTAACGTGGGTATTGGTAGCACTTCGCCGTCACGTGCAATGTCGATACAGTCTGCAGTGTCGACTGCGCAGATGACAGTTGCCTATGACACCAGCCGCTACACAGACTTTTTGACGAACTCAACGGGCGACTTAACCATTACCCCACAAGGTCAAGATGCTACGCTGTATGACAGCAACTTGTGGGTATGTTCGGGTGTTGCATGCCCAACTGGTACACCAACAGGCACTGGCAACATTATTGCCGAGACAAACATCGGTATCGGTACCACCACGCCAAAATATCGCCTGACAATAGAGTCACAAAGCACTTCGGAAGACTTGTTCCAAATTGCAACATCGTCGAACCAAAAGGTATTTATCGTCGACCGAAACGGGAGTGTTGGTATAGGTACTACAACACCAACACGCCAATTCTCTATATCCGACAGGCTCTTTGTCGGTGCCGGGGGCGTAAGCGGCATGGGTACGGCAACATCGACCTTTATGGGTGACATAAAAATCACCGGTAAACTCGACGTCGGCACTATCGACCCTGTGTACACAATTGATGGCTTAAAATATGCAACCTACGGCCACTCAACTGTGGGTATTAAAGAAGAAGCTGTTGAGGTGCTTGAAGTTACAAATAAAAACGCAAAGACTGGCAAGTACGAAACAAAAATATCATTTAAAGACCTCGACAAGGGCTCGGACCTCTGGCTCTTCTACCAAGTGACAGACTTCGGTACGAACTGGAAGAATTTGGTTATTAACCTTACGGCGTCGTTTGACGGTAGCGTCTTCTACACCAAAGTACCAAACGAAGCAGCGGTTATAATCTCTACTTCGCAACCAGGGGAAGTGTCAGCGCGCTTTATCGCAAACCGCTACGACTCTGCGAAGTGGCCAAACGTCCGCCCCGACCAAGGCGGTTCGTATAAGGGGCATGAACTTGAAACTACAACTACAGGCCAGGCAGCACCTGCCCGTGGTATAGAACCTATAAGCTCTACCGCTGCTGCCCTCGACAGCGCGTCCCTCTAAGAAACCTCCTAGTTTTCTTTTTTTGGATGGCTCTTAAAAAAGTCCCAGGCTAGGTCGGTTGCGGCTGCAGGGTATGTGTGCGCGAGCCCTGTTATATATATATCGCGCACTTCAGTGCTACTAGCACATGAGGTAAAAGTTTCTGTCCGTACTCCCAGTTCAGCCTTTTGCCCGGCTGGTTCAGTACAGTGGTCGAAGTGTGCCCATGCTGTAGGGGGGTCTATTACAGGAATTAGTTCTCCCGGAGTTTCTGCTGGGGGCACTGGGTCGGATGTCCCAACAATAGAAAGAAGGGATACGGGGGTTTGTGGTGTAGGGAAGGAGTTGTATAAAAGCCCTGCGACAGGAGCTATGGCTGCCAGCGTGTCCGACATTTCACTCCCGAGGCGGTAGGCGAATGTAGCGCCGTTTGAAAAACCAGTGGCAAATATGTGTTCCCGATTAACGTTGTATTTAAAAGTTATATCGCCGAGTATTGCGCGCACATAGGTAACGTCGTCGACATCATCGTGTGTGACAGGTGGAATATGTTCGCCCACATGCCACAGGCGGATATTACGATTAGGGTCGCCCAAGGTAAGGTTCAGAGGCCTCGAGGGGTTTTCTAAGGTGCCTTGCGTAAACACTACAATAAAGCCCTCTTTTTGTGCTTTTTCCTTCCAGCCCGAATACTGCGCCATGAGTTCAGCAGAGCCAAGCGGGCCACCGCCGCCGTGGAACACCAGCACAACAGGGAGCGGCGTGTTTGTGTGTGTGGGTGCATACAGCAAATATTCGCGTTCTACATTTTGTACGTGTATAGGAACAGTGCGGAGTGTGTACGAGTTTGAAAACAGAAAAAAATATAGTATGCATGCACTACCTACGGTGAACACTGCACCAGAAATAAAAATAATGTGTGTTCGTGTCATCGCAATATTTTTTTAAACACTACGTCAACAACAGGCAGGTTGCAGAGAAATTCTTTCACAGAAACTTTTGTAGGTGCAAAGGGTGATGCGAGTAATAGTAGTGACCATAAAAATATATGCGACACAAACCCAATGTTTATCACTAAGTAATTACCAACATGGAAGAGTATGAGTAACAGCCCCCACGTGCGATGCAACTTTGGCCGGAATGCGACAAAAAAGGAAAAGAGGAGTAGGTAGAGCGTGAAGAGGTACCACGGGTATATAAGCAGGTAATGTTCTACTGCCCAGGACCCCAGCGCTGTATGTACACCGGTGAGCAGCTGCCTGTCGGCGATTTGGAGTGCTGGTGCATGGAGACTAAAGAAGTTCGACTGCCCAGCTGCAATTTGCACTGCCGCGCCATAGAGTTTGCCGATGCCTCCCATGGTATAGGTAAGTAAATTTTCCACCTGAACAGCAAAAAAAACGAGTAAAAATTTCATCCGTACAACAACAGGTGCATCCATTTTTTCGTATCCTAGCGGTAAAAAAATAAACAGGAGTGAGGTAAGTAGTAGGCCATACCCATCTACGTCGAGCTGCAGTATTGATATATAGAGCGCGCAAAATTCAAACAGCGCTACGAACGAAAGTATGCGCGCCGGGCGCCAGTGGGGCTTCCACGCGGCAAGTACACTGGCGGCAATAAAAAATATGCGGACAAACGTATAGGCTGCAACAAACCCGACGAAAGGAATCCAGCCTATAGGCCACGGCGTTTCTATTTGGGTCTGCGCGCCAAATGATGTGTCCCAGGTAAACAATGCAACAGAAATAAAGAGCAAAAAAAAGTAGTACATCTGCACTAATGTACGTGCTGACACAAACACACTAGAGTCGTTCGCATAGCGTTCTAGATGCCGCAGAGGCGAGTCTTTAAAAATATATTCGAGCAATATAGAAATATATTTCATTTAGTGTGGTAGGTACCAAGCACGTCGACTTTTTCAAGTGTGCCGGTTTTAAAACGTTCTATGGGGTCGTAAGTTATTTTAACCACTTGCCAGGAAAGATCTTTTGGAAAGTACGCAGCTTCGAGCTCTGCTCGTACTACGTCGGCCCTTGCAGTGTCGCCCGCCACAAGTGCTTTTCCTAAATGTCGAATGCCGTCACGTGCACGGTTTGCTGTTGCTTCGGGAATGATATCATTTGCTTCGCCGAATAATTCTGGAGGAGTGAATGTTTTACCTCGGTAGGCAGTTAGCTGCACCGTGTACTGTGTAGAGAAATGTTCGTTTGGAACGAGTGCAAACAAAAACCAGTGAAAAAAAGGCGGGAAGCTTTTGTCGTGCGCTGAAGAAAAAAGGAAAAATGTTGAAAGCCCCGCTAAAAAATAGAGCCCCAGAAATATACCAAGCAAGGTCTGCAGCTGCGACAACTCCTTTGCATCCTTCGGAGAGAGGCTCATGCGTAAGAGGATAGCATGCGCTACACTGGACTGCATGCGCTCGAAGTACGCGATATTTTTTGTGTGTTTAATGGTGGTCTCTGGCTTGTGTATATACGGCATATACACCTATATGCATCGGGGTCCGCTCGACTTGACGGGAAAGAGCACGGTAACAATTACTCTCACAAAAAACGGTTTTGTTCCGTCAGAAATCTATATCAGCCGCAATACAACAGTTGTATTTCGTACAACAGCAGGAAACTCTTTTTGGCCTGCGTCGGACTTGCACCCGTTCCATACTATATATTCGGCATTTGATTCTAAAGGACCCGTTGGGGCAACAAGTGCCTGGAGTTTTACATTTGATAAAGATGGACACTGGAGCTTTCACGACCACATAGGGCTCGACATCGGTGTAATTATTGTTGTCCCGCCAGGAGCAAAAGGAGAAGCAATATATGATGTGCTTGGGGTCTGTGATGAACCTGAACAAAGTGGCCGTGCAGCATGTTACCGCCAGCACATTTTGCTTGCGCTCGATAAAAAAGGTTTGAGTGGCGCGATGGATGAGGTTGCCTCTGTATATGAAAAGTATCCGGAGTTCCGCCCAGAGTGCCATTCGTTTTTACACGACTTGGGACTTATGGCGTATAAAAAATATGGCGACCATCTTCCCGCGGCTAACACTATGTATTGCGGCCAAGGGTTTTATCACGGCTATCTTGAAAGTTTTCTTATGGAAAGGCATGGTGACATACAGCCTGCACTTGCATTTTGTACGGCGGAAGCCAAGCGCGTTGGCGAAAAAACTGTCGCAGGTCTGCAGTGTATGCACGGCATTGGGCACAGTGTCATGGAATATCTCCTTACAACACGACCAGACTTGAGTAACAACAGTAGGAACCTACAGACTCTTCTGAACATGGGAGTTGCCGAGTGTGCCGCGATGCCTTCCCCAGAAGGGAAGTTCCGCTGTGCCGACGGCGCGTTCGACGTATTTAAAGCATGGGTCAATGTTCAAAATCTACAGACTGTCTATACAGATGTTTTTTCGCTCGACCACCCATTTGCGTTGTGCGCACCTTTGCAGGAAACATGGCAGAAGGATGCATGTGTATGGGAAATGGCAAAAGAAACACTTGTTATTGCTAACCACAATACTGACACCTCACTTCAGTCGGTTATGAGTGCTGCGCGCACGTGGTTAGATGGGACGTACATGTTTTCTGCAATAACAAGTGTTGCGTTTGTTTCGGCCGCAAACAATGTCGACATGTCGAATAAAAAACTTATAGGGTTGTGTGCCTCTGTTGTTGATACAACGCTCCATTCATATTGTATTGCTGGCCTTCTGCGCGGAGTTGTCTTTAACGGCGCGCCGGGAACTGAAGGTGCGCGAGGCGCGGAGTTGTGTCACGTACGTACACTCACGTCAGGTGAAAAAACGCTCTGTGCCAACACGCTTGTTACGACGCTTATAAATAACTATGGCGAAGTAGCCCGTGCCGCTGCATGTGCATTAGTGGCGGACATCCCCGGAACGGACAAACTCTGTACACCACAGTAGGGCATGAGTACAATAGGTACATATGGACCATGTATCTCATCATGACGAGTTGACCGCCACAGACCCTGTAGTTGTTATAACGGAAGGTCCTGTGTTTAGAGTTGATCGCACGAAGCTTCCGACCGTAACTGACCTTCTTGGTGACGAATGGACTGTGTGGAAAGGTCCGAAGAATGGGGAAGGGCTTGAGGGCGAAGAAGACCAAGACGCTCGAGCAACTGCAATGAACGCTTTTGATTTTAGCCGCATGAAATTTGTTCATGGTTTTAAAGATGGCGAAGACTCTATCGATGGCGAGCAGAAACTAGAACGCTTAAAAGTGTTCCCCGACGTGCGCCCTGACTTTGCATTTGGAATAGGATTGTTTTTGGAAGAAGGTCAAAAAACATTGCGCTGGCTCTACGACAACCACGGCATCACCTGGTTTGAAGTTCCGGGTACTGTTATGTGTCACGACGGCGGGTACCGATACTTTTTAATACTGAGCAGGGAAGGAAGCGGTGCGTGGCACTGGGACTATCGATGGCTCAAACACGAACGCCGCCGCGGGTGGTTGGCACCTATGTTTTCTCTATAGAGAAACAGGGAGCAGGTCGCCGACAGTAATACGACTTGCTTCCAGACGTTGTTGGTCGGACGAATTGCGCATAATTATATAGATAGGTTCACCTACGCGGAGATCTTTCTGGTCGATGTCTTCTACGGAGGCACGTTCAGTCACTCCTGATACTGCTCCTGCTTGCGTACGTTGTATGACAGTTGCAGAAGTAACCCATGCTTGTAGTTGTTCGGTCTGCCCCTCTCCATCTGTATATGAGATACGCACCCACCGTTCGTCAAAGTTATTTTTTACTATTGTTGCGATTCTCTGCACATCAGGAATTTTAAGAAGGAGGTTCGTTTGCGCTTTTTTTACAGACAGGTTTTGAGCTTGTTGAAATTGCAGCATATTTACCACACAGCTTCCTGCAAGCAAGAATGCGCAGATAAAAAGAAGAGGCATGGTTAGTGAGTCTTTTGTATTCATGAGGTTAAAACGACGACTGTAATAGTATAAGTGCATATGGCACCGACGCGTCTCCAGTAATCCATATGTCTGCGCGGACTTTTTCTCCGTCAATAATACTATGTTCCTTTGGAGCTACAAGAAGTCGAGAGCTACTGATAACTCCGCCCGGTGTTTTTTGCGGGTCTCGTACTAGTACGCGCGTGTCAACGTCGTACCGTATGCGGACCTTTTTTTTGGCTGAGTCACCCTCTGTCGGTATATTCAAAAGAAACGTTTCTGGTCCAACGTCAGTAATTGTTCCTTGAAGTGACAAAGGGTAGGGCAGCGTTGCGCTGTGTGGAGATGCAAGGGCCCACGAGCCGCCTACCTGTTTTGGTGACACTACCGGCCATATATATATTCCTGCACACACCCCAAGTGTAATACCCAGGACTAGGGTTAGTGCGGCCAGTGCTCTCATATACTGTGCAGTATACTAGAACTCTATGCGTGCATTCCGCTTGTATGTTCCTGCCATAAGTGTGATTGCTGTATTCCTTCTCTATGTAGGTATCGGACAGACCTATGCAGACACGATGGCGTCAATTGGGGCAAGTCTATGTGCCTTGTACCTGTGTGGTTTGTCTATACTCTACGCGGGTGTCCCGCACCCCAAGGAGTGGAAGCCTTCGCAGTGGCTGCTTGTCGCATTTGTGTTTGTAGTATTGTGTACTACGATTTTTTCTGGAAATTTTTTGCATGCATTCTTTGGCTTTGCACTCGACATGACGTCGGGGGGCTTTATAGTCCTTATGTGTATCCTTGCGTTATTCGTAGGTGGCTTTTCGCGCGTGGTGCGTCAGGGTCTTTTTATCGCATCAACCTGTGTGCTTGTAGGTCTTTTGGTGTATCCGTATCTGCGCACCGAGCAGCTTGTGCGACCGTCACTTACAACAACACTACGGGTAGAGTCAGCGGCGTACACGGACCTCGGTGGCAAAGTACTTGTAGCCGGCATAGGGCCGAGCGCGTTTACTTATGCGTGGCAAAAATATCGCCCAGGGGAAGTGCTCGCCACCCCTTTTTGGAACGAAGATTTTTCCGTCGGCAGCGGCCTGCTCCCCACGTTGCTCGTAGAATGTGGGGCTATAGCGGTGCTATTGTTTACCCTTAGTTTTTTTTCAGCTGTTGCTGAAGAATTTTTGCAGGTCATTACACGGACATATACAATGCGTCGTCGTGTGGTTGTGCTCGCTTCAGTCGCCGTTATTTTTTTTGCTCTCGCACTGCTCGTCTATGCTGAACCTTCAGCGCCGCTTTTGCTTGCAGTGGCAGTCGCGTTTGGTTCGTGTAGATATGAAGATTCTATCGGTCTTCGTGTACGTCCTTTGCTACGAACCATACTTTTTGGAGTTATAGCGGTACTTACTGTTGGTGTTTTGTATCTCGGACTTTCAGCAGCATTTTATTTTTACGCATATGCAAGCATGCAGCAGCAGGACCTTTTGCACGCACGCAGTGCGGGGGAATATGCCTATGCACTTTCGCCTACAGGACAAACTGACCGCTTGCTCGCACAGATACTCCGCTCAAGTGGTCATGCACTGGGTAATGCGGCTGCGTCGCAGACGCAGGTGGGGCAGCTGTTTCATCGTGCAAGCATCTATGCACGTGCAGCAACAGTAACCGAGGGCGCGAATGCACAAAGTTGGAAATTACTCGGTATCACTCTTGCTGAAGAAATGTCGCTTGCGCCAAGCGAAGACGTATTTTACGAAAGTAAGGCGGCATTCGAACGCGCGCACGCAGAGTCGCCCAACGATCCCTCCGTACTATTTTTCCAAGCGCAACTTTATATATTAGCTGGTCAAAAGCAGCAGGCCGGAGACACACTACAAGCAGCCCTGGCGCTGCGACCGACCTATACCGAAGCAAGCGATCTTTTGGCTGCGGTGAAGGCTAAATAACATTCTGTAGTTAGTGGATGTTGGGCAAGTCTAATTCGGTCGTGGTTAATTTCCCCGCCTCTGTCAGCTGTGCAATTGCTTGCTGTACGTGAGGGTCAGTGAAGGCCTGTAGTTTTTCTGGTGGGTAAAAGAGGGCTAGCTGTTTTGCTACAGAAAGATAACAAAGTTTTTCAGCGTCCAGTGCGTGTATTTGGTTTGACGCACACAAGGCAAGTGCTTTTGGATATTCTTGCTCTGGAAAACCTCCGGTAAAAAGTGCGCTCGGGAATATAGTAATACACGCAACAAATAACTCTTTTGAGACAGTTGCGCATGCAGGTATAAGAGACAGGTAAGAGTTGTGCGGCATGGCTCGCAAAATAAGTACTCGCATTGCCGGTCGAAACGCCTGGACGCGCAGTGAGGGATCTTCTACCTGGGCAATGTGTTCTATAAGGGAAGGTACCGTAAGACTAGCTTCTCTAAAAAACCGGTCGGCAACGCCTGCGTAACACATGCGCTTCCATGAGTTGGTGAGCGTTGTGCAGAGTGCAAACGGGTGCAACTTGTCAAAGGAAAGGCCGTGTTGTTTTTGGGCAGCCCATTCAAGTAAGGCCGTAAATACACCCCGGTAGCATGTCTGACGTTCTATGTCTGTCAGTGTGTTGGGCAGAGTGTCGCATTGCCCGAGCGTATCTGCTGCAAGCTGGTGTGCGTCCTTGGATGTGTCGTGTGCATGCGCAAGGACAAACCCATGCCCGGCAGCGTGGTAACACTGTACGTTTATTGTTGGAAATATATTCGAGAAACGTGTTTCAAAACTACTACATGTTGCAGTTACAAATGGTGCGTTTGGATGGTCTGCAAACAAGTGCATGAAAAAACCGTGAGGAACACCAAACGTACAAACATTCGCGGTCTCGGGGAAGTCGACTGTTTCCAGACTCTCTCCACTGTGGAGTAGTGCAGAGTACATCTGGTCTCCCATCCAATGGGCGTCGGCATGGCAATTTTCGGGAACTAATATATTGGGGTAATGACTATATAAGTATGCGTAGTCGTGGAGCATGTTTGCTGCACCTCCTGTTGCGAGAGATGTATCGAGCAGTCCATACCAACATTCAATTTTGTCCGGCGCAGAGGTATGAGAGTAGTCACATACGGTCGCATGGTATACGAAGGACTGTTGGCTAAAAAAATATATTCCAACACCAAAAATTACTGTAAGTAGTGCTACCCAGAATATGTGCCGCAGGCGTTTTTTTGTGTTCATTGGAGATTAAACAATCTTTCTACTTGGAGCTCGCAGAGATTTTTTTTGTCTATATCTGTAAATATTTGGCTGCAGATTTTTTTTGATTCCTCTAGAGTTTGTGCGTGTACAACTATTTCGGCTGCTCCGCGCGCACACACTGTGCGTAGGGCGGGGATAGAGTCATATTTCTGGCAATACAGGCCGAGCTGCTTCAAATGTTCAGGGGTTCTTTCGTTCTTAAATAGTGACAAAAACCACAGACGAGGAAATTCAAATACGCATTGCGGCATGTCATGTTCCCCAAGTGCAAGTTCCTCGCATGGTGCATACAGCGCCGCCTCTGATACAGGAAAGGGTTCCGTGCCTGGAAGCATAGTCCGATTAAAATATTCCATAAACAAACCAGACTCGCAGGCTCCCACCACATCCCCATGTTCAGAAATACTTTTGCACGCGGCTACACTTTGTAGTGCTGAGGTTTTGGTGTATCCAAAATATCCCACCAGACCGTGTCCTATCCCATGTTCGCACACAAGAGGGTCTGCGCTCTCCGTGCATACGGTATCAAGCTTTTTTATTATAGAGAGACCATATTCCGCAAGTGCGCGGCCGTACATTTCATGTAAACATGCATACTGTAGTTTGTCATCGCACACAGTCATTCCAGAAATTCCTTGTTCTTGATACAGCGCAGTGCCAAAATAGTGACCTTCAAAATGTTCAGTAGTGCTCGATAGGAGTTCATTGTAAGCCCCAGTGGCACCTATGGAATGTATACGCCTCTCCCAATACTTCACTCTCGCATTTTCAACTACAGTAGGTGAGTGTAGTGTATGGTAGAGAAAAAAAACTACTAGCACTCCTCCAAGGAACAAGAATATTTTTAGTATACGCTGCATACAGCTATAAATTTTTTGTTCTAAGCGAAGAAGTGCATACCGCTTGGTCGCCAACAGGGATAGTCTTGCATATAGCACTCAGGGCGGTGTTGCTATACAGTGCACTCAATGTGTCTATCGTGCGCCTGTAACAATGCGTCCGTGCATTAGATATTGGAAAGAGGGAACAATAGGTAAGCATTTGTAGATATTCTCCACCCGGTTTGCCTCCAGATGAGAGTGCGTTTGCTACACCGTCAATAACTGCCTCCCGCTCTTTTTCTTCTGGGAATGCCACAGTCTCTTCGTACAGTTGTGCCAGTGTTTTGTCTTGCAAGTTGTGTCGTACGGTGTCGTCAAAATATGCCATAAGGCTCCAGTATTTTGCGTCCCCGGGCAAATGTGCAATTAACGAAAGTGCCTCGGTGTCGCTGTAGTTTGCGTAATGTGTGTAGCCTATAGCCAGTTCGTTGTAGCACGATTGTTGGTATTCGGCTTTTTGTGTACGACACAGGGCGGTTGGGTCGCTCACGCTGTATGATAGGCTGTAGTTTTTTGAACCTTCGGCATTAGAGAGGGAATTGAAAACTCCCGACACACACCGCACGCGCCATTGTGGCTCGTCTGTCACGGCTTCGCACTCTATTGTGGCCTCGGCTGTCATAGCTTTATCGTTTCCCCATATAGTTGCCGGAAGTGAATCAAGTAGTGCGTGTCCAATACCGTGGAAGCATGCCGCAGCAGCAGAGTGTCCGGCGGCACGGGAGGGAAGCGCAGGGTCGATGAGCAACCCTATGCAATAGGAATTTGCTTCATGCAGATAATCTCTGCCAAGTTCTACAAGCATCTGTTCCATAAACCCATGGTAAAAACCGTAGCCGCAGTAACTGGTTTCTTGCCGTGCAATATGTGTCCCTGTTTTTTTATACTCGCTGTATGTGGCGCTCCCCAGTACATGCATAACGTCGTGACATTGGTTTTGAAATTCGAGACTTGTTTCGTAGTAGTCGTGCACGGAGTCAAACCCGGCAGAAAGTCCCTCTTGTTTTATTGTTGCTGTTATTTCAGTAGCCCAACAATAGCCTTTTGTTGTATCTTGCGATGAAGACAGACAGTTTTTTACACTCTCGTCTTTCTCTCCTTCAACAAGCACTGAACCGCGCATCTCTGCCAGCAGACGGTCGTGGAAATTCCATACTCCAGCCTGTTCAAATGTAAACGACCACTGCTCGTTTGGTGTAAGTGCCCTCCCAGGGTCAAAGGCGAGAGAAATGCCCTGCGAAGAGTGAGGGTCCGACAGGGGCCAAAATGGTGCGCCTGTAGTCGACACAAATCGCACGGTATCACCTCTGTGTATAAGTACAGTTTTGGGTATAAACCCCGCTGCCGTGCGTGTGACTACTACGGTATGGTGCTTGTGGGTAGTGTAGAAGGCTATTCCGGCGGCACAGAGAAACAACGCTATAGCGCCGAGCATACTTTTTCTGCGCGTTTGCATGTGGAAAGTATACTCGATTTTCCCCTATAAAATTGTGGCAAAACGCTCATGATATACTTGTGTATATGAGATTTTCTCTCTACAGACTTGTCGGTAGTTTGGGGCTGTTTTTCGCGCTTATCTCGAGCGCGCAGGCCGTTACCCTTACCACAGCTGTGTCTGTAACTGGCAGCGCGAGTGTCATAGGTGCACTCTCCAAAGGCTCCGGCACCTTCGTTATCGACGACCCGCTCGACCCAGCTAACAAATTACTCTTTCACTCATTCGTTGAGTCACCAGATGTTAAAAACATCTACGATGGTATTGCGACGCTCGACGACAAAGGTGAAGCAACCATCAATCTACCCGACTATTTTCTAGCGTTGAATCAAGATGTTAGATATCTAGCGACACCTATTGGAGCGTCTATGCCGAATTTATTTTTGAAAAAAGAAGTTGCTCGCCGATGGTTTGGCCTCTTTGGTGCGATACAATTTAAAATATCAGGAGGAGTACCCCTGGCCCGAGTCTCCTGGCAAGTCACCGGCATTCGCCACGACCCCTACATCCTCGCCAATCCAATAGTCCCGGAAGTCGAAAAGACCGATACAACACTAGTAAAGAAAGGGGAGTATTTATTTGAAGGGTATGAGAAATAATAATTTCAAATATACAAAACATATCTTCGCATTCCTGTTGTTGTGCGTACCTACCATTGCGTTCGGGGTGAAGTTGGTAGGCAACGTAAAATTTGCGGGAAATCTTGCAATCACCGGAGCTCTTTCTAAAGGCTCAGGTACGTTTGTTATAGACCATCCACTGGACCCTACTAACAAACTGCTCTTCCACTCGTTCGTCGAGTCGCCCGATGTTAAAAACATCTACGATGGTATTGCGACATTGGATGACAAGGGAGAGGTAATAGTACAGCTGCCAGAGTATTTCGACGCGCTCAATAAAGATTTTAGATATCAATTTTTCCCGCTTGAGCATGCTGACCCAAATATATATTTGAAAGTGGGGGCAGACAAAACAAAAAATCAGTTTACTATTGCAGGAGGCACCCCAGGAGCCCGAGTCTCCTGGCAAGTCACCGGCATTCGCCACGACCCCTACATCCTCGCAAACCCAATAGTCCCGGAAGTCGAAAAGACCGATACAACACTAGTAAAGAAAGGGGAGTATTTATTTGAAGGCTATGAGAAATAATATATATACCTATACGGTCTCGGCGTTCTCGCTGCTTGCCTGCGTGCTTATTCCGCATGCTACCCATGCGTATTCACAAGGAGACTACTATGCTGAGTCGGCATATTATTCGCAGCCGTACTACCAAGGAACGTACTATTCGCAGTCAACGTATTACTCACAAAGTACGTACTATTCACAGTCAACGTATCAGACAACCTTTACAAAAAATGCTACTGCATCGAAAACTGTTGCAGTAACAGGCTCTATTTCCAAAGGATCAGGTTCGTTTGTCATAGACCACCCCCTCGACCCCGCTAACAAACTTCTCTACCACTCGTTCGTTGAGTCGCCGGACGTTAAAAACATCTACGATGGTATCGCAACATTGGATGCTAACGGGGAAGCTGCGGTCTCCCTCCCAAAGTATTTTGAAGTGTTGAATAAAGACTATCGTTACTTAGTGCGGCCGCTCGGGGAGCCGATGCCGAACCTCTATATAAGTCGCGAGGTGCAAAATAACCAGTTCGGCATCGCGGGTGGCACCCCAGGGGCCCGAGTCTCCTGGCAAGTCACCGGCATTCGCCACGACCCCTACATCCTCGCCAATCCAATAGTCCCGGAAGTCGAAAAGACCGATACAACACTAGTAAAGAAAGGGGAGTATATCTACCCAGCCGGATACAAAAAAACGTCATTTGGAAGTTTTAACAGTAATTTCTTTGGATCAGTTGCGTCATTTTTTGGTGGGCTATTCCACTAAGTGTTGTGTGCGTTATACTGTAGGTATTACACTATGATGAAGAAATTTCTTATAGGGCTTGGGTTTTTCCTTCCTGTTCTGACAATTGGGATTGTTGCACATAAAGAAAAACAAGAACTCTTCTGTCCCGTTACCCCTTCTCAAGACAAGGAAACAGAAAAACAAACACAAGGAAAATCTACAGAGAAGATCTACTACGTATGGTGCGGCGGGGTGTACTAGAGTATCTAATGTCTGGCGAACAGGAATGGAAAGCATTGGGCGGGTTGCTTGATACTGTGCGCCCCAGGGGTCTTGGCCTGTTGTTGCCCCCAGTGTTGCAACTACATCGCCCTGCATATGTGGAGGCCCGTGCACGAAATATTGTTGTTAAGCACTTGTGACAACAGACACACTCCTGTATGAGCTTGTGGCACATCTCGAAAGCCTTGGAATTCTCTCGCACATTAAAGGTTGGCTTATTGTCACTACGTCCGGCGAAATTTCTCCGTACACGCCGCCTGGGGGCGTGGTCGTGTTTGACCCACTACCATGACACTACTTTCTCGCGCACTGCAGTTTGCTATTTTAAATCCGTATTCGGATTTTTATCGTCGCAAATATGGCAGCGACTATAAAACATATATAGAAAAAGATCTTGCTGGCATCCCCCTGCTCACACGCGAGGAAATAGACGCGACTCCTTTTTTTGACCGCATTTTTATCCCGAAAGAAATGATACATTTTGTGCGGGCAACATCTGGGTCGTCGGGTCGTGGAGTGATTGCCTTTCCTCTGGCGGAAGAGCCAGAGCTAATGCGCTACCGGAAGTCGCTTGGTTTTAGCGGGGAAGAAGCACTTGCGGGCCGTTTTTTTGGACCCTATTTTAAAAAAGAAGATACGTATTCTATTCTCATTTATTCGCCGTCAAATGCTGTACACGAAACATATGTAGTAGAGGAGGGTGGGCACGTCGCAGTGTCGGGCGACTATCGCGACCAGGAAAAAACATTTGCACGTGCCGAAGCCGCAGGAGTTGACTCGATGTATTCGTTCCCCTCACCGCTTGCCGGCGTTGGACACTACGTCGCAGGAACGCCGCTTGCTGCGCGTATGAAACGTATTGTGCTAATGGGTGAGCGCGTGACAGAGCCTTTACGCAGAGAGTTGGTTGAAGCATTTCCGCATGCAACTATTGCTGCTGTGTATGCGACTGTTGATGCCCACGGAACGGTGGGCTACACCTGCCCGAGTTACCTCACGGTGTCGCCAAACTATATGCACGTGTTCCCAACGTACCAGTTAGAACTTGTCGACCCAGAAACTGGCCATGTAGTTCCTCAGGTGGAGGGTGCTGAAGGCGAAGTGGTGATAACAGCACTTACTCCCATGGCGTTTTCTCTTGTGCGCTACCGCACGGGCGACTACGCCGTGGTGCGCAAGCACGGGCTCTGTTCGTGTGGCAGTACAGAACCCATGTTTGAAATACTCGGCCGTGTTGGTTTGGACAGGATAAAACTATTGCCATACGGGGGGCTGAGCAGTGCTGTGCTTGAAGAAGCTGTGCTGAAACTCCCATACAAAGTGGCAGACTTTACTGCTGTCTGGAATGAACGCATTAGCCCTCCCGGCCTTTCTACCGTGCTCTATACTGACCACGCTCCTTATATACACAGTGACATGCTTGCGCGTGCTATCCAGGTAAGTTCTACACGAACATATGCCGACCTTGTGGAGCTCGGTGTCGTTTCGCCACTTGTATGTACTGCGGAGCCGGTAGAAGTATTACGCACATTACCAACAGACAAACGCAAACGACTTCAAGTGTCTAGATAGTTAGTGCGTACGCGCACGAACATATTCTGCACGTTTTTGTTGTAGTTGTGTAAGTGATGGGGAAAGTACTCGTGCGCGCGCAGGAATGTCTCGTGTAAGTAACGTGCGGATATCGGAAAACGCAGGTTCAGTGTCGTGTGTCTGCATATACGAAACATACGGCACTCCCTCTCCTTTTGATATCTGGTCGGCGGGCGCTGCTCTTTGTGTAGTTAGAGGTTCTGGTGTGGGAGAAATAGTTTTGTTGTTGAGCGCATAGAGTTGCGACAGGCCACCGCGGGAGATAAAGTACACAATAGTAGGGCTCGACTGCAAATTGTAGATAATAGAGCCGCCAATTTGGAGGTCGTCAAAATATCCAATGGTGCCGGCAAAGTCAGCACTGTTTGTCTCGGCCTCTGTTACAAGTTCTATAAGCCGCAGAACTTCTGTTTGTCCGCCGAGCCTCTCTGTAAGTATGTCCTTAGGTGTGCCGCGAACAGTTTCTGTCGCCGCCCTAATAAATGCATCGTATGCAGTGTCTGTAAGAAAAGGCGCTTCTGTAAAGTTTTTTTGTGCGCTCACCAGAGTTTCGAAAAGGGGAGAGATGGGTGCCGTAGGTGTGAATGGATTCTGTCTCAGCGTATCGTATGCACGTTGTATAGTTACTGTTGTTCCAAAATCTATACCTGCGTCGGGGCACAAGTATGCGCGGAATGGTTGGTAGGTAAAAGAGTCGCCCTCTTTCCGAAGAGCTGCGTAGAAAGGTTGTGTGCTGGTTCGCACATCTTCAAAATATAAGTCACTCAAATAGACCGCCTGTGTCGTCGGTAAGTTTGAAAGTCGCGACACTCCTCCAACAACTGCAAAAAAAGCAGGTGAGTTGGTAAAGCAGGAAGACTGTGTAAGCGAAATAAGGGGTCGAGTATCAATCGATGGATAGGCAACTGTAAGTGCATCACGGTTTTCTAGCACGCTGTTAAGAACGCTTTCGGTGGGGGGCAGATTTTGGCCACCATCATGCGGTCCAAATTGCAGCTGTAGTTTTGTCAGCGACTCGCACGCTCGGGTTGTACCGCTAAGACATGCGAACCGAGCCTTTTCTTTTTCTTCTGCCCTCGTGTCTGTCTTGAGTGTTTCTGTTAGTACACTTCGTATATGAGTGGCGGTTGTTTGGCCGCTAAACAATTCATAGTGTGAGCCCGACATGTCGTGGGCGAGCAGGGCAACGGCGTCTTCCAAGTCTTGCTTGTGTGCTGCAATAAGTGAGAGAAGTAGTGTGTGATACAACGTAGCATGTTCCAGCGTTGGTTCTGCAAGCACTTGCCTCCTAGCCTCTTCTGTTTGTGGTAATAGATCTAAAAAACGAAATGGGTATATATGGTCTCGCACATAGGCACCTTCGGGAAAGGCAGGAAGTGCTACAGAGGCAGATATTTTAAATGCTGCTATTTGGGTTTTTAGGTCCGCTGTTTCAAATCCTGGGAATGCAAACAGTGGGTCAAGTGCGTGGGCTTCTGCATATGCGGCAGGGTTTCCCACTGACATCTTCATCTCACGGAGGCGCGCCAGGCTGCCTATGCTGGCAAGCAGGACCAACATAATCCCGCATAGTCCTGCCATTTTGAGGTTTTGCATTGTACTCAAGTATACTAAATAGCATGCGTGTTTCCATGACATTACGGCGCATGCTGCCAAAACTCATCCCTTTTTTTTTGCTGTGTGTCATTGTCGGATATGGCTATTATGTGCGTGCAATAAGGCCCTACCCGGAAGTGACCGACATTGTGCATCATGAAGATAGTTTTAGTGAACTAAACTCATACTTTAAAGACATTGCAGTAAAAAAGGGCGCGCTGTATGCGTTTGAAATATTACGTCGTGCACCTCTGCCTCCCCAAACAGATATCCATTTGCTTGGGCACACGGTCGGTGATGAGCTGTATAAACAATATGGCAAAGACGCCATACAATATTGCACCGACGAATTTCGCAATGCCTGTTCGCACACCGTTGTGGTGGGTTTACTCCTCGACTATGGCGAAAAAGCCTTAGACGATATTTCAGAATCCTGCAAAAAAGCTCCAGGCGGCAGTGGTGCATACACCATGTGCTTTCATGGTCTCGGCCACGGCGTGCTTGCATACGAAAATTACAATTTAGAAAAAACGATAGCGCTGTGTAAAAAGACGGGCACTCGGGCCGCACAGTTCGAAGAATATCCCCAATGTGTTGGCGGTGCCATTATGGAATTAATTTCCGGTGGTGGGCATAGCCCCGAAGTGTGGAGTACGATGCGCCCACAGTATTTGACCACTGCCGACCCGCTCTCTCCGTGCGACAAACCGTATATGCCAAAAGAAGTTCGCGCTTTTTGTTACATCTACGTCACACCACATTTAATTGAGGCTGCGGGTGGTGACAAAAATCATCCTGACCCTGCGGTATTTCCAAAAGCCTTTTCGCTGTGTCGCGCACTTCCAGTGGGCGACCAGGACCGTGACGTGTGTATAGGGTCGTTTGGCAAAGAATTTATTTGGTGGGCACGGCAGAGCGATGCGCGAGACATAACTACACTGACCGATGAGGAACTTGCACGTATGACGTCGTGGTGCTCACGTTCTGGTAATGCGCACGACACAACACTATGTGTTGAAAGTATACAAGATTCTCTCTATTGGGGTGGAGAAAATGATCCAAAAATTTCCGCACATTTCTGCGCGCTTCTTGGTGTGCAAGACCCTGTAGCAGAACGCTCGTGCACTTCATATGTACAGGTCCTTACTGACAGGTATACACCCCACACATCAAAATGAAACACCCACTGGGCTACCACAGTGTTGCTCTACTGTGCATAACACTGGTTCTTGGAAGTATTGTTGTTTCGCATATGCGCGCAACCCCCTTGAAGGTGCCTGTATTTGCGTTGTATACCAATGAAGGTTTTAGAGAGGCCGGGACATTTTGGAGGGGAGAAATAGCGCGAGTAGGTGGCAAAATTGCGTATACAGAATTTCTGCGCGCCTATGCAAGCTCGACACCTGGGGACCAACACACCATGGCACATATTTTTGGAGGAAGTTTATATGAACAAGAAGGAGTGACGGGACTTTCTGCCTGCGATGATTTGTTTGCGTACGGTTGTTTCCACGAATTTTTAGGGCGTGCTATACAACAGGAAGGTCTTACTATTGTTGAGGCACTCAACGAGGCTTGCTTTAAAGCACTTGGTCCTGGAAAAGCACTTTCCTGTACTCACGGTCTTGGACATGGTATCGAGTCGTATCTTGGGTACACGGACGACGCGTTGATAGAAAGCCTTGATGTATGTAAACGGCTTGCATACAGCGACCCTATTGGGGGCTGCCCAGGAGGAGTGTTTATGGAATTTAATATGCGCACCATGCATTCGTTTTCCGGTATGCCGCCACGCAGTGTTGAGCCAGACGGGCTACAGTATCCGTGCAATATATTCACGGGTGGAGATGCGGAGGTTTGCTATTATTGGCAGCCGCAATGGTGGTATCAGAGTTTTAAAAGTGAAGGAAAGAGTTCTAGGGACATAGTTACTCGTATAGGAACATTGTGTAGCGGCACAGCAATGAGTGTGCATACAAAATGTTTTCAAGGAGTAGGTACTATCGTTGCTATGGCTGCAGACTATGACGTTGCAGAAACAATCACGTTATGTGCTTTGGCGTCTGCACGCACTGATGAACGAAGCTCTTGTATAGTAACTGCTGCCGACTCTTTTTTTGCTGAGGTGTCCGCTCGCAGCCGCGCACGAGGCGTATGCGTAGGTCTCATTGAGCCGTGGTACACAATGTGTGGCAAAGCAGCTTCAGGTAGGTCAGAAGTACCTTCTCCGGGTCGCGACTAAACTTTATGAATATGCAAAAAAAACATAATGTCTGGGTACATGTTGCTGCGGCTGTCTTGGTAGGTATGCTGGCATTGTTTCTTGTTGTTTCTGCAAACACTAGGTTGTCCCAGTCACTAGCTCGGACGACAGCCACATTTTTTGTTTGGTATTGTGCACAGAAACCAGACAGTGGCGGATGCTACGAACGCACCGTGCCTCGTCTTTTATATGTAGTTCCAGTTGAAGATGTGTTTTCGGTCATACGTGAAATTCAAACGCAAGATACCAAGTATCGTTTTTGCCACGTGCTTGCGCACAACATAGGACAAGACGAAGTTGCCAGGGACCCGGGTGCATGGGTGAGCTTGATGCATAAAAACCCACCGGACAGCGTGTGTTCCAACGGGTATATCCACGGTGTTATCGTCGGGAGGTTCCATGCGGCGGAGCTACCTCCCGAACAAATTGATGCAATTGAGCCTGACCTGGCTCGGGCATGCGAACCTGCTGCCAACTGGAGCCCGACAAGCCTCGACCGCGCAATGTGTTACCACGGCATGGGGCACGTACTCACGTTTGTAACGGGCGCCGACATGCCCCGAGCAGTTTCGTACTGTAAAAAAATAGCCGTAAAAACTAATGGCGAAGACTATAGTCAAACGTGTATCTCTGGCGTGTTTATGCAAATTTTCCAACCGCTTGAACCAGAAGACTACGAACTTATCGCGCGGCTTCCGGTTAAACCTACACGCGACACGCTCGCGCAGTTTTGTGGTACGTACAAAACAGAAGAAGAGCGCAGTGTATGTTTTGGTGAAGGATGGCCACTGTTCCGCGACGACTTAAAAACTGCTGCGGGTGTACAAGCATTTTGTACAACAGTAAAAGACTCCGCAACACAAACAAATTGCTATCGCACTGCACTTACTATAGGGGCACGCACATCACTTAGTGACCCACAAAAACAAGCGGCAGTCTGCAGTGCCTTACCGCGAGCACTTGGGCAGGAATGTTTTGGGATCCTTGCCGAGGCATTTGTCGAAGAAGACAGAACACAAGGCCCGGCCGCTGTTGCTGTTTGTACAAGCGCAGGAAAACTGTATCGAGAGAGTTGTTTTGGATATTTGGCAGATCTCGCAAACTTTACCTTCGGAAGTGATACAGTAAACAGAGGGAAATTATGTGCTGCGTTGCCGGAAAACTTGCAGAAGCAATGCTCGGAAGAAAATTCGCCCGATATGCTATGAAAAAGTTTTTACTTGTAAGTATTAGCCTGCTGCTTATACCGTACGCTGCCTTTGCGCATACAACCGGCAAAAGCGTAGAGCAGATAGTGGGGAAGTACTTACTAGACGTAGGGTATAGCCCGGACCCAGTGGTTGCAGGTGACTCAACCTACTTTGATTTTAAAATATATCAAAACGGGCCAACACCGGGCGATGCCCCTTACCGTAATGTGTGGGTACGTATCTACCAAGACAATGGTACGTTGTTTGCAGCCGGCATTGCGCACATGGACGCGGGGCCAACGGGGTTGGTGTATACGTTTGCGGCACCCGGCGTGTACAGCGTTTCGGTGCGGTACGAAACAGCCGACGATACGCTAGGCGAGGCAACGTTTCAAATACCTGTTGCTGCTGGAGATACTACAAAGTACGTGTGGTTCTGGTATGTGGTATCAGGGGTAGCGGGTTTTTGTATGGGGGCTTCAGGTTTATATGTATACGCAAGAAAAAAGAAGCTTCTAACTCGTGGTATTCTGTAGCAATATGCCGTGGTGGAAATTTGTAAAATACAATAACGCGGTACCTGTCATTATTTCTCTCCTGGTGCTTTCTGCAGGTTCAGCATTTGCTGCAAGTCCTGCAATTCGCTCCGACGTAGCCGCAGGAGTGCTGTCGTCGGAAACAAAAGTCCTTTCGGTAGACAATACATATCTCGTAGGTAAAAACCTCGACTCCTACACACCGCGCATCACTATTACCGGAGTAAGCGAAGACAATGACTTTTACTACGTAAACTATTCGCTCAATACTATTGATATTAAAGACTCCGTTTGGCAAGACATCACAAAGGGTGAGTCGATGAAGGTCCAAAAAGAAGCACTCAACGGCAAAGACCTGGGTGTGTATGTCACACACGAACTTGTACAGCGAGTTGGTCGTGAAATGGAGCTGCTGCGAGAGACACAACAAATAGAAAAAGCACAGGTATCACAAAAAATTGTTGCAACGGCCTACGGTGGGTTGATAGGTAAATTCCTCGACGACACCACAGAAACTCTTCCGGGCTACGTCCCTGTGGTTGACGAAACTGTATCCGCAGCCCCTTCCAGTTCAGGAGACAATTCTTCTTCACCTTCGTCAGACGCGCCTCCTCTGCCACAAACTCAAAGTGGGGGAACATCCCCAACAGTGCAGATCCTTGGTAATAACCCCGCGCGGCTTGCTATCGGTGATTCATATATAGACTTAGGAGCTGTTGCAACAGACAGCGTTGGGCACGAGCTCGGGTACACAATTTTCCTTGACGGTGTGCGTGTACAAGAGATACGGCTTGATACCAAAACATACGGGGTACATACCATTACGTATATAACCACTGCCACGGGCGGGAGTACGGCAGAAGCAACCCGTAGTGTTGTTGTGGGTACTCCACCACCGGTCGTGCCGGACGCGCCTTCAACTCCTGCCACCGCAAGCTCTTCAAACGGCACTCTGTAGAGAAAGTTGAGTCTGGTATACTGCGTAGTATGGCAACAAAAATAGCGATTAACGGGTTTGGGCGTATTGGCCGGGCATTTATGCGTGTTGTGCAGGAGCATCCGGAATTAGAAGTGGTCGCAATAAATGACTTAAGTGATGCAGAAAATTTAGCATATCTACTAACGCACGACAGCGTCTACGGGCAGGCAACATTTCCTATTGCTACAGAAAACGGCGCGCTTGTTGTTGGCGGTACAAAAATCCCTGTCTACGCGGAAGCTGACCCGAGCAACCTCCCATGGAAGGATTTGGGTATTGATATTGTTATTGAAAGTACGGGTTTTTTTACAAGTTATGAAAAAGCAAAAGTACATATAGCAGCAGGTGCCAAGCGTGTCGTTATCACCGCTCCAGTTAAAGATGACGCTCCCGAGGGTCTTGCAGGTGCAACTATACTTGTTGGAATTAATGACGATAAATTTGAAACGTCTATTATCACATCCAACGCATCGTGTACGACAAATGCATCGAGCCCGCTTATACAAATTTTGAACGAGGCTGTCGGAGTTGAAAAAGCAGTACTTTCAACAACACATGCCTACACTGCGTCTCAAAACATAGTCGACGGCCCGGTTAAAAAAGCAAAAGGTAAGGACGACTTTCGCGATGGGCGGGCAGGCGCAGACAATATAGTGCCGTCTTCAACTGGGGCGGCAATTGCGGTAACCAAAGCACTGCCCGAACTTGCAGGTAAATTCGACGGTATTTCCTTGCGCGTGCCGGTTGTTGCAGGTTCTATTGCTGACGTAACGTTTATCGCAAAGCGCCCTACAAGTGTGGAAGAGATAAATAATATTTTAACAAACGCTGCAGCAGACGAACGATGGAAACCGGTATTTGCAGTCACGACCGAGCCGCTGGTTTCAAGCGACATACTTGGGAACGCACATGCCTCTATTGCCGACCTGTCTCTCACGCGTGTTGTGGACGGCAACCTGGTTAAAGTACTGGCATGGTATGACAACGAAATGGGGTACACGCATTCGCTTGTCGAACATGTGCAGCGTCTCGCGAAGCATATATAAGGTATGCAGATATTTTTGGCGTCCGACCACGCAGGATATGAACTAAAACAAGTTTTAGTTTCTTTTTTGCGCGAGAGAGGAGACGAAGTGGAAGATATGGGTCCATACACACTGGCATCCGATGATGATTATCCGGACTTTATGTTTCCACTTGCAACAAAAGTTGCACAGACACCCGGGAGTTTAGGTATTGCTGTAGGTGGTTCGGGCCAAGGGGAGGCAATGGCGGCAAATAGAATTAAGGGAATTCGCGCGGCGGTGTACTACGGGTTGCCGAAGCAAAATCCGGCTGCGGAGCCGAAGATCGACGCAGAGGATTTTGCGCAGGCTCTAGGCATCGTCAAGCTTTCGCGCGAACATAATGACGCAAATATTCTTAGTTTGGGTGCGCGTTTTATTTCTGAGAGTGATGCAAAAGAAGCTGTAGATCTTTGGCTGAAGACTCCCTTTAGCGGTGACGAACGGCATGTGCGACGTATAGCTAAACTCGACCAGCATGATTGACCCGTTATCACGCCGGGTAGAAATTATTCCAGCAATACTTCCTAAAAGTGTTACTGACTTAGAGATCAACCTTACGCGTATTGAAAATGCAGGAGGTACGGTGCAGGTCGACATGGTCGACGGTGTGTATGCAAAAAATAAAACCTGGCCGTACTCTGCCCCCGGCTCGTTTGAAACCTTTGTGTCGGGCGATGAAGGCTTGCCGCACTGGGGGCAGTTCGACTTCCAGTTTGACGTAATGGCAGAACATCCAGAACTTGATGTAGAAAATTTTGTCCGTGCAGGGGCTGCAAGTGTTGTGGTGCATGCAAAAGCAGGGGGCGCGCTCGCGGCTGTACAGCTTTTGCAGCAGTATCGCGGCACCGAGTTGGTGCCGGTTGAGGTCGGCGTTGCACTTATGCCGGGTGCGTCGCTCGACACACTTCTTCCGTTTACAGACCTATACGACTTTGTACAAGTGATGGGTGTTGGACGTATTGGCTTCCAAGGACAGGAATTTGATGCACGTTGTGTGGAGTTGGTACAAAAATTGCGCGCTGCGCATCCAGACCTTTGTATACAAGTCGACGGTGGTGTCACGCTCGAACATGTGCGCGCACTTGCGCAGGCGGGCGCTAACCGACTTGTGGTCGGACACGATATACTAGAAGCAGAGGACCCAGTTGCAGAAATCAGCCGCCTGCGAGGGGAGTCGCGTATATAAATGTTGACCGAACAAAAAATAAAAGAACTTGAACTGCAGGCAGAGTCTCTGCGCGAAACTATTGTGGAGATGCTCACTGCTGCTGGTAGCGGACACACTGCGGGTCCCCTTGGAATGGCGGACATTTTTGCGGCGTTTTATTTTTATATTTTAAAGCATGACCCGCATAACCCGGGCTGGGAGGAACGCGACCGACTGATACTTTCAAACGGGCATATTGTGCCGGTGCGCTATGCCGCAATGGCACACGCAGGGTATTTTCCTGTTGCGGAATGTTTAACTCTGCGCAAATTTGGGAGCCGCCTGCAAGGCCATCCGGAACGTTTGCGGCTGCCGGGCTTGGAAACTACGTCGGGGCCACTCGGCTCGGGGCTTTCTCAAGCGGCAGGGTACGCATATGGCGCACGCATGGATGATAAAAAATTCCGCGTCTACTGTGCAATGTCCGACGGTGAACAAGATGCAGGGAACGTGTGGGAGGCAGCGATGTTTGCAGGCAACAACAAGCTTTCAAACCTTACTGCGATAGTTGACCGCAATAATATCCAGATAAACGGTATGACCGAACATGTGATGCCTCTCGAACATTTGCGAGCTAAGTACGAAGCATTTAACTGGCATGTGATTGAAGTCGACGGGCACAACATACGTGAGTTTGTTGATGCAACAGAGCAAGCAAAAGCCATTTATGAGCGCCCGACCGTTATCATTGCGCACACCATACCGGGAAAGGGAATTAAAGAAATTGAATTCGACTACCGTTGGCATGGCAAACCGCCAAGTAAAGAGGAGGCGCAGAAGTTCCTTGCCGAACTGCGCACATTGAAAGGAAAGATAGCAAGCGAACATCAATAATATGTTAAACCCTAGTGCAAAATTAGATAGTGAGTTCGAGAAGGAATTTGCTTCGAAAAAGTCCTCGGATCTCCTTGCTACGCACGGCCAGACTTTTTCTTCCCAAACCCCTTCTCTCGCGGCTACTCGTGATGGGTTTGGAAAAGGTCTGTTGGAGCTGGGAGAAAAAGACCCGCGCGTCCTCGCACTGTGCGCCGACTTGGCCGAGTCGACCCGCATGCTTGCCTTCAAAGAAAAATATCCCGAGCGGTACATTGAGCTTGGCGTTGCCGAGCAAAACTTGGCTTCGGTCGCAAGCGGGTTGGCAAACTACGGGAAAATTCCTTTTATTGCGTCATACGCGGCATTTTCCCCTGGTCGTAATAACGAACAAATTCGCACCACAATTTCCCTAAACAACGTTCCCGTCAAAATTGTAGGGAGCCACGCTGGGCTTTCAGTGGGCCCGGACGGCGCAACCCACCAAGCTCTTGAGGACATTGCACTCATGCGCGTGCAGCCAAACATGTGCGTACTTTCCCCGTGTGACGCCGAAGAGGCACGCAAAGCAACACGTGCGGCAGCGACACACAATGGCCCTGTCTATATCCGTTTAGCACGCGAAAAAACACCAGTGATGACAACTCTTGCTTCGCCGTTTGAAATAGGGCGCGCAAATTTACTATGGCTTGGGGAAAACCCGCAGGTAACTATTTTTGCTACAGGCCCACTGACGTACCAGGCACTCATGGCCGCACAAGAACTAGAGAGCGAAATTTCGGTATCTGTCATTAATGTGCACACCATAAAGCCGCTCGACACTGCGGCGGTTGTCGCTGCTGCAAAAAATACAGGCGCCGTCGTGACCGTGGAGGAACATCAAATTGCCGGAGGTTTGGGAAGTGCTATTGCGGAAGCACTTGCGCAGGAGTACCCGGTGCCAATGGAATTTGTCGGCGTTCGAGACCAGTTTGGGCAGTCGGGGAACCCGGCAGAATTGCTGGCTCACTATAAGTTAGACACCCCTGCAATTAAAGAGGCGGTTAAAACTGTTTTTGCGCGAAAGCTACAGTAGCGCTGAACCGCAGAACTACATTTTTTCTAGTTTGTATTCGGCTGGTGCGTTTTGTACGTACTCTTCTAATTTTTCGCGCGTCAGCAAGCCTTTTTGTGCGCCAACCTCCTGTACAACGCACATTGCGTTCACTGGGCCCCACAGCAGAGCTTCTTCTAGCGGTTTGCCAAGCGCGAGCGCTGCAGTAACGCTCGACGCAAAGGCGTCTCCTGCGCCGGTACGTTCAAACGGCGGTCTGGTGTCTGGGTACATGGGGACGAACCAGAATTCTCCTGCCTCAGTACGCGCATACGCGCCTTTTCTGTCGTTTGTGATTACTACAATTTTTGGACCGAGCGCGTGCAGGCCTTCGAGTATTTTTTTTATATCGTCTGCCTCGCCCGTGGCCGGGCTATGGGCGAGGGTGGCTTCCACTTGTAAAATCCGTTGAGCTTCTTCTTTATTACAAACAAATAGTTCGGTTCGTTCGTACATATTTTTGAGAGCCTCAATTCCTAATTTCATCTGGAATGTGCCGGGCTGGAAGCAAAGTTTTGTGCTCGGATTTTTCTGCAACCACTCGGCAAGTGCCAGGTGGTAGGGAAGCGAATTGTCTGCGAGCGACGAAAGATATATCCATTGTACGGATGGTGGGATTTCCGGTAGGCGATAGTCGTAGTTTTCATGTTTTACCAAAATAGTGCGCTCCGTTTCGTACCACAGTACATAGTGGTAGTTGCTGGGGCGGCTAGGGTCCTTCACCATAAATGTGATGTCCACTTTTTCTGCTTTCAAAACTGCTAAGCAGTCCTCGCCGTACCTATCTTCGCCGGTATATGCACGGAGTGCGGAACTTAAGCCCAAACGTGCCGCTGCGACTGCAGCATTGGACGCGTTACCCACCGCAGGCATCAATATAAAGTAGTCGTAGGGGATTTTGTCGCCCCACTTCATACAAATTTCGCATTGTTCAGAGTCTATTTTGCAATTAATATGCGCCTCTTTCAGCCGAATAAACGGTTCGGTCACAATATCGCCAATAGCAAAGAAATCGATAGGTTCCATACGCTCTAGTATATAATGAAAGTATGCAAACATTACGCGAGACTCTGCAGGACTATAAAGACAGCAAGAAAGCGCTCGGGCATTTTAATTTTTCTGACTCGAACCAGTTGGCAGCAATTGCGCTGGCTGCAAAAGAATGTGGGCTGCCGGTCGTTGCAGGCCTTTCCGAAGGCGAGCGCAACTTTTTCCCGCTCGCGCATGCACGGGCACTGGTCGACCTCTACCAGCACCAGGGAATTCAAATATATTTAAACGCCGACCATACCTACAGTGTGGAAAAAGTGCAGCATGCCATTGCCGACGGCGCTGACTCGGTGGTTGTCGACGGTGCAAAGTTGCCATTTGAAGAAAACGAACATTTGCTCGCAACGTGTGTAAAATATGCGCGTGCGAGCGGCCGCGATGTGCTTATGGAAGGTGAGCTTGGCTACATCGGCACATCGTCAAATGTTATGCAGTCGCTCCCCGAAGGCGCCGCCATAACAGAAGAAATGATGACCAACCCCGACGAGCTAAAACGCTTGGTGGAAGAAACAGGGATAGACTTGGTGGCACCCGCAGTCGGGAATATTCACGGTATTGTGTTGCAGGGACAGCCGAAACTTTCTATCACGCGCATCGCGCAGTTAAACGCAGCAGTTGGTGTGCCACTTGTGTTGCACGGGGGCTCTGGTTCGTCGGACGAGGAATTTACGCAGGCAATTGCCTCAGGCGTTGTGATGATCCATATCAATACCGACCTGCGCGTGCTCTACCACGACAGCCTTAAAGAAACGTTGACTGCCGGGGCTGAAACTACTCCCTACAAATTCCTGAGGCCCTCTGTCCAAAAAATGCAGGCATACGTCTCCCAGAAAATCCGCCTCTTTGCAGGGCAGTAAAGGTTGCCTTTTCTAGTACTTTTGGTATACTCGCTCGCATGCAACTGACGATAGAAAAGCGCGATATAGGCAAAAAAGCCAAGGCTCTCCGGGAGGCGGGGGTCTTGCCAGCGGTCGTCTATGGCCGTAGCGAAGAGTCGACTCCAATTTCTATAAACCGCAAAGACTTTGAAAAGCTTTTTAAGACAGCGGGTTCCTCTACTGTGATTACTCTTACCGGTGTGGGCGAAGACAAAGATGCGCTTATCCACGACGTGTCGTTCCATGCAGTTTCTGGCGCGCCATTGCACGCCGACTTTTACGCAATTGAAAAAGGTCAGACAGTTACTGTGTCGGTGCCGTTCGAATTTGACGGTGTGTCTCCTGCAGTTAAAGAGCTCGGTGGTATTTTGGTTAAGGTTATGCACGAACTCGAAATGGAAGTATTGCCAAAAGATTTGCCGAGCTCAATCCGTGTTGATATTTCAAAACTCACTAGCCTTGACAGCCAGATACAAATTAAAGATCTGGATATTCCTAAGAGCGCAATAATCAGTGTCGACCTCGAAGAAGTTGTTGCCATGGTAGACACTGCAAAAGAAGAAGTGGAAGAAAGTGCACCGATGGACCTTTCTGCAATCGAAACCAGCGTTGAGCGTGGTAAAAAACCAGAAGACGCTCCCGCAGAAGGAGAATCAGCAGAATAACACCAACTGCCCCGCGCTCGCGGGGCAGTTTTGTTTTATATGGGTCATTCATTTCGTCCCCGGCAGGGAGCTTTTTGGTCTGGTAGAATAAAGGGATACATGAAGCGACTGCTGTGCTACATAGGTTTTTTTACTATTGCCGTTCTGTTTGTGTTCGCGGCACATGCACCCGTATTTCAGGTGTCTACCGTACATGCCCAAGACTTAACCCCTGAACAACGCGCCCAACTCCAAACCGAGTACGACCAGCTGCAGGCTGAAATTGCACAGTGGCAAAAAGTACTCGACGACACAAAGGCAAAAAAGAACACGCTTACCGGAGACGTTACTTCTTTGACTGCGCAGATAAACAAAGCGCAAGCGCAAATAGACCAGCGCAACATTACGATAAAAACACTCGGTAGTGAGATAACAAAAAAGACCGCTACAATACAAACGCTCGAACAAAAAATAGAGGCGGGGCATGATTCGTTGTCTAAACTTATTCGTGAAAAGAACGAGGCAGAAAGTACGCCTCTTGCGATGGTTGCACTTTCTTCAGAAACACTGTCCAGTTTTTTTGATGACGTGCAGTCTATCGACACTATAGACCAGCAGCTCCAAGACCTTTTTAACCAGCTGCGCGGTGTAAAAACCGAAACACAAAACGAAAAAGACGCCCTCGCAGCTAAGCAAAGTGCACAAGTCGATGCTCGCTACAAAGTGGAGCTGACACAGCAGCAGATAAACGCTGACAAGCAGCAAAAAAAGCAGCTCTTGGCTATAACGACTAACCAAGAAACGCAGTATCAAAAAGTGCTTGCCGCAAACCAGGCAAAAGCCGCAGCTATTCGTGCAGCGCTGTTTCCCTTGCGTGACGCGGCTGCTATTGAGTTCGGTGCGGCACTGCAGTTTGCCCAAGTTGCACAGAAGTCGACTGGCGTCGACCCAGCTTTGGTGCTTGCGATACTTACCCAAGAGTCAAACTTAGGCGCAAATGTAGGGCAGTGCTATTTAAAAGACGAAACAACCGGTGCGGGAGTGGGTAAAAATAGTGGGAAAGCATTTGCAAAAGTTATGAGCCCAACTCGCGATGTGCCGCCGTTTTTGGCGCTCGCAGACAAGCTTGGGTTTGACCCACACGGGCAGGTGGTGTCGTGCCCCATTGCAAGTGCTGGCGGGTGGGGAGGTGCAATGGGTCCTGCACAATTTATCCCGTCAACATGGGCGTTGTATGCCAAGCGTATTGCCGCCGCCGACGGCGTGTCGACCGCAAACCCTTGGAACCCGCAAGATGCTATAACCGCGATGTCTGTGTACCTCGGTGATTTAGGGGCCGACAAGGGCGGATACACAGCGGAGTCTACTGCGGCTGCCAAATACTACGCTGGAGGAGCCTGGGCAACCGCTGGGAAGACCTATGCAAGCCAAGTTATGTCGCGAGTGGCCGCGATACAGCAAAATATCGACTTCTTGAACGATCTATAACCCTGTGCTATAGTGTAGGTATATGAAGACAGAAACGCACCCAACCTATTTTGCTGAGGCAAAAGTTACCTGCGCATGCGGACGGGCTTTTACTGTGGGCTCAACGCAGGAAAAACTCTCTGTCGAAATTTGCAGCGCATGCCACCCGTTCTATACCGGTAACGAAAAGATTTTGGATGCCGCAGGTCGCGTAGAAAAATTCAGAGCTCGTCGCGCAGCCGCAAAAAAGTAGATGGCTACAGAGGCGGACTTGCTCCTCTATAAAGAAAACCCAAAGACCGCATATTTTGCTGCGGAGCTCGAACGCTTGGCTGTAGAAGAAAAGGAGCTTAAAGAAATGGCAACGGGCGACTTGGGCGAACTTGCCAAGGACGACCTTGCGCGCATTGAAGAACAAAAAGCAGCCTTGCTCGCGGAGATAGAGAAAATTTTAGATAAAGAAAAACTTGAGGAAGAGTTCCCCAACGAAGCGATTTTGGAAATCCGCGCAGGCGTAGGTGGGGAAGAGGCTGCATTGTTTGCTGAAGAGCTTTCCCACATGTATCGCGCATATGCCGACCAGTGCGGCTGGCAGGTACGTGTGCTTTCGGAGTCTAAGACCGACCTGGGTGGTTACAAAGAAGTTGTGCTTGAGGTAAAAGGCCTCGAAGTATACAAACGCCTCCGGTTCGAAACTGGCGTGCACCGCGTCCAACGAATACCTGCAACAGAAAAGTCCGGTCGCGTCCATACGTCGACTGCGTCGGTCGCTATTTTGCCGATACGCAAAAAACACACTATAGAAATTAACCCTGGCGATATCGAAATGGAATTTTCGCGTGCGGGGGGTGCGGGCGGACAGAACGTCAACAAAGTGGAAACTGCGGTGCGTATTGTGCACAAACCAACAGGTTTGGAAGCGCGTTCGCAGTCGGAGAGAAACCAGTTGGGTAACCGCGAAAAGGCGATGGCCGTGCTCTTGGCAAAACTTGAACAGCACGAAGAAGAAAAGGCTCGGGCGAAGCTTTCTGCTGACCGGAAGCTACAAATTGGTACTGGCGACAGGTCGGAAAAAGTGCGCACCTACAACGTGCTCCAAGACCGTATCACCGACCACCGTATTAAAGAGAGTTGGCACAACTTGCCGCTTATTTTTGCCGGTAACATTAACCCCCTGCTCGACGCCCTGGCCGCGGCCCAGACCGGGGTGGAGGCGGTTGCATAACCAGTGTGGCCGTGCTATTCTAGCCCGTATCTTATATGGAAAAAAACGAATCAGTTATAGACAAGTTGTTTTCGCTCGGAGCCCATTTTGGCTACGCGCCGTCACGCCGCCACCCGTCTGTTGCACCGTATATTTTCGGTAGCAAAGGAGGTACTGAATTGTTTGACCTCGAACGCACGTCTGTGTGTTTTACCGACGCGCTCGAATATATAAAAACACTCGCAGCAGCCCGTAAAACAGTACTTTTTGTCGGCAGCAAAGCTGAGGCTCGCGAAGCCT
This sequence comes from Candidatus Adlerbacteria bacterium, assembly GCA_026397405.1. Lineage (GTDB taxonomy): Bacteria > Patescibacteriota > Minisyncoccia > Phycocordibacterales > SBAW01 > GWA1-54-10. The sequence goes on along the minus strand of JAPLUW010000001.1, from coordinate 72,240 downwards.
TGAAGCGCGCCGCAGAACGCCTCAACCAGCCCTACGTTGCGTCACGTTGGATAGGCGGCACACTCACTAACTTTTCTGAAATCAAAAAGCGCCTTAACCTTTTGACCGAACAAACCGACCAGCGCGAAAAGGGCGAATTGCAGAAGTTTACTAAACACGAACGTTTGCTTATTGACCGCAATATCACCGACCTAGAAGCAATGTTTGGAGGCTTGAAGGGCATGAACAAGCTCCCCGACGCTTTGTTTATTGTGGACCCACGTCAGGAAAGTGGCGCAGTTGCAGAGGCGCGCCAACTAAACATCCCAATTGTTTCGCTGCTTAACTCCGACTGCGACAAGAGCCTTATCACGTACCCAATTCCTGCAAACGACGCGTCTCTCCAGGTAGTAGCGTACGTGCTCGACGAAGTTGCAAAAACATACGAAAGCAATATGGGCGCAGTGCCCACCGCAGACTCTCTTGCGGCAGCACCTGCAGTAGTAGCGTAGTTCTTTAGCCCTAACATAATATATATATGGCAGTCAGTGCAGATGTAGTAAAAGAGCTCCGCGACAAAACAGGCATTTCTGTCATGGAATGCAAAAAGGCGCTTGAAGAAGCGGGTGGTGACATGGACAAAGCTATTGTCGTCCTTTCACGCCGCAGTGCAGAAATTGCACGCAAAAAAGGAGACCGTTCGTTTGGTGCAGGTACTGTTGCCTCATATATCCACAACACTGGCCAGGTTGGTGCTATGGTTATGCTTTCCTGCGAGACTGACTTTGTCTCAAAGAACGAAGATTTTATTAAACTCTGCCGCGATATTGCGATGCATGCGGCTGCAACAAAGCCCGAATATATTGCGCGCGAAGATGTAGGCGAAGCTGCGCTTAAAGAGCTTGAAACAATCTTTTTGCCCGCGGTAGCAGACAAGCCAGAAAATTTGCGCGAGCAGATTCTTGCTGGCAAAGTGCAGTCGCGTTTGAAAGAAATAGTGCTGCTCGAGCAGCCGTTTATCAAAGACGATAGCAAGACTGTGGCGCAGCTCTTGCTCGATGCTGCACAGAAGTTTGGCGAACGTGTCGAGGTAAGCAAGCTCGGTTGTTTTTCGGTTAAATAGTACTATATACTGGGTTCTATGGTGTTCTTTTTCACCACAATGCTGTTTGTGTCGATAGTCGGGCTCTTGTCGCTTTTGGCGGTTAAACGCTGGGAGCTAAAGACAGGGAACGTGCTATTCTTGGCACGGGTGCGGCCCACGGTGGGCACCATGGCGCATGTATTTTTGCTCTGGGTAGAGCGCGTACTCCCGGCGCTTGCGGCGCACCACGGGCAGAGAACAGTCGCTGTAGTGCGCGCGTGGACACACAGGACAATTGCACGCGGGGTACTTGCGGCAGAGCGGGGGCTCGAGCACACGCTCGACACAATACGCGGTGCAACCGACCACCCAAAAAGCAGCAAGGAAGCGTCGGCATTTTTACGCGAGGTAGCCGAACATAAACGCAGGTTGCTACGTCGGAAGCCCAGAGAAAAAAAGATTAAAGAATAGTAGCACGTGCCGCCTTAGCTCAGTTGGTAGAGCAACTCTTTTGTAAAGAGAAGGTCCCCAGTTCAAATCTGGGAGGCGGCTCCAAAATTTAGAATAAATTTTCCTCGTGGAGGAAGGCAGCGAAGCGTCGGAAAACCGCGGGTTTCCGAGGATGTGAGGTTCTGGGAGGCGGCTCCAAAGTCTAGTTTGAAGCTTTTGTAGAAGTTGCGGCGGTTGAGGTTGCGAGGGTCTTTAGCTCTGGGATAAGTTTTTCAACCTCGTCGAGGGTTTTAAAACCGTACACCGGTGCGCGGTTATTAACTATAAATGCAGGCAACGGGCCTTGTAGTTTTTGTAATGCAATAAGTGTTTTTACTGCCGAGAGGTCTAAGTTGTAGTCGAACGAATATACGCGGAGTCCTGGGTAAATTTCTCGCAAGTAGGAAAGCTCTTGCCCCATGCGGCCGCAGTCTTTGCAGTCACCTGCGTTAGAGTAAAAGTACAGCACGAAGACTGGCTTCGAATGGCATTTTTCTGAAATTTGCTGCAGCAAAAGATAGTCTTTAATTTCAAGTAGGGAATATTGCTCTTTCAAATTGATAACCTCTTTGTTGGTAGCGCCCAAATTTTCTTCTGCGACAGAAAGTCGGGATGCGAGAGAGTTAAGCTCGTCTGAAAGCACTGGGTTTTCGGCAATTATTTTGCAGTCGAGGTGCCCGAGCAGTTCAAACTGTGTTTCGCTCGAAAGGATGTCGATCGAAATACTTTCTTCCGTTGCCCGGATGTCCGCAATGCGCCCTGCATCAATGCGCTGCGCAATATAAAATGCTGTGCCAAAAATAGCGGCAGTAATACAAAACGCTAAAATGTATCTTTTCCAAGCCATAGTATTATCTCCAGGCGCTTTCCTGTGCGCGAAGTGCTCCCCATGCTGCGCGGGCAAGCCATAGCGGTGCGATTAATCCAAACAAAACAAAGTAGGAAACAAAAGAGGTAATTGAAAGCCGGCTTTTTGTAATGTGCTGCCCAAGGAATATTGCGACAAATGTCATGCCAAGCACCGTAATAACCAGGAAGGTCATCATGCTTGTGTTGATATAAAACCATTGCAGATGCGGCGTGGATAGGTGTGGTGGTATGTGTGTGGCAAACATGTCGAGCGCTCGGGTTAGGACAAAGCTTACGGCGCGGTATAAAGCGTAGCTTGCTGTGTAGAGCCCGGCGCAAAAGGCGATGAGCCCGAAGGGGAGTACCAGCATGCCAAAATTACCAAAACGCGGATTGAAAAACATATATGAATAGTCACGGGAGTTTTGCAGGAATCCTTGCGACCAACGGGTGCGTTGTTTAACCAATGCGGCAACCGTGTTTGGTACGGTTGTGTATACAAGCGCTGTATGGGCGTTGGCGATGCGCAGACCGTGCGCGTGCATGCGGAAGGTTATCTCCATATCCTCGGTATTGTGTGCATGTTTAAAGCCGCCTATCTTTCTAAACACATCGCTTTTATATATTGAAAAAGGTCCAGGGAGCACGTTAATTGCAGAAAGGTTGTCAAACATTTTTTTATAAAAGATGCCGAACATATATTCAACAGACTGCATGAGTTCAAGAACTTTGCGTGGTTGGTACACTTTCATCGCTGGAGTAATAGCCATAATAGAGGAGTCTGTTTCAAACTGCTTTACTGCTTCCACGAGTGCGTCTTTTGCAACGAAGGAATCTGCGTCGAGACAACCGATAAGTTCGGCGCTCGAATGTTCAATACCTACGTTGAGAGCTGTGTATTTCCCGCCGTTTTCTTTATTGAGGAGTTTTATTTGCGGGTGTTCAGCGGCAAAACGTGCTGCGATTTCGGCTGTTTTGTCTTTTGAGCCGTCGTTAATCACTACTATTTCAAGTTTGTCTTTTGGGTAGGTCAGGTCAAGCAGGGACTGCAGGGTTCCTGCTATTGTTTTTTCTTCATTAAACGAAGGCACCAAAATAGAGACGCTTGGGTAGCGTTTTGGCGTAGCCGCAGACTTTACCTCGGGGCGTCTCTCCAAGAACGAAATAAGGAGGAACACCTCGAAATAAAGCCCAATAAACAGGCATATATATATGCCAAATGCCCCGATGTCCATTTGACGATTATACCGTATAATGCTGTTTATGGAAACGTCGCGCGGACACCTGCACCCAATAAGCTCGCTCATACGCGAAGCCAACAACATCTTCTCCGAGATGGGTTTTACCTTTGCCGAAGGCCCTCTCGTGGAAAAGGAGTGGTACAACTTTGACGCGCTTAACGTACCCAAGGACCACCCAGCCCGCGATATGCAGGATACTTTTTTTGTTAAGGACGAAAAAGAGACGGTACTGCGCACACACACCTCACCTGTGCAGGTTCGCTACATGGAAGCACAATTACAGAAAAATATTCAACCACCGTACCGAGTTATTGTGCCTGGGAAAGTGTTCCGCAACGAAGCCACCGACATGACGCATGAAGCGGAGTTTTTTCAAATCGAAGGACTTGCTGTGGGAGAAGATATTACACTCGGGCACTTGAAAGGCACTCTCGAACAATTTTTTAAAGAATTATTTAAAGGTGTGGAAGTCGAAGTACGGTTCCGCCCGAGCTTTTTTCCGTTTACCGAACCTAGCGTTGAGGTGGATATGCGCCTGGTGGGCGAAAAAGTTCCAGAGAAACTCCGCAATAAATGGATCGAGATGATGGGTGCAGGTATGGTGCACCCAAACGTTATCAAAAATGCCGGCCTCGACCCACAGAAATATCGTGGGTTTGCATTCGGCATGGGTCTCGACCGTTTGGCTATTTTGCGTTGGGCAATCGACGACATCCGTTTGATGCATTTGGCTGACCTGCGGTTTGTAAACCAGTTTTAATTATATGAAAGTAAGCAAACTCTGGCTAGATAAATTTTTTGATGCACCTTTGCCTGACGCAGAGAAACTTTCCGACGCACTTACATTCCATGCATTTGAAATAGATGGGGTTGAAAAAGTGGGCGAGGATGAAGTACTGGATGTAAAAGTCACCCCAAACCGCGGACACGACGCCCTTTCGCACCGCGGTATCGCAAAAGAGCTTTCGGCAATTTTAAAACTCCCGCTTGCGCATGACCCTTTTGCTGTTAGTGGAGATCTTTCTAAAAAGACCGCTGAAGTCTCTGTTTCGATACAAAGTAATTTGTGTAAACGCTATATTGCCGGCTACATAAAAGGTGTAAAAGTAGGGCCCTCACCAAAGTGGTTGAAGGAAAGACTCGAAGCAATTGGCCAACGCTCCATAAACAACGTTGTCGATGCGACAAACTTTGTGATGTTTAACACAGGCCAGCCCTTGCATGCGTTTGATGCACGCAAATTGGGCAGCTTGGACATTGGGGTGCGCCTGGCAAAAGCAGGCGAGAAAATGCTCGCACTCGATGAAAAAGAATACACACTAAATGACTCAACGCTTGTGATAACTGCAGGTGACATACCTGTTGGTATTGCAGGTATCAAAGGTGGTATGCCTGCAGGTATTACGGCAGACACACAAGATATCGTTATCGAGTCAGCAAATTTTGACGGAGTTACTGTGCGCAAAAGTGCCGCGGCACTAAAATTGCGCACCGATGCATCGGCACGGTTCGAACAAGGAATCTCTCCCGGACTTGCAGCAGAAGGTATGAAAGGGATGTTGGAATTTATTGCACACCAAATCGGCGGCGAGGTGCAAGGCTTTGTAGATGTATACCCAGAGCCGCAGAAACAAACCTACGTTGCAGTTACGGTCGAGCAGATAAACAAAGTCTTGGGTGCTGATTTTACCGGTGCAGATATTGCTGACGTGTTTACGCGCCTCGGTCTTGCATATAAAGAGCAGGAGGGCGTGTTTGAAGTGCAGCCACCATTTGAGCGGCTCGACTTGATTATTGCTGAAGACTTGATCGAAGAAGTTGGCCGTATTGTTGGCTACGACAAAATCCCCGCAACTCCGCTTCCGACATTTGAGAAAACTCCTGAAATAAATCAAAACTTTTACACAGCAGAAAAAGTTCGCGAAGAGTTGCTTGCGGCAGGATACTCGGAAGTCTTTACTAGTGTTTTTGCACCGAAAGGGGAGAGGGTCGTCTTAAATAAAGTCGACGGCGTTAACCCGTACCTACGCACCACGCTTGTCGACGGACTCAACGCTGCGTGCAAGAAAAATATCCCAAACAAAGAATTGCTGGGACTAAAAGAAGTAAAACTTTTCGAAATTGGAGTCGTGTGGCCCGCCTCGCCGGAGACGTCGAGTCGAGGCGGGAATGATGGAAAGGAAGTACAGATGGTCGGAATCGTGACCGAAAAAGAACCAGCTATGGAAGAGCCTCTCCAGATGCATGCGCCGGATGTGTTTCCTGCTGAATACCAAAACTTGCCACTTTCAACAGCGGTGCAATACATACCGTTTTCAAAGTACCCATACATTGTGCGCGACGTGGCATTTTGGACACCTGCCGGGACTGACGAAAAAAATGTTGCGGAGATGATAAAGACAGAAGCGGGGGAGCTGTGTTCAAAAATTTCTCTCTTCGACACATTCAGCAAAGGTGAAAAAACTTCGCTCGCATTTCGCCTTATTTTCCAGTCGTTTGACAGGACACTAACTGAAGTCGAAGTCAACAAAATAATGGAAGAAATAAGCCATATTTTGGTGGGAAAGGGCTTTGAGGTTCGCTAAAAATTTGGTAGAATAAAGGGACATTATGGCAGCTGAAAAAGCGAAGAAATCTAATTACGACGCGTCGTCTATTACCGTCCTTGAAGGCTTGGAGGCAGTACGCCGCCGGCCGGGCATGTACATTGGGACTACGGGTCCCGACGGTCTGCACCACCTTATTTGGGAAGTCTTCGACAACTCCCGCGACGAAGCCATGGGCGGTTTTGCCGACGATATTGAAGTGGTGCTTTTGCCTGGCGAAGAGGGTGGTGCTGCAACTATCCGCGTTGCCGACAACGGCCGCGGTATCCCGGTAGACGTACACAAAGCAACCAAAGTTTCTGCCTTGGAAACAATCATGACTACGCTGCACGCCGGCGGTAAATTCGGTGGCGAAGGGTACAAGGTCTCGGGCGGTTTGCACGGCGTAGGTGCGTCGGTTGTTAACGCGCTTTCGACCTACTTGCGTGCAGAAGTCCATCGCGACGGCGGCGCCCATGTGCAGGAATATGCCATAGGTAAAAAGAAGGCCGCGGTCAAAAAAATTGGCTCGTCAAAATTGCACGGCACGGTTACTTCCTTCCAGGCTGACCCGAGCATTTTTTCAACTGTTGAATTTAACTTCGACAAAATAGTGTCGCACTTGCGCGAACAAGCGTACTTGGTAAAGGGGCTGCGTATCACTATCATCGATGCTCGTAAAAGCGGGATGAAGCTTCCGAAAGCTGGAGACGAACTTTTTATCCGCGACCAGCTCCACGACTATCCGTCGCAGACATTTTATTTCGAAGGCGGCTTGCGTTCGCTTATTTCGTTCCACAACCGCTACCAAAAGCCCGTTCATAAAAATATTTTCTATATCGAAAAAGAGCAGGACAACGTTGCGGTTGAAATTGCGTTGCAATATACCGATGACATTTCGTCGCGTGTGTTCCCGTTTGCAAACAATATCTACACCGCCGAAGGCGGTACGCACGTTACCGGTTTTAAAACTGCACTGACTCGTACGCTTAATGCCTACGGTCGCAAAAATAATGTCTTGAAAGAAAGCGAAGAAAACCTGACAGGCGACGACGTGCTTGAAGGTTTGACCGCAGTTATTTCCGTAAAGCTTGCAGAAATTCAGTTTGAAGGTCAGACCAAGGGCAAGCTTGGCAGTGTGGAAGCACAGGCTGCTGTGGCCGGTGTGTTTGCTGAAGCGTTTAACGAATTTATGGAGGAAAACCCCGACGATGCGCGGGCAATCATCCAGAAATCTATTCTTGCACTTAAGGCTCGCAAGGCAGCAAAGGCCGCAAAAGACTCGGTACTCCGCAAGGGCGCACTCGAAGGCATGACACTGCCAGGCAAACTTGCCGACTGCCAAAGCAAAGACGCGTCAGAGTCGGAGCTGTTTGTTGTGGAAGGAGACTCGGCAGGTGGCTCGGCCAAGCAGGGTCGCGACCGCCGTATACAGGCAATACTTCCACTGCGCGGTAAAATTTTAAACGTTGAACGCGCACGTTTGGACAAAATGCTAGCCTCCGAGCAAATAAAAAACTTGGTTGTGGCGCTCGGCACAGCCATTGGCGAAACCTTTAATTTAGAAAAACTTCGCTACCATAAAATAATTATCGCAACCGACGCCGACGTGGACGGTGCGCACATCCGCACACTTCTTTTGACGTTGTTGTACCGCCACTTTAAACCGATTGTGGACGGGGGCTTTGTCTACATTGCCCAACCGCCGCTGTACAAAATCTCACGTGGTAAAAGCGCGCAGTATGTATATTCTGACGAGGAAAAAAACAAAGTGCTTGGCAAAGACGCTGAGATTGAAATAGAAGGTGAAGGTGAGGAAGAGGCGGCTGAGCAGAACTCGGATACGGAGCCCGAGGCTGACGCGGAGAGCTCTGCGAAGTCTAAAAAGAGTTCAAATAAATTTCGTATCCAGCGCTACAAAGGTCTTGGAGAAATGAACCCCGACGAGCTGTGGGAGACAACGATGAACCCAGCAAACCGCATCTTGAAGCAGGTCAACATTACAGACGCAGCCGACGCTGACCGTATATTTGAAATCTTGATGGGCGAAGACGTGCCGTCACGTAAGTCGTTTATCCAAAGCAACGCACGCAGCGCAAACTTGGATATTTAATATCTACAAAACAAAACACCTATAAAAGTGGGTTGGACTCGGCCTAGCGGCCCGGAGCGCACACTTTTATAGGTGTTTTGTTTTTCTATTTCTCGATTTAGAGCGAGATGTTTACCGCGTTGTTGTTTTCTGAACTTTCGTACACGTAGTTGTATGGGTCAACCTGCACTGTCATTGTGCCGTTTGAATATCCGTAATTGTAGTTGGCGTTGTAGCCAGTGTTGTTTGTGGTGCATCCAAACGCAGCGCCAGGGTAGGTGTACTGGCCGTTGTAGGTGTAGTTGTTTGTGTATGCGCAGTTTGCAGGGTAGGTGTACGCACCGTTTTGGTTGCCGTACTGATATTGGTAGCCGTATGAGGGATTGTTTACAGTGTAGGCCGAGTACGAATTATTTTGCACCTGTCCGCCGCCAGGCGAGATTGTAAAGCCAAGAGTGTAGACAATTTTGTCTCCCGGGTAGAGTGCGCGCTGTGCGTCCGACGTGTAGGTATATGCAGGTGACGTTGGCAACACTGCGTTAAAGGTCCAGTTTGAAGGGGTAACATTGGTGCCCACGTTCTGCACAGTAAACTGCACCGAGTAGCGTCCACCTGTTTGTGTAACCGAGCCTGTCGACACTGCCAAGTCTGGCTGGCCGTACAACGTTGTTGTGCGTTTTGCAGCAATGTAGGTGCTACCGGGTGTAGTTGCCGCAGGCTTTGTCACAGCGGGAGTAGTTGCTGCAGGTTTTACAGCTGTGGTTGAAACAGTTGGCAACACAGTTGCGCCGGCAGTGCCCGTTGCAGTTATGGCAAGAGTGCTTAGATTTTTTGCCCCAACGCTAAAGGTTGTGTTTACCTGTGTCTTGCCGGTAAGTGTTGCGGTGAGCTGCTGCGCAGTAGCGTTTGTGTAGTTAAACGGAGTGTCGCACGGCACGTTTTGTGTACCGCCGGTTGGAAGTGGGGCTGCAATGCTCAAGCCTGCTGCACATGAGTAGGAGATACCGTAGCTGTAGTTGCCTGTTGCATTTTCATGTGCGAAAGAAAGTGTAAAGGGAACTCCCGACGTAATGGTTGAAGGGGAAGTGACAATAACCTGTTCTACTTTAACGACAGTGTTTGTAACAGCAGGAGTGTTTGATGCCGACTCGCTTGCATTACCTAAAAACCCTGCGAGTACGAAGGCAATTTGGATAATGCCCCATGCGCCAAGGATCAAAATAGCGATAAGACCGAGTATAGAAATAACGCGGAGCGCCCAGTCCTTAAAGGTTGTGTGTTCTGACATACCAGGAACCCTAGCATAATTGAAAAGGCTTGTCAAGCCTGCCTGCCGGCGGGCAGGGGCCTCCAAATGTGTCCCAAACGACACCCCTTGACAAATATCTTAAATGGGTTTATAATTGGGAAGTACCGTGAGTTAAGGCCTTAGAATCTTATCTCTCGGACCGGCAATTTTCGCTCGTTGTAAGTCAATCAGTCAACCGGGTCTCAAACCCACAGTCTCTTGAAAGGAGACCGTCATGATCAAGTCAATCGCTCTCGCTACTGTCCTGGGCTTCGTCGGCTTCTCCGCTTCGGCGCAGGGCTACCAGTGCACCCTTCAGGGGGTGCGCGTGAACGCCCAGGTCGGGCAGGCTACCTGCCAGTGCTCGCAGCCGGTTGCCGTGGGGGCGTTCTGCCCCTTCGACAACCAGCCCGGGACGGCCACGCATACGCGTGGCACGCCGCCGGGTGTGCAGTCCCGGCAGCCGGATCGCCGGGCCGAGACTCCGCATGTCGCGGATCCTAACATGGTGGTCATCGACCGCCGTGACCTGGCTCGCTCTGGAGTCATTCAGGGCCAGCCGGAAGATCGTCGTCCGGTTGGTGCACCTCACGGTGCTCCGCACGCGGCTCCGCCTGTGCAGGTTGCACAGGCTCCGGCGCCGGTCTCGACCGGTGGTGGCGTCGGACGTGTCTTTACGCCCGGCGTTTCGCCCGCTGTTCTGGCCGATGCGTTCAAGACGGGCTCGAAGAGCGATGTGCTGAACGCTCCGGTCGAAGACGTGACCGCGGCGATCACTGCAACTTCTGGGGTGACTGTCACCGCCCAGAAGATCTTCGAGAGCGCTCTGACCGAGTGCGCCGTTGCTCTCGTGAAGGGCAAGCGCCGGGTTGGTGTCTACGCTCGGACGAAGGCGTCGGGTGAGAAGGTCTACTCCTTCGCCCCGGTCGGTCCCATTCTCTACGAATGCACCGGCCAGAAGCTCTACGTCGTCGATGGCGTTGTCATCGGAGACAATTCGGGGCATCTCTACGCTCCCAAGAGCTACACCGAAGACTAACGTCATCGGTGTCCGGGAGCGAGTGCCAACTTGGCACTCGCTCCATGGGAAATTAGTACATTGTTTTGTGCAAATCTAGCCTCCACGAATTTATTTCGTGGATGTCATGACCTGCACAAGGTCCAAGCATTAGCAATAAAAAGAACCATATGAATACACTCAAACATATTTCAGCAGTACGCCCGGTTTCTTTCGGTATCTTTGCAATGCTCGGCCTCGTGGTACTTTTTACAACTGCACCTGTTGCATACGCGCAGGATGCTGATGAAGGTAATTACGGAACAATTACTTCGAACGATAACTATGGAAGTATTTCTCAAAATTACGGTTCAATAACTTCAAATAGTGGTTACGGCACTATTACTCCAAACACTGGTTTTGGTACAGTAAGTGCTAATGACAACTATGGGACAATAACAGTAAATAATGGTTACGGAACTATTACGTCAAACGATAACTACGGCACAATAACTCAAAATAGTAATTATGGGACCATCACTCCAAATGCTGGGTACGGGACCATTGTTGCTAATGACAACTACGGAACGATTACCCCGAATGGTGCCGATGCTATTGCTTTAAACAATTATGGGACAATAACACCAAACGGTTACGGAACTATTACTCCAAATTCTGCCACAATCTACACATCAGACGGATATGTTACAGGAGTCTATGGCTTCAACCTTGCAAACTACAGCCTTGGTGGATACAACTATGGTGGCTACAGTTACGGTAGTTCGTACTACCCAGGTTACAGCTACTCGTCACCTGGCTATACCTACGGCAGCATCTACTATCCACCGACGACTCCTACCACAAACATTACTGGTAACTGCGTAACCAACAGCTGCAACAGCATTGTTACTCCGTCGCCGACAGTTGCCTACACTGGTACTACTGTTTACCCAAGCTACACAACTCCGACATATGTAAGCACCTACCCAGTTGCAGTAACTTCCAACAACCCATACGTAACTCTTTCGAGTCTTCCATACACCGGCCTTGAACTTGGTTTTTGGGGAACGGTTGCATACTGGAGCTTCCTTATAGTGTGGTGTTTGCTCGCCGCATACTTAGTTGTTGTTAAGCGCGTACAAAACATAGTTGCTCGCCGTGTTGTTGCGCTCTTTGGTGGCAAAGCTACAGCTGCACACACTACCCACGCAGCACCTGCGCAACACAGCCATGCTCCTGAAGTACACCCGGTACATGCGGTAGTTGCAACTGGTGAAGCTCTCGACACCGTCGACTCGTTTATACTCTCGCAAATTCAGGGCCGCGCCCGCGCGTAAACACTACGCGCGTTTTGCGCGTGAGGTGGGGGAGTCTTGACAAGTAGCCCAATAAAGGGTACGTTGCAGCCAGACGTTAGATATGGAAAAAACAAACAAAGGCATTGTAGGTGAGATAGGCGAACGCCGTGGCGCGTTTGTTGCTATGTTTCTCGGCATGTTTTTGCTCACCGTGCTTTTCCTAAAAAGTGTCGACGCAGTGCCTGAACCATTGCACCCGCTGGTTACCAGCGAGCCGGCTATTACAAACAACACCGCTGTTGTTGCAGGTGTAGCAACCAGTACACCCGAAGCCCCCGTGCGCATTGTCATAAAAAACATTGGGCTCGATGTGTCTATCAAAAACCCCGGGTCAACAGACTTGAAGGTGCTCGACGACGCGTTGCTGACAGGTGCGGTGCGCTACCCAAGCAGCGCGTTGCTCGGGAGCGAAGGTACCGTGTTGTTGTTTGGGCACAGCAGTTACCTGCCTATTGTCCACAACCAGGCATACAAAGCCTTTGACGGTATTCAAAACTTGAAGCCAGGTGAGTTTGTGAGTGTTTATTCTGCCGGTATGGAATATCGCTACAGCGTAGTGCAGGTAAAAGTTGCCAACGCAACACAGGACAGTATCGAGCTTAAGACCACAGGCAAACATTTGACCTTGGTAACGTGCGACTCGTTCGCGTCAAAGAGCAACCGTTTTATTGTCACGGCCGACTTTGTAGGGGCATACGCTGTAGCCGGACAATAGGCTGTTCATAAAAAATTCATTCATGAAGAGGTACTCTGCACCAGCAGGGCTTAGTTTTTTGTGAGCGCATGTATTGGAAATCTCGAAAGAGGTTTGCAGAGATGCTCTCGCAATGTCTAAAACATTGCAGGACGAGACTTTTTAAGTTCCAACAACAACCTAAGGAGACGACTCGTGAAGTATCCGAGATTTCTGACTACATTGGCGGGCCTTCTTGGTCTGGCAATGCCTGTTGCACTGTCGGTAACCCCGGCAGTTGCCCAAGGTGTGGACTGCAACTTGCAGGTCTACGTCAACACGGCAGCGTGCATCATGCACATGCGTGAGGGGCGTCCGGCTATCAACTACAACGGTCCGTTGGTCTGTATGCCCATCCGGGTGAACGGCAAACGGAAAGTGACTTTTGTTGTTGAAGATGCTTTAGGAAATCCCAATCCCGAAAATCTCAACAATGAGTTACATACCTCGTACAAAGTCGAGGGCGATGAGATGTGCGTGGGTCGGGGTTTCTGGGAGTGGGCACTGAATACTGGAGGGACTGCGGCATTCTGTATCGACGTCGAAAGAGATCCGCAGACTGGTGAAGTGCTTTACGCCAGTAAATACGTCTACACGTTCTCCAACGAGCAAGTCGCCGAACGTTTGCGTTACGGCAAACATGCTCCTCCGGAGCTGTTCGCCGCAGGACTTCGAGTTCGCGAACCGCGATAAGTGGCAACCACGGGTTTAAGGAAACCCGTGGACCACACTTTTTACATCAAACCATTATTAAAACTTTAATCACTTTATCTAATTACAAAATTACTATGTTTACCTGGCTCGACAAAAAACAGAATATCCGACTCATACTCCGTCTTAGCGGCAGTTTGGTGCTTGGCACCTTGTTTTTGCTTTCGGCTGTTTCTGTATCGACGGGTAACCACAGCAACACAATTTCAATATTTGACTCGCATATTGCACATGCCGACGGAGACGGAGGAGGTGGCGATGGTGGTGGAGACGGCGGAGGAGGTGATGGCGGCGGCGGAGCGGGGGATGGCTCTGGAGACGGAGCGGGTGCTGGCGCATCTGCTGGAGATGATGGCGGAGCGGGGGGTACGGGTAATGACGCTGGTTGCTGCGGCCCAGGTGAAGGTGAAGACAGTCCTTCTGTCGATACACCTACAGTTGATACTCCTACCGTTGCAGTTGCTGAAGCTTCTCCCTCGCCTACTCAAGGTGACACTGGTGGCGGCGGGACACCTCCTGTCGTTCCGCCAGGGCCTGTGTGTCCAAACGGAACTTCCGGTACGTATCCAAACTGTACGACCCCACCAGGTGTCTGCCCTCCGGGAACAACAGGGACCTACCCAAACTGTACAACTCCGCCGGGCGTATGCCCACCGGGCAGCACAGGCGTATACCCGAACTGCGTCGTGCCGCCAGGTGGTGGGGGCGGAGGCGGGGGAGGCAGCAGCACGTTTGCGTACAACTATAACTATGGATACGCATCTGCCTACTACGCACAAGCACAAATTAGCAACCCATACGTCACCCTTTCTGCCGTACCGTACACGGGCCTCGACCTTGGTACTGCTGCCGAAGTAGCGTACTGGTTGTTCTTGGCACTGTGGGCAGTCTTTGCCGGATACTTGATGTTTGTAAAGCGCGTGCAAAATTCATTTGCTAATAAATTTAAAGTATTTCTCTTCGGTGAGCCGTCTACGGAAGACAGCTTCCTTATCTCGCAAATATTCCGTTCGTAAAAAACTAGAAAACAAAAACTCCCCGGATTTCCGGGGAGTTTTTGTTTTTACATATTTGCGCGTGTGCGAATATGTTCGAGCATCGGGGTAATAAACTCAGCGAGCGGCACAGTTTGTTTGTCACCAGCACGATTGTTTTCAACAGTAACCGTTTTGTCTGCAACTTCTTTGTCGCCAACGACAATAAAGCAAGGAACTTTTTGCATCTTTGTTTCGCGGATGCGCTTGCCTAAAGAATCACTTGCAAGCATTTCTGCACGGACACCTTTGCTTTCCAGTTCGTTCAAAATTTCTTGTGCGTATGCCTGGTGAGCTTCGCCAACCGGCAACACAGATACTTGTACAGGTGCCAGCCACAACGGGAATGCTCCTGCAGTATGTTCAATAAGAATAGACATAAAGCGCTCGAGCGAACCCATGATAGCCGCATGGATCATCACGATGCGTTCCTTTTGGCCTTGTTCGTTGATGCAGGTAAGGTCAAAGCGTTCAGGCTGGAGCATGTCGAGCTGAATTGTTGCAACTTGCCATTGGCGGCCAATAGAGTCGTGCGCCATAAAGTCCAACTTGGGTCCGTAGAATGCGGCTTCTCCAACGCCGTCCATTGCTTCGATACCTTTGTCGGCAATTATTTCTTTGAGCATCCCAACCGATTTTTCCCAGGTTTCGATACTGCCCAAATAATTTTCCATGTGTTCTGGGTCGTGGGTCGAAAGACGGACCTTCAATTCGAAACCAAAGGTTGGGTAAAATGCATGGATGATATCCCATACTTTTAAGAATTCACTTTTCACATCTCCGAGGCGGCAAAAGACGTGTGCGTCGTCCTGCCAGAATGCACGGACGCGCGAAAGGCCAGAGAGTTCGCCGGACTGTTCGTCGCGGTAACAGGTTGTAGTGTTTGAATATCGCTGCGGCAATTCGCGGTAGCTCCACTGTTTGCGCGCATAAATTTGCGTGTGGTGTGGGCAGTTCATCGGCTTCATTGCAAACTCGTGACCTTCGCGTGTTGTTATACGGAAGAGCTCGTCTTTAAACTTATCCCAGTGCCCGGACTTTTCGTACAGGTCTTTTTTTGTAATATGTGGGATTTCTACTTTTTGATATCCACGGGGTTTGCGCAATTCCCATACAAACTCATCGAGTAAGTTGCGTACAAGTGTGCCTTTTGGTGTAAACAACGGAAGGCCAGGACCCACAAGGTCAGAAAAGACAAACAGGTCGAGTTCGGGTCCGAGCTTTTTGTGGTCGCGTTTTTTTGCTTCTTCAATTTGTGCGAGGTATGCATCAAGCTCTGCCTTCGAGTCAAAGGCTAACCCATAGATGCGGGTAAGCATTTTATTTTTTTCGTCTCCGCGCCAATATGCGCCTGCAATACGTTCGAGTTTAAACGAGTCTGGAGCAATATCTGCTGCAGGGTTTTCTGCATGTCCACCACGGCAGAGGTCTAGAAAGCCGCCGACAGTGTAAAAGGTAAGCTGCGTTTCGCTGTCGGAAAACTCGTTAATAAGTTCGCACTTGTACGGGTTCCATCCAAATTCTTTAAGTGCTTCGTCTTTAGAAACTTCGCGTCGTTCAAAAGCGTGCCAGTTCGGAAGCATCTCGCGCATCTTGGCTTCAATTTTTGCCAAGTCTTCGTCGGTGGCTTTGTGCGAGCCTAGGTCAAAGTCTTGATAAAAACCGTTCTCAACTGCAGGGCCTATAGCATTTTGTGCACCGCTGTACAGTTCGCGAACTGCGGCGGCCAGAAGGTGGGCGAGCGTGTGTCGTTTTTCTTCAATAGTAGACATAAATAATTCAATAAATTTGTAAGTAAACAAAAAAACGCCCTAGTGAAGACACGATTTCTCGTGTGCTCACTAGGACGATCTTACTGTGACCGCGGTTCCACCTAGTTTCCCCGGATGGGGCACTCTGGTTCAGATTAGGCATTACTGCTCCCCGAGGGATTCCGGTTGGTAGCCGAAACAATTTCCGATACGTATATACTACAGAGCTTTCATTGCTTCGGCAACCATCGAAAGTTCGCCGTTGCGGTTAGAGACGCGACCTTTCATGGCAACGCAGGTTTCTGGTTTTAACATGTCTTTGTGGGTGGCGTAGTCTTTGGGGAATACAACTGCTTCAATAGAACCGTCAAAGTCGGCAAGTTTGATAAACGCCATCTGGTCGCCGCCGCGGGTAAGTATCATGCGAACGTCTTCTATCATGCCGGCGGCAACTGCGGTCATGCCAGGCATGATGCGCTGCTTCATCTGGCCTATGGTCATCGGGCGCTTGGAAAGCTTTTCGCGATATTTGTCGAGCGGGTGGCCGGAAATGTAGAGGCCGAGCAATTCTTTTTCCCACGCAAGGCGAGTTTCGGCAGTTGCGACAGGTGCGTCTGGAAGCTTTATTTCGCTCGATGCACCTGCGTCTGCAAACAAAGAGTCTTGCGATTGTTCCGCTCCTGCGTCGCGGTGGTATTGCAACAACAACTCAAGCGAGGCGAGCATTTGCCCGCGCTCACCAAGCGAGTCGAGTGCGCCGCATTCTATAAGCGACTCAAGTCCGCGTTTATTTAAACTTGTTTTACCAACGCGGGTAAGGAAGGTCGAAAGCGACGTGAACGGCCCGTTCTCTTTCCGCTCAGCAAGTATCGCATCGGCAACGCCTGCTCCGAAGTTTTTTATTGAATAGAGTCCGAAGCGGATAGCATCTCCATTGCCTTCGTTTAATATCGCTGTAAAGTCGCCAAAACTTTCATTAATGTCGGGCGGCAATACTGCAACGCCCATGCGTTTACACTCGGCAACCATCACAGAAATTGTATCCAAGTCGCCCGACTCTGCCGTAAGCACTGCGGCCATATACAGTGCAGGGAAGTTGGCTTTCATGTATGCAGTTTGGTACGCAACTTTGCCGTAACTTGCAGCATGCGCTTTGCCAAAGCCGTACGCGGCAAAGGGCTCAATAAGTAACCACAATTTTTCTGCCAACCCTGGAGTGAGTTTGCCAAATTCGACAAAGCCCTTAATAAGTTTTTCTTTTTCGGCTTTCATTACTTCGGGAATTTTTTTACCCATCGCTTTGCGCAGCACGTCGGCCTGCAACCACGAATAGCCGCCGAGTTTTATCGCGGTCATGAGCACGTCGTCTTGGTACACAAGCAGTCCATTGGAAAATTCCAAATACTCTTTCATGCGTGGGTCTAAGTAATGCACCAAGTGTCGGTTATGTTTGCGTTCAATATATTGTGGAATTGTTTCCATCGGTCCTGGGCGGAACAACGCAACCATGGCGTTAATGTCGTGTATGGTCGACGGCTTCAATTCTTTCAAGTAACGCGTCATGCCCGTACCGTTTAACTGGAACGTACCTTCCGTCTCGCCGCGCGCAAGCATGTCGAATGTTTTTTTGTCGTCGATAGGAATATTTTCTATATCAATTTTTGTACCGGTTATTTTTTCAACCAGCTTTACGGCGTGTGCCAAGATAGCAAGGTTGCGGATGCCTAGGAAGTCGAATTTCAACAGCCCCGCGTCTTCCACGGAATGCATGTCGTATTGGGTAATTATTTTGCCGCCCTTAGGGTCTTTTTGAAGTGGCGAATATTCTACAAGCGGCTGGGGCGAAATTACGACGCCCGCCGCGTGTACAGAGATGTGGCGGGCGCTGCCTTCCAGTTTTTTACCGAGGTCGATGATCTCTTTCGCATCTTCGTCTTCCTTATATATTTTTGCGAGTTCGGGGTTTTCTGCAAGTGCACGCTCGAGTGTCATGGGGAAACCTTGGCTCCCAAAAGGAATTTCTTTTGAAATACGGTCGCCCAGGCCGTAGGGGTACCCAAGTGCTCGCGCAACGTCACGTACAACGCCGCGCGCCAACATGGTGCCGAAGGTACCTATTTGTGCCACGTGAGTCTCGCCATATTTCCGGCGGGCATATTCAATAACTTCGTCGCGGCGGTTGTCGGCGTAGTCCATGTCGATGTCGGGGGCGCTGGGCCTCTCGGGGTTTAGAAAACGCTCGAAGGGGAGTTTATATTCCAGTGGGTTCACGTTGGTGATGCCAAGTGCAAACGTAACCATAGAGCCTGCGACCGAGCCGCGGATGGTTGTCAAAATCCCGTTAGTACGTGCAAAGTTAAGCAGGTCGGCCACTACCAAAAAGTATGGCGAATATCCTTTGGTGCAAATAATTTTGTATTCGTATTCAATTCGCTCGCGCACTTCAGCACTCTCATGTAGCCCGCGGCGCACCAACCCTTCTTCCATTAAGCGGCGGAGTTCGCTGTCGTAGGTTGCACCTGCAGGAATAGGGAAGTCGGGGAACACCCACGATCCAAGTTTTAACTCTACATTGCACCGCTCGGCAATTTCAACTGTCCTCGCCAATTGCTCTGCGGTAAATTCTTCTTCCATTTCAGCGACGGTGGGGAAATGGAAGTCGCCTTCTTCCAAGTAAGCATTTTCTGCACCTCCGTCGCTGTGTGCAATTTTGCGCAGCGTCTCCCATGCGCGGCGGTCGTCAGGGCGTACGTAAAATATCTCGCGCAGCGCAACATCGGTATACAAATTTTTATCCCCAAAAATTTCGCGCAGTGCAGGGTCACTTTGTCCGCTTGTTGCAATGGCAATAACTCCAGCGCTGCGGGCACGCAGCATGTCGTGGGTGACAGCTACCGTGCTGGCGTTTTCTGTAAAGTACGAATCGGTAACAAGCGCGAGCAAATTTTTGTAGCCTTCGTTATTTTCTGCAAGCAAGACAAGCCTCCCACCGGTTGCAAGGGCTAAATCCACGCCGACAATTGGTTTTATCCCTGCATCTTTACACTCTTTTATAAACTCAATTGCGCCGTACATGTTGCCCAAGTCGGTCAATGCAAGTGCCTCGCAGCCTTGTGCTTTTGCAGCCGCAACCAATTCGGGCAACTTAGGTAGTGCGCCAAGCAGCGAGTAGTGCGAATGGGCATGGAGATGGACAAACCTCGACATATTTTTAGTATACCTCGGGGGCAGTTTTTCTTTTAGTAAAACATTGACAATTTTCTTTATGCCTGTCATTATCCTTGGCAGTCGCCCTTTTCAAAACGGAGGTTAAACGATGGAAAACGACAACACGAGCAGGCGCAAATCCTACATCGGACTGGCGCTTGCGGCCATGACTATCTTCATCAAGTCAACGAAAATCGTCGCAGCTTTGAAGGTGCTCAAGTTCACCAAGCCACTGATCACAGTTATTTCTATGGCGATCTCAGCCGTCCTCTACGGCATAGGGCTGGGGCCGTGGTTTGGTGTAGGCCTAGTCGCAATGCTCTTCATCCACGAGATGGGACACATCATCGCCTTGCGGATGAAGGGCTATGAGACACCTGGCCCAGTGTTCATCCCGTTCCTTGGCGCGGTCATCTTTGCCCCCAAGTTCGACAACCGCGACACCGAAGCCTTTGTCGGCTTTGGAGGCCCCTTATTCGGAACCATCGGTGCACTGGCATGCTTGGCGATATGGCCGTTCACGGACGGCAAGACCGCCGAGATTGTACTTCTGGTGAGCTACGTTGGGATTTTTCTAAATCTGTTCAATCTGATTCCGATTAGCCCAATGGATGGCGGCAGGGTCACGCAAGCCATTGGCGGTTGGTTCAAGTACGTCGGTCTTGGCGTATTGCTCGTTTACACCATTACAACAGGTCAGCCTGGCATCCTGCTTATCTGGATACTGTGTCTGGACGGCTTTAAGCGCTTCACACTCTGGCTTCGTCCTTGGCTTGCAGGTATTCTGGGTGTCTCAATGGCGACGTTGATGTTCCTCGGATACGGCGACCCTCAACCGTGGCACATCACAGTGATGGACTGTGTCATTGCAATTATCCTCACGGGGATGTATTGGATCAAGGACAGTGCACGCAGTGAAAACGGCGATGCTGGCAATATTGACGACCGAGCCTATCCAACAGGTGGGGTGCGAGCAAAGTGGCTCGGTTACTACCTCGGGCTCGTCGTGTTGGCGTCGTTCGTCATTTTTTGGCAAGTGGGTCATCTGCCTCACGAAGTCAAACAACACTCTGAACAACTCACCTCTCCACAAGTTCAATGACCACGGCCCTCGGCTAGCGCTCCACGCTGGCCGAGGGTTTTCTTTTTGTATACTGCAAGTGTGGTAAAAATTTTAATTGGCGTTGATGAAGCTGGCAGAGGACCCTTGGCGGGACCGGTTGCTATTGGGGTTGTTTCTGCACCAGAAAATTTTGATATCAAAAAAGCATTCCCCGGAGTTGGAGATTCAAAAAAAGTTACTGAAAAAAAGCGCGAAGAAATTTACGCGCGTGCATGTATATATAGAAAGGAGGGGAAGATAGATTTTTGTGTGGAGTTTAGTAGTGCGCAGATAATAGATACTGTAGGTATTACAAAAGCAGTGCGAGGGTGTGTATATAAAGGAGTAAAAAAGCTCTCACCGGATACAAAAAATGTGCACGTTCTGTTAGATGGTTTGCTGCACGCGCCTCCCGAATATGCGCAGCAAACAATAATCCGCGGCGATGCGAGTGAACCGGTTATTTCTTTGGCATCTATCGTTGCAAAAGTTTCGCGCGACCGCCTTATGTGTAGGCGCGCAGGCGAGTTCCCAGAGTACAGCTTTGAGGTCCATAAAGGGTATGGAACAAAAGCCCACAGGGATGCGATACAAAAGTTTGGGCTGTCAGAGATGCACCGAAAGACCTTTTGCCACTAAAGCCACGGCTCCTAGTCCGGCTCGAGTAATCCACGGCCCGCGCCTTGTCTTTTTAAGCTCTTTTTGGTATGGTTGCGGCATGGTAGTGAGGATGAGACATACGAGGGCGCATACGGCAAACCGCCGTTCGCACCATGCCCTAGTCGCACAGACGCTCGCAAAATGCGAGTGCGGTGCAACGCGTGTATCTCACCGTGCATGTCCATCGTGCGGCCGGTATCGTGGCCGTGTTGTTGTCGATGTAGCTGCTAAGGCACAAAAAAAAGCAGTACGTAAGGCAAAAGCCTCGGCGCCTACAAAATAGGCAGAGTCGAGGAGCCGACTGCAACGTCGGTTCTGGGGGTAGAGGTAAGGCAGGATCCATTCTTGATTTGCTTCTGGTTCTAAGGTTCGTAAGTTCTTTTCCGCACATACGCGGAGCACATATGGCAAACAGACACCTTTCACGGTCAGTAGTTCTCCAGACTCTCTTCGAGTGGGACTTTCGTGATTGCAAAAATGACTTTATAGAAGAAGCTCTCATGCGTAACGCGGGCGAATTTGCTCCGGCTGCGGGCGATCTTCCATTTATGGAAGATTTGTTGCGTGGCACAGTTGCGCGCAAAGCTGACCTCGACTTAGTTATTGAAAAAGCTGCACCCGAGTGGCCCTTGGACCGTATTGCACTTGTCGACAGAAATGTCCTACGCCTTGGGTTGTACGAACTTTTGTTTGCCGACCGCGAAAAGGTGCCTGCAAAGGTTGCTATAAACGAAGCGATTGAACTTGCCAAAAACTTTGGCGGCGAAAACAGCGGTCGGTTTGTTAACGGTGTGCTCGGCGCTGTGTATAAAGAACTGGGCGAGCCCGGCAAAGACGAGGTCTCTAAAAAAAGAAAAGATGTCCCGTATGAAGAACTGCCCGTGCAGCATTTGGGTGGTGCTGTCGTGTACGCAAAACATGGTGGCGACATTTATTTGGCGCTGGTGCATGACATTTTTGGCCACTGGACCTTGTCTAAGGGCAAAATTGGCGACAACCCCGACATTGCAAACGAAACTATCGAAGAGGGCACGATGCGTGAAATAAAGGAAGAAATTGGTCTGAGCATTGAGATAAAAGAAAAAATAGGAGAAAACGAATATGTTGCGAGCGACCCTAAAGTAGGTAAAAAGCGCAAACACGTGACGTACTTTTTGGCAGAGTCGCCGTACAAAGAATTACAGCTCGAACAAAAGGGCGGGCTCGACGACGCAAAGTGGTTCCGCATGCAGGATGCGCTTGAACTCAATTTTTATGACGACATGCTTCCTATTGTCACGACAGCAATACAGAAATTAACTAAAAAATAAACCGCATGGAAAAAGATTTTGGGTCGTTTGAAGAAAAAATAGGTCTCACATTTAACGACTCTAACCTCCTACGGCAGGCCTTTACCCACCGCTCGTATATAAACGAGCACCGGGGCGAAGTACACGGCCACAACGAACGTTTGGAATTTTTGGGCGACGCAGTGCTCGAACTTATTTCGACGCACTTTTTGTATGAAAAATACGCCGACCGCAACGAAGGCGACTTAACCGCATACCGCGCGGCACTTGTTAATGCAATTACACTTTCGGAAGTCGCGTCAGCAATTGGGATGAACGACTATTTGCTGCTTTCCAAAGGGGAGGCAAAAGACAATGGCCGTGCACGGCAGATGCTTTTGGCGAACGCGTTTGAAGCAGTTGTGGGTGCAATTTACTTGGACCTTGGATACGACTCTGCCAAACAATTTATTTCCGAACACCTCTTTCCAAAAATTGACGAGATTGTAAAGCAGCGTTTGTGGCAAGATGCAAAGTCTGGGTTGCAGGAAAAAGTGCAGGAGCACGAAGGCTCAACCCCGTACTACAGCGTTGTGAAGGAAACTGGTCCCGACCACGACAAACATTTTATTGTCGGTGTGTATGTTAAAGACACACTGATGGCACAGGGCGAAGGTAAGTCAAAACAAGAAGCCGAACAGTCTGCTGCACGCGCCGCACTTGAAGCAAAGGGGTGGTAAAACAACAATTTAATTTATAGAAAAGAAAACCCCAGCCTGGAATGGCTGGGGGTAGTAGGTCTAGGAGGTGGAACCATCCGAAAGGAGCCTACGGATCATCTCGACGTGTTCGCGCGCTGACGCGTACTTCGGGTCAGCGAGCTTCGTGTTGATTTCCTGCAGTCCGGCTTGTGAAGTGGCGAGCACCTCGCGCTGCGTTTGCAGCAATCTCTCGATACGGGTGACTTCCGACTCGAGACGGCCGATATCTGCCACAACAGCTTCCCGTTGTGTGCGGAGCTCCCGTTCCTCGGTAGTCACGGCAGTGAGCTGCTGGATGTCGCTCAATCCAGCTGCAGGCAGTGAAGGCGTGTTGGCCAACTTCTGCCACTTGGAGCCAAAGCTGAGCCAGTTCTCACTCTGCGATGACGTTACAAGGTGTTCGTCGCGGATGAGGCTGGCCAAGACAGATCCAGCACCCTGTCCTTGGACGAACGACTGGTCCACGAGAACCCGAAGACAGTCTGCCCGGCTGACGTATCCGTCGGGTGTGGCGTGCTTTCCGAGTTCCTCCATATAGAGCGTCATGGAGGTGGAATCGGAAGAGAGCGCCTTACTGCGAGGAGTAGCAACCTTTGGAAGGGTTGCCGGAGCAGGAACCGCTGGTGTGGGTGGTTGAGCCGGCGGAGGAGTCGGAACAGGAGCTGGCGCAGCTTTGGCCTGTGGAGGGGCCGCAGCAACGGGCTTCTTTTCCGCGAACTTCTTCACCTCCTGTGCGAAGAGTTCCTGCCCTGCTTGTCCGTACCTGGCTCTACGTTCCAGCGCCTGGTCGGCGGTCTCCTTATCGAGCAGCCCCTTGCCGGTTTTCAGGAGGCCGGTGAAGTGGTTCGAGTCCATACCGTGTGGGGCAACGACCATGGATTCGAACCGGTCGTCGTTGGACCCGTAGTGGATACTGAAGATCGCCCCGCCGGCAGCAGGTATGCCAAGAGTGAGACCCTTGGTATGGTGCCGGCCGGGGAGCTTGCCCTTGACGACCATCTGGAATTGGCCGCCGAGACCCGATATGGCGAAGAGTTCTGTGATGTCTCGCCAGAATAGGCGCTTGTCACGGACGTGCTTTTGGGCGAAGAAATCGTTTCCTCCGAGCTTGAAGGTCGGCAAGACACGCTTGTTGTCCTTCGTCATCACGAGGTAGCCAGAGGCGATGCCTGCGACGTGTTCGAACGTGACATTGCCGGGGCAGGGAGGAGTCGGGCTAGAGTTAGCCATAGTACACCGTCTTTCTTTCTGAATGTGTTGTGTAAGGTACGCGTAGGCTACGCTAGTTAGTAGCTTGAACTAATAATAGCAAATTGTCAATAGCGGTGTTTCTTTTGGTATACTTAAAGCTCAATGAGGTTAAAGTCGATAGAACTAAGCGGGTTTAAGTCGTTTGCTAAAAAGACGCAGTTAGAATTTGCGTCGGCTATTACGTCTGTGGTGGGGCCGAACGGTTCGGGTAAAAGTAACATTGCCGAAAGCTTTCGTTTTGTGCTTGGCGAGCAGTCGATGAAGTCGATGCGCGGCAAACGGGGCGAAGACATGATCTGGAACGGCTCGGCCGCGGTGCCCCGAGGTGGCCGAGCGTCGGTCAAACTTGTATTCGACAATAGCGACCGCGCATTAAATTTAGACTTTGACGAAGTTGCACTCGAGCGCGTTGTGTACCGAGACGGGGGCAACGACTACTTGCTAAACGGCAGCCAAGTGCGCCTGCGTGACATTTCCGAACTCCTTTCGCAGGCGAACATTGGTGCAACCGGGCACCATATTATCTCGCAAGGCGAAGCCGACCGTGCACTGTCTGCCAGTGCACGCGAGCGCAGAGAGATGATAGAAGATGCGCTTGGGTTGACCGCATATTTATATAAAAAAGTTGAGGCCGAGAGGAAGTTGGAAAAGACAGCCGAGAACATGCGTGAGGTAAGTAGTTTGCGCCGCGAACTTGCGCCCCACCTGCGTTTTTTACAAAACCAAGTCAAAAAAATTGAGCAGTCGGAACAGTTGCGAAACGAGACGACCGACGCATATTTGGAATATTTTAAACGCGAAAGCGTATATTTGCGTGTTGCGGCAAGTATCCTTGCAGAGGAAAACGACACACCAAAAGAAGAGCACACACAGTTAAACCAAACTATTGCCCATTTGCGTGGCGAAGTTGCTAAAAAGCAGGGCGACAGCGGTGCGTCGGAGTTAGTTGGGCTGGAACAGGCGGGGCGTGCGGCTGGCGCTCGTGAAGGGGAGGTCGTGCGCGAACTTGGCCGTATTGAAGGCGAGATGCACGCGCACGAGCGGATTTCTAAAACAGTAGAAGAGTCTGTTCCGGCCGCTGACGTGCGTGCGTTTGCAGAGCAGGTAGAAAAAGATTTGGAAGAAACACTAAACCTGGACGTTGCACAAATAAAAAACCGCCTGTCCGCACTTGTGGTATTTGCAAAAGAATTTCTGCGTCGCATGACGCACACAAACACTGCTGCTGAACATTCGTTGGAAGAACTACGAAAAAGAAAAGAAGTACTGGAGCAGGAAGTACAGACTCTCCGAGTCGAAAGTGAGCGTGTTGCTAGTGCGGTGCGTGCCTTGCGGACAAAAATCGAAGGCGAAAAAGACGCAAACAGAGAAGCCGAGCGCGAACTCTTTGCTGCTATGGCACGCCGCAGTGAGCTGGAAACTGTGCTGGCTGCGGCCCGTGCCGGGGAAGAAAAACTTACCCGTGAGCGCGAGCAGTTTAAACAAGAACTGGGCGAAGCAGCGGTGCTTATTGGGCGTGCTATAAGCAACTATGAAGAGTATGAAGTCCGTGCGGCAAGCGGGGAAGTAGTGTCTGACGCAGACATTGCGGAAGAGGCTCGAAGTGTGCAGGAAGACAGGCGCCGCAAGTTGGAGCGCATGAAGATCCGTTTGGAAGAACTTGGTGCCGGCAACTCTGCCGAAGTGTTGAAAGAGCATGCGGAAACCGCCGAGCGTGATGCGTTTTTGGCGCGCGAAATTGCCGACCTAGAAGTGTCGGCCCAGTCTTTGCGTGAGCTTATTGAAGAGCTGACTAAAACGTTGCAGGTAAAATTTGTTGAAGGAATTGAAAAAATAAACAGCGAGTTTGACCGCTTCTTTAAGCTGATGTTTGGTGGGGGCTCGGCAGTACTCGCAATAGTGAAAGAGACTAAACCGCTCCGTGGGAGCGGTCGCCCGACTGATCTTTCAGAAGATCAGTTTAGGGAAAAAGATGAAGGGGGTATCGAAGAGGGAGTGGAGATAACCATTGCCTTGCCTCACAAACGCATCAAAGGCCTCCATATGCTTTCGGGTGGGGAGCGTGCGCTTACTTCAATCGCGCTTATTTTTGCAATGAGCCAAGTTAACCCACCACCATTTTTGATACTGGACGAAACTGACGCGGCGCTCGACGAAGCAAACTCGCGCCGCTATGGGGACATGATAGAGAGTTTGGCGGAAAAGTCGCAGCTTATTTTGATAACCCACAACCGCGAAACAATGAGCCGTGCCGGAGTTTTGTACGGTGTGACTATGGGGCAAGACGGTGTGTCCAAACTCTTGTCGGTTAAATTTGAAGAAGCTGTTGCAGTGGCAAAATAATAAAAAAGTTGTATAGTATTTTTGGTAACGTACAAGGAGGCAGTATTGTCAAAACCCAAGGTTGTGGAAGCTGGCGACTTCAAGTTTACTCTCGTCGACCATGAAATTCATCGCTGGCCTAAGGAAGGTTCGGCGGCTTTTGGAGGAACTCAACAAGTTCCGGATGAAGAGCTTCAACATCTGCCGAGAAGTGTTCAAGACTTGTTGTTGGAAGACGACCTCGACTAAGTCTCTAGCGAACTAGCTCAAAATCCGCCGTCCTAGCTCCTAGGTCGGTCGCCACCAACTTTACACGCACGGTGTCCCCGAGCGTGTATTTTTTTTGCGTACGCTGGCCCACCAGCGCATATTCTTTTTGGTTGTGAGTATAAAAGTCGTTGCCAATGGTACGGACACGCACCAACCCTTCGGACGCGCTTATTTTGTCTTCGACATATAAGCCCCAGTCGGTCACGCCAGAAATTGTCGCATCAAATTCCTGCCCCACGCGCGCGCTCAAATATTCTACCTGTTTGTAGCGGATAGAGTCACGCTCGGCAGAGGTTGCTTTTGCCTCTTGTTCGCTTGCGGTGATGCACATCTTTTCGAGCGTTGCATATTCGCGGCGAGTAATCGGTTTGCCGTTTAGGTGTGATGCAAGGATGCGGTGTACGAGCATGTCGGGGTAGCGGCGAATGGGCGACGTAAAGTGCGTGTAATATTCAAACGCTAAGCCAAAGTGGCCGATATTTTTTGTTGAATATATTGCTTTTGCCATACTGCGCAGAGTTGCGGTACGGATGAGATGTTCTTCGGGTTTGCCCTTAATTTGCTCAAGCAAGTGGGCAATGTCACGAGCAGACTTTTTCTTTCCGTGCCCGAATTCGTACCCGACAGCGCGGACAAAGGTTGAAAGTTCGCTTATGCGGTCTTCCTTTGGGTCGTCGTGGATGCGGTACAAAAATACCAGCCCGTGTTCAGGGTTTTTTTCGGCAAGTTTAGAAACATATTTAGCTACTTCGCGGTTGGCCAAGAGCATAAATTCTTCGATAAGCAGGTTTGTTTCGATACGTTCTTTACGGACAACGCCCGTAGGCACGCCTTTTTCGTCTAAGATAAATTTTACTTCGTTGTCGCCAAAGTCTATCGCGCCTTCCTGTTCGCGGGCACGGCGCATAACGCGGGCTAAATCACGCAGTACTACTAGGGCCTGCGCAAAATTCTCGGCACCAGCTGCCGATTCCGGGTACACAATTTCCTTGCTAGGAAATTGCTCAGTCCTCGCGCCGTCGCGCTGTGGAGCCCCTTCATCGGCACTAATGCCATCGACACTGTTTAAAATCTCCTGGGCTTCTTCATACGTAAAACGTTTGTTCGAGCGTATAACAGATTTTTCAAATCGGCGGTCCAACACCTTGCCGTCTTTTGTAATAGTAAACGTAGCTGAAAATGCCAAACGGTCTTCGTCCGCTTTCAAACTACATACATTGCCCGACAACTCGTGTGGGAGCATGGGTATAGTTGCGTCGACCAAGTACACCGACGTGCCGCGTTTAACAGCTTCATCGTCTATAGCGGTCCCCGGTGCACAGAAGTACGTTGCGTCGGCAATGTGTACGCCAATTTCGTACGTGTCTGCGTCTAGTGTTTTTATAGAAAGTGCGTCGTCGTAGTCTTTAGCGTCAAACGGGTCGATGGTAAACGTGAGTGTGTCGCGGTAGTCTGCACGTTTCGGTACTTCTGAAGCAATAATAGATGCGTGATTTTTTTCAATGTCTCGAGCTTCGGCAAGTACCTCGGGAGGGAATTCGGTTTTAAACCCATGTTCCAAGACAATGGCGTTCATCTCGACACGGTGTTCGCCTGCGGTGCCAATAACCTCGATAATTTTTCCTTGTGGGTCTTCGGTGCCAGTAAACGACGTAAGTTGCACGAGCACTTTTGTGCCCTCTGCCAAATCTTCTTGCACAGTGTGCAAGGTAATGGGCCGGTACACACGCTGGTCGGCTGGGGTTGCAACCCACACCCCATTTGTCTTTTTTACTGTCGCAACAAATTCTGTTTTTGCGCGGACTTCTACTTTTAGTACTTTGCCCCTCGGCCGTGCTCGTCCTACGGGCGAGGCTTTGGGCTGTGAACCTGCGTCTATAACTTCAACAGACACGGTGTCGCCGTTTAAGGCACCACCCAGGTTTGCTGTATCTATTTCAATATCTTCTACTTCTTTGGTTTTTCCTTTTGGAGATGCAGTTTCTGTCTCTGGCGTAGGCCATGCAAGATACCCCACGCCTTTGCGAGTTACTTGTACAATGCCCTGTATATGTTTGTTGGCGACCACTGTTGTTAAAGGGCCTCACGCCCTATGGGGAGACTCTATTAAACACGAGTATAGCAGGATAATTGACTTATTGCCAGCCCGCTGCTACAGTGTCCCTGACCCCGTGTGGGGCATTTTAAATTACATTATGTTGACCATACGACTGAGCCGCGTTGGCAGGAAGAACGACCCGAGTTTTCGGGTTATTGTTGTTGAAAGTAAGCGCAAACCACAGCCAGGTAACTACCTTGAAATGGTTGGTTCGTACAATCCAAAAACAAGCATTGTTGACCTAAAGGCGGACCGCATCAAACACTGGATGTCGATGGGTGCCACTATTTCAGACACTGTCCACAACTTGCTTGTCACCCATAAAATCATCGACGCAAAAAAGATAAACATTTTACCTGCATTTAAAGCAGCACCAGTTGTAGCTGCTCCTGCCGAAGCAACTCCCGCACCTGCAGCAGTAGAAGAGGCTCCAGCGGCTGAAGAAGTTTCAACACCAGAAGAAGCGCCTGCACAAACAGAGGATAACTCCGTTGCAGAAGAGACTCCTGCACAATAAAATTACCGCAGGGTTTTAATAAACTAAATATACTGAGATGACAGAAAAGGACCAGGAATTTTTAGAGTTCGTAGTTAAGGGGCTGGTGGACAACCCGGACGATGTAAAAATTGTACGTACTGTCGACGAGATGGGTGTGCTCTTGATGCTCGACCTCAATGCCGACGACATGGGTAAGGTTATTGGCCGTTCGGGCAATACCGCAAAAGCTATCCGCACATTGCTCCGTGTTGTGGGGATGAAGCACAACGCCCGCGTAAACCTCAAAATTAACGAACCTGCAGGCGGCATGCGCAGTGCAGAAGCTGGCGGCGGGAGTGCAGCAACAGGTTGGGACGGTAGTCATGCCGCCGAAGTTGCAACTTCTTCGTCTCCTGTCATGAAAACAGTCGACCAAGCGATGGAAGACCTCGGTAATTTCTAGTATTTTTTAAATGAAATTCCATGTAGTCACACTCTTCCCGGAGGTTATAGATGCATATACAAACGCGTCGATACTTGGCCGTGCACAAAAGGAAAAGAGGTTGGAGGTAAAGACGTATCAACTCCGCGACTTTGTAACTAACAAATGGGGTAAGGCAGATGAACGGCCATACGGCGGCGGCCCGGGCATGGTGCTACAGGCCGAGCCGTTTATTGCGGCGGTAGAGAAAATAAAAAAGAATAAAAAAGGGGTAAAAGTTTTGATAACATCGGCAGGTGGCAAAGAGCTGACAAATGCCTATGCAAAAGCGCTTTCTAAACAAAAAGAGGTGATTATTTTGTGCGGTCGGTACGAAGGGATAGACGTGCGGGTTAAAAAAGTATTGAAAGCAGAAGAGGTATCTGTTGGGCCGTATATTTTGACCGGAGGCGAAGTGCCAGCACTTACAATAATCGATGCAACTGCGCGGCAAATCCCTGGGGTATTGGGGAAATTTGAAAGTTTGGAAGAGGGGAGGGTTGCATCGCATGATGTCTACACACGGCCTGAGGTTTTGATACACAAAGGTAAAAAATATCGTGTACCCAAAGTACTCCTTTCGGGCAACCACGCAGAGATGGACGCGTGGAAAGAAAAACGCCGCAGTGGAAAAGGTGCATAACGCATATTGACTGAAGAATGCATGAGGAGTATCTTCCTCGTTAATGCGAGCCGCAAGGATTTCTCGCAGAGGACCTCAATAAGGTTAAAGGGAGAGTTCAAGATGGCGAAAGCGAAGATTGCCTCCTGGATGAAAAAGGTGCCCGGCAAGGGTGCCTCTGCCGGTGTGGCGGAAGACAAGCGTACCCTCGACTACCAGTCCAGGAAGGCTGGTAGCGGCAAGTAACCTCTTCAATCCAACCAAGACAAAAT
>JAPLUW010000001.1:0-41248 GCA_026397405.1 Candidatus Adlerbacteria bacterium | reverse complement strand
ACTGAAAAGTCATGGCTTTTGCATCAAACGGCGTCTCCATCGACTCCGGTCACACAAAGCGTCCCATCTGGCAGTGCCGTTGCGGCAAGGTCAAGGACAAGATCGACGGCATGTTTCCACCCAAATGCCAGGCTTGCGAGCCTTCAGTGGGGAATGGCCTTAGGGTCGTCTCGACTGGCAAGTAGGGCATTTGCGGGCCCCGAATACAGCGGCCGTCCCCCTCGGGACGGCCTTTTTCTTTGTGGATAAGCCCGTTTTGGGCCTTGACTGTGAGTTTTGTGTGAGTATACTTGTATATGAAACCAGAGCGGGGCGTCCCAAGGGGTTAACCGGGGACAGAGTGAGTTTTGAGTGCGCTAGTTTCAAAACCACATAGCGACACCAGGTCGCGCAAGCAAAAGGCACAGAGCCCAAGCGAGGGGAGCGTTTTACGCGCCTACTTTTTTGCATGTTAGTATCGCAGCGCACTTTTATTAGCCCGTGCTCCATTACTAAGCTCACTCTTCTACAATCATATGCGTGAACAAAAGTTCTTCGGCCGCTTCCGCGCACCCCGCACCGAGACTCCAAACCTCGTAGCGGCGCAAGTCGACTCTTTCTCCCTTCTTTTAAAAGAAGGAGTGAAGGAAATTTTTAAAGAGTTCACACCTATTAAAGACTACTCCGGCAAAAAGTTTGACCTGGAGTTTGTAAAAATCGAACTCGGCGAGCCAAAGTACGACGAGCATTACGCAAAAGCACAAAAGATGTCGCTCGACATCCCGCTCCGCGCAATTGTCCGTTTGAAGAACAAAGCACAGGGCACAGAAAAAGAGCAGGAGATTTTCCTTGCGGACTTTCCTGTGATGACCGAACACGGTACCTTCGTTATCAACGGAGTTGAACGTGTTATCGTCCCACAGCTCGCACGCTCATACGGCGTGTTTTTTACCGCTGACGAAGTAAAGGGTAAGCGCCACTTTGGTGCCAAAGTGATCCCAGCCCGCGGCGCATGGATAGAAATTGAGGCCGATGCCGACGGCATGCTCCAGGTCCGCATCGACCGCAAGCGCAAATTCCCCGCAACATCACTGCTCCGTGTTCTTGGTGCCCACACCGACGCTGACATTAAGGCACTCTTTAAGTCTGAACATGGTAAGACATGGGCAGCACTTTCTATCGAAAAAGACCCTGCTAAAAACTTAGACGACGCCTATGTCGAAATCCACAAGCGCCTCCGCGACGGCGACTTGGCAACAGCTGCAAACGCCCGCGAATATATCAACTCTATTTTTAGCGAAGAACGCTATGACCTTTCCCGTGTTGGCCGCTACCGCTTTAACCAGCGCTTTGGCAAGTCTCTCGACGAAAAGGACTTAGGCCGCAAAACCTTGTCGCTTGAAGACGTTGCGATGGTGCTCGACCATGTGTTGACGCTCGAAAACGATCCTGAAGCGATGGAAGACAACATCGACCACCTTGGCTCCCGCCGTGTCCGCTACGTTGGCGAAATGTTGCAGCAGCGCCTCCGTGTTGGTTTGACCCACATGAAGCGCAACATCCAGGACCGCATGTCGACTATCGACACCGACGCAACGATGCCACAGCAGTTTGTTAACCCACGCCCGCTGCAGGCACGTATTAAAGAATTTTTCACCACCAACCAGCTTGCGCAGTTCATGCAGCAAACGAATGCGCTTGAAGAACTCGAGCACTTGCGTACACTTTCAGCCCTTGGCCCGGGAGGTCTAACTCGCGAACGCGCAGGCTTTGAGGTCCGCGACGTGCATCCGTCCCACTACGGCCGCCTCTGCCCGATCCACACACCAGAAGGCCCCAACATCGGCCTTATTTTGCGTCTCTCAACATTCGCACGCGTCAACGAGTTCGGTATGATCGAAACACCGTATGTAAAAGTTGCAAACGGTAAGGTGACTGGCGAAGTTGTGTTCTTAAACGCAGCTGAGGAAGAAAAACAAATAATCGCGCACGGTGCAACAAAAGTTGAAGACAACGGGCAAATCACCGAAGATATGGTTGAAGTCCGCTTGAGCGGCGCCCCAACCCGCGTACCAAAAAAGGAAGTTAACTACATCGACGTCGACCCAGCACAGCCATTTTCTATCGCGACATCGATGATCCCGTTCTTGGAACACGACGACGCAAACCGCTCGCTCATGGGTTCGAACATGCAGAAGCAGGCAACGCCTGTTATCTTGCCCGAGGCACCGCTTGTCGCAACCGGTATGGAGGAACGCGCTGCGCGTGACACCGGCCGCCTTATTGTTGCAAAAGAAGAAGGTGTCGTGGTGCAAGCAGACGGCAAGCGCATCATTGTTAAAAATGCAAAAGGTAAAGACCTCGAGTATCCACTTGTTAACTTTGTCCGCACCAACGGCTTTACCATGTTGCATGGTCGCCCGGCAGTTTCTGTTGGAACAAAAGTAAAGAAAGGTGATTTGCTTGCAGACACTTCAAGCTCCGCAGACGGCCAGCTCGCACTTGGACAGAACGCGCTCGTTGCGTTTATGTGCTGGTCGGGGGCCAACTACGAAGACGCAATTATCATTTCTGAGCGTCTCGTAAAAGATGGTAAGTTCTCGTCGGTACATATTGAAGAGTTCGTCTGCAACGTACGTGACACAAAACTTGGACCCGAAGAAACAACCCACGACATCCCGAACGTTTCTGAAACAAAACTCCGCAACTTGGACGAAGACGGTATTATCCGCACTGGTTCCGAAGTTCGCCCAGGCGACATCCTTGTTGGTAAAATTACTCCAAAAGGGGAAACTCAGCTCACACCAGAAGAACGCCTTTTGCGTTCTATCTTCGGCGACAAAGCTCGCGATGTTAAAGACAGCTCGCTCCGCATGGAAAACGGCAAACGCGGCCGTATCATTAGCGTCAAAGTATTCTCACGCGAAGCAGGGCACCACTTGGAGTCCGGCATCATTAAGCGCATCCATATTGAAATTGCACAGCTCCGCACAGTGTCTGTCGGCGACAAACTCGCAGGCCGCCACGGTAACAAGGGTGTTATTTCGCGCATCTTGCCTGAAGAAGACATGCCATACATGGCAGACGGTCGCCCAGTTGACGTCATTTTGACACCGCTCGGTGTGCCAAGCCGTATGAACTTGGGGCAGATATTGGAACTCCACTTGGGGCTTGCTGCAAACACACTTAACTACCAGGCAATCTGCCCACCGTTTGCAGGTGCAACAGAAGTTGAAATCCGCCAGGAACTTAAAAAAGCTGGCTTTAACGAAAACGGAAAAATAAAACTCTACGACGGCCGCACCGGCGAGGCGTACGAGCAGGACATTGCCGTTGGGTACATGTACATCTTGAAACTTCACCACATGGTAGAAGACAAGATCCACATGCGCTCTATCGGACCGTACTCTCTTATCACCCAGCAGCCACTCGGCGGCAAAGCTCAGGGAGGCGGCCAACGCTTTGGAGAAATGGAAGTGTGGGCACTCCTTGGTTACGGCGCGGCATACACGCTCCGCGAGATGCTCACTATTAAGTCCGACGACATCATGGGCCGCTCAGCTGCCTTTGACTCTATCGTCCGCGGCGAACGCATTTCCCACCACTACGCACCGGCGTCGTTTAACGTGCTCCTCCACACACTTCGTGGGTTGGCGCTCGATGTCGAACTGATGCGCAGCGGTTCTGCTCTTACAAATGCACGCAAAACTCCAGGTGCCGAAGTCGCTGACTTCGACGCAGTACGCATCCGCCCAGCATCACCTGAAAAAATCTTGGAATGGTCACATGGTGAAGTTACCAAGCCAGAAACTATCAACTACCGCACCCAGCGCCCAGAGAAAAACTCACTCTTTGACGAAAAGATCTTTGGTCCTGAAAAAGACTACGAATGTTATTGCGGTAAATACCGCGGTATCCGTTACAAAGGTATTGTCTGCGAAAAGTGCGGTGTGGAAATTACACGCGCAATTGTCCGCCGCGAACGTATGGGCCATGTCGACTTGGCAGTGCCGGTCGCACACGTCTGGTTCCTCCGCGCAATTCCGTCACGCTTGGCAATGGTGCTTGGTATTAGCGGTGGTGAACTTGAAAAAGTTGTCTACTTTGCAGGCTACATTGTGAGCCAGGTCCATAAGTCTGAAAAAGAGCGCATCATTTCTGAGCTCGAAGCAGAATATAAAATGAAGGTTAAAAACCTCCAGGACGAAAAGTCGAAGGACAAAATGAAAGAATTGTTCTTGGAGGCAAAGCACGACATCGACAATATCTTTGTCGGTTCAGTTTTGGACGAGCCAAAATATCACCGCTACGCTATTAAGTACGGTGCAATGTTTGAAGCAGGCATCGGTGCCGAGGCAATTTACAACCTCTGCAAAAACTTGAACTTGAAGGAGATGGTTGCGCAAACCGAAGCAGCACTTGTTAAGTGTGGCGCAGCAGAACGCGAAAAACTCGGCAAGCGTCTCTCGGTGCTCCGCGGCATGATCAAGTCTGGAGTTCGCCCAGAATGGATGTTCCTCACACGCATCCCGGTTATCCCACCAGGTCTACGCCCTATGGTTGCCTTGGACGGCGGCCGCCACGCAACGTCGGACGTTAACGACCTCTACCGCCGCGTTATCAACCGCAACAACCGCCTGAAGAAGCTTATCGAAATCCATGCGCCAGACGTGATTCTGCGCAACGAAAAGCGCATCTTGCAGGAAGCAATTGACGCACTCATAGACAACTCTATCCGTCACGGTGGTGCTGCATTTAGCGCAACCACACAGGCTCGCACCCGTCCGCTTAAGTCGTTGTCTGACAACTTGAAGGGTAAACACGGTCTCTTCCGTCAGAACTTGCTCGGCAAGCGCGTCGACTACTCGGGCCGTTCAGTTATCGTTGTGGGTCCAGAACTTAAACTCAACCAATGCGGTCTGCCAAAACACATGGCGCTGGAACTCTTCCGTCCGTTCGTCATTGGTAAACTGCTTGAAAAAGAATTGGCGTTCAACATCCGTGGTGCAGGTCGCCTTATCGACGAAGGTGTTCCAGAAGTCTGGGCAATTCTCGAAGATATCATCCGCGACAAGTACGTACTGTTGAACCGCGCACCGACATTGCACCGCCTTGGTATCCAGGCCTTCCAGCCTATTCTTATCGAAGGTAACGCTATCCAGTTGCACCCGCTTGTCTGTGCTGCATTTAACGCAGACTTCGACGGCGACCAGATGGCAGTCCACGTGCCGCTTAGCCCTGAAGCGCAGGCAGAAGCACGCGAGATTATGTCCGCATCTAAAAACATCTTGAAACCTGGTAACGGCGAGCCTGTGGTGGCACTTAAACTCCTCGACATTGTGCTCGGTACCTACTGGATGACAAAAGAAGTAGAAGGTATGAAAGGCGAAGGGCTTGCATTCCCAACACCCAACGCGGCAATCTTGGCATACGACTACGGCCACGTAGGCTTCCAGGCAAAGGTTAAAGTTATGCCGTCTGAAAAAGAAAAATATGCAGCGTTCGGTGGCCAGTTGTTTGAAACTACCGTTGGACGTTTGCTCTTCAACACCGTCTTCCCAACTGACTACCCGTTCATCAACGCGCCAATTCACAAGAAGAGCTTGGCAAAATTGGTCGACGACCTTATTGCCCGCTACGGCCTTGAAAGGATCCCCGAAATAATGGACCGCATTAAGAACTTCGGCTTCCGTTATGTCACACAGTCGGGTATCACCTGGTCGCTCGACGACATCCGTGTCCCAGTTGAAAAAGATGAAATTGTCGCACGTGCAGAAGGGAAGTCGGGCGAGATTATGAAGCACTGGCAGGAAGGTTTGCTGTCGGAAGAAGAGCGTTACCGCATGAACATCGAAATATGGCACGCGGCAAAGTCAGAAGTTGAAAAACTTATGCCAAGCACTCTTGCCGTCAACGGCTCAGTCTCTGACATGCTTCACTCGGGTGCCCGCGGTTCTATTGCACAAGTAACGCAGATGGCCGGTATGAAAGGTCTTATCGCCAGCCCTATGGGTGACGCGCTCGAGTTCCCAATTACTAAGTCGATGAAAGAAGGTCTTTCGCCGCTTGAATACTTCATCACCACGCACGGTTCACGTTCGGGCTTGGCGTCTACTGCACTTTCCACAGCAAAAGCCGGGTACCTTACGCGCCGCCTCTTTGACGTCGCACAGGACGTTGTGATTGTTGAAGACGAATGCGGTACCAAAGAAGGTCTCACTATTAAACGCGAGTCGGCATCGGGCATCGGCACATTCTTGGCAACAAACACCAAGGGCCGCTATGCAGCTGCAGACATTGAACACGACGGTAAAGTGCTCTACAAAAAGGGCCACTTCCTTACAACAACAGATGCGCGCCACTTGGAAGAGCTCGGAGTGCCGTCGGTCTACGTACGCTCGCCAGTTGCATGTAAGTCTGTCCGCGGTTTGTGCGTCCACTGTTATGGCGCAGACTTGGCAACTGACAAGCCTGTCGCACTCGGCGAAGCTGTAGGTACCGTTGCCGCACAAGCAATCGGCGAGCCAGGTACGCAGCTGACGATGAACACAAAACACGCCGGAGGTGCAGCAAGTGTTGGTGGCGACATCACACAAGGTTTGCCTCGTGTTGAAGAAATCTTCGAACGCCGCATGCCTCGCAACCCAGCCGTTGTTGCAACAGTGTCGGGTCATGTTACTGAAATTAGAAACGACCAAAAAGAAAAAGTTATTGTGGTGGCTCCAGACCTCGAGTACCGCACGAAGAGCAAAAAAGAGTTTATCGAATACTCGGCACACGTACGCCGCGTACCGACTGTCAAAGTTGGCGACCCGGTTACCAAGGGTCAGTTGTTGACCGACGGTTCGGCCGACCTTTCGGAGCTCTTCAAATACGCAGGCAAGGAGCGCGCGCAAGAGTACATCATTAGCGAAATTGTAAAAATCTACGAACTCCAGGGTGCAAGCATTTCTATCAAGCACTTGGAAACAATTATCCGTCAGATGTTTAGCCGTTTGCGTGTTACAAGTTCGGGTGGAACAGAACTCTCTGTGGGTGATGTTGCAAACGAAAGCGACTTGAATGCTGCAAACGTAGTAGCTACAGAGGCAGGTGGCGATGAGGCAAAAGGCGAGCCGCTTGTCATGGGTATTTTGGATGTCTCGTTGTCACGCCAGAGCTTCCTCTCTGCGGCATCGTTCCAAAACACCACGCGCATGCTTATCAAAGCGTCGATGTACGGTAGCGTCGACAAACTTGAAGGCTTGAAGGAAAACGTTATCATCGGTCGGCTCATTCCTGCAGGTACCGGGTTTAAGGGTTCTCCAAAAGAAAAATTGGTCAACCGCTACGCACCAGGCACCGGCGAGCAAGCAGCACCGATAGTTAAAAAAGAAGAAGTCGCGTAAGCGTTTTAGAGAAAAAACCCGCCCCAAAACAGGGGCGGGTTTTTTCGTGCAAAAAGCTGTAAACTAGGCGTATCTATGGACTCGCAGGTACAGGAAATTAAAGACAAACTTTCCATTAACGAAGTGGTGGGGAATTATGTAAAGCTGGAAAAAGCAGGACGCAATTGGCGTGCGAGGTGCCCGTTTCATAAAGAAAAAACGCCGTCATTTATGATTTCACCCGAGCGAGGAAGTTACGTATGTTTCGGCTGCGGCGAAAAGGGCGATATTTTTTCGTTCGTTCAAAAGATGGAAAACATCGACTTTAAAACTGCCCTGCAGCAGTTGGCAGAAAAAGCTGGAGTGGTGCTCAAAACAGGGTTTGTACAAAAACCTGAAAATAAAGAAAAGAACGAACAGCTGTACGATGTGTGCGAACATGCAACAGCATTTTTTGAAACACAACTTAAAGAGCGGAATGATGTACTCGAATATTTGAAGGGTAGAGGGACAACAGAAGAGACTGTTTCTTCGTGGCGCATAGGCTACGCACCTGCGTCGTGGCACGACCTAGCCGAGCATTTGGCAAAGCTCGGGCATACAAAAGATTTGATGGCAGAGGCAGGGCTTGTTGCAAATTCGCAGCACAAACCGGGGGAAGTGTACGACCGCTTCCGTGGGCGGATTATGTTCCCGTTGTTTGATGCGGGCGGGAAAGTCATTGCCTTTTCAGGAAGATTTTTCGAAAAAGTTGAAGGCCAGAAAGATGACGGAGGCGAACCAGCGAAGTATGTAAATTCTCCGGAGACTCCATTGTTTAAAAAGTCGAAAGTCCTCTATGGGTATGACCGTGCAAAAAATGCGATACGTAAAGCCGACTGCGTGTTGCTTGTTGAAGGCCAGTTTGACGTCGTACTTTCCCACCAAAGTGGTCTAACCTTTGCAGTTGCTTCCTCGGGTACTGCTATTACGGAAGAGCATCTGCATCTGCTTTCGCGCCTTTCCAAACGCTTGGTGTTGGCTCTCGATGGTGACGCAGCTGGTGTACGTGCAGGCTTAAAGAGTGCTGCGATGGCTTTAAAGATGGGGTTTGATGTAAAGGTGCCAACATTTGCCGGCGGCAAAGACCCTGCCGACCTAGCAAAAGAAGATCCGGAACTGTTAAAAACTGCTATACGGTCTTCAAAAACTGCTGTCGAGTTTTTCTTAGACGCACTGCGTCCTGCCGCACGTGACGAGCGTATGTATAAAAAAGCAGTCGAGCAGCAGGTCTTGCCGCTTGTTGCGGCGATGGAAAGTAAAATAGAGCAAGCACACTTTGTGCGTATTATAGCCGAGCGCTTGCGTGTGCCCGAAGATGCTATACGTGCCGAAGTTGCCAAACGCCCCGCGTTGCCCACGGAAGATAGTGTAGAAGAGCCAGTCATTACCCAGCCCACACATACTGCGGTCCCGACACAGCTTGAACGTGCCGCCGCATTGTTGCGGTTTTATTTCCCTACAGACGCGGGCGTACAGGAAAAGCTCGCGCATCTTGTAGGGGCAGAGCGTTACAGCTTGCTTGAGCAAAAATACAAAGACGATGCCGAACGCTTTAAATTTGAATTTGAAACACTAGGCGACGACCACGCTGCCATCGTACACGCACTGTTTGACGCGATAGAGCGAGCAACACTCGACGAGGAAATGTCGCAGGTGCGCGATGCGCTGCATGTGGCGACGCCTGGGACTGAAGGGGAGTTAGTTCAGAGGCTTTCTACACTTAAAAAGCGC
The DNA here is from genome assembly GCA_026397405.1 of Candidatus Adlerbacteria bacterium. Taxonomy (GTDB): domain Bacteria; phylum Patescibacteriota; class Minisyncoccia; order Phycocordibacterales; family SBAW01; genus GWA1-54-10. The sequence goes on along the minus strand of JAPLUW010000001.1, from coordinate 32,129 downwards.
CAGCAGGAATTGCGGAAATAGGTTTTTGTGATATACTGTGTGCCAATGGCAAAACCTAAGAAGAAGGCACCAAAGGCAGTAAAGAAAGTGGTAAAGCCTGCAAAAAAGGCTAAAAACGCTGTCCTTAAAGCAAAACAATTTCGTGCCGCAGCTGCAAAGCGCCGCACCAAGTTGGCTCCTAAAAAAGCTGTAGTAAAAAAAACAAAAGCAGCTCCAGTTACTAAGGCAAATCCAAAAGTTGCTAAAAAAGCCGACGAGCAAGGCAAAAAAGCCGAACAATTGATGGCGCGTGGGCGTGAACGCGGCTTTGTTACCTATGACGAAATTTTAAAGAGCTTCCCAACCATTGAGTCGGACGTGATGTTTTTGGAAGAGTTGTACGACAAATTTTCCACTGCGCACATCGACGTGCTTGAAGGCGGCGGTATGCTCGAAATTGCCGAAGAGGTTCCAGAAAAAGGTTATGCTCGCAGTGACTCGCAGTACGACTCTATCCAAATGTACCTGCGCGAAATCGGTCGCTACCCACTGCTTAACGCCCAGCAAGAGCGTGACTACGCTAAGCGTATCGTCGACGGCGATGATGAAGCGCGCAACTTGCTTGCCCGGGCTAACCTCCGCTTGGTAGTTTCCATTGCTAAAAAATACGTTGGCCGCTCGCCCGACCTCACCTTGCTCGACCTCATTCAGGAAGGGAACCTCGGCCTCTTTAAGGCCGTCGACAAATTTGACTACACCAAGGGGTACAAATTTTCGACCTATGCCACTTGGTGGATACGCCAGGCTATTACCCGCGCGCTTGCCGACCAGAGCCGCACTATCCGCATCCCTGTGCACATGGTTGAAACTATCGCCAAATACAAACAAGTGTCGCGCCGTTTGGCACAGGACCTAGGTCGCGACCCGCTTGCCGAGGAAATTGCCTTGGAAATGGGTGTTGATGTAGACAAAATTTACCAAATCGAAAAAATCGACCAGGACACCGTGTCGCTCGAAAGCCCTGTTGGCTCGGACGACGATGACGGAAAGTCAGTCCTTGGCGACTTTATAAAAGACGACAAAATATTGGCCCCCGACCAGGAAGTGTCGCGCCGCATCTTGGGTGACCAGCTGCATGAAATTTTGGACGAACTTTCGCCCAAAGAGCGCGAAATTTTGAAACTCCGCCATGGCTTGGAAGACGGCATTTATCATACACTTGAAGAAGTAGGAAAGAAGTTTGGTGTTACCCGCGAGCGCATCCGCCAAATTGAAGCAAAGGCCTTGGAGCGTATCCGCACCCACGACAAAGCAAAACGCCTCCGCAGCTACTAAATTTCTGTCTCTCGACAGACATACTATTTTGCCGTAATCTTTCGGCAGTTGTTCAGGGGTTTAACATACGCAACAGGAGGCGGCCATGTCGCTACAGTCTTTCCAGAATCGTTTCCAGCGTTGGTATTTCCGTAATGCTCCGGCTTTGATTCTTGTTACCTATGTTGGGAGCAAGTGTCTGTCGATGTTCGCATGGGTAGGCCGTCTGTGGCGGTATGCCAACGGGACACCCAACCTCGGGTTCAGGGACCTCCCAGGGCTCCTGGAGGAGAAGGCAGAGTTCAAGGTGCAGAATTATCTCTACAAGCTTGGACCTTGGACGAGAGCTAGTGCCAGCGCAAGCTACGCGGGTGTGTCCATACAGTACACACTGAACCAAAAGCCCGGTTGTGCCCAGGTCGAAATTATCCGTGTTTATTGCCCAGGGAAGAATGGTCTGCTTCTTACTCTAGAGGGAGGTGGACTTTTGGAATTTCAACGCCTGGATTCCTCCTCTATTTTCCGCCACCCGCTCTGGGAGCACGATGCTTCGGCACTAGAAGAATTCGTGAGAGAAGTGCGCGTCTTGTTCAAAGTGTCAATGTCCTAGCCTACCAAACCTCTCCCGCTCTCCAGGAGAGGTTTTTCTTTTGGAAAAAACTAGCAAGGGTAGTCCTTGCTACTGTAGGTTCTTGAATTTTGTATACTAAAGACATGGCAAAAAAGGGCGCTACCAAGAAGAAACAAAAATTGCTGGAAGTACCTATCAAGCACTGGAGCCACAGCTCGCTTATGGCGTATCTGCGCAACCCGCTGGCGTGGTACAAGCGCTATGTCGAGCAAGTGTATGACATGCCGTCCGGGCCGTCGTCCGTTGTTGGGCGGGCAGGGCATGTAGCCTTGCAGCACTACTACGGAGGTATACCTAAAGAAGGCGCGGTTGAGCTGGGGATGGAATATCTGCGCAACGTTGCTGATTTTGAAATTAATTTTGGCAAAGCAAAAACAAAAACCGCAATAAAAAAGAAGCGCGAACAGATGGAGCGCGACTACCTGCAGGCCGTAGGGTTTTACTTGGCCAAGCCGCCTAGATACAAAAAAGTGCTTGGTGTCGAGTTTAAAGGTATGGCACAGGTGGAGGGTCTGCCACTGCCGATTAAAGCCGTGTCCGACCTGGTGGTGCAGTCGGCCGTAGACCCGAAAGGGGTTGATGTTATAGACCACAAATTTGTCGACCATTTTAGCGGGCTGGGGGCAAATAAGTCGCTTTTTGTGATACAAGCGATATTTAACTACTACACGGTCAAAAAAAGTTTTAATAAACCAGTGCGACGTTTTGTGGTGCACGAATGTAAAAAGTCGCGCAACGCAGACGGTAAGCCGCAAATGCGCAAATATGTTATCGACTTCCGCACCTTTAAACAAGAATTTATTATTTTTAACCGCCTGGTGCGCGATGCAACGGCTGCGCTTGAGCGTAACCCCGTCTTTTTGCCAAACCCGTCGGACATGTTTGAAGGGGAGAACTCGTTCGACATTTACCGCATCAACTTACCCCCAGAAGCCTACGACGCGCATTTTAGGCCCGACAAATAGCTTACGCGAAAAGAGCCTAAAAAGAGTGCGCTCCGGGGCGCTAGCCCAAGTCTAACCCTCTTTTTAAGCTCTTTGTCGCTCCGTAGCTTCTATTTTCTCTACTGTGCCGTAGTTGAGGCTGTTGTAACTGGGTTGCCGAGCACTGCGTCAATTGCTGCGCGCATCGAGTCGTATGGCTGTGCGCCGTTTAGGGTTACTGCTTCGCCACCTATCATGATAAGGATAAACGGTGTGCCCTGGCCGCCTTCGTTAATTGCCTCTGTGTAGCTCTTCTGGATTTTGCTGGTGTATTTGCCACTCGAAAGACACTGGTTAAAGGTGTCGACATTCAAACCAATTTGTTTGGCAATAACGGGGAGCTGTGCAAGGTCTAAGTTATTTTCGCCCGGGGTTATTGCATACACTCCGTCGATATATTTATAGAACGAAACATCGCCTCCTTGGTCTGCAGCACATTCGGCCGCTTCAGCCTCTTTTGGTGCCTTAGAGTGGAGCTGTCCAAGAGGGAACGGGCGGTATACCCACGCGACTTTACCCGACGTACCGTAGTAGTCCATGATTTGGTGCATGGTTGTGTTAAACGTTTTGCAGAACGGGCATTCGAGGTCGGCATATTCCACAACTTTTACCTCTGCTGCTGGGTTGCCTAGAATGTGGTCAATTGATGAGTCGTATTCGCGCGCCGATATCTTGGTTGACGTGCCGTCTGTTTTTGGAGCGCCACTTTTACCAACAAAAAAGACTGCTCCTGCGATAAGCGCCCCTGCGACAACAATAGTAATAGGAAGTACGTATTGGGATTTCATATGTCTATAATTAGGCTAGTACAGGCATTTTAGCACAGCCCCACTAAAACGGGAGGGTGTGGTTTAGGGCCGCTACTTCGGTCAGTTTTTCCCAGCCCGAGGGGTCTAGTTTAATTTCGCGAGGACCGTCGAAGTCTTTGTATTTTAGCGACTTATGCTTTTTGGCGTAGTCGTACAGTTCTTTTGTTATTTTTACGTCTTCGATACAGTACTGGCGCACCAAGTCGACTTTGCCTTCGGCCCACCAGGTGACTGCCTGCATGCCACTCGCTGTTTTATTGCGGCCAAGCGTTGCTTCGGCAATGTTGTCCATTTTTAAGCGGCGGCCAAGTACGGCGCGTACTTCCTTAAGCAGGTCGACACTTTTTATTTTGGTCAGGTCGCCGGAGTAATATTTATTTAAAATTGGGATGTCAAAGTGGTCGGAGTTGTATCCAACTAAAATGTCTGCACGTTCAAACAGACCCCACATTTTTGGCAGCTCTTCTTTTAGGTAGCTCGAATATTCGCCGGTCTCCGAGTCATGCACACAACAAATGGTCAGTTCTTGGCTCGCAAAGTCGAACGCACCACCAACAGTCGAGCCAGTTGTTTCAATATCAAAGGTAATGATCCTCATACAACAAAAGAGCTAGATTAGAGCGAAAGGAAAAATGCAGCAAGCTCTTCCCGTGTATGAGGCGCTTCGGTACCATTGAGCAAATTACGGATACCAAATGTACCTGACGCTATCTCATTCGCCCCGACAACAATAAGGTAGGGAATTGAGTGTTTAACCGCTGTTTTAATTTGGTCGGCGAGCTTTTTTTCTCCAAAGTCCACTGCAACATTTACTCCTGCGGCACGTAGCTCGCCAGCAATTGCCAGTGCGTGCGGGACTTCTGCCTCTGTCGCAACTGCCAGGTATGCGTGCGTGGGTGCGCTGTACGCTGGCAAGAGGCCGCGAACTTCCAAAAAGTGGTAGACCATCGTGTCGCCCATACCAAAGCCAACGCCAACAATTGGAGTGTCGTCAAAAAGGGCTGTTAGGTTGTCGTAGCGGCCGCCGCCAAAAAGCGCGCGGTTGTTGTCTTTGTGCGTGTCGTACACTTCAAACACCACGCCTGTGTAGTATGCAAAGCCACGGACAATAGACGGGTCAAATACTGCATTGCCCACGCCCCCTGCTGCGAGCGTGTCGAGTACTGCCTGCACATCTGCCGGCACTTGTTCGCCATTTAATTTCTCTAGAGGGACACCCAGCTCTGCCAGACCTGCTTCAAATTCGCTCTTCTCAATTTTGTTTTTGCGGTCGAGGAGCCCTACCAATTTTCTAGTATCTTCTTCGGTCAATGCGCATTCCGCAGCAAGCGCCTCTATATACGCGCGGCTGCCAAGTTTTATGACGAAATCTTTTTCCTCAGCACCAAAGGCCTTCAAAATTTCGTAGGCAACTTGGATAATTTCGGCATCGGCAGCACGCGTTTGTGAACCAAAGAGGTCGACGTTTAGCTGCCAGTGTTCGCGCAGGCGGCCACGTTGCGGCCTTTCGTAGCGAAAGAGGTTTGGTATAGAAAAGAGGCGTAGTGGGTAGCCAAGCTCGCGGCGCTTTGCCGAAACCATGCGAGCCACGGTGGGTGTCATTTCAGGGCGCAGTGTCACCTCGCGGCCGCCCCTGTCTGTAAAGGTGTACGTCTGTTCGTTTACGAGTTCTTCGTTGTCGGCACCTTTTGCTTTATACAGTTCTGCAGGTTCGAGAATCGACGCGCCGTATTCGACATAGCCAAAACGCTTGGCAACAGTGCGACAGGTTGCAAATAAATAATTTAAAAATGCCTGATCTTCGGGGTAGAAGTCGCGGACGCCTTTATAGCTTTCGGTCGAAAGTTTTTCTTTTGAAGGCTCGTTTTTGCTCATATGGTTGATATCGGGTATTGTAACAGAAACAAAGCCTGTACACGATCTATGCAGAACGACATCAAAAAAGACTCCGACGTAGTACCCCGCACGGTGGGAGGCAAAGTTCTTAACTTATATAAACAACTGGGCGAGACGCCACGTGAGAGACTTGACCGTTTGCGCGCACAAAAGCCCGAATACGCGCACGAAGTGCTTTCCTATGCCGGCCGCTTGGACCCCATGGCCGAAGGCGTGATGATTACCTTGGTAGGTTCGGCAAACAAAATGCGCGAGGCGTACTTGGACATGAGCAAAGAATATGTGCTTGATGTCTTGTTTGGATTTGCGACAGACACCTACGACGCACTTGGCCGCATTATGGAAAATGGCGACACGGCCGCGCTCACAAAAAAAGCAATTGAAAAAGGTTTAAACGAATTCCGCGGGCATGTCAGCCAAGAATATCCGCCGTACTCAAGTAAAACTGTGGAAGGGAAGTCGCTGTTTGAATGGGCTCGTGCAGGTGCCTTGGGGGCTTTGGTGTTGCCGCGCAAAACAGTAACCATTTATGACATTACGCTCGAGGGAATTTATAAAATAAAAGAACCGGCACTACTTTCTTACATAGAAACCTCTGTCGACAAAGTGCATGGCGACTTTAGACAAGAAGAAATTGTCGCAGGGTGGAAGCGTAAGTTGAGTGCAACCGGCGACCGCGAATTCTCTTGTGCAACTATTAAAATTTCATGCTCTTCGGGCACCTACGCGCGCTCTATTGCACACGGGTTGGGTAAAGACCTTGGAATCCCGGCCCTTGCCCTGCACATCCTCCGCACAAAAGTAGGGGACTACGAGTCCTCAAAAAGCCTTAAATAACAAGGGTTTTAGTACCCTTGACATAACTATTCAAATAGAGTATAATATAATTTCATACAGTTCATTCCGGACTGTACGGCTCTTTGGAGAGACTCATGATTTGGAAGGTATTCAAGGTCATTCTTCTGGTGGCGGCCAGCTTGCTGGTCTACCAGTCGATTGTAAACGGGGCGTTCACCCCGTAATAAAGGTTCGCATCGCCTTTTAAAAAAAAAGATGCAAAATGGTCCGGCAGTCTTCTCATAAGACTGCCGGACCTTCTGTTTTTCTATATATTAATTTTTACCAATCCAACTCTCCAGTTTTATATTCCGTAACGCGGGTTTCGAAGAAGTTTTTTTCTTTAGGGACGTCCATAATTTCAGACATCCACGGGAACGGGTTTTCTTTGTGGTAGTGGCGGTCAAGGCCAATGCGCTCCAAGCGGCGGTCTGTTACGTGCTCGACATATTGTTTAACGGAAGAAGGGGTAAGCCCAAGGATGCCGCGTGGTAGTGCGTCGTCGGAATATTTTTTTTCAAGTTCGGCACCTTTTATAATGTTGTCAGTAAGCTTCTGTTTAAATTCCGGAGTCCAGATTTCTGGGTTTTCCTGCACGATGGTATTTATAAGGTCAGCACCAAAGGCCAAGTGGATAGACTCGTCGCGGAGTATAAACTGGAACTGTTCGCCAATACCTACCATGCGGTTTTTGCGCAAGAGCGAGAGCATCATCGCAAAGCCTGCGTAAAAGAAGACGCCTTCCATAATGACGTAGAAGCCAACTAGGTCGTGCACAAACTTTTGGATATTTTCAGTCCCGACAGTTGTAAAGTTCGGGTCAAACACCGACTTAGTAATTTCGACAACAAAGTCGTCTTTTTCCTTAATGGAAGGAATCGTCTGGTACATGTTGTAGATCTCGTCGGGGTCGAGGCCTAGCGTGTCGCAGCAGTATATGAACGTGTCGGTGTGCACGGCCTCTTCGTAACTTTGGCGCAGCAAGTATTGGCGCGCTTCTGGGTTAGTTATGTGGCGGTAAATTGCCAGCACCAAGTTGTTTGCGGTCAAAGACTCGGCAGTAGAGAAAAAGCCAAGGTTCCACAAAATCATGCGACGTTCGTCTTCCGAAAGTGCGCCTGGTTTTTTCCATAGCTCGACGTCTTGCTGCATGGAAACCTCTTCCGGTACCCAGTTGTTTGCAACGCCTTTTTTATAGTGCACGCGCGCCCACGGGTAGCGCATAGGGAGGATTTTATTCGGGTCTGTATTGCTGCCGCCGTTGATGATACCCATAATCTAGTGAGTGAGAGAATAAAAGTTTATTTTTCTAAATTTATGCACTGCAACTTTCGCACTCGCCCAAGATCTCAACCGGGCGGCGTAGTGTAGGAGACTGTTTGCCCATGCGCACTGGTGCGCTAAACCTCTCACGTGCCGCCTCGCCCGCAAGCAGGTCGGTCATGCCTTGTGACTGCTCCCCGGCTACTGCCGCCGCAGATACTACTGCAACTTCTGGAGCGGTAGACATAATAAGTGGCGACGGCATAGGGACGCCAGCAACGTCGCTTATGGTTGTGACGGTAAGCGTTTCTTCAACCAGTACAGTAGATGGAGTACCACTCCCAATGTTGCCAGCAGAGTCTGTTTTGCTGGTGCCGCCAAATTTGTTCATGTCGACTGTTGCTTTTTCAATACGTGACGCGCCCATAGTACGCAGGTAGTACGTTGTTTTTAACCCGAGGCCCCATGCGTACTGGTAGATGTCGGAAAGGACTTTGCCAGAGGTGCCACTATAAAAGATGTTTAAAGACTGCGACTGGTCTATCCAGCGGCCACGGTGTGCAGCTGCTTTAATGAGCCACTGCGAGTCTATCTCAAACGCTTCTTTGTATTTGCTGCGGAGACCTTCGGGGATTTCCAAAATCTCTTGGATACTGCCGTCGTAGTATTTTATCTTCTCGAGCATGTCGGCACCCCAAAGCCCTAGCTTCTTCAAGTCGTCTACCAAGAACTCGTTGACGACCATAAAGTCACCCGCCATGTTGGACTTTACGTACAAGTTTTTGTAGATAGGTTCAATAGTGGGGTAGCAACCGGCAATGTTTGCGGTCGATGCTGTTGGTGCGTTTGCCATGGTGTTGGAGTTACGCATGCCCCACATACGCACCGCTTCGCGTACCAACTGCCAGTTGAGTGTCTCGTGGCGAGGTACGTCTATTTTTGTGCCGCGCTCCTGTTCAAGTAGGGCAAGCGTGTCTTGTGGCAAAATCCCACGGTCCCACTTGCTACCCTTGTACGTTTCGTACGTACCGCGTTCTTTTGCAAGCAGGGAAGAAGAAAGGATTGCGTGGTAGGCGATAGTTTCCATACTTTCGTCAGAAAAACGGACCGCAGCTTCCGAGTCGAAGTTAATGTTTAGTTTGTACAGTGCGTCCTGCAAGCCGCGGAGCCCGAGGCCTACTGGGCGGTGGCGCATGTTGGAGCGCTTAGTGTCTTCTGTTGGGTAGAAGTTGACGTCGATAACGTTGTCGAGCATACGCATCGCAACCGGGATAATCCGCGCAACAAGCTCGCGGTCAAATTTTCCGCCCTGCACAAAGGCTGACATGTTAATGCTACCTAGGTTGCACACCGCTGTTTCGTTTGCAGATGTATTGAGTGTAATTTCGGTGCAGAGGTTAGACGAGTGCACCACGCCAACATGGTCTTGTGGTGAGCGGACGTTCGACGGGTCCTTCCAGGTGATCCATGGGTGGCCCGACTCGAACAACATGGTGAGATGTTTTTTCCAGAGATCGGCGGCACGTACACGTTTAAACATTGGCATTTTGCCTGCTTCACCCAATTGTTCGTAGGCAATGTAGGCTTCTTCAAACTTCTTTCCGTACAAGTCGTGCAAGTCGGGCACGTCAGAAGGCGAAAAGAGCGACCAGTGGCCGTCTTCGGCCAGGCGCTTCATAAACAGGTCAGGGATCCAGGTTGCAGTGTTTAGGTCGTGGGCACGGCGGCGTTCGTCGCCGGTGTTTTTGCGGAGCTCGATAAAGTCTTCGATGTCTGCGTGCCAGTATTCCAAATATACTGCGGCAGCACCTCTGCGGCGCCCTGAGCGGTTAATAGAAATAGTGACGTCGTTAGCAATTTTAAGGAATGGGATAACGCCCTGGCTCTCCACTCCGGTGGACTTAATAAGTGAGCCTGTTGCGCGTATCGGGGTCCAGTCGGTACCCAAGCCTCCCGCGTATTTCAACAACTGCGCGCCGTCGGAATACTGTTTAAAGATAGCGTGCAAGTCGTCGGGCACTGTGGAGAGGAAGCAAGACGAGAGTTGTGGGAGTTTAAGTCCTGCGTGGTACAGCGTGGGGGAAGACGGCGTGTAGTACATCGCCGACATCACTTCATAAAATTCAATTGCCTGGGCGTTACGGTCTTCGGGAGTTTTTTCTGCAAGCGCACAGCCCATAGCAACGCGCATCCAGAATATCTGAGGGCTTTCAAGCAGTTTGCGAGTGCTGTGTTCTTTAGACAAATAGTTTGCCTGCAGAGTTTGGAGTCCCAAATATCTAAAGTCACGGTCACGGTCAAGCACAAGCGCTTCTGCAAGCGCCTTAAGGTCAAAGTCGGCAAGACGTGGGTCGTACTGCCCGATTTCTACGCCGCGCGCAATAGTGCGTGCAAAGCCCTGGCGGTGTGCCTCTTCCATTTGTGTGTAGTCGATATCGCCCAATACTTCGCGGTACATGGACTGCAACAACAAGCGCGCCGCAATAGTCGAGTGGGCCGGGTCGCGTTCGATCATCGAGCGGACGACCATAATGAGCACTTCGTGGATGTCTTTTGTCTTCATCCCGTCGTACATTTCCTGGCGGACTTTTGCAATGATAGAGCCTGCATCGATAAGATTCTCCATACCTTCTGCAGCACGCGCAAGGGTGCGTGAGAGTTTATGTTCGCTAAAGTGCTCTTTTGAGCCGTCGCGCTTGGTGATAAGGAGGGCATTGTCCGCAATTTTTTCGGCAATCTCTTCCTTTTTCTCTTCGCGGATTTTGTCGTGCTCGTAGCGGTAAATGATGTACGACTTTGCAACGCCAAAGTAGTTACGGACCATCAATGCCGTTTCTACCAAGTCTTGAATATTTTCTACCGAGGGGATAAACGCAGTGTTGCCGTACTGCAAGTCTATAGAGTCGACAACAACACGGGTGATGTCTTTTGCATCAGCCTCGTGGCTGTCGCCCAAGGTTGCAGCAAAGGCTTTTTGCACAGCAATGGTGATATTTTCTGGTTGGAAGTCTGCAATTTCTCCGTTTCGCTTCTTTATTTTCTGTGTTATCGCCATATGCTGTGTCTTACTAATAAAAACTCAATAAAATTTTGATGACTCTTCTGTGGGAGATACATTATACCTGCCTGCCGGCAGGCAGGCTCCTTTTTTCATTAAATTATGCTGTGAATAGCAAATCCGAGAACTTTTTTGATAAAAAGCAACACACAAATCGCAACTTCTCTAAAAAAGCTGTAGATTAGTCATTTTTTACCCCTCATTTTTGCCTAAAAATGAAAGTTTTGTCCCACTGGAAAATTAAAAATAGTTTTAAGGTATGGCGACGACAAAACTTGACGAAACTCCAATTACATGTATAATTTATGATGGCTGATGGGACCGTATATATGGCCTCAGGACAGCTCATTTCAACAATAATTGGAGGCATCCGATGCTCGACATCGCAACCCTCAGTGACAATCTCGACGCGGCCGCTAAATTTTTCCGTGTCATGAATAAGGTCGGCATCAATGCCGAACAGCTCATGCTGCCGGTCAACGACAAGAAGGCACGCGACAATCTCGCCGCCTTCCTGCAGGCTGGTTGCCCGACGCTTCCGCCGCCCGTCTTCGAACGCAACGAGCACGGTCACATCGTGCTCACCATCAAAGGGCTCGACCTCACGGGTGGGCAAGAAGTGGAACGGCTCCTCGGCGCGAAGTATCGCGTCGGTGACTACGCCAAGTCCTGCCTCACCAGTACGAAGCCCGACAGCTATGACGCCAAGCATCGCCTTGTCGCCGGGCAGAAGTACAAAATCGCGCTGGTTCCCCACAAGGAAATAAAGCGCGACGCCGACCGTACCACGGAGGCCTTGCAGAAGCTCGGCACGGAGAAGTACGGCTACGGCAAGCCGCTGGCGGGCGTCATCCCACGCATCCGCGAGTCGGTCTCCGATAAGCAGATGGAGAAGATGGGCTTCTGGTATATCGTAGCGCTCTACGACACCATCCAGGATTCCGGCGGCAACCCGCGCGTCCTCATCTCGGACCGTGGCGTTGACGGGAGTTGGGTCGACTCGTCTTGGGTCAAGCCCGGCTGCAAGTGGGGTGGCAATGGCGCCTCGGCGTTCCTCGTTCCCGCAAGCGCTTAGGCGTCGGCCTCCAGCTCTTGTACTTAGACGCTATGACCTTTGTTTCCGCCGCCCCGGCTTTGGGGCGGCGGATTTTTCTTTGTTACAATGAAAGTGGCAGTAGGCGAATACGCGGGCGACACTGGATTGCCCGCTGCCGAGGCCAGTATCCATGTGTCCAGAGTGTTCCTGACGAACTGCGTTTGGAATAGTGTGACATATGTAGACACTTCAAAAATTGAAGATACTTGGTGCGCGGCTTTGGGGCATTGTGATGCCGAATGCGATTCAATCCAGAGAGTACTCGATGGATGGTGATAGAGATGATGTCGCGCACGTTTCCGACGGCAACCCGAACGTCCTCAACTCGAACCGTAACGATGACGGGAGTTGGGTCAACACGTATTGGGACAAGCCCGGCAACAAGTGGAATGACAATGGCGCCTCGGCGTTCCTCGTTCCCGCAACTCTCTTCATTTCTCCTCCGACTTTTTCTCGGAGGAGTTTTGCTTGTCTTGAGCTTGTCGAAGGATTTGGCTGTTCCATCCGCCGAACATTTTTCCCACCGCATCTATTTTTACAGAAAGAGCGATGTATTTTTTATCCGAAAGAGAACTGCTTTCCCAAAGTATCATTAATAGGAGCTTCAATGTATCGAGTTTGCGTATGGCAAGGCGCACCCACGGTGTTTTTTCACCACGCGGGAGAAATGCCGCACTTGATGTGGCTTCTATTATTTCAATAAAAAGGGTGTCTATTTTCTCCCCGACGGTATAACGATGGACTTTTGGGAGTGTAGAATAATATTCATGCCAGAGCAGATAGGACTGTTTGATATACTCCAAGATAGGCAAGATCTGTTGGGGGGGGGTTCGTTTCAAAGCGGTTTTTACTCATACCTATGAAGATATCATTTCCGTCGAAAATTTGCTTCTTGCATGGAAAGAATTTTTAAACGGCAAACGCAACAAAGAAGATGTGCTGGAATTTCAGCATGGCTTGATATATCAAGTCATGGCACTCCACCGGGATTTGAAAAATAAAACGTACCGTCATGGCGCGTATTATCATTTCCGTATCAGTGATCCAAAACCCCGCGATATCCACAAGGCATCTGTACGTGACAGACTCCTGCATCATGCGATACATAGAATTTTGTATCCATTCTTCGACAAAAAATTTATTTATGATTCGCATTCTTCTCGGGTAAGAAGGGGTACTCATCGCGCAATGTGTCATTTTTTCGCATATGCGAGAAAAGGTTCACGCAATCACAGCAAAACGGTATGGGTGTTGAAGTGCGACATCAAAAAGTTCTTCGCAAACATTGACCACACCATTCTATTTTCAATACTCGAGAAATATATTTCCGACCAAGACATTCTTAGGCTCTTAAAAACGGTTATTTCCAGCTTTACTTCAAGGTCGAACCTTGAAGTCGGACTCCCGCTTGGCAACCTAACTTCCCAGCTGTTGGTAAACATTTACATGAACGAGTTCGACCAGTTTATAAAGCATAAACTTAAGGTGAAATATTATATCCGCTACGCGGATGATTTTGTATTTCTTTCTCGCGACAAAAAATATCTCGAAACTATATTATTGAAAGTTAAAGATTTTTTATGGAACAAATTACGCCTCCAACTGCATCCAAATAAAGTTTCTATAGAAACTGTTGCATCTGGTGTCGATTTTTTGGGCTGGGTGCATTTCCCAGATTACAGAGTTTTACGTACTACTACAAAACGGCGGATGTTGAAACGGACGTATGGCTTAGAAGAGGATAGCCCGACGGTGCAGTCGTACCTGGGGATGTTGAAGCATGGGAATGCCTATAAACTGAGCAAAAGAATTAAAAATGGACCGGAATATCCAATTCTTTTTCGCGTGCTGGGTCGCCCGATGGGTTGTCGTTTTTGAGTACTAACATGCCGACAGACCCTGGTGCTTGGGCAGGAAACGTAAGTATTGCAGTGAAGGGCACATATTCGGTGGTCATCCAGTCGCCCTGTGCTTCTACATGGCCCTGTGCAATAACGGCACCCGCGGCGTTACGCAGTTCAACCGGCGCGCTGGCTTCAAAATACCAATTGCCGCGAGCTTGGCCCGTTACCACAAGTGGCGATGTAACTGTTGCGTGGGGAAGTGGCGACGTTACTACAATAAGGTCGGCGAGGTGCGCAGGTTCTGTTGCGGTAGTAGGGGTAGTTGTGGCTTGGGTATTCCCCGTTGGGGCGTGTGCATTGTGCGAAGGGACAAATGCAAGTACTGCAAGTCCGATGATAATGACAAAAAAGAGAACAATAGCCAAAATAAGTTTTTTAGTATGCATAGAGATAGGTTAGGTGTGGTTATTTGTTAGTAACAAACAGTGCGCGGGCCCCGGGGAACAGCCACAGTGCTATGTGGTAAATACCATAGGTGATAAAAAATGCTGACGCGACGTCTATAGAGTAGTGTATGTGCCCAAGCAGTACAATGGTTGCAAAAAAGGTGCTCCTAAAAACGGGAATCCTGTATGGCCAGAAAAAAAGAGATCTCCTCCAAAAAAAGCCTGGTTTACGGTTGTACCAAAATCGTCTGCCAAATGTGGGGCAAACGGTGCGAGATGGGTAAGCGAGGTAAATACCGAACGGATAATAAAAAACAGTGCAGTGGTATAGAGCGCAAACGGTATACGTTTAGGGTCTGCAAGGCACAGCACTATGCTGACAAAAATCAGTGCAAATGTCCCCCAGACGAACAAGTTGTCTACTGGGAGTGCCTGCGTATTTGAAAGTATAAGGTCGGTAACAGAATTACTAACCTTTTCTGAACTAAATTGTATGGCGAGGTTATTTACCACCAAACTCATAGCAAAGACTACAAAAGACGTCACTACAGAAAAACGGAACGCGGTGTTTCTGAGCTGGGAACGGTAGCGTGAAGCAATTAGTTTATGCATAGGTGTTGTTTTTGTGCGCGAAAAGGGCTTCCCGGTAAAACTCTTCAAACGCTTCGAGTGTTTTGTTTATATCATGGTGGGAGATAATTTCGAGGCTGTGCTCCGCCATATTTGCACGTTTTGCACCGTCGCTGAACATGTCCACAATGCGGCTGGCGAGTTCTTCGGCATTGCCCGGCTCAAATAAAAAGCCGTTTTTGCCATGGTGTATAAGCTCGGGTAGGGCAACGGCATCTGCGCCAAGTATAGGCAGGCCTGTTGCCATGGCTTCCATAGCAACAATACATTGTAGTTCTGCGGTGCCTGCGTTCACAAAGCAGTCTGCTGCGGCGTAGAGGCTAGGAAGTAGCTCATCGGGAACAAAGCCGGTAAAGGTGACATGTTCGGCCACTCCCAATTTCTGCGCTAGTTTTTTGAGATTAGTATCTTCGGCACCGTGACCTGCAACAATAAAATGTATATCAACCTCTTTTCGTGTCTCACCCGTAGGGCTACGACCGAGGGCAATTGCCACCGCGCGCAATACTATGTCGACGTTTTTTTCTTTGTCCAAACGCCCCACAAACAGGAGTGTCGGTTTGTTTGGCAAATTATATCGCTCTCTCGCAGGTGCAGGGTCGTTGTTGGGGTTAAACAGTGCAAGATCTATACCGTTTGAAATTGCCGGCAGTGTCCGTCCTATCCACGGTTCGATAAACGTATTTGCAGTTTTGGTGGGGGAGGAAACACCGTATGTTTTGTTGAGTACGCGCACGGCGTCCTTCCACGCCAGGGCATTAATAGTGTCTCGTACAAACTGAGGCACGGGCAGGTAATGGCTCAAGTTTTCGGGCATAAAGTGGTTAGTGGCTACAACGGGGACATGCTGTCTCTGTGCGGCTTTGAGTGTCTGCCGGCTTACAAAAAAGTGCATCTGTATATGTACGATGTCTGGTTTGAATTCTTGTATAACCTTTGCAATGCGGCGGTTTATTATCCACGGCAGCACGAAACGGAATTTGGGCACGAACACGATCGGGAATGAACGAACACCATAGAGCGTTACACCATGGCGCACGTGCGTTTCATTACCAGTAGTTTGAGATGGGGAGAGAACGGCAACCTCGTGCCCGCGCGCAACAAGAGATGCAGCAAGACGTTGGGTAAAATACGAGGCCCCGTTTACGTGCGGGTAGTAGGTGTCTGATGCGATAAGTACTTTCATGTTTTTAGGCTTGGCGTCTCTTCCTGAAATACCATACTAGCAGTGCACATACAGACACGGCAACGGTAGCGAAGGCAACATAGTCAAAATATATACCCACTCGTTCATATGCGCTGCCAAAGAGTATGCCCAACGCTAAATACACAGCGGCCTGCACCAGTGTTACTAACAAACAAGCAAATATAAACAAAGGGTACGACACGCGTACGATACCGGCCGCGATAAGTCCTGCAAAACCTATTCCTTGCGATACTTTAAATACGGCGGTCGTCTTGAAACGATTTTTTTCTATTTTGTGTTTTGCTTTTTCTATTGTTTCTTGTTTAACGCCAAACACGCGCTCTAAAAAGCGGGTAATAGGGCCGCCGCCATACCTGCCAACTGCGTACCACGCGCTGTCGCCGACTAGGTCGCCCACAACAACAACACAGTAGGCAATGATGGGGTTAAAAATCCCCGTTGTTGCTAACAGACCTGCAATGACGGTAATAATAGGGCCCTCAACAATGGCGAGCGGGAAGAGAATATAGTAGCCGTAGTGTTGTAACAACAAAAGCACCTGGTCGAGGGACATGATGACCTAAGTATATACCCCAGAACCTGCTTTTTGTGCTAAAATGGCTAGATGTCAACGGCTCTTATTATTTTCTGTGCGCAATATCTTATATGGGTCGCGGTGGCAGTGTCCCTAGGCTATCTCTTTTATGCACGCAAACGCACGAAGCGAAAAATGCTCCTGTTGTCGCTTATTGCATTGCCGGCGGCCTATATCGTAGCAAAAATTGCAGGGATTTTTTACGTTAACCCACGACCGTTTATTGCAGATGGCGTGGTGCCACTCTTTACCCACGTAGCTAGCAACGGCTTTCCATCGAGTCATATGTTGTTTGGGGCGACCTTGGCAACTATTGTATTGATGTTTAACCGTCCTGTCGGAATACTACTTTTTGTTATGGCAGTAGTGGTGGGCGTAGCCCGCGTGTTAGCCGGCGTGCATCACTATATAGACATTATAGGTGCTGGTGTCATTGCATTTTTTGTGGTATTTATTGTGTACAGGTCTATACGTGCTGCCAGGTGGTATCGCGGATAGTGTAGAATAAAAGCACTGCCCGTCGGGTCGTTTTAATTAGTAACGTTTTTTTACAATATTTATGGAAGAAATTGCATACTGCGTAAAGTGCCGCGAAAAGCGCGAAATGAAAGAGCCGAAGGAAGTTGAGATGAAAGGAGGCCGCCGCGCAATGTCCGGCACCTGCACCACGTGCGGTACAAAGATGTTTAAAATCTTGGGCAAAGCAAAGTAGTAGACTTCACAAAAACTCCCTTCAAAAAGTCCTCGGATCTCCTCGCTTGGGCGAGGCCAGACTTTTTTCAGGGAGTTTTTGTTTTGTCTTAATTTGTACGCGATAAGCTTTTTCTTTATTTAAGCGTGTGTGTTCGGTAGTTCTCGATGGACCACTGCAATTTCCTCCATCAATTCTGCCGGGAGGGAGATGTTTCCGGCTTCAATATCTACGGCCAATTGCTCGAGAGTGGTTGCGCCAATAATAGTGCTTGTAGTAAACGGGCGTGACGTCGCAAAGGCAATGGCCATGGCTGCCGGGTCGAGCCCATACTTTTTTGCCAGGTCTACATAACGGGCAATAGCTGCTTGCGACTGCGGTGGGTTGTAGTGTGCGTTGCGGTCGGTTAATGCAAGGCGGCTGCCGGCAGGCCGCGCGCCACCCAAATATTTTCCAGTAAGCGAACCCATTGAAAGTGCAGAGTAGACAAGTAGGCCAACGTTTTCGCGCAGGCATATTTCCGAAAGGCCAATTTCAAATTTTCGGTTTAATAGGGAATATTGATTTTGTATGGTTGAAATACGCGGTAAACCTTTTTCGCGTGCGAGGCGCAGATATTCCATCACGCCCCAGGGTGATTCATTCGAAACACCAATAGCCCTAACTTTGCCTTCTTTAACAAGTTCAGCGAGCGCAGTGAGCGTTTCTTCAATTGAGGCGCCATCTTGTGCAGTGTCCACATCTTCAACTCCGTAGCGCCCCCACACATTGGTAAGGCGGTCGGGCCCATGCAGTTGATAGAGGTCGAGATAGTCAATGCCAAGCCGTGTCAGTGAGCCGTCTATTGCTTCGCGGATTTCGGCACGGGTAAGGCCTGAGGCTTGGCGTGTGCCGATAGAATTTTTTTGAAGCATACACGCAACCTTGCTTGCAATAATTAAGTCTTTTCTCTTGCCAGTTTTTGCAAGCCACGAACCCAAGTATTTTTCCGTTGTGCCTTGCAGGTCGCGCTGCGGGGGAACTGGGTAAATTTCTGCAGTGTCGATAAAATTTATGCCGTGTCCGGTAGCATAGTCGAGCTGTTCGTGTGCCTGACTTTCCGTGTTTTGCTGGCCCCAGTTCATGCTGCCAAGGCAGATTGCAGAGACCTTCATGTCAGTGTTTGGTAGTGTTCTTTTTTGCATAAGTTACTAGTATAACAAATAAAAAAAATACTCACGCAGGAGTGAAGTACCTAATTTTCTGAATGAAATTCTTCTTTTCGTTCCGCTACACTATGGGCGACTTCTTCCTCTTGCTCGTCAGCTATTTCCTCGGCGGCTTCTCCGGGAGTCTGTTCTTCAACACTATCTTTTTCTTCCCCATCTACAACAAACGGGGCAGTGGCCCAGACATACAAACATGCGAGTACTAGTACAAGAAGAAATACGCCACCACCTATAATAAATTCATTCATATAGTATCTACTTACCTTGCCCGTAGTATTTCTTTAACATTGCAACGTGCTTTTCGTACGTGTCCGAGCAATGAAAGTTACCGTCGTCATCATGGAAATAAAAGAGGCACGAGGTTTTTTTAGGGTTAAGCGCCGCAAGTACTGCAGCAACGCTTGGGTTGGCAATAGGTGCCGGGGGGAGTCCTGCGTTTTGGTAGGTGTTGTATGGCGAGTCGATGTATTTGTCCTTTGGGTAGACAATAGGCCACCACGGGCCTTTGCCGGTTGCTTTTGCGTACTGCAGTGTCGAGTCCATTTGTAACTTCATCCCAACAAATGTGCGGTTCCAAATAATACCGGAAATTATCCGCATCTCGTCTGGGTCGCTTGTTTCGCGCTCAATTATAGACGCCATAGTGAGCCCGTCGTTTAAGGGGACAATTTCTTGTACAGCTTTGGTGTATCGTGACAGCACAGAGTCGGAAAAACGTTCCGCAACTTCGAGCTGTAGTGCACCTATAGATGTGTCACTTGAGACAGCGTAGTTTCCAGGTGCAATGCTCCCTTCGGTAAGTATTTCGTTCGAAACGGGTGGCAACTGTAAAAATTGTTTTTGCGTATTTGCGTTCCACCCCAGTACTTTGGCAAATTTTGCCACAACTTGTTCCTTTCGTACTCCGGGGTCTATGGTCACAATCTGTGGCGCGTCTCCCACGGCAGCAACGCTTTGGTAGAGGGGCGTTGCTGCTATAAGCAGTGCGACACGTTCAAAAAAAGCTCCTGCGCTTGCAACCGCAGCAACCAAAGGCGTGTGCTGTTTTTGGAACATTGCTTCAACTGCAGGACTTTCTTTAATAGTTTTTTTTGAAGGGTCAACAGTGACAGGGAAGGGTGGTTGCGAACTAGTATCCTGCTGCCAAAACAACATGCTCGGCAATACAAAAAAAAGAGTTGAGAGCAGTACCGTGGCAATACCGAGCCCGTACAAAAATTTCCGCATGCGCCATGTAGTGCGAAACACGGCAGACTTTCGTAACTTCATCTTTCTTATCATATCAGTAAAACAGCGCTCTGTAGTACTATATACAGTATATGTCACGGAAGTTTTTACAGCGCAGAAGTACGTGGCGGGGGAAATATGTTGATCTCTGGAGTGTGCCGCACGTCATTTCTGGTGTTGTTATTGCATACCTCCTGTTCTTTTTTGACTTTAGTTTTTATGTAAGTTTTTGGATAGCACTTTCAATAGGCATTGGATGGGAGTTGTTTGAACGTATTACGCGCATGTCGCGTACCGAAGCGTACACAAACTCGCTCGGTGACATTGCCACGGCTCAGCTTGGTTTTGTGGCAGCGTTTTTTCTTTTGCAAAAATTTAACAGTCCAAGTATGGAAAAAATAATTATATTAGTGCTGTGTGTCGTCTTTGGTGCACTGTGCTTACTTGGCTTCCGCGCA
Source organism: Candidatus Adlerbacteria bacterium (assembly GCA_026397405.1). Lineage (GTDB taxonomy): Bacteria > Patescibacteriota > Minisyncoccia > Phycocordibacterales > SBAW01 > GWA1-54-10. The sequence goes on along the minus strand of JAPLUW010000001.1, from coordinate 11,978 downwards.
TTTAAATACTACGGCTAGTTAGTATAAAAAGAAAAACCGCCCTGGGTAGGGACGGTTGTGTTTACTCACGGCGGCTTGTCTCGCGCAAAGGATGCATGGTGATGTGACACCACCATAGCGCGAGAACTACACACCAGAGCGGGTATATAGCTGGGAATGTAAGGGTGCAAGAAATAAGCACCAAAAACAAGACAATTTTCATGGCAGTATCCCCACTGTTTCCTATGTGCAGTCTCTAATTTAGACCGTATAGAATTAGGGCTTATTTGTCAACCATGCGGCTGCGTGCCTATGCTACAAAGCGGTAACCAACACCACGTACTGTTTCAAAACGGGGCGAGGAGGAAGTGCGTTCTAGTTTTTTGCGGAGGTTTTTCATATGCACATCCAACACGTTGCTCCAGGTCATGGAGTTAAAATCCCACACGTGGCTGGAAAGCTCTTCTCGCGTGCAGACTTCGCCGGGCCGACGAAGGAAACATTCGAGCAAGGCATATTCTTTGAGCGTAAGTGTTACTTCTTTGCCTGCGATAAATACTTTGTGAGTTGCCGTGTCTATGGTGATGTCGCCCACAGTGTGCACAACAGTGGGGACAGTTGCTGGCCGGCGCGCAACGGAGGCGATGCGTGCAACAAGCTCTTCTGTCGAAAATGGTTTTACAACGTAGTCGTCCGCGCCGGCATTTAGCAAGTCGACTTTAGTTTCTGTTTGTCCTTGGCCGGTGAGGATAATAATCGGTGTGCTCACAGCCTCGGCACGCAACGCCTGTGTAATGCCCATACCGTCCATACCTGGCAGGGTAAGGTCTAAAATAATAACGTCATATTCCTTGTGGTAGTGTCGGCTCAATTAAGGAAATACCGACCGTGGTCCCTACAAAGTAAAAGGTGTCACGGTAGCGGCGGAAGAGCGGGTCGATATGCGCCTTGTGCAACAGGTATGAACCAGCCGTTGCTTGCAGCACTTCGATAATAGGTAAGATAAAAATATACGCGGGTGATGTGCCGCTTATGGCATTGGCCGTGAGTGAGGCAATGTACACAACGGGCCACAGCCTCCAGCCGCCAAAGTACAGCGACGTTAGTGCAACTGCCGACGCAGGGTCGAGCAGTGCCGCCGCGGGGACAAAGTATGCAATGAGGCAGTGGATAGCAACATAGGAAACAAATAAGACTCCGGCTATCCGCCATTCGCGTTTGGTGTATATGTCATGTAACGACTGTTGTATATCTTGTCCATGTTCGCAGTTCTTTAACGGTACTCCTAAAAGGAGAAATAAAGAAGCGTATGGTTAATGAGGGCTACATGCAGTGCACCTGCATCCTTTTGGTTTTATGTATGTGTCAAAATATTCTTCGTCGTAGTCGTAGGTCAATTCTTCGTCTTTTTTTATACGGCGCAGAGCAAATACAAATATCCTTCGACTGCGGATGTCTATTTCGCAGTTAGGTTTGCACGAATGGTTAATAAACTTTGCAGTGTTGGTCGACGTGTTGCCATCTATCATCGTTCCTTTACCTGTTTCAAAAAGATATTTCCCGCGGTGGGTGTATTGTTCCTGTCCGAGGACTGGGCGGCCGGTGTATTCAATGATGCAGGTACCCTTGGGAATATCTTCACCCGCAAAAAGTCCGCGTCCTGTGCGCGAGCGCCCAACACGCAAGGCGAGTGGGGCTGCTTTAAAATGTCGGACGATTTTTTTCATAGGTTTTAGAATAGCACTGACTGTATAGAAAAGAAAAACCCGCATTGACCGCCCGAAGAAAAGCATATACCCTCTCGGTAGTTCTTTCCGAGATTTGTCTCACCAGGTAAGGGAGGGCGCTATGCCCAAAATTGCGGAACTATCACGCGAGTTTTTGAAGGCAAGAGAGTTTCTTGTCGAGCTTGCTGCAAAAACCGACATATCAGACAAGGGGCAGTTGGCGCTGGTCCGTATGAGGCCAGAAGATAAGACACAAGAAATGGCTCTCGATTCACTCGATTGGTATGATATCTTTGGAAAGTTTGAAGAGGAAACTGGACAAGAGGTTACCGATAGGGAAATGGGGGCTATCAAGACTGGAGTCGACCTTGTCGCGCTTATCCAAAAGAAGAGAAAAAATAATTGAGACGCTACGCACTCTGCCAATGATACGGCAGAGTTTTTTTATACAAAAGAAAAACCGCTCACCTTCTCTGGAGAGAAAGGGAGCAGTTTTGAAGGAAGGTGGCGGTCAGGGTTTTTCGCCCATCATCGCGCACCTCATTTCATACAGATTGGGGGAGTCGTTTTTCTTTGCGTCCTGCTTCTTGGGAGCAGGTTTTGGTTTTTTGGAAGTCGTTTGGGACCCTGGGCCCCCACGCAACTTCCAGTTGTAGTGGTCTCGTTGCTCTTTTGTAAACACTACAGATCCTTTCATCGCTAGAGGGCCTCTGGCATTTATATATCACACAGAAGCTTTTTCGTCAAATACGTCTACTAAGTACTGGCCCGGTTTTAGAACAATATGTTCGCACCCTTGTTGCACCATAATGTCAGTAATCCACTTCTCATAATTTTCTTCCAAAAGTTGTACAAACTCTGGGGCGTTGCCGCGGGCAATATATCGCCCGATATATTCGTCCTTCATTTCAAGCGAAGGGTGCACGACAGTAAACGGGATGCCGGCCTGCACCAATGCCTCGCGTACTTCTTTATGTGCCGAGACAAACACTAGGTCGGCAGTTTCTACGGCAGAGCGAATGTGTTCAATATAATTATTTGGCCACTGTGGGTGCCTGGTTGTTTTTGACTGGTCTAACCAACTAAAATTGGTCGAGTCGCTGTCGGCAATAATGCGCCCGTTCGGGTTTTTGAAAAACCACTACTTACCGACCCCAGGGAACCCACTAATAACCTTTTGCATTATCGAAGTATAGCAATCCTGTTCATTAAAAACACATGCCCTATGGCACATAATGTATAGGTATTATCCAATTAAGATAACTTTATGGAAGAAACAAAAACAACCTGCAGCGCTTGCAACCACACACATGCAGAAGCCGACGGTTCATGCTCGTGCGGCTGCAAAGTTACAAAAGAATAAAAAATAAAAGCCACAGAACAAGTCATGTGGCGAGAAAAGGTGGTTCGGGTGGTTCAATGACACTTCTGGCAGGCATGCTGATCCTGCCGTACTACTTCATTGCCCATCGACACTAAACAACGGTGTTGCTTCGACAAAAAAGAGCGTCGAGCTAGACAGTAAGACGACTGTCCCCGAAGGTGTTAACCAACCCGAACCTTCCTTAATTCTCGCTTAGGAAAGCCGAGTCGTCAATCTCTGCGTAGTACTAAACTATCTGTTATTTTTTTACAACAACAATCGTGCACTTAGTGACAAGCGCTGCAATAGCACCAACGGCAGCAAGGACGGGAAGTACTATGGCGCCTATAGCACCGATAGTGAGTGGAATTTCTACCACAGTCTCGCCACCTTCATTTTTTATAATAATCCGTCGAGCATTTCCTGCGTGTATTAATTCTTTTACTTTCTTGACGAGCTCTTTTCCGTTTACGCTAAATTCTTCCTGGTGTTCTGTAGTCATAGCTCTAGTATAGCAAATGAGCTTTTTTAACCATTACCTACAATTTATTTCTTGGATAGACGTATTGCGATGTATTATCTCGTCGTTGCGTACGGAAAGAAAAAACTCGTACTGTGTACGCGGGTGGCGGCCATACCAGGCAAGAAATTCGCTATGCATTGGCTTTTTTTGTAACTCTTCGCCATGCGTTTCCAAAAAGCGGCTGTACTGTTCAAACGCGTGGTTTTCAAACATATAGTTTAAATCATACGAATAGCGGGGTTTTACAAAGTACAGAATGTACGACCAACAAAAATAAAAGAACGCAAATAGCATGGGGACGAGCGTGTGCCGAACGACCCCCGCATGCTCCTCGTTTTTGGCGAGCCCGGAAATAACAACAACATGCATAGTTTCGTTGTCTCCCGCGAGGCGGGCATAGGTTGCTACCTTGGACAGGTGCATTGCTTTTTGTTCGTTCGAATAAAAAAGTGTTAAGAGTGTAAACGCGGCCGAACCCCACGAGTGGTAGGGTACACGGGCGATAACTTCTACCGCGCGAAATTTTAAATACGACGGCTCTCTACCGTACACAATGTTGCCCCACCACACGAGCCATGCGCCAAGCAGCCGTGGAAGAGGTGCGGGGTCGTAGTGGTCGCCCGCCTCTTTGTATTTTTTCAATTCTTCGGGGTCGTTAAGAGTCTGGTTCAACGTCTCAAGCTGTTCATTTCCGCGCTGTAGTTCCATACACGGCAGTATAGCGTATGTTGCCTACACTGGCCGTATAACGATGAACCTTTTTTTCCAACCGGCAAGAAAGTCGGCCGTAGAAATTGTTTTTTCGCCCGTTTTTGCAGCAGGGTCATTGTAGTAGACAATATTGTCAGCAATGCCGTTTATCACCACCAGGTGGGGGATAGTGCTTTTTGGGTCAAACTTATAGTGTACCGATGCGATAACAGGGCCGTCGTCGAGATATGTTTTAAATTGTGCAAAGGCGTGCGCAGAAGTTGCCTTTGTGAGGTCGTAGCTTGTGCCGTCGAGACCATATTTTTGCTTACAGAAATAAGCCCATTGTACGTCCAGCCAGCAGCGCTATATGCATCTGCGGCAATGCCTTGTTTCAACAATGTGTTCACTGACACTGCGGGTTTGTAGTAGTCCAATATCATCGCCAAACTGGTGATACCACACCCAACTTTTTGCCACGATGCAGATGCAATGTCTCTAAACTGCGAATAAAACGGCACCATAGGTACCGTGGTCGTAGCGTGTATTGGGGTCTGCTGTATGGCGGGCGGGATGGGGATAGTAAATAACATCCGGTAATCATTCCAGATGTGTTCTGTATGAACAAGCTATTTGTGTTAGTCCTTCACAATCACTTGTGTCCCCACGACTGCCCAGTCGTAGAGTTTTTTTGCACTTTGTGGCGGAAGATTTACGCACCCGTGCGACCATGGCTCTCCAAAATGGTCGTGCCAGTATGCGCCGTGTATAACTGCACCATCTTTTGTGAAGTACAAGTTCCAGGGCACTCCGGGCAGGTCGTACACTTGGTCGCTTGTGCCTGGTAGGGGCCCTTGCATGTAGCGGGCAGGTGTCATTTTAAAAACGGTAAATGTACCGCGCGCGGTGGGAGTGAGTTCGAGCCCTGTTGAAACAGGTTCCTGCATAAATAATGTGTCGCCGTCGTATGCGTAGAGCATTTCCTTGCCTACATCAACGACGATACGTTTTGTTGTTGGTGCGCTGCCTTTTACAAGTAGGTGGTTGCCGTCGTCGTAGAAGTTGCGCACGAATTCAGCGGCAACATACAAGTCCGGAGGGAGGCGGTCTGGGTACTTCACCTCGTTATCAAATTTAATTTTGTCCCACACACGGCCGTCTATTGTTATTTCCTTTTCTACCCGCAACACCACGCCTGTGCGCAAACGCGCAACGGCAGGGTATTTTGTACCGGGGCCCGAGCGCATATTTACACAGACGCCAGTGTTGTAATAGGGACCGCATCCGTCAACGACTTCTAGATATTCAAATAGGGGCGGCTGAAGGGCTCCAGTAAGCGATGTTGTTGTGGCGGTTTGCCCGCCACCCGGAACAATGCCCGCAACATGTGAGTTGTTTTGTATATACACAAAGAGAAATAGTGCAGCCAAGAGTACGGCAAATCCTGTTGCAGCTATAACCACATGTCTGTGGCGGATAAAAAACGACATCGTCGCTACATCTTAATGAAACTCATATGAGGAACCTATTAAGAGTGTTTTAGTTTGCCGAGAAAATAATGGATAAGTAGTGCAAGTATGGTCCAGTAGAAAATAAAGTAGATTCCAACAAATGGGGGTGGGGGATCTTCTTTCAAAAAATTAACTTGGGGCAAGGCCAACGGACCTATCAAAACAACTTTGATAGGTAAAATAATTGTGGACACAGCATTCTTCCAGGCTATAGGCGAATCGGACCCCGTCGTAAGGATAGAGTCTGGCGGCTGAGGAAAGCCCCGGGGCCCAGTTGACCCTAAAAGTGATGTAGTGATAAAAAGGAAGGCAAATCCAAAAATGATGAAGAGAATAACAAATTTTGTTTTTGACATAGTCATATAAAGATTCTAACCCGCTACACGGTGGGTTGGTTACTAAACATTTGCTCCGCTGTGCTTATGCGTTGTCTAGGAAAGTGGCGACTTCTTTTGTGTTACGCAGAATAACGACGTTCTTATCTTGAGCATGCTCTTTTAGAGTTGTATAAACTTCGTTCCTCGGAAATTTCAGAACGAACGTAATATGGTTCCATATAATAGTGGGGTTGAATGAGGCTTTATTGTCTCCGCCCATGTCAGGCCTGACTTTATTAAAGTCTTGGACGAATCTTTTAAGGTATCTCCACACAAGGGTAGTTTTTGGAAAATCAAAAAATACAACCGTGTCGGCTTTTGTCACCCTGTTATCAATGGACTTAGTAAAATTACCGTCGACTATCCACCGGTCTTCTTTCATTAGTTCATCTTGTATCTTTCTAAATTCCGCTTGTGGTGTGGGCGTCCAGTTTTCTTTCCAAAAATACTTGTCTAGATGGTGGACAGGAATATTGAGTTTGGCCCCTAGCTTTCTAGCAAGAGTTGTTTTCCCCGCACCCGGGCACCCAATGAGTACAATTTTGTTCACACTGAAAGTATACCCTCAGAATTTTCTTGTATAAAAAAAGAAATGGCCGCTCACATGTGAGGCGGCCTAGGGCGACAGCGGATGACCAGCTTCAGCAAGGACCTAGCGCATAAAGTCGGCGAACGTGTACTCGCCCGGCAACTCCTTTTGGCTGAGCCGCTGGCGGTATACATCCAATACCACCCGATCCTTCTCGTTCTCAGCCTTAAGCTGGCGCAAGAAGAGCTTCACCAGCTCGTTCGTGAGCTTCAAAAGGACAGCCGAAGCCCTGATCATGTCCTGGGCGTTTTGGGGAAATACCTGGTGTTCCCCGTACTTCTGTGTGCGGGGCTGTCCCGCCTCGACGCCACCCCCGTCATTGACGATTCTCTCGAACGATCCTGCCATTGCCACGTCCTCCTCTGGAGGCACGGTACCATATATTCTAAAATCCGCGAGCTCTAGTTAGTGCTTTCCCACCACTTTAAAATTCCAATATAAATTGATGAAATAGTTGGTAACACCAACCGCAACTGCGGTAAGCGCTCGGGCCAAAAGGTAGAAGAGATGAAAGGTGGCAACAAGCCATACGACAAGAGTAGTCGTCACAAAAGCGCCTGCGAGTGCGATGCATATAAAATAGACATAGCCGCTGTTCCACCCACGTTGTGTACCAACAAATACAAACCGTCGGCTTAAAACATAGTTACCGCTTACGGCAATAAGAAACGAGCATGGTGTTGCGATGTAAAACGGTACTCCGGCGTACTGCACTAATAGAAACAGCAGACACAGATCCAGTGCAAACGTAGCTGTGCCAATCACAGTGTATTGACCGAAACGTATCATTGAACGGCGAATCATATCTTTAGTACGCGGTGCTTTTTAATTCTAGATGTTTCAAACTAAGGTCTGTTGTGTCGCATGGTGTCGATAGCCCAAGTATATTCAATAACAAGAAACGGTATCCACTCCCATTGCCCAATACAGGCAACGTATATACTCCCACCTATGACAGCCAACGTGTTAATAATAAAAAAGGCGATATCAAATTCTTCTTCATGACGAGAAACTTCTTCATTGTTTGTTATATACAAAAGCCACTTTTTTAGATGCATAAATATACTATATCAGTTCTGAAGTACAAATAGATGATGTTCGAATCTGTTTTAAGTAAGGAGTACTATGGGATGGATGTTTGCCATTTCAAAAGCAAAACTTAATGAATATAAGGAGGTTGAACTTTTCTATAACACTGTTGGAGAAGATGACGTGCTAGACCTATCAGAAATTGTATTTGTTGCGAAGGAGAATGATCGCATCGTTGGGGCTGTGCGTCTTGTACCTGAACATGAAGTGCTTGTGATGAGAACCCTCAATGTCGCAGTAGAGCATCAACAGCGTGGGATTGGAACACTACTTGTACGAGCTTTAATTACTGATCTAGAAGGACGACTTTGTTACTGCCTTCCATACCCACATCTAAAAAAATTTTATGAACAACTTGGTTTTAGGGAAGTAGATTCTGAGGCATTACCAACTTTTTTATTTGAACGTTACTCTGAATACAATAAATCTTTTGCAGTAATCACAATGGCAATAAATTAGGTTAAATATCTGTTCCGCCTCATAGCGGACGTTTGAACCTGTGTTGAATAAAAGAAAAGCCGCCACCTTGGGGAGGGGACGGCCTCTAGCATTGTCCTTGTGCTTCGGTTGTTTTGGTTGTGCAAGTAAAACAGGCAAGATACTGAACCATCTGAATTCCACCATGTCTATTTGGCTGACATTTAGAAATGGAAATTGTGTCGTCTGAACTGTGCCAGCCTTTACACTTAGCGCAGTACACCTCCATTCCTATAGCTTCAGGAAAATCTTCGAGTCCTCTGCGTAAGAACATTTTGTACCCCCGGTTCGTCATAAACTCTACAAGACAAATAGTTGTTTGTCTTCTCCTGCCGAGAGGTACACAAATTGACACTATTAAATTCACGAGATTTCGATTGCTCACGCTGGTGGACGACTTTAGAACCGTGGATTGGTTGAAAGAATATCCTGCGCCAGCGTTTACATTGAGGCTGGTACAGGAATTATTAAGATGAGATTATCTGTCCATATTGGAGATAACATCTCTCTTTGAAATCGCTAAATACGCGACGGTAATGAGTATGGCACCGAGGAAGATAAAGCTGGTAGCTGTTGTTCCTAGACCCAAACCGCCGTCGCTTTGTGCCTGCGAGAGATAGTCGCCAATGGAGGCACCGAGAGGGCGCGTGAGGATGTATGCGAGCCAGAAGGCGAGAACGGCATTTCGTTTGAAGACGTAGTAGAGAATGGTTACGAGTACAATCAATCCTGCGAATATGCCAACCGACGTAAGGTATCCAAGATTGAAATATTCTGCGGAGAGGTCGCCAGCCGCAGTTCCAAGTGCGAAGGTGAAAAGAATTGCCAGCCAATAGAATGCTTCGCGGCGAGTGGTGGTTATGCTGTGGATGGAAACAGTTTTCTCAATCCAATACCATAGCGCAAAGACAATCAGTAACACGATGCTGAATACAACAGTTGTTGTTTCCAGTGATACGCCAAGATTGTCTGTGAGGTTGTCGGTGATGAGTGTGCCAACAATGCTGATGAGCACTACCGCGAGCCAGTATATCCACGGTACATATTTTCGGAGTAGAAATTGATAGACGAGTGCGGCAAAAAGAAGTGCGCCCATCACATAGGTCGTATTAGTCAGTCCAAACCCTAGAGTTTCATTTAGATAGTCGGCCGCGGTTTCACCAACAGTTGTGCAGAGGATTTTAATAATCCAGAAGAAAATGGTTACCTCTGGTACTTTGTTCAGCATTCGGCGACCGATAGATGTTACAGATTCCATTCAATGAGTATAACATTCAGGCAAGTCCTAAGTCCTGCTCAGGTATACAAAAATGACCCTATAAAATTAACGAGATTTCAGTTGCTCCCGCTCGTGGACAGGTTCAGAACCGTAAATTGGATACAAGTCAGTAGGGAATTGATGGTATTGGAGTGGGCACAAAGAATCGGTTTCCAAAACTTACTTTAAAAATTGAATGGAATTTTCTATTAGCAAGTCTAATTCCTGCTCTGTTTTGGGCGAATGCCCCATACCTGGCAATTCTTTCAATTGTCCTCGGGATAGGTTCTTAGTGATCAATTGCAAAGGCGCGAGCGGCACGACATCGTCTTCTGTCCCACGCAGGATTAAAATTTCAGTTTTGATTTGACTCAAAGTTTCTTCATCTGTAGTGATATCAGCAAATGTCAGGTCCTTCAGTTCGGACTGTTTGATAGCGTCAAACGAATTCTTATCTGCGAGCTCTACGGCAGGAGCCCACAGAACCATCTTTGATATCCGTGGCCAAGTATGCAAAAGCATTATCCCTGCGCCGAAACTCTTCGCTACTACATATAGTTCACCCGTATGTAGTGATGCGATTGCGTTGTCTAGGCTCTCTACTATTTGGTGCAGGGTTTTCGATTGCAAGTCTGCAGCACTGCTCCAAGTTTGAAGAAAAGAAAAATTGAAACCGGCGTGCTCGGCCTTCCTACCAAGTTGCTGTATTCGATTCATGTCTTCGAGCCCGCTCGTACCGGGAATATAAAGAATGTGTTTTTGTAGACCATGGTCGTGACCTTCCATATGATGCAGTTATATAAGAAAAGGACCCTTTTGAGAAGGGTCCAGTGTGGCACATCTGCGCACGTTTCGTTCATTTCGTTGCGACGGAGATACACCACACTCCGGCGAACGTTTGCATGATCCTCACGAAGCTACTTCCGGTCAGGGAGAGTTTTCCTTCGAGAGGATCAATGATGTGCATGTATTGGTCTGATGAGCCGTACAGAACTACTGCGTGTCTCACGCCGCTAGAACGGTACATGGTGCCGCACATCAGGAGCTTCCCTTCGGAGAGGAGGCCGCTGAGAAATGCTTCATCAATGAGCGGGGGCTCGAATGTGCGTCGCCGGTTTCTGAAACTGTCGCAAGCACGCCTGTTTTGTGGCGGGTAATGAAAGCGAGTGCGTCTTTGCGCGCGCGGTCAAGGTCGGTATCCATATGTGAAGTATACACCTTACCTTTTGCGCCTCAACATGATGATAAGAGTCATCGCCGTGTTGGCCAATATCATGACAATTGAGTGGAGTGTAGTGGCGATGTTGTACGCCTGGAGCGAACACAGCGCCAAGGCGTGCCGGAGCACGTTTGAACCAAAAAGAATAGGAGTTTCAGTCGCAGGATGCTTCCATGTTTTGCGGAACGTCGGGGCAAACGCAATCATGTCGATGCTTACGGCAATAATTACCGACAGCGTCGGGTCGTGGGTCAGCAACCAGGGAATAAGCCCCAGCAATGCGACAATCAAAAAAGCTGTATCGGTCCGTGTGATTTTTTTAAATCCGTAGCGGAGCGAAAAAACGAAAATAATCAGTGTAAAAATTTCCGATGCGCCCGTGGGCAGGACGCCCCAGCCGGCCCCTTTTGCAAGTTGTCCAAAAAATATAATGCACGACACAATCGACCACACGAGCCAGGTGTAGGGGTGTGGTTTGACGCGCCCGCGCACAATGTCGAACAGGTAGGGGAGGTTGCCGCCAATCGCAAGGAGTGCTGCCGTAACTGCAAAAGCTTCTTTCACCCCGTAAGGATATCACGCACTAGAAATTATTTTGATTGACCTCCTTCGGGCGAAAGACTATCCTTCACATGTTCTTTCAATTCAGCAGGGGAGGGCGCGATGCCCGACGCATTGCAAGTGAGATCTTTCAGCTACGCCGACTTCGAAGCGATGGGCTCGAAGCTGAGCAAAGACCAGGAGCCAGATTTAGGAGCTCCTATCCACCGGTTGGTGGAGATGTCGAGGGACTCGCTCTTTAGGGATTCATCCATCGATTCGCTCGACACATGGAGTCTGTGCGAAGACTTTGAATGCGAACTCCAGCGAATGCCGCAGTTCCGGGAAACGGTCGTTAGGTTCTCAGACGAGAAGATCGCCGAGGTCAAGACCAAGTGGGATTTTTACCTCATGATTTGCTCCGAATGCGGATTTACTGCGCACGAGTGACATGTGTCGCCGGGAACCCATTTCAAAGCCTGGCGGAAACGCCGGGCTTTTTCTTATCCCTAAAAACCTCCGGCTTTAGCCGGAGTGTACGTTTGAAGGCGATGCCATACTAAAAGCCGCTGCGGGAGCAGCGGCTTTAGCAATTAAGACATACCACTAATATGTCCACGAAGCACAGACGTAGTA